>NZ_JACCAB010000001.1:677375-1354751 GCF_013408925.1 Pedococcus badiiscoriae
TACACCGTGGCCGGCCTGATCTACGGCCTCGCCGCCTGGATCCTCATCGGTCGCGCCGGTGCGGCGACGCCCAACGCGGCGCCCACCGCCAACCTCGACTCGATCACGGCCGTCGTCATCGGCGGCACCAGCCTCTTCGGTGGTCGAGGTCGGCTGATCGGCACCCTCATCGGTGCGCTGATCGTCCAGACCTTCGACTTCGGGCTCTCCCAGATGGGGGTCAACCAGCAGTGGCGAGTCCTCGCGACGGGCCTGCTCGTCATCCTCGCCGTCGCGGTCGACCAGTGGATCAGGAAGGTGAAGTCATGAGCACGAGCACCCTCGAGGTGGCCCACGGTGGCGTCCCGGCTGGGAAGGAGCACGTCTACAGCCAGGAGCCCGTCCTGTCGGCCCGCAAGCTCGTCATCACGTTCGGGCGCGTGGTCGGTCTCGACGGAGTCGACCTCGACCTCTACCCCGGCGAGGTGCTCGCGGTCATCGGCGACAACGGTGCCGGCAAGTCGACTCTCATCAAGTGCCTCACCGGGGCCTACGTCCCCGACTCCGGGGAGATCACCCTCAACGGTCAACCGGTCCATTTCAAGAAGCCCCAGGATGCCCGTGAGGCGGGGATCGAGACGGTCTACCAGCAGCTGGCCGTCATCCCTGCCCTCGACATCGCCAGCAACCTCTACCTCGCCCGCGAGGAACGTCGCAAGGGACCGCTCGGTTCGGTGCTGCGGATGCTCGACAAGAGGGGCATGGAGAAGCGCGCGGGTGCCTCGGTGCAGGACCTCGGGATCCAGACGATCCAGAACATGAACCAGGCCGTCGAGACGCTCTCCGGAGGTCAGCGCCAGGCCGTCGCCGTCGCCCGGGCGGCAGCGTTCGGGAGCAAGCTCGTCGTCCTCGACGAGCCGACTGCGGCACTGGGTGTCAAGGAGTCGGGAATGGTGCTCGACATGGTCAAGCAGCTGCGTGACAAGGGCCTGTCGATCATCCTCATCAGCCACAACATGCCGCACGTGTGGGAGGTCGCCGACCGCATCCACATCCAGCGACTGGGTGGCCGGGCCGGGGTCATCACGCCCCAGTCGCACGACATGGGCGAGGGTGTCGCCATCATGACGGGCGCCAAGCGCCTCGAGGGCTCGCCGTGACCGGCACGGTCGTCGTCGGCTACATCCCGACGCCGCAGGGGATCGCTGCTTTCGAGCGGGCGAAGGAGGAAGCGCTGCTCCGGGAGTGCAGGCTCGTGGTCGTCAACACCGGCCAGAACGGGGACTTCGCCACCCCGAGCTTCGCCACCGCGGAGGACATCGACGCGATCGGGCGCGAGCTGCGCGATGCGGGCCTGGCCCACGAGGTCCTCCAGGCCACCAGCGGGCTCGGGGCCGCCGAGGAGATCCTGCGCGTCGCCGCGGCCGAGTCGGCGGAGCTGATCGTCATCGGCATTCGTCACCGCACGCCGGTGGGCAAGCTCTTCCTGGGCAGCACCTCGCAACAGGTCTTGCTCGACGCGCCCTGCGCGGTGCTGGCGGTCAAGGCCAGGACCACCGCCTGACCCGGCGGGCACGACCTCGGTCTGGGCTCAGCCTCGCGCTGAGCCCAGACCGAGCACCACGGTCATCCTGAGCACCACAGAGATGCTGAGAACCGCAGGGATCCCCCGCCGTGCGCCTGGCCCATCGTCGGGCCGCCAAGCGGTCAGGGCGGGTCCCCCGGCTGGGTTGGGGAGACGAGCGGGCGCTGGGTCGCCTTGCGCTTCCCGTATGCCGCGTAGGCGGATCTCGTGCTGTCGAGCTCGCTGACCTGCGAGACCGGCACGTCCCACCACGACTCGCTGTCGGGCGCGCCGACGAGCGGGTCTGTCTCCACGTGGATGACGACCGGGCCGCCGTCTGCGGGCGCCGCCTTGGCCTCTGTGACCGCGGCCTCGAGCTCATCGCGCGAGTGCACCTCGATGACGTGGGCGCCCAGGCTTCGGGCGTTGGCCGCGAGGTCGACGGGGAGCAGCCGGCCGTCCAGCCGGCCTGACTCCTCGGAGCGGTAGCGGTAGGACGTGCCGAACCGCTGCGACCCGAGCGACTCGGAGAGCGAGCCGATCGAGTGGAAGCCGTGGTTCTGGACGAGGACGACCACGACCTTGATCCGCTCCTGCACCGCGGTGACGAGCTCGGTCGGCATCATGAGGTAGCCGCCGTCCCCCACCATGGCGAACACGTCGCGGGTCGGGTCAGCCAGGCGGATCCCCAGGGACGCCGGCACCTCGTAGCCCATGCAGGAGTAGCCGTACTCGACGTGGTAGGCCTTGCGGTCCCGGACCCGCCACAGCTTGTGCAGGTCTCCGGGCATCGAGCCGGCAGCGCAGAGGACGACGTCGCGCGGGTCCGACAGCTCGTTGACGACCCCGAGCACCTCACCCTGGGTCAGCACGCCTTCGGCGAGCTTCGCCGTCACCTCCGTCGGTGGGTGGTAGGCCGCCTCCACGTCCTGGTCCCACGACCGCCACAGCTCGCGCTGCCGTTCGCGGTAGGCGGGATCAACGGCATACGCCTCCAGGGCCGTGGTGAGGGCTGTCAGGGCCTCACGGGCGTCGGCGACCACCGAAAGCCCCGCATGCTTGCCGGCGTCGAACCCGGCGACATTGACATTCACGAAGCGGACCCCACTGGCCTGGAAGGCAGTTCGCGACGCCGTGGTGAAGTCTGACCATCGCGTCCCTATGCCGATGACGACATCGGCATCACGGGCGAGCGAGTTCGCCGCGCTGGTGCCGGTGGAGCCCACGGCCCCAACCAGCTGGGGGTGGCCGTGCAGCAGCGACCCCTTCCCGGCCTGGGTCTCACCGACCGGGATGCCGGTCGCCTCGCAGAACGCTGCCAGCGCCGACTCCGCCCCGGAGTAGTGCACCCCACCGCCCGCAACCACCATCGGTCGCTTCGCGCTTCGGATCACGTCTGCCGCGGCCACGATCCGCGCAGCCTCCGCGGGCGGGCGAGCGACGTGCCACACGCGCTCGGCGAAGAGCGCGGCGGGGAAGTCGAACGCCTCTGCCTGGACGTCCTGGGGCAGGGCGATGGTCACCGCCCCCGTCTCGACCGGGTCGGTGAGGACCCTCATCGCCCCGAGAAGGGCCGATGCCAGCTGCTCGGGGCGACTGACCCGGTCGAAGAACCGCGACAGCGGGCGGAACGCATCGTTGACGGTCACGTCTGCGGCGTACGGGACCTCGAGCTCCTGGAGCACCGGTGCGGACGCGCGGGTGGCGAACGTGCCTGACGGCAGCAGCAGGACCGGTATCCGGTTGATCGTGGCGAGGGCGGCCCCGGTCAGCATGTTCGTCGAGCCCGGCCCGACCGACGCCGTGCACGCCCAGGTCTGCAGCCGGTCCTTCTGCCGCGCGTAGCCGACCGCGGTGTGCACCATCGCCTGCTCGTTGCGCGCCAGCACGTACCGAAGGCGCTCCTCGCGGTCGGCGAGCTCGTTCTGGAGCAGTGCCTGGCCGAGTCCCGCGACGTTGCCGTGACCGAAGATCCCGAAGCAGCCGGCAAACAGCTTCTGGCGCTCGCCGTCCCGCTCACTCCACTGGTTCGCGAGAAAGCGGACCACGGCCTGCGCCACGGTGAGCCGCGCCGTCGCGGTGTCGTTCCCATCCATGTCAGCTGCCTGCCTTGCCCAGTCGGGGGTCGACGTCCTGCGTCGTCCAGGTCTCGCGCACCCGGGCGTGCGCCGGGTCGTCACAGATCAGCCAGGCCCGATGTTCTCCCGGGCCGGCCATGACGTTGAGGTAGTAGAGGTCCGCGTCCGGGGCAGCCGTCGCGGGTCCGTGCCACCCGTACGGTACGAGCACGACGTCGCCACTGCGCACCTCGGCCAGGACGTCGATCGGTCGCTCGTCGCTGCCGTAGACCCGTTGGTAGCCAACCGGATCCGCAGTGTCGTTTCCGGCGGATGCCTGCGTCTCGAAGTAGTAGATCTCCTCGAGCTCGGTCTCCTCGCCCGGCCGCTCCTCGTCGTGCTTGTGCGGCGGGTAGGAGCTCCAGTTGCCAGCCGGGGTGATTACCTCGCAGGCGATGATCGAGTCCGCGTCGAGCACCTCGGGGATGCCGAAGTTGCGGACCTCGCGCGAGCAGGACCCGGCGCCACGCACCTCGACCGGCACCTCGGCTGCCGACACGTGCCGCACCGCAGGCGTATGCCGCGTGGTCGCCTTCGCGGCGCACACCGCGACTCGCGCGGGGCCGCCCTCGGCGGTCACCGTCAAGGCCGAGTCGCGCGCCACATAGGCGACGTCGGTCGACCCGGTGAAGACACTCTCGCGGCCGAGCAGCAGCACGTCATCGGACTCCGAAACCACCACGCGAACCGAGCCCGACAGGGGGACCACCACGTGCTCTCGCTCGCCCGCCTCGACAGTGCGACTCTCCCCCTCTGCGAGCGACCCGGCATAGAGGCCGGTGTGCAACCAGCCCGGCACGGAGTCGTCGATGACGACGTCCCAGCCATCCCGCATCGCCGTACCGGCGAGACGCACCCAGGTGTCGTTGTCGCGACCGAGGCTCATCCGACCTCCCCGTGGACCAGGCCGGCGGCGATGTCGACCGCGCCGGCGACGTCGCCGTCGGGCGGGTAGAGCAGGGCCCGGCCCACGACGAGCCCGCGCACCGACGGCAGTTCAAGTGCCTGACCCCACGACGAGTAGGTCTCGTCGGGGCAGGTCTGCGGGTCACCTCCGAGCAGCAGCGTCGGCAGCGTCGTCGCGTCCATGACGCGCGCGAGGTCGTCGACGACCGGCAGCTTGAGCCAGGTGTGCGCGCTGGTGGCTCCGAGACCGGCGGCGATGTGCATCGACAGGATGGTCGAGTCGGGGTCGAGCCGATTGACGACTTGCCCGCCCTCCCGCACCGAGATGAAGGGCTCGACCATGGCCATCAACCCGTGCTCCGCGAGCTGGGTGACCGCCTTCGCGCTGGCTTCGAGGGTTGGCGCCGTGCCCGGGTCGTCGTGCGCGATGCGGGTGAGCATCTTTCCGCCTTCCAGGCCGTGGGCGGCGATGTCCTGCGCCCGGTAGGCAGTGAAGCGGTCGTCGAGCTCGAAAGTCGCCCCCTGGAGGCCGCCTCGGTTCATCGAGCCGATCACGACCTTGCCCTCCAGGGCGCCGAGCAGGAGCAGGTCCTCGAGGATGTCCGCGGTGCCGAGCACCCCATCCACGCCAGGGCGCGAGAGCGCCTCCACCAGTCGGCCGATGAGCTCGCTCCTGCTGCCCATCGCCTGCTTGTCGCCACGCACGCCGAGCGCGCCACGGGCTGGGTGGTCAGCCGCCACGATCAGCAGCCTCCCGTCCGGGCCGACGAGCGGGCGGCGCGTTCGCGCCTGCCAGCGGTCCGCGATGGCCCCCGGGGCCCTCACCCGGGTCTCGGTGAGCAGGGCGAGTGCCTCAGGGTCCAGCCTCGGACTCGTGGTGGCCGGTGTGGTGCTCATCGCTGCCCCTCCTGCGCGTGGTCGAGCGCCCCGAGGTGCACCGACACCACTCCTGTCGCGAGCGCCTCACGCACTTCGGTCTCGGTCGGCATTGCCGTCGAGCACTCCAGCCGGGAGGCGACGATCGCTCCGGCGACGTTGCAGAACTCGAGGACGTCTCGCAGGGGCCAGCCGGCGATGAGTCCGTGCACCAGGGCGCCGCCGAAGGCGTCGCCGGCGCCGAGGCCGTTGACGACGTCGACGGGGAAGGACGGGACCTCGATCCGCTGCTCGCGTGTCGCGGCGAGGACGCCACGAGCACCCTGTTTGACGATCGCGAGCTCGAGGCCTCGATCGAGGAGGGCGTCGGCGGCGCGCTCCGGATCGGCCTCGCCGACCGCGATCTCGCACTCCTCGCGGTTGCCCACGGCGACAGTCACGTGCTGGAGAGCCTTGTCGACCTGTTCGCTCGCCTCCGCGGGGTCGGCCCAGAACATGGGGCGGTAGTCGAGGTCGAGGATGGTGTGCTCCCGCCGCCCGCGGTGCTCCCAGGCGGTGAAGTGCGCGGCCCGGCTCGGTTCCTGCGAGAGCCCGGTGACCGTGCTCCAGTACACCCGCGCGTCCCGTATCTCCTGCAGCGGCAACGTGTCCGGCTCGATGAGCAGATCCGGGGCCGTCGGGTACCGGTAGAAGTACAGCGGGAAGTCGTCCGGCGGGAAGATCTCGCAGAACGTCACCGGAGTGGGGGGTCCGTCCACCTCGGTCATGTATGCCGGGTCCACGCCGAGGCGCTCGGCCTCCTGGCGCACGTACCGGCCGAAGGCGTCGTGCCCCGTTCGGGTGATCAGTGCGCAGTGGCGCCCATAACGGGCTGCGGCCACGGCCACGTTGGTGGCGCTACCGCCGAGGAACTTCTCGAAGGTGCGCACCTGCTCGAGCCCGACGCCGAGCTGCAGCGGGTAGATGTCGGCGCTGACCCGACCGATGGAGACCAGGTCGTAGGCGCCGGACACGTCAGATCCCGACACCGGAGTGCTGCGCGGCCAGGGCCAGGAGGTAGTTGAGGCTCGTCTCGACGTCTTCGAGCGGCCCTTGCGCTCCGGGGTCGTCCGGCAGGATGGTGTCCTGCTCGAGGACGTACCACCCGGCATACCCGCCGTCCTCCAGGGCTCCGACGATGGCGGCTATGTCGACGTCGCCCTCCCCCAGTGGCACGTAGAGGCCTTCACGCACACCTTCGGTGTAGGAGAGCTGGCCGTTGCGCACACGCCGGGCCACGGCCTCGCTGACGTCCTTGAGGTGCACGTGGGCGATTCGCTGGGGATGGCTGCGCGCGACCGCGACCGGGTCGCCACCACCGATGAGGAGGTGCCCGGTGTCGAGGCAGAGCCCGATGGTGGAGCCCGCGAGGACCCGGTCGGTCTCCTCGCCCGACTCGACCATGGTGCCGACGTGGGGGTGGAGGGTGGCCGTGATGCCGCGCGCCGCCGCAGCGGTGTCGAGGCGGTCCAGGTTGGCCAGCAGGGTCGCCCAGCCGGCGTCATCGAGAACGGGCCTCTCGTCATATCCACCCCGTCCGGTCGCCGCGGCAATCACGACCGTGGAGGCATGGGCGGCCACCAGGCTGTCCAGGGCCCGCTCGACCTCGGGGACCGGGTCGTGGCCCTGGTCGTGGAGGACGACGGGCACGAACTGGCCGATCGCCTCCAGGTCCACCTCGGCGAGCACGCGCGCCTTGTCCTCCGGGTCATCGGGCAGGAACCCGTCCGGCCCGAACTCGGTCGCGACGAGCCCGACGTCTGCCATCTGCCTCAGCACCGTCGCGGGGTCGTACTGCCAGCCCCAGCCAGGGACCTCACAGACGCCCCAGGAGATCGGGGCGCCCGCAATGCGGTCGGACAGCGGCGGTGTCTGGGTGGTCATCGGTCAGGCTCCCTTGATCTCGGAGAGGTCGACTGGCCGGCGCTCGCTCCGCGACAGCTCGCACGCCTCTGCGACGCGGAAGGCCTGCAGTGCGTCGTCGACGGTGCAGGGGGTGGGCAGCCTGCCGGCAGCGACCTCGCAGAATGCAGCGAGCTCGGCGCGGTAGGCCGGCAGGAAGCGCTCCATGAACGACCGCTTCACGGGCCCCCGGGGGAACTCGACGTGACCCTCGGCCGACCGGAACGCGAGCGAGTCGTCGAGGCCCACCGCGATGGCGCCCAGCTCTCCGTGGACCTCCATGCGCACGTCGTGCCCCCCGCCGTTGTAGCGAGTCGAGCTCACCAGCACGAGCGTCTCGTCGTCCAGGGTGAGGATGGCTGCACCGCTGTCGACGTCGCCGGCGTCCCGGAAGAAGGGCGCACCCTTGTTGGCGCCCGTCGCGTAGACGGTGGCGACCTCGCGACCTGTGACGAACCTGATCGCGTCGAAATCGTGGACGTTGCAGTCGCGGAAGATCCCCCCCGAGGTGGGGATGTATGCCGCGTGCGGCGGAGCCTGGTCGTGTGTCGCGGCCCGGATGGTGTGGACGAAGCCCAGTTCCCCAGAGGCCACGGCCGCCTTGGCGTTGCGGTAGCCGTCGTCGAAGCGGCGTTGGAACCCGACGTGCACAGGGGTGTCCGAGTCGGCGACGAGGCGGGCCAGGTCGAGGGTCTCTTCGAGGCTGGCCGCGACCGGCTTCTCGCAGAACGTCGGGATGCCGCCCTCGATGCCGTGGCGCAGGAGGGGAGCGTGCCCGGGGGTCGCAGTCGCGATGACCAGGCCGTCGATTCCCGCGCCGAGCAGCTCGTCGATGTCGGCGGCACAGGCGAGGCCAAGCTCCCCGGCGACCCGTCGGGCGGCCTGCCCGTCGACATCGACGAGGATGACCTCGTCGACCGCGTCGAGGCTCTTGAGTGTCGAGGCGTGAAAAGCCCCGATCCGTCCTGTACCTGCTAGTCCGATGCGCATCAGCGGAGCTCTTCCCGTCCGGTGTCGAAGCCTATCGCCGTTGCCAAGAACCGGGGCATGTGGCACGCGGCGGGTGCAGAGCCAGCGTGCCCATAGGAGGGTGCCACGTCAACACTTTGTCAGGACATTCTCACGTGAGAAATGCAGTGTCCCCGCTACAGTGGTCTAGTGGCCAAACAGGTGGGCGTGATGATCGATCGAACGTCACCCGTGCCTCTCTACCATCAGCTCGCCGAGCAGCTCGGCGAGGCGATCAACAGCGGCGAACTGCAGCCCGGCGACCCCTTCGAGAACGAGGTGGCCATCGTGGCGCGCCTCAACCTCTCGCGACCCACGGTGCGCAGGGCGATCCAGGAGCTTGTCGACCAGGGTCTCCTGCTTCGTCGACGTGGTCTGGGCACCACCGTCGCGGCGCGCAAGGTGCATCGTCGGGCCGAGCTCACCAGCCTCTGGGATGACCTCGCCCGCGCCGGGACACGGCCCACGACGAAGGTGCTGAGCCATGAGCTGGTGCAGGACGAAAGGGTGGCAGCTGCTCTCGACCTACCCGACGACACGGTGTTCCTGTCCATCGCGCGGCTGCGCAGTGCCGGCGACACACCCCTGGCCGTGCTGCAGAACTGGCTCCCACCGGGACTCAACGACATCACCCGGGAGCGGCTGGAGGACGAGGGGCTCTATGCGTTGCTACGGGAGCGCGGAGTGCGGCCCGTCGTCGCGCACCAGAGCATCGGCGCCCGGACTCCCACCGCCAAGGAGCGAAAGCATCTCGGCATCCGTGGGCACGAGCCGGTGCTGACCATGTCGCGCAGCGCCTTCGACGCCGCCGGCGCAGCGGTGGAGTTCGGCGACCACTGCTACCGGTCGTCGACGTACACCATCGATGTCATGATCGACGAACGCTGATCGGCTGGCGGCGGTACTGCAGCGACGCGCCGTCGAGTGTGCTCGCATACCGTCTTGCGGACGCCGGCCACAGCGGCAAGATCAGCATCGTGACGGAGGACTGATGCCACACGCTCGCCCCACGCTGGTCGCCGGAGTCGACTCCTCCACCCAGTCGACCAAGGTCGTCGTGTGCGACGCGTCGACCGGTGAGGTCGTCCGCACCGGTCGCGCGCCGCACCCTGACGGCAGCGAGGTCCACCCCGACCGCTGGTGGGAGGCGTTCACCAACGCCACAGCCGGTGGGCTGCTCGACGACGTGGCGGCAATCGCCGTCGGCGGCCAGCAGCATGGGATGTGCGCCCTCGACGAGGTGGGAGCGGTCGTCCGAGATGCGTTGCTGTGGAATGACACCCGCTCGGCGCAAGCATCGCGGGACCTGCTTGGGGAGCTGGGTGGTGCGGCGACCTGGGTGGAGCGTACGGGCTCGGTGCCCGTCCCGAGCTTCACGGTCACCAAGGTCCGGTGGCTGGCCGAGAATGAGCCGGCGAACGCCGCACGGGTCGCCGAGGTCGTCCTGCCCCACGATTGGCTGACCGGTCAGATCCTCAAACAGGGCAACGCATTCCGCGAATATGTGACGGATCGCGGAGATGCCTCGGGCACCGGGTACTTCTCGACAGCCGAGGGCACGTATCTGCTCGACATCCAGGAGCTCGCGTTGGGTCACGGGTTCGTCACGCCTCGAGTACTCGGTCCGTCGGAGGAAGCAGGGAGGACCGACACGGGCGTGATCGTGGGGCCCGGGACAGGTGACAACGCGGCTGCGGCACTCGGGCTCGGGCTGCGCGCAGGTGATGCGGCGGTGTCGCTGGGTACGAGCGGGGCCGTGTTCGCGGACCACTCGTTGCCTGTTCGGGACCTCACGGGCCACGTCGCCGGCTTCGCGAGCGCGACCGGGGGCCACCTGCCACTCGTGTGCACCCTGAACGCGGCGCGCGTCCTGACGGCAGCGGCGCGGCTGCTCGGCACGGACCTGACCGGACTCGACCACCTCGCTCTCTCGGCATCCCCCGGCGCCGGCGGACTGACCTTGCTCCCCTACCTCGACGGGGAGCGCACGCCGAACCTTCCAGACGCGACCGGCACCCTCGGCGGCCTCACTCGCAGCAACGCCACCCCCGAGAACCTCGCCCGCGCCGCGGTGGAAGGCATGTTGGCCAACCTCGTCGCGGGGGTGCAGGATCTGCGCCGCCTCGGGATCCCCGTGGCACGGATCCTGCTCATCGGCGGCGCGTCCGCGTCCGCCGCCGTGCGCGCCATCGCCCCTGACCTGTTCGGAGTGCCGGTGGCCATCCCTGCTGCAGGAGAGTATGTCGGCCTGGGCGCGGCCCGGCAGGCGGCCTGGGTGCTCAGCGGGGCGGACCAACCCCCGGACTGGAAGGTGCGCATCGAGGAAACACTCGAGCCGACGGGGCAGCTCGGGGGCCTGGACGTGCTCGACCGCTACGAAGCTCTGCGGTCCACGCTGCACGGCGCGTAAGGATCAGGCAACAGCCGCGGGCCTTGGCTACACATGGCTACACCCCGGCATGACAGAGGCCCTCTCCCCGAAGGGAAAGGGCCTCTGACCTGCTACTTCGTGGTAGCGGGGGCAGGATTTGAACCTGCGACCTCCGGGTTATGAGCCCGGCGAGCTACCGAGCTGCTCCACCCCGCGTCGGTAGACACCACCTTACGGGAACCCCTGCGCCCGAACCAAATCGGGCTGCGTCAGGCCGGCAGAGCACCTAGGGAGTGGACGTCCCGGAGGGCGCCGGGGTGGTGGTGCTCGGGGACGGCGTGGTGGTGCTCGGGGACGGCGTGGGGGTCACCGTGACCGACCCACCCTTCGGGGCCGCCGCGACCGCGCGCGCGATGGCGTCGGCGAGCTGCTTCTGGGCCGCGCCGTAGGCCGCGAAGTCTCCCGCCTTGAGCGCCTTCTGACCCGCGGCGTAGGCAGCCTGGATGTCGGCCAGCGCCTTGGCCAGCGCCTTCGCGTCAGCCGGTGCGGGCGTCGTCGGAGGCGTCGTCCCGGTCCCTGTGGGCGGTGTGGTCGGCGTCGTCCCGGAGTCCCCGGCGCTCGCACCGGAGTTGCCGCCGAAGAGGCCGTCCAGCGCCCCGTCGAGGGTGTCCGACCAGGCCAGCTTGTCGCCGAACGCCACCACCGTCGCCCGCGAGAGCGGGTAGGCCGACGCACTGTTGGCGCTGACGTAGATCGGCTGCACGTAGAGCAGCCCGCCACCGACGGGCAGGGTCAGCAGGTTGCCCAGCGTGACCCGAGACCCCTGCTGCCTGGCGTTGTTGAGGAACTGCGACAGCGTGAGGCTGGGGCCGAACGCGGGTGAGGTCAGGTTGGACGAGCTGATGTCGTTCTGCACCTGACCCGGTCCCCTGACCTGGCTGTCCTTGGGCAGCGTCAACAGCCGCAGCGTGCCGTAGTCGGAGCTGCGCTGACCCGTCGTGGAGCCGGCGTCCGCATCGACCGCGAGGAAGCCGGACAGGACCTGCCGGTCACCGATCGGCTTGAAGGTCGTCGTCAGGGAGAAGCGCGGCCCGCTCTGGTCGGGCATCTTCAGGGTGAGGTAGTAGGGCGGCTGGACGACGTTGGCCTCCTGGGCCGAGTCCTCCGGAACCTGCCAGAAGTCACCGGCGCCGTAGAAGGAGTCGGCATCGGTCACGTGGTACCGGGTGAGCATCGTGCGCTGCACCTTGAACAGGTCCTCGGGATAGCGCAGGTGCGACATCAGCGAGCCGCTGATGGCGCTCATCGGCAGCACGGTGTTCTTGAACGCCTTGCTCCACGCCTTGAGCAGCGGGTCCTTGTCGTCCCACGAGTACAGCTTCACCGAGCCGTCGTAGGCGTCGACAGTCGCCTTGACCGAGTTGCGGATGTAGTTGACCTGACCGGTGCCGATGGGGCGCACCGACTGCGAGGTCGCGGTGGTGGAGTCGGAGGTGGCGCTGTCGATCTCGGTGAGGCGCGAGTACGGGTAGTCGGCCGTCGTGGTGTAGCCGTCGACGATCCACTGGACCCGGCCGTCCACGACCGCGGGATAGGGGTTGCCGTCGAGGGTCAGCCAAGGAGCGACTCGTTGCACGCGCTCGGTCGGCGAGCGGTGGTCGAGCAGCCGGCTCTTGTCGTTCACGGCGTCGGAGAGCAGGAAGTTCAGCTCGCGGTACTTCAGCGCGTAGGCGGACTTGCGCAGGAAGGAGCTCAGTGGCACCCCACCCTTGCCGGTGTAGGTGTTGTTCTTCTGGCCGGCGATGCTGCTGTCGGGGTAGTCGAACTCACGCGCCCGGGACCCCGCGGCACCGCCGACGATGGAGTACGTGGACGCCTGCTCGCCGAAGTAGATCCGGGGCTCGAACTCGCCGAGCGGTCCCATCTGGGGGATGTTCTGCTCGTAGAAAACAGGCTGGCCGTCGGCGCCCCGCTGGTTGCCGTAGGCGGCCACCACGCCGAAGCCGTGGGTGTAGACGGTGTGGTCGTTGAGCCAGTTGCGCTGGTTCTGCGGCAGGCCGTTGAGGTCGAGCTCACGGACCGCCACCACGGTGTCCTTGACCTTGCCATTGATGTTGTAGCGGTCCACGTCGAGGGCGTCGGGGAACGCGTAGTAGGACTTGACCGACTGGAGCTGCTTGAACGTCGGGGAGACCACGATGGGGTCGACCAGACGGATGCCGGGAATGGTCTCGGCATCGTTGCGCAGCTGTCCCGAGGTCGCCTCCGTCGTGGCGGTGTAGTTCTGGGTGTCGACGTTCGCGATGCCGTAGGCCGCGCGGGTCGCCTTGATGTTGCGGTCGATATAGGGCTGCTCGAGCGACTTCTCCGAGGGACGGACCTTGAACCGCTGGTACACCGCCGGGTAGATGCTGCCGACCACGATCGAGGTGATCACGAGCAGTGCGACCCCGACGATCGGGAGCCGCCACGACCGGGTCCAGATGGAGGCGATGAACAGGCCCACCGTCATCAGCGCGGCAACGGCGAGGATCGCCTTCGTCGGCAGGACGGCGTGCGCGTCGGTGTAGCGGATGCCGGTCAGCAGCGGCGAGTCCTTGGTCGCGAGCGCGTACCGGTCGAACCAGTAGGTCGCCGCCCGGATCAGCACCAGGACGGCCACCAGGATCGCGAGGTGGGTGCGGGCAGCCCTGGAGGTGCGCTCCGCCCGCGCCTGGATCTGCAGTCCGCCGTAGACGTAGTGGGTGAACGCTGCGGCCAGCGTAGCCATCACGAGCACCATGGTCAGGAAGCCCAGGACGAACTGGATCCACGGCAGCGTGAAGACGAAGAACGACAGGTCGAGGTGGAACTGCGCGTCCTTGCTCCCGAACGGAACTCCGTTGCGCCACAACAGGTACGTCTCCCACTGCCCGGCCGCACCCGTGCCCGCCAGCAGTCCCAGCAGGCCGGGGATGGCGAACATCGCCGCGCGCCGCAGAGGCTCGATGGCCTCGCGGTACTGGTCGAGGTTCTGCTGCTGCGGCGTCACCGGCGCATAGATCGGCCGGGTGCGGTAGCCGATCACCAGGCTCGAGGCGACCACACCGGCGGTGAGGACGAAGCCCACGACGAACAGCAGGATCTTGGTCGTCAGCTCGGTGACGAAGACACCCTCGTAGCCCACCGAGTCGAACCACAGCACCTCGGTCCACAGCGAGGCCAGGATCGAGACCAGGAACCCGAGGACCACCAGGATCACGATGGTCGGCACGAGCGGTCCACGGCGCCTGGTAAACGACAGCGACGGGGGTCGGCGTCCACCGGCGCCCGATCCTGCCCCCCGCGGAGTCCCTCCGGGACGGGCGCCACCGGCACCCGGCTCGCCCTGGCCGAACCATTCAGAAGAACTCACGCCACGCCCGATCTGCCGTGCGACCACCCAGCGAGGCCGCCTGCTGTAGTGGGTCCAACTTACCGACCGCCCCAGTGGTTCCCACCCCGATCTGGGACACGTCTCGGCACCAGCTGTGCACCCCCGCTGAACGCCGCCGGCGCTGCTGCTGCCGATGCCCCGGCAGCGCCGCGGGTATGCCGCGTGGCCAGCTCCCCAGCGCCATGCGGCACCATGGGCGCGTGAGCCAGAACTCCCAACCCGTCGCCGACCCGCTGTCCATCGCCGCGCTGGACACCGAGAGGCATGTCGCCGCGGCCGGCTGGGACCAGAACCCCCGCCTGTTCGCCCTCGTCCCCACCGCGGACCTGCTCGAGCGCGAGCCGCACCTGAAGGCCCAGATGCGTGGCTCCGACCTGGCCGAGGGCGCGCTCAGCGCGATCGAGCAGGAGGGCCTGCCGCCGACCTCGAACCTCGAGAGCCTGCTCGGCGGGATCGCGTGGCCGGACAGCGTCGTCGGCGCCGCTCTGGCCGTCGAGCGCATCGTGGTGCCCCCGGAGGCCGAGCGCGGGCTGCCCGCCCACACGGAGTCGGCCGTCGACGCACTCGCGGCCCATCCGGACCGTCAGGACGTCCGGCTGCTGGTCGCCGTGACGCGCGACGGGCAGAGCCGGTGCCTGCTGCGCCAGCGCGCCAACGACCGCGACGACAAGGTCGCGCTCGGCGACGAGATCGCTCCCGGCCTGGTCCACGCACTCAGGGCCACCCTCGAGGCCTGAGCCGCTGAGTGGGTTGACCAGCGCCGGCTGAGCTACTTCGTGCAGGTGGGCAGCGAACCGCCCCGCCTGTCGGCGATCGCCTCGACGGCGGACTTGGCCTCGGCGAAGGTCGAGATCCGGACCACCCGCAGTCCGTCGGGCACGTGACCCACGACCTCGTCGCAGTTGGCTGCCGGGGCCAGGAACCAGGCGGCACCGCCGTCGTGGGCACCGACGAGCTTCTGCTGGATGCCGCCGATCGGGCCCACCTGACCCTCGGCGTCCATCGTGCCCGTGCCGGCGATCTTCTGCCCACCGGTGAGCGGTCCGGGGGTGAGGGTGTCGTAGACGGCCAGCGAGAACATCGTCCCGGCTGACGGGCCACCGACGTTGCCGGCGTTGATCTTGACGTCGATCGGGAACTCGAACCGGATGCCCAGGAAGACGCCCACCGTGGCGCGCCCATCGGCCGCCCGCGTCTTGGCGCTGACTGTGACCGGCTTGCCGTCCCGGACCAGGCCAAGTGCCACGGTCTCCCCCGGCTTGTGCAGGCTGACCGCGGCACGCACCGCGTTGGAGTCGGCCACGCGCTTGCCGTCGATGGTGACGATCTCGTCGCCGTTCTTCAGCAGGGCGGCCGAGGGCGCGTCCTTCGCGACCGCGCCGATGACGACGTGCTCGATGACCTTCTTCCCGAGGGCCTTCAGCGCGACCGCGACGGCCTCCTGCTGGGAGTCGACCATCTCCGCCGTGCTCTCCTCCTGGACCTGCTTGTCGGTGACTCCGGTCGGGAAGTAGAGCCCCTCGTCCACGACGGCCTCGTCCGGGTTGATCGCCGCCTCCAGCACGTCCCACACGGTCACCCGGGAGCCGGGGCCACCGGCAATGCGCACGGTGGTGAAGTCCAGGGCTCCCTGGGTCGGGTAGGTCGGGGCCCCCGAGACCGTGATCAGCGGTTTGCCATCCAGGGTGCCGAGGGTGTTGGTGACCGGTCCTGGCTTCATGATGACGTAGGGCAGCCCGATCATCACCGACAGGGCGCCGAGAGCGATCAGCAGGAAGACCCCGACGAGGGCCACCGTGGACCGCCGGCTGAGCCGGTACGGGTCCTCGACGACGGGTCCTTGTCCCGGGGCCAGCTGGTCCGGCGGTGAAGGCTGCTGGAAGGGGCTGGTCACGGCAGCCCCACCCACTCGTCGCTGCCGTCGGAGAAGAGCTGGTGCTTCCAGATCGGCACCGTCGACTTGAGCGTGTCGATGAGGTCACGGCAGGCCTCGAAGGCCTCCCCGCGGTGCGGCGCGGAGACCGCCGCCACGACTGCGCGGTCGCCGATCTCGAGGTGGCCGACCCGGTGCACCGCCGCGAGGCGGGCGACGTCGTGGCGGTCGGCGACCTCGCGGCATACCCGCTGCAGCTCCTGCGCCACGCTGGGGTGGGCCGAGTAGTCGAGCGCCGACACCGGCGCGCCGTGGTCGTGGTCGCGCACGACGCCCACGAACAGGGCGATCCCGCCGCACCGGGGGTGCTGCACGAGGGCGAGCACCTCGTCGACGCTCAGCGGTTCCTCGCGGATATCGCTGAGGACCACCGTGGGCTCGCTGTCGAGCTCTGTGACCGGGTCGGTCATGCTGTCGAACCTTTCCTGCGGCGTCGCCGCATGATTGCTGCCGTGCCCACCAGGGCCACCGCGGCGCTGGCCGCCCCGAGAGCGGCATCCTTGCGGTCCAGTCTGCGGGCCGCCACCGCATGCGAACCCCGGATCGTGGTCAGGAGCACCCCGAGACAGGTTTCGTTGTCATGGACCGGCACCCAACCGCGACCCAGCAGTGTGCGGGCAGAGACTGCCCAGGGAAAGGCCACGAAGGCAAGGTCGCTGGCGGGTGCCGGCAACACCCCAACGCGGTGGAGGCGGTCTGCGGTTCCCATGGCGGCGGCCATGCTGAGCTCGACCCGGCGCATGCCGGTGAGCCGTTCGAGGTCGCTCTGGCTGAGGTGACCCGGCGCGCCCGCCGAGACCTCGCCGCCGACTCCCTGCGCCATCACCAGGGCCACGGCCGACCCGAGGTCGTCGACGTGGCAGAACTGCCAGGCCGGGTCGGCGCCTCGCAGGGTGAGCAGCCTCGGCGCCTCGAAGTGGCGGGTCAGGACCGTGTCCACCCCGTCGCCGACGAGGGCCGCCGGCCGAAGCGTCGTGATGGCCAGGCCCGGGTGCACGTCGCGCGCCACGCGGATGAGCTGCTCGACATCCATCAGGTCACCCACCTGCCCCTCGTCCGAGGACGCCCGCAACGGCGCGTCGTCCTCGAGCGGCACCGGGTTGTCGGCCAGCGCACCGAAGGTCTGCGCCGAGGTGACGACGACCAGGTGCCGCACCCCTGCCGCGGCCGCGGCGGTGATGACGGTCTGCGCCACCCGCAGGCTGTGTTCTCGTCGCGCGCGGCTACCCATTGCCAGGTCGCGAGCGAGGTTCGTGCTCGTTGCCACGTATGCCGCGGCGTGGACCCCCTCGAGTGCGTCCACCAGGCCCGGCTCCGCGGGATCGGCGTGGCGGAACTGCACCCCGCCCACCGGGGGTCGTTCGCTGTCGACCGCCACGACGGCACCGATCCGCGCCTCGTCGACGCCGCCGTGCGACTGCGGCGCGGCGCCCCCACGGGCCGCTGCCGAGACCAGGGCGCGCAGGACGGCACGACTCGCGGGGCCGGCCGTGCCGATCACCGCGACATCGATCGCTCTACGCCGCGAGCGAACGGGACCCCGTCCAGCCCGCCCGGGGGAACTCACTGTGGCCTCCGCGTGGTTGTCTAGTGAGAGACCATCCTCTCAGGACCGCTGAGGAGCAGTTGTGCCCGACCATCCCCATGACCACGACCCAGGCCCCGAGGGCTCGGGCCCCGACGACCCGGGTGACGAGCAGGACACACCCTCCGGCTCCTTCGATCCCGCCTCCGACCTCTCCTCCGACCCCTCCGGGCTGTCGCCGGAGATCGAGGCCGTGCTGGCGCGGCTCACCGGTGGTCAGGTGGACCCCGACATGGCCAAGGCCCTCAAGGACATGGGCATCGACCAGGTCGACCCGGCGATGCTCCAGATGATGGTCGGCCAGATGCAGTCGATGTTCGCCAGCACTGACACCGATGTCTTCAACCTCACGCTCGCAACCGACACGGCCCGCAAGACGGTGTCCGAAGCGGGGGACGCCGTCGTCGGCGAGGCGGCTCGCCGCCAGCTCGACCAGGCGGTGCAGGTCGCCGAGCTCTGGCTCGACGAGGTGACCGCGTTCGAGGCTCCCGGCATCACGACCCACGCGTGGAGCCGCGCCGAATGGGTCGAGGCGACGATGCCGACCTGGCGCACGCTCGTCGAGCCCGTCGCCGAGGGCGTCGGGCGCGCGGTCGGTGACGCCATGCGCACCCAGCTGCAACAGCTCGGCGAGGGTGGCCTGCCCGAGGGCATCCTGCCTGCGGGAGTCGACCCCGCGGCGATGCTCGGCCAGATGGAACCGGTGCTGGCCAAGATGAGTGGTGCCATGTTCGGGCTCCAGGTGGGGCAGGCCGTGGGCGCCCTCGCCGCCGAGACCGTCAGCGGCACCGAGGTCGGCCTGCCGCTCGTGCCCGACCGCTCCGTGGCGCTGCTGCCCGCCAACGTCGAGGCCTTTGCGGAGGGGCTCGGAGTGGACCTCGACCAGGTCCGGATCTACCTCGCCGTCCGCGAGGCCGCCAGGATCCGGTTGTTCTCCGAAGTGCCCTGGATCGGGCCACAGCTGGTGGCGGCGGTGCGCGACTACGCCCGTGACATCAGCATCGACACCGACCGGATCGAGACCGCGCTGGAGTCCGTGGACGCGAGCGACGCGAACGCCCTGCAGGCGGCGCTGCAGGACCAGCTCTTCCGACCCGACCCCAGTGCCGCGCAACGCGCCGCCCTGGCGCGCCTCGAGACCTACCTGGCGCTCGTCGAGGGCTGGGTGGACGTCGTCGCCGAACGCACCACCCGCGAGCACCTGCCCCAGTCGGCTGCGCTGGGTGAAGCGGTACGCCGTCGGCGCGCCACCGGCGGTCCCGCCGAGAAGGCCTTCGCGGGCCTGGTCGGACTCGAGCTGCGGCCACGACGGCTGCGCGACGCGGCCAACCTCTGGGCCGCCCTCGAAGCCAAGCACGGCGCTGCCGGCCGCGACGGCGCCTGGGGCCACCCCGATGTCGCACCCACCGGCGCCGACCTGGACGACCCCCTGGGCTATGTCGAGCGCTACGGCACGTCGGAGAGCACCGACCTCGATGCCGCCCTCGACCAGCTCCTGACGCAGGGCGAGGCCGACGGTGGCCCGGGCGGCACCAGCTCGCCCGACGGTCCGGACTCCCCCGGCGGCGCCGACGAGCAGGGCTCCCCCGGCGAGGGCGGACGGTGACGGCACGGTCGACGGACGTGCCCACGGCATACCTCACCCTCCGCGCTGACGCCGAGCACGTGCTGGAGGGGTGGCACGCACCCGACCCCCAGCAGGAACGCCTGAGGGTGGAGCTGCTGGACCACTGCGCGGCGCACCCCGACGCGCTGTGGAAGCAGGGCCCACCGGCGCACCTCACCGCGAGCGCCCTGGTGCTCAATGCCTCGCTCGACAAGGTGCTCCTCACCCTGCACGCCAAGGCCGGGCTCTGGCTCCAGTTCGGCGGCCACTTCGAGCCCGGCGACCAGTCGGTGCTGGGGGCGGCGACCCGCGAGGCACGCGAGGAGTCCGGGATCGCCGACCTCGTGCTGCACCCACAGCTCGTGCACCTCGACCGGCACTCGCTGCTGGCCGCGGGTTTCGGTCGGTGCAGCGAGCACCTCGACCTCAGGTATGCCGGGGTGGCCCGCGACCAGGACGCGTATGCCGTCAGCGAGGAGTCCCTCGACGTGGCCTGGTGGCCCGTGGACGCCCTCCCGGAGGCGAGCGCGGGTGAGATCCTCCCGCTGGCCCAGGCGGCCAGGCGGGTGCTGGCGACCTAGGGTCGCCTCGCTGGAAGACCGACGGCAGCCCTGGAAGTCCGACCGGGCGGCTCAGTCGCTGGGACCGAAGTCCAGCGCCGCCTGCCCCAGCTCGTCGCTGTCGGTCTCGCCGTCGGACAGGTCGAGCCCGGCCGTCGCGGCGACCCCCTCGAGGTACCCCCGCGCGCGCTCGAGGCGCGGGTATCCCCGGAGCAGGGCCCAGAAGTCCGGGCCGTGGCCCGGCGAGAGCAGGTGCGCGAGCTCGTGGAGGATGACGTAGTCGAGGACGAAGCCGGGCATGCCCTTGACCCGCGTCGAGATCCGGATCGTGCCGTCCGACGGCGTGCAGGAGCCCCACCGGGAGTTCTGGTTGGTCACCCAGCGGATGCTGGTGGGCCGGGCCTGACCGCCGAGGTAGCGCTGGGACAGCTCGACCGACCGGGCGCGCAGCTGTGCGTCGCTGGGGCGCCGGCGCTTGTCACCCTTGGCCAGCTTGTCGAGCATCGTGTCGACCCACTGCTGCTCCTCGGCCTTGGTGAACCGGGCCGGGATGAGCACGATCGTGCGACCGTCCTCGCGATAGGCACTCACGGTGCGACGGCGCTTGCGGCTGCGCCGGACCTCGACGTCGGGGCTCCCCATGGCACCACGATAGGCGAGCACCCCGACAACCCCGGTCATCCGCGCCGCCACCGGTCAGTCGAGCAGCCTGCGCAACCGTCGGTCGAGGATCTGCACCGCGGGCCCGAACACGGCATACGCCTCGTTGGTGGTCTGGCCGTTGGCGTAGCGGTAGTAGATCTGCTGAGCGATGACCGCGAGCCGGAAGAGCCCGTAGGCCTGGTAGAACAGCGCCTGCCGCGGGCTGATGTCGACGTCCATCCGCTGGCAGTAGCCGGCCACCATCTGGTCGCGGGTCAGCATGCCGGGCAGGTGCGTCGGCACCCGGCGGAAGGCGTGGAAGTCCTCGTCGTCGTCGGCCTGCACCCAGTACGCCAGGGCGGCCCCGAGATCCATCAACGGGTCGCCGATCGTGGCCATCTCCCAGTCGAAGAGGCCCACGATCCGGGTCGGGTCGTCCGGGGACAGCACGAGGTTGTCGAGCTTGTAGTCGTTGTGGATGATGCCGCTGCGCACGTCGTCGGGCTGGACTTCGTCGAGCCAGGCCATCACCTCCTCGAAGTCGGGCTGGCCGGGGGTGTGGGCCTGGCGGTAGCGGGCCGACCACCCGTCGACCTGGCGACGGACGTAGCCCTCGCCCTTGCCCAGGGTGTCGAGTCCGCACGCCTGCGCGTCGACGGAGTGCAGCTCGGCCAGGACGTCGAGCATGGACTCGCACAGCCGCCCGGCCTGCTCGGGCGACAGGTCCACGGGCATCTCGCGGCGGGGAACCGTCCCGACGAGGCGCTCCATCACGTAGAAGTCGGACCCCATCACGTCCGGAGAGTCGCAGAACGCGACCATCGTTGCCACGTAAGGGAAAACCGGCGCGAGGGCCGACTGGATCCGGTGCTCGCGGGCCATGTCGTGGGCACCCCTCGCCTTGGTGCCGCTGGGGCCGCGACGCAGCACCAGGTCCAGGCCGGGGAACCGCAGGAGGTACGTCAGGTTGGACGCCCCGCCCGAGAACTGGAGCACCTCGGGGCGCCCGGCCAGCCCCTGGGCATACCGGGGGTCGGTGTGGCCGCGCAGCCACGTGACCGCGGCGTCGACGTCGAAGGCGTCCTCGGAGCGCACCGGCTTCGCGCCGGTCACAGCGCTCACCGGTGCTTGCCCAGCTCGATCCGGCCGACGACGCTGCGATGGACCTCGTCGGGGCCGTCGGCGAGCCGCAGCGAGCGCGCGCCGACCCAGGCCGCAGCGAGCGGGAAGTCCGTGGTCATCCCGCCGCCGCCGTGCAGCTGGACCGCGAGGTCGATGACGTCCAGGGCCATGGCGGGCACCTCGACCTTGATCTCGCTGACGGCCGACAAGGCCTGCGTCGACATGCCCTGGTCGAGCAGCCAAGCCGCGTGCATCACGAGCAGGCGCGAACGGTTGATGGCGATGCGGGCGTCCGCGATCCGCTCGAGGTTGCCCCCGAGTCGAGCGATCGGCTTGCCGAACGCGGTGCGCGACAGGGCTCGCTGGCAGGCCAGCTCCAGCGAGCGCTCGGCCAGGCCGATGGTGCGCATGCAGTGGTGCACGCGCCCCGGGCCGAGCCGCCCCTGGGCGATCTCGTAGGCGCGGCCGGGACCGAGCAGGATGTTGGCTGCCGGGACCCGGACGTCGGTGAAGGACACCTCGCCGTGGCCGAGCGGCTCGTCGAAGTAGCCCATGGTGGAGAGCATCCGCTCGACCTTGACGCCGGGGGCGTCCCGGGGCACGAGCACCATGGTGTGGCGCGCGTGGCGGTCAGCGTCCGGGTCTGACAGTCCCATGAAGACGAGGATCTTGCACTCGGGGTTGCCCACCCCGGTGGAGAACCACTTGCGCCCGTTGACGACGACCTCGTCGCCGTCGACCACCGCGGTGGCCGCCATGTTGGTCGCGTCCGAGGACGCGACGTCCGGCTCGGTCATGCAGAAGGCGCTGCGGATCCGCGCGTCGAGCAGCGGCTCCAGCCACTCGCGCTGCTGGTCCGGCGAGCCGTACCGCAGGAGCACCTCCATGTTGCCGGTGTCGGGCGCGTTGCTGTTGAAGACCAGCGGCGCGAGAGCCGACCGGCCCATCACCTCGGCCACCGGTGCGTAGTCGAGGTTGGACAGCCCCTCGCCACCGTCGGTGCCGAAGTCCGCGGCATACCGTCCGGCATGCTCCTTGGGCAGGAACAGGTTCCACAGGCCCTGGGCCCGGGCCTTGGCCTGCAGCTCCTTGATGACCGGCAACGGCGTCCACGGGTCGCCGCCGCTCTCCCGGCGGCGGAGGATCTCGGCCTGCACGCTGGCCTCGACGGGTTTGATCTCGGTGTCGACGAACGCCCGGACGCGGTCGCGCAGGTCGGTGGCACGCGGTGACAGGGAGAAGTCCATGCGCCTGACCCTAGTCACGCTCACGCTCACCGGGCCGGTGCGGTCGGCCCCAACCTCTGCTAGCAGACCTCGGCCGGCTCAGCAGACGTTGCAGCCTCTGCTGAGCCAGCTGACTTCTGCTAGCAGAAGTTAGGGATCGGGAGGGATCGGGCTGACTGGCGGGCGGGTCAGCGGCCGTGGAAGGTGGGTCGCCTCTTGGCCGCTGCCGCTGCGATCCCCTCGTGCAGGTCCTCGGTGGCGAGCGTCACCGCCTGCGCCAGGGCTTCCCACTGCAGCGCGTCGTCGAAGGTCGCGTGCCCACCGTCGCGCAGCGCCTGCAGGGTCAGCCTGGTGGCGACCGGCGCAGCGGCCGCGATGCGCTCAGCCGCCGCGATCGCCTCCGGCAGCACCTCATCCGTGGGCAGGGCCTGCGACACGAGGCCGAGGCCGACCGCCTCCGTCCCACTGACCAGCCGGCCGGTGAGCAGCAGGTCGCGGGCCACGGCGTGACCGGCGATGTTGGGCAGCGACCAGGTCGTGGCCATCCCAGGGTGAAGCCCCAGCGAGGTGAACGGCACCCCGATCGTGGCGTCAGCGGCGGCATACCGGATGTCGCAGGCCAGGGCGATGGCGCACCCGGCGCCGATCGCGGCACCGTTCACGGCCGCGATCGTGGGCACCTCGAGGTCGCGGATGGAGAGCCACGAGCGATAGAAGGCGAGCATCCTCGTGCGCAGCTCGCTGACCGGGGCATCGGGGTCCTTGACGATCCAGGACAGGTCGCCCCCGCCACTGAAGGCCGGGGCCGCACCGGTCACGACGACGGCCGCGAGCGCCTCATCCGTGCGCAACAACCCCATGAGCCTCACCCATGACGCGGTCATCGCGGTGCTCATGGAGTTGCGGCGCTCCGGAAGGTCAAGGGTCACCACCGCGATCCGCCGGCCCGACGCCTCCCGCACGTCGGCTCGCAGGTCCTCGAGCTCGGTCTCCCACCACGGCTGTGCGCTCATGGGGCGAAGACTAGGGGTGGGCGCTGAGCACGACGCACAGGCCCCCCTTGCGCCATTTTGTGCTCAGCATGGTCTAAGTTGGCCGAAGTCCGACGGCGCACCGTGTGCCGCGAACAAAGGAGACATGGCGATGGCTGAAGAGACCTACAAGGGCGAGTTCTACTGCGTGAAGTGCAAGGAGAAGCGCGAGGCGGAGGGCCGCGTCGTCGAGACGAACGGCCGTCGTATGGCCAAGGGCGTCTGCCCCGTCTGCGGCACCAACCTCAACCGCATTCTCGGCAAGGCCTGACCCCAGGCTCTCCATCGCGAGGGGCGGGTCCGACATCGGTCGGGTCCGCCCCTCGCGGCGTTCTCAGCTGCCCGCTCCGGCTCCTGTGGATGACCCGAGTCCGCCACGCGTCCATGTGCGAGATTGGGCCGGGTGACCGGACGCCCTCTCCTCAAGACCGTGTGGCCCGTGCTCCAGCGCGGCTCCGGCTGCGTGCAGTTCGGCACCGACCCCGACCACGCGGTGGTCCTCGACGGGCTGCGCGACGACGAGGTGACCGCTCTCCAGTCGCTGGACGGCACGCGCGCGGTGCCTGAGTCGCTGCGCTCCCCGGCCGGCCAGGACCTGCTCGACCTGCTCCTCGCGCACGGCCTGGTCGTCGAGGCCGGCGACCCCGTCCTGACCGCCCGGACCGGCGACCCCGTGCCGGTGCCCCCAGCGGTGCGCGCCCTGCTCACCCACGACGCCCAGGCGTTGCTGCGCACCACCACCCCACCACTGCAGGGGTATGCCGCGCTGGCCAGGCGCCGCGCGGCCCACCTGTTCGTCGTGGGTCGCGGAAGCCTGCCGTCCGCGCTGGCTGCCCAGCTGCGTCACGCCGGAGTCGGCACCGTGCGCCAGGGCGTCGAGGTGGCCGACGACTGGGAGCAGTCGCTCACCGGACGACCGGAGCCGCCAGTCCCCGCACTCGTCGTCCTGGTCGGCAGCCAGGCCCTCGACGCGTCGGCCGCCGGGCCCTGGCGCGTCCGCGGCATCCCTGTCGTGCCGGTGGTGCTGCACGGGCTGGAGGCCGTCGTGGGGCCGGTGGTCGTGCCGCACGGACCGTGCCTGCGGTGCCTGGACCTCGCCCGCGCCGACCGTGACCCGGGATGGCCGGCCCTGCTCGGACAGCTGGTGCCCGCCCGGGTGGGAGCCGGCACCGAGGTCAGCGGCGAGACGACCCTGGTCGGGCTGGCCACCTCGATGACCGCGATGGTGGCCCTGGCGGTGCTCGACGGCCAGGTGCTCCCGGTGGGCCGTTCCCTCGAGGTGTCGCTTCCCTGGCCGCGGGTGCGACAGCGGCAGTGGGAGGTGCACCCGCGGTGCGGCTGCAGGCACGGATCCGACACGTCTGGGCGACCCGCTGACGTCGGCACCTCCGCACAGGCGAGAATGGCAGGGTGAGCGAACTCCCGCGCCGTGCCGTCACCCGCACGGCCCGACTGGCCAGCCTGCCCCTGGGTTTCGCCGGGCGCACCGCCATGGGGTTCGGCAAGCGAGTCGGTGGCAAGCCCGCGGAGGCCGTCGCGGCCGAGCTCCAGGCCCGCACGGCCGAGCAGCTGTTCAAGGTGCTCGGCGAGCTCAAGGGCGGCGCCATGAAGTTCGGCCAGGCGATGTCGGTCATGGAGGCGGCACTGCCCGAGGAGATGGCCGGCCCCTACCGGGCCACCCTGACCAAGCTGCAGGAGGCGGCGCCCCCGCTGCCCGCAGCCACCGTCCACAAGGTCCTCGCCGAGGAGCTCGGGCCGCGCTGGCGGACGGCCAAGTTCCAGTCGTTCGACGACACGCCGGCTGCCGCTGCCTCCATCGGCCAGGTGCACAGGGCGGTCTGGCGGGACGGGCGCGAGGTTGCCGTCAAGATCCAGTACCCCGGGGCGGGCAAGGCGCTGCTGTCCGACCTCAACCAGCTCGCGCGTGTGGCCCGCCTGGCCGGCGGCTGGATCCCCGGCATGGACATCAAGCCGATCACCGACGAGCTCAAGTCCCGGATGAGCGAGGAGCTCGACTACAACCTCGAGGCGGCCAACCAGCGCACCTTCGCCAAGGCGTTCCGCGGCGACCCGCACTTCGCGGTGCCCGACGTGCTGGTCAACAGCGAGCACGTCATCGTCTCGGAGTGGATGGACGGCACCCCGCTGTCCCAGATCGTCGCGTCCGGCACACCCCAGCAGCGCAATGACGCCTCCGCGCGCTACATGGCCTTCCTGCTGGTGGGTCCGGCCCGCGCGGGGTTGCTGCACGCCGACCCGCACCCGGGCAACTTCCGGCTGCTGGACGACGGACGGCTCGGCGTCATCGACTACGGCGCGGTCAACAGGCTGCCCGCGGGCCTACCACCGGCGATGGGTTCGCTGGTGGGCGCGGCCCTGCGCTCGGAGGCGTCCGAGCTGGAGAATGGGCTGCGGTCCGAGGGGTTCATCAAGCCGTCGATGTCGCTGGACGCCGAAGCGCTGCTGGAGTACCTCCAGCCCTTCATCGAGCCCCTGACACACGCCGAGTTCACCTTCAGCCGCCCCTGGCTGCGGGGGGTGGCCGCGCACGTCAACGACATCCGACGGCCCGAGTTCCTGGTGGGGATGAAGCTCAACCTGCCGCCGAGCTACCTACTGATCCACCGGGTCTGGCTGGGCGGCATCGGGGTGCTGTGCCAGCTCGGCGGGACCGTGCCAGCGCGCCAGATCGTGGTCGACCACATGCCGGGTATGCAGCTGCGTCACCTACCGCCGCCCGCCCCGTGACCGGGGCCCACGCTCACCACCAGGCGGAGTCGAGCTTGCCCTCGATGCTGCGCAGGTGCTCGCGGCTGCACCGGTCGCAGATCCAGACCTCGCGGCCGTTCTCGGTGCCCCGGGTCCACGTGATCGCGGCCAGTGCCGGGTCGGTGGCCGAGGTGCCACAGGTCGCGCAGACCGGCGGCTGCATCGCTGTTCGCTCCGCGTCGCCCATGGCTACTTCTTGGTGAGCGCGGCCTTGGTGAGGGCGGCGTCCTTGGCCTTCGCCGCTGCCTTGGCGGCCTGCTTGAACTCGCGCACCTTGGCCAGGGACGAGGCGTCGACGACGTCGGCCACGGAGCGGTAGGAGCCGTCCTCCGCGTACGGACCGATGGCTTCCTGCCAACCGGCCGGTCGGACGTCCAGCTGCTTGCCGACCAGGGCGGCGAAGATCCGCGCCTTCTGGTCGCCGAACCCGGGCAGTGCCTTGAGCCGCGCCAGCAGGTCGCGGGCGTCCTTCGCCTCGGTCCAGATCGTCTCGGCCCGCCCGTCGTACTGGTCGCGCACCACGGTCGCGAGCTGCTGCACGCGGCCTGCCATCGAGCGGCCGTAGCGGTGGATCGCCGGCGGGGTGGCACAGAGGTCGGCGAACGACTCCGCCTCCGCGGCCGCGATCGCGTCGGGAGCGAGCGTGCCGAACCGCGACAGGATCTTCCAGGGCCCGCGGAACGCGTGTTCCATCGGGTACTGCTGGTCGAGCAGCATGCCCACGAGCAGGGCGAACGGGTCGGTGCTCAGCACCTCGTCGGCAGCCTCGTCCTGGGCGATCCGGATCTGCGTAGCCATGCGGCCCAGCCTAACGACAGGCGCCCGCAGCAGGTAGGCGGACACATGGCAGGTGGACGAGCTCAGAGCAGTCAGACGAACTCAGAGCAGGCAGACGAACTCAGAACAGGTAGACGAAGCCGGGACCCTCGTCGCGGTACGCGATGCCGAGGGCGTCCAGGGCCGGCTTCCACGACCCGGTGACACCCGGGTCCGCGCTCTCGAACCCGTGGTCAGCGGTGAGCACGAACGTCACCTCGTCCATGACGCCTAGTCCCTCGAGGTGGTCGAGGAACGCCACCAGCCGGGCGTCACTCTGGCGCAGCGAGTCCCGGGCGGGCTCCGACCGAGGGCCACCCGCGTGGTGGCCGGCGTCGGTCACCACGTTGGCCCACCAGGTCAGCGTCGGTGCGTCGTCGGCGGTCTCCCACAGCTCGAGCACCTGCTGCAGCCCCATGTCGTCGACCTGCACGCACCAGCGGAAGTAGGGGTCGTCGAGGTGGTCGGGCTGCTGGACGAACGGCGACGTCGCGGGATCGGGCAGCAGGTCAGCCATCCCGGTGGTGGCCGACTCGAACCCGCCCGCCATGCGCAGCAGCGCCATGGTCCCGTAGTCCGCACCCCGGTCGATCGCCTCGTCGACGCTCGCGGTGCGAGGTGAGCTGCTTTGTGGCACATGGTCGTTCACCATCTCGAAGACGGTGCGCACTCCCGGCCGCAGCCACTGCGCGCTGCGGTGCCACGTCTCGGGGTTGTTGGGCACGACCTGCTCACCCATCGCCCGGTCGTAGTAGACGTTCCCCAGCACCCCGTGCCGCCCGGGCCCGACCCCGGTCAGGATCGACGTGTGGTTGGTCAGGGTGACGCTGGGGAACTCCGCGACAGCGCCGCCGCGCAACGCCGTGCCCCGGTGCAGCAGGCGCGCCACCGCGGGCAGCTCGCCGTTCGCCGCGAGGTCGAGCAGGTCACCGCAGTGGGCGCCGTCCCACAGGATGCCGACGACGCGGCACCGCTGCCCGTGCGGCCGCTGTTCGAGGTATGCCGTGAGGGCAGCGCCGTCGAGCGCCGCACCGTTGGCGTCGAGCAGGTCATCGTCGGGCACTCCCGCCAGGACCGCGAGGGTGGGCGCCACGTCGACCAGCCGGGCGTGGGCGTCGACGACCCCCAGGCGGGCCACACCCGCGCCTGACATCACCAGCGGCGCCCTCGACTGGATGACGTCGAGCGAGCCGTGTTCCCCCACATGGCCGCCCTCGTCGACGAACCAGTGACGCGGGGTGTGCACCACGGCGAGGTCCGGGCTGCGGTCGGGATCGGCGAACAGCGACAGGATCCGCTGCGCGGCATACGGGTAGGCGTTGTCGGTGGACACCCGCGGGCCGGGGGTCGCGAGCTCCACCTCGTACGGCAGGAACGCCATCGGGTCCTCGCTCGCCACCGGGTCCACCCCGGACAGGACCTCGTGGGTGCCGTCGGCGTGCAGCCTGACGGCGCCGAGGTGGTTGGCGGCATGGGCCACCCCGTCGTCGACCCAGACCACGAGGTCGACGACCGCGGACAGGTCCGGGGCCGTCAGGGCCGAGACGACGGCTTCGCGAGACATGCCCGGACCCTAGCCAGTCGGGAGCCGGAACCCGCCCGGACATGAGAGAACCCGCCGGGACGACCTCCAGAGCGGAAGGTCCCGGCGGGTTCGGGCGCGGGGGTCACCGAGCCAGCATTCGAGGCAGGGCGAGCAGCATCTCGTGCTGCGCCTGCGCCTCGAGCCGGCGCTGGTACTCCCGTTGACGGCGCCGTCGATGGGCGCGCGCCAGGTCGGCGTACAAGGCCTGGAACATGGTGAAGCTCCTGGTGTGTGAAAAGTGGGTGGGTGAAAGGTGCAGGGGTGAAAGGTGGGCGGGTGAAGGGTGGGCGGGATCGACGGTCGGTCCCGCGGGGCCAGCTCCTGCGGCTGGCCCCGCGATCACCCCTCCGGCGCCCCCGCCAGTGGTCACGAAGGACGTCATGGACGACATCAGGCGGCGACCGGGTTCTTCCGCGGCCGGCCACGCGGCCGCTTGCGTGCGACGACGACGCCCTGGATGAAGAGCTCACCGCCCCACACGCCCCACGGCTCGGACCGCTCGAGCGCGCCCGCGAAGCAGGCGGCCCTGGCCGGGCACGTGTGGCACAGCGACTTCGCGAACTCGACGTCGGCCGGGCTCTCGGCGAACCACATCTCCGCGTCGTTCTCTCGACACGGGATGCCGGCGCCTGCGATCGCGGCCTGCTCGTTCAGGTCGTGGAGTGCGCTCAGATGCATCGGGTGTCACCTCCCTCTCGTCGTCCCGCCACGGTGGTGGCAGATTTCCCTGGTTCCGTCTGGCCGGTGGGTCCCCGGTCGGGGGCCGGCCCGTTCTCTTCGGTGTCGGACTTCATCGGTGGTGGTGCTTCTTCCTGCTGGCGGTGGTGCGGAAGAAATCTGTCTGGACAAACAGAAAGGCCGCGGATCCCGGATATCGGGTTCCGCGGCCTCGGAGAGGGCCTGCTGGCTGGTGGCCTAGACAGGTGGCTCTCCGAAGGGACGGAACTCGAGATCCTTGGTGGCACCGAAGGCGCCGACGTAGGACGTCGGGACCGGAGCATCGGTGATCACGGACGTGGTGATGGGCGCGGGCACAGTGGTCCCCTGGACCCATCCACGGCTGCCTGCGAGGAGGACACGGCCGGCCTCGGGGCACACGGAACGGACGCGGGACATGTGAGTCGCGTCGATCGTCATCGTGAAGTTCTCCATTGGGACCTACCCTCCTTCGGCTGCTCGTGGACCCCAGCGCATCGCGCGCGACACCCTGGGCTGGTGTGTTGCTCCAGAGTACGGGACGCCTCTGCGGGGCAGCAACGCATTTAACGAGATTTCCCGCAAAGAATTGGTAAACGCGAGCCTATTCGTCGGAATCCGTTGCGACAGAATGACTTTCGAGCACAGAATCGACGTCCTGGCCGCCGATGAGCGCCAGCACCTGCGCGCCGTAGAGCCCCAGCTTGCGTGCCCCGACCCCGGAGATCTGAGTCAGCTCACCGTCGGAGGTGGGCTCGCGCTCGGCGATCGCCGTGAGCGTCGCATCGGTGAAGACGACGTATGCCGGCACGCTCGCCTCACGCGCCACGGCCAGTCGCCAGGCGCGAAGCCGCTCGAACGTCTCCTCGGAGTAGGTCGGCGGGCAGGTGTCACACCGACCGGTCTTGCGCTGTGCCGCCGTGGTGAGCTCGGTGCCGCAGGTGCGGCAGTGCATGGGGAGGGCGGCCTTGAGCTGCTTGCCTCGACCGGCTCTGCCGGAACCCTGCGCGGACCCGACCTTGCCGGATCCCTTGGGGGTCGAGCGGGCACCGTCGCCGAGGATGCTCGCCGCCCCGTCGAGGAAGCGGGAGGGTCGTCGGCTCGCCCGGGCCCCGGGGGTGCGCGCCCCCGACCAGGACAACCTCAGCTCGCGCCGCGCCCGCGTCACCCCGACGTAGGTCAGCCTCCGCTCCTCCTCGATCGCCTCCGGGGTCTCGGCCATCATGATCGGCAGGTACCCGTCCGAGACGCCGGCGAGGAACACGACGTCCCACTCCAGCCCCTTGGCTGCGTGCAGCGAGGCCAGGGTGACGCCCTGCACGGCCGGGGCGTGCTGCGCCGCGGCGCGCTCGTCGAGCTCGCGGATGAAGTCGGGCAGCCGCGCCTGCGGCGTCGTGGCGACCAGGTCGTCGGCCAGGGCTGCGAGCGCGCTGAGCGACTCCCACCGCTCGCGGCCGGCGCCACCCGAGCCGGGGGGCTCGCGGGTCCAGCCGGCCCCGAGCAGCACGTCACGGACCAGCTCGGGCAACGGCTTGGACGCGTCATCGGAGCGAGCGGCCCCGCGCAGCAGCAGAATCGCGTCGCGGACCTCCCGGCGCGCGAAGAACCTCTCCCCTCCGCGGACGAGGTAGGGGATCTCCTGCTCGGCCAGCGCCGACTCGAAGGCCTCGGACTGCCCGTTGGTGCGGAAGAGCACCGCGATCTCGGCCGGCGAGACCCCTTGAGCCACGAGGGCGGCGATCTCCCGGGCCACCGCTGCCGCCTCGGCCGGGTCGTCCGGGTGGGAGGTCAGCACCGGCGTCGGCCCGTCGGCGCCCTGGGCCTGCAGCTGGACGGCGTTGCTGCGCATCGAGCCCGACGGCCCGCGCACGACGAGGTTGGCCAGTCCCACGATCTGCGGGGTCGACCGGTAGTTGCGGACCAGCCGGACGAGCCGAGCCTTGGGGTGCCGGGTCTGGAAGTCGAGCAGGTGACGTGGGCTCGCACCAGTGAAGGAGTAGATCGTCTGCGCGGGGTCCCCCACGACGCACAGGTCGTCCCGTCCGCCCACCCACAGGTCGAGCAGGCGTTGCTGCAGCGCGTTGACGTCCTGGTACTCGTCCACGACGAAGTGCCGGTACTGCGAGCGCACGGCCCTGGCGATGTCCTCGCGCTCCGCGAGGATCCCGACGGTGAGCAGCAGGACGTCCTCGAAGTCGATCACCCCCCGCTGGGTCTTGACCTGCTCGTAGGCCTCCAGCACCCGGGCCATCGCGGTCGCGTCCAGACCGGGAGGTTCGCGGCGGGCGGCCCGCGCACCCGCGGCATACGTCTCCGGGGTGAGCATCGAGACCTTGGCCCACTCCACCTCGGCGGCGAGGTCGCGGATGGCGGTGCGGTCGCGGGCGAGGTCGAGCCGCAGGGACGCAGCGGCTTGGGCCACCGCTGCGGCCTTCTGGCTCATCACCTCGGGGGCCGCACCGCCGATCGCCTGCGGCCAGAAGTAGTGCAGCTGGCGCAGCGCGGCCGCGTGGAAGGTGCGGGCCTGCACCCCGCCGACCCCGAGGGTGCGAAGCCGGGTGCGCATCTCGCCGGCAGCGCGCGCGGTGAACGTCACGGCCAGCACGCGGGGGCCCTGGTAGGCGCCCGAGTGCACGCCGTAGGCGATGCGGTGGGTGATCGCGCGGGTCTTGCCGGTGCCTGCCCCCGCCAGCACCACCATGGGCCCCAGGGGGTGCGCGGCCACCTCGCGCTGCTCGGGGTCGAGCGCGTCGAGGATGTCGTCGGCGGAGGCGTGCACGGGTATGCCGCGGGGCTGGACAGTCATCGGCGCGATCCTGTCATGCGCGACCGACGCCGGTCGTCACTGGACCAGCCGAGATTGCGACCCGCGGTCACTGCGAGTACGGGCGGGGTCCGGTGCGGGAGTCTGCGAGGTGAGCCATCATGGTCACAGAGATCACATGCCGACCCGGAAGATCAGCCGCCGGGTCGGTGTTGTCGACTACGAACCCCCGGTCCCCGTGACCGCCCCACCTGCGAAAGAGACGCATGAGCGCCAACGCCCTGAAGTCCCCTGCCCCCGGCTCCGTGACGATGTTCAGCACCTCGTGGTGCGGGTACTGCAACCGTCTCAAGGCACAGATGGGCCGCGAGGGCATCGCCTTCACCGAGGTGAACATCGAGGAGGTGCCCGAGGCCGTGAAGTTCGTGATGGACGCCAACGACGGCAACCAGACTGTCCCCACGCTGCTCTTCCCGGACGGCTCCTCGGCGACGAACCCGTCCATCCACGAGGTCAAGCGCAAGCTCGCGTCCTGACGCGCTGAGGCCTGACACGCTCGCGCCGGGCGCTGCCGGGTTCAGCCGGGCTAGCGAACTCAGGCGGGCTCAGGCCGGCGCCACGTCCGCGAGGTCGTGGCCCAGCCACCGCTCGATGATCCTGCGCGCGATCGACAGCCGCGTCGACGCACTCACCTGCCCGGTGGCGAGGATCTCGCGGTACTCGTCCTTGGTGAACCACCGGGCCTCCGCGATCTCCGACTCCTGGATCCGCAGGTCGCTGGCGGTCGCTCGTGCGGTGAACCCGACCATGATCGAGTTCGGGAACGGCCACGGCTGGTCCCCGAGGTACTCGACGTCGCGGACCTCCAGGCCCACCTCCTCGTGGACCTCGCGCGCGACCGCGGCAGCCAGGCTCTCTCCCGGTTCGAGGAAGCCCGCCAGCACCGAGAACCGCCCGGTCCCCCAGCCCGCGCCCCTGGCCAGCAGGATGCGGTCCTCGTCGTCGATGACCGACATGATCACCGCGACATCCGTCCGGGGGTAGTGCTCGCTGCCCTCCGCGTCGCACCGGCGCAGCCAGCCTCCCTGGTCGGGCGTGGTCGTGGCACCGCAGCGTGGACAGTGGGTGTGGGTGGCGTGCCAGTTCGCCAGTGCCAGGGCGGTGGCGAAGAGCGTCGCGTCGCGGTCGGACAGGTCCGCCCCGATCTGTCGCAGCGTGCGCCACTGCTCCCCCTCGTCCCCCGCCTCCTCGCCACCAGACCCGGACGACCCGGCCGACGCGGTCTGTCCGGACGGCGCGGCGGGTTCCACCACCGCGAGGTATGCCGTGCCCTCACCGTCCTGCCCCAGGTAGAGGACCAGCGCGGTGGAGTCCGTCTCCGTCGGCGGTCGCAACGCCAGCGCCGGCCCGTCCTGCCCAGCCCCGGCGACCACTGGGACCGTGTCGCCGCGCACGACCAGCACCCGGGTGGTGGGCTGCGCCAACAGCCGCGGCAGCAGGTCGGGTTCGGACCGCCGCAGCGCGTGACGATCCAGGCCGGGACGGGCGAGCGACAGATTCGGGAGAGTTTCGATCGGGAGGCCCACGCCTCCACCCTAGGCGCGCCCGCACGGCATACGGTGACGGTGTGGACCGCAGCCCCCTCTTCCTCGCCGCACTCGCCAGTGCCGCTGTGCCGGGCCTCGACCCCGCCAGCGTCGAGGCCCTCCCCGGTGCGCCCGAGCAGCAGTACGACGTGGCGTTCGTGCAGGACACCCAACACCGCCGCTGGGTCGTCCGGGTGCCACGCAGCCAGGCGGCCGCGGCCCAGATGGAGTCCACCTTCGGCCTGCTGACCCTGCTGGCCCGACGGTTGCCGTTCAGTGTGCCGACGCCCAAGGGTTTCGCGCCCCTGAAGGGGGGCGGCCGAGCCGCCATCTATCCGTACCTGCCGGGGCAGAACATCGACTTCGCCCAGCTGCCGGGCGGCCCGGGGCTCGCCGCCGAGCTCGGCCGGGCCATCGCCGCCCTCCACAACGCCGACCACGGGCTCTTCGACGAAGCCGGACTCCCGGCCTACGACGCGGACACGTACCGCACCCGTCGGCTCAGCGAGCTCGACCGGGCGGCCGCCACCGGACACGTCCCCACGGGGCTGCTCGCGCGGTGGGAGAAGCTCCTCGAGGACGTGACGCTGTGGCGGTTCGCTCCGACACCGACCCACGGTGACCTCACCGGAGACCAGGTCCTCGTGGTCTTCGACGACGAGGACGACGCGTCGACCGGCCGCGTGAAGGCGTTCACCGGCTGGGAGGATGCGAAGGTCGCCGACCCGGCCGACGACTTCTTCGCGCTGGTCACTCAAGCCCCACCGAGGGCTCTGGAGACGCTGATGGAGGCCTACGCGCACGCCCGCGCGGAGCGCCCTGACGTCCACCTGCTGACCCGCGCCAAGCTCTGCGCCCAGATGCGGACCCTGTCGCAGCTGATGTCGGCCGTGACCGGAGGCGACCGCCTGGAGGTCGAACGCCACGCCGCTGCCCTGCGCCGACTGGACGCTCGCGCGCACGCGGAGGAGGAAGAGGCCAACGACTACAGGCGGGCCGGTCTTGCTCCGGCACGGCCCAAGAGCCCGGTGCTCGTGCCGCCAGTGGTCGTCGAGGACGACGAAGACGACGAGGACGATGTCGAGGTCATGTTCGCTCGAACGGCCGGCGACCCTGACCCGTCCGGCAGCAGCGTCGACACGCTCGACGACGGCTTTGAGGTTGACGCGCTCGGCGCAGGCGACAAGGGCCACGGGTTCGACGAGGGCGACGGGTTCGACGAGGGCGATGACGACGACGGGCTCGATGAGGTCGACGAGGGCGGCCGGGAACGCTCCGCGTCGGACGCACACGACATCACGGCCGAGATCGACGTGACAGAGCTGCGAACCGCCGGGCGCCGCGACGAGGCCGTCACGGCCCCCGACCCCATCACGCCCATCGAGGGCGACGACCCCGGGCCCGAGTTCGAGCCCGGCTACAGCCCGCGACGGTAGAGCCGACCGGACGGTGGCGGCCGGCGGGCCCCGCCGCTACTCCGGGACGCCTGCCAACAACGTCGCGAGGGAGCGGTCATCGGGCAGGTCCGGCCACACGGTCTCGCCCGTGGCCGCGTAGTAGAACGCGGCATCGACGTCGTCGAGGTCCAGGCCGCGCAGCCGCGCGAACGCGACACGGTAGGCGGCGAGCTGCAGGGCGCGAGTCGCTCCGGAGCCACCCGAAGGCTTGGCACCCGTCTTCCAGTCGACGATCGTGAAGCCACCACCCGGCCGGGGGAAGACGGCGTCGATGCGACCGCGCACGGCGATCCCGTCGATGACGGTCTCCACGGCGATCTCGATCTCTGCCGGCGTGCGATGGGCCCAGTCGCTGGCGAGGAACCGCTCCTTCATGAGGGGCAGGTCGCCGTCGTCGCCGGGGTCGTCGTCGGCGCTGCCGGGCAGGTCGAGGATGTCCACGATGGCGGCCTGGGCGAAGTGCTGCTCCACCCACGCGTGGAAGGCCGTCCCCCGGCGGGCGGCCAGCGCCGGGGGTTCGGGCATGGGGCGACGCAGGGCTGAGGCGAAACGGGCCGGGTCCTGGGCCAGCGCCACCACGGCCGACGCCGAGAGGTGCCGCGGCATCAGCACGGTGACGGCGCCACGGTGGGCGAGTCGACGGCGCTCCTCGAGTAGCAGGTCCAGCTCCTCGAGCACCGGCAAGGCGGCGCCCGGCATCGGAAGCACTCCCTGCTCCACAGTTCCACCCAGCCCGCCGGCATCCTCGCGGGCATCCTCGCGCTGGGCCTCCACGGCCGACCGGACAGCGGCAGCCCCCGCTGCCAGCGCGGCACGGCGCTGGGCGAGCGGGTCGGCCGGCCACTGCACCGACAGGGCCTCGGCGGCCGTCGGGTTCAGGGCCTCCTCCGGCACGGCCGGGTCGGGAAGGTCGACCCACGCGAGGCGGTCGACGGGCAGGGCCGACTCGGCCTCCAGGAGCTCGGTGAGGAACCTGGAGGTGACCTTGGGGGTCTTGCCATCGGTCCAGACCGGCGCTGTCAGCAGCATGTCGGACCGGGCGCGGGTGAAGGCGACGTAGGCGAGTCGGCGCTCCTCCTCGACCCCGTGGTCGCCGCCTCCACGCAGGAAGGCCTCGACCCGCGTCTCCATGTCCTTCCAGTCCGAGGCGCCCTGCCAGTCGAGCAGCGGGAGACCCTCGTGGTCGCCCCGCAGGGCGTAGGGGATGCCACCGTCGGTCAGTCCGCCGATCCAGCCGCGCTGCTTGGGCAGCGACACGCTCCACTGCTCCCCGTCGGAGCGGCTGACCGCCGCGGAGAGGGCGGGGAACGATCCCTCCACGAGCCCGGGGACCGCGACGGCATCCCACTCCAGGCCCTTCGCCGCGTGGATGGTCAGGATCTGGACGGCGTCCGAGGATGCCTCGATGTAGCCCTTGTCGAGTCCCCGCTCCTCCTTCAGGGCAGCCGTCAGCCAGGCCAGGAACCCGCCGAGGTTGGGCCGGTCGGCGCTCACCGTGAAGGTCGCCGCGACGTCCGCGAAGGCGTCGAGGTGGGCCCGCGCCGCGGCCGGCGTGTAGCCCTCGCGAGCCAGCACCTCGATGTCGAGGCCCAGGGCCCGCTCCGCCTCCCCCACGAGATCGGCCAACGGCAGGGCGGTCAGGGACCGCAGGCGGCGGATGGCCTGCTGCAGACCGCGTAGCCGTCCCAGCCCCACGTCACTGACCCTCTTGCCGTCCCAGCTGGTCCACCCGGGGCGCGGCGGATCGTCCACCGCCTCGACGATGCTGACGCGGTCGGAGCTGTCTGGCGCCTGGTCGCGAGGCGTCGAGGTCGCTCGGCCCGACCCACCACCGACGCCGGGCTGGGCGAGCGCCTCGGCGACGGCCCCTTCGGCGTCGTCGTCGTCCTGCGGCGCGAACCGGTCCTCGACACCCAGCCTGAGGTCCTGTTGGTGGCGAGCCCACGCCATCAGCCCGTCGAGGTCCGCCGCCCCGAGGCGACACAGCGGCCCGGTGAGCAACCGCATGAGCTGGTCGCCGCGGCTCGGGTCGTTGACGACGTGCAGCAGCGCGGTGATGTCCTCGATCTCCGGGGTGAGCAGCAAGCCGCCGAGACCCACCACCTCGTGGGGAATCCCCCGGGAGTCGAGCGCCTCGATCAAGGCAGCGAACTGGGACCGTTTGCGGCACAGGACGGCGGCCGACTTCGCCCCGGCCGCCCGACGCTCCTCCAGCCACGAGGCGACCAGGGCAGCCTCGTCGCCGGCGGTCTCGACCCGGGCGACGGCCACCCGACCCGACCCGGCCCCCGCACGAGGAGCGAGCTCGTCGACAGGGACCTTAGACCCCGCGCGCAGCGGACCCGCCACGGCGTTCGCCACCTCGAGCACCCCCACGTCGTTGCGCCAGCTGGTCGCCAGGGGCAGGACGGGAGCCGGGTGCGTGGGGGTGCCGAACGCGCGGCGGAACTCGCTGAGGGTGGTCGCACTCGCCCCCCGCCATCCGTAGATCGACTGGTGCGGGTCGCCCACGGCGGTCACCGGGGAGGGCTCCCCGGGTGCCACGAACAGGGACCGCAACAGCTCGAGCTGGGCGGCTGAGGTGTCCTGGAACTCGTCGAGCAGCACCGCGCCGAACCGCTGTCGCTCGATGGCACCGATGTCGGGGAAGGACATCGCGAGACGCGCCGCGAGCGCCATCTGGTCGGCGAAGTCCATCGCGTCACGGCCGCGCTTGAGCTCGAGGTATCGCTGCACCATCGGCAGCACCCCGGCCCGCGCCCGCAGCTGCTCGCGCATCTTCTTGACCTCCCCCGGAAGGTCCTTGCCACGCGCCCCCGGGTGGGGAGGCAACGCATCCAGGGCCGCCAGGACCCGCTCCAGGTATGCCGCGACGTCACCGACCTCGACGAGGTGCTCAGCCATCTCCCCTGCCAGGTCCACGACGGCCGCGGTCACGGTGGACTCGGCGAACTGCACGTCGTCCATCGGCCCGTCGTAGGCAGCGACCACCTCGGAGGCGTACTGCCACGCAGCGGCCTCGGACAGCAGCCGGGACTCGGACTCGTACCCCAGCCGCAGGGCGTGCTCGCGCACGAGCCGCCCGGCATACGAGTGGTAGGTCGACACGGTCGGTGTGCCGCCGAGCACCTCCGCACCGGTCTCGGCGTCGTCGGTGCGCGGATGCCACACGTCGCGCTGCTGGAGCAGCCGCAGACGGGCCCCGATGCGTTCGGCGAGCTCGGTCGCAGCCTTGCGGGTGAAGGTCAGGCCGAGGACCTGGTCGGGCTCCACGAAGCCGTTGGCGACCAGCCACACGACGCGCCCCGTCATCGTCTCGGTCTTGCCCGACCCCGCCCCGGCCACCACGAGCAGGGGCGCCATGGGGGCCTCGATGACCTCGACCTGCGCAGCCGTGGGCTCCGGCAAGCCCAGGGCACTGGCAATCTCCTTGGCAGACAACAGCTCTCGCGCCATCAGAGCACCCGCCCCTCGGGCTGGGCCGGGCAGGACGCCTTGACCTGGCAGAGCTTGCACCAGTCGCCCACTGTCGCCGCGAACGTCGAACCGGCCATCCCCTCGGCCGTCCCCGTCACGAGGTCGGCGGCCCACTGCGGGTCCGCGTCGTCGCGCAGCGGGTCCTGCGTCTGCAGGGTCGTCTTGACCAGGGCGGCCTTGCCGACCTGGAGCAGGGCGGCCCCCGCGGACCGGTCACCCAGCTCACCGAAGGCGCCACTCTCGACACCGAGCTGGTAGGCACCGAGCTGGGGGTGGCGCGCCAGCTCCTCGGCGCGGGGCTTGCTGCTCCCCGTCTTGTAGTCGACGACACGCAGGGCGGTCCCGTCAGGCGTGCCCTCGATGCGGTCGACCTTGCCGCTGAGCACGGCCCTGCCGAGGACGACCTTCATGTCGAGCTCCGCGCCGAGCCGCACCCAGCCGGCCGCCCGGGCCTCCTCGAAGTAGGTCGCGAGCCTGCGGACCATGCCATGCGCCTCGTGGCGCTTGCGGTCCGAGACCCAGCCGGCCGGCATACCGAGGCGGCCCCAGCGGGCATCGACCTCGGCGACCAGGGTGTCGGCATCGACGTCACCGAGCTCGGCCGCGATGTCGTGCACGAGCGTGCCGATGTCCGCCGCCCCCACGGACGGCCCGTCCCCACCGACGGAGCCGAGCAGCCAGCGCAGGCCGCAGCTGCCGAACGACTCGACCTTGCTCGGCGAGACCCTGACCTCCTGGTCCTGCGCGCGCAGCGGCCGGTCGTCGGACACCTCGCGCAGGGCCCACCACTGGCTGGGATCAGCACCCGGCACGCCCTCGTGGGTGAGCCGGGCCAGGGCGGCCACCGCGGTGGCGCGTACGCCGGAGTCAGCGGAGACGAGCTGACGGCGCAGCTCGCCGACGAGCGTCGGCAGGGTCATCGTGCGCGCGACCTCGGCGAAGCGCCGATCCCCTTGGGTGGCAATGGTTTCCGGGTCGACGACGTCGAGGTATACGGAGGGCTGCTCGTCGTCGGAGCGGACCGCCGTGACGATGACCCGGTCGCTCGCCCGGGTCAGCGCGACGAGGAACGACCTGGTCTCGTCGTACCGGACGGCGGCCTGGGCCGCCCGGAACGTCGTGGCCCGACCTGACACCACGTCGACCAGGTGCTCCGACCCGAGCAGCGACCCCCGCAGCCGCAGGTCCGGCCAGACGCCCTCCTGCACCCCCGCGACGACGACAAGGTGCCACTGGCGACCGGCAGCCGCCTGGGGGGTCGTGACGGTGACCGACTCGCCCACCGGTGACCGCGCGACCAGGGTGTCACCGGGGATGTCCTGGTTGCCGATGTGGGTGAGGAACTCCTCGGGCCCGGCCTGCGGGAGCCGGTCGACGAACTTCGCCGCCGCGTCGAACAGGCCCACCACGGCGTCGAGGTCGCGGTCGGCCCGCGCGGCGCCCGAGCCACCGCCGAGCGCGGTCGCCTGCCACTCGGCGCCGAGCCCGGTGGCGGCCCACATGGCCCAGAGCACCGACTCCGCGGTGACGCCGGGCTCCCAGCGCCAGACCGGGTCCCCGTCGCCCGCGGCGCTACCGTCCAGGGCGCCCCGTGCGGCCTTGACCCCGGCCGCGATGGTGGCCGCCACCCGCCGCGCCGGGATGGCCTCGGGCCCGAGCTCGATCAGGGCACCAGGAGCGACCAGTGCCGCGGCCAAGAGCTCGTCACTCGTGCGCCCTCCGCCGTTCCCGAGCTCGATCCTGCGCTGCGCGCGACGCAGCCGCCGTAGCCCGACCGCGTCCGCGCCACCGATCGGGGACAGGAGGGTGTCGACCGCCACCTCGGGGTCGAGGGCGTCCGTCGCACCGCGGGCCAGGTCGAGGACCACCCCGAGAAGGGCCAGCAGGGGGCGTACCGCCACCTCGTCGCGCACCGGGAGGTCCGTGGCCGTGCCGGCGACGGGCACCCCCGCCGCCATCAGCACGCGGCGCAGGGTGGCGGTGCGGCCCTGGCCACGGACGATGACCGCCATCTCCGACCAGGGGATGCCGAACCGCAGGTGCGCCTCGCGCAGCTCCGCTGCCACATAGCTGGCCTCCTGGCTCACCGCGCGCAGCAGCCGTACGTCGACCTGGCCACCCGCACGCCCGGCGGCCGCGCCACGCTGCAGGCCGCCGCCGAGGGCGCCGATCTTGGGAGCAACCCTGGCCGCCGCGTCGACGAGCGCCTGCGGCAGCCGGTATGCCGTGGGCAGCACGAGGGTGCGCGGCTCCCCCGCGGTGGCCAGCTGCGTCCACCCGTCGCTGAGGTGGCGCGGGTCGGCGCCCCGGAAGGTCTGCACCGCACTGTCGGGGTCGCCGAGCAGGATCAGGTCGAGCCCTGGCGAGGCGATCGTGCGCAGCAGGCGGGCCGCGGCGGAGGTGAGCTCCTGGGCGTCGTCGACGACCACCAGGCGCAGCCCGTCGACCAGTCGGCCGCGTGCGGCGGGGTCCTCCTGCAGGAGGTCTGCCGCGGCCCCCAGGATCCACGCCGGGTCGTAGGCGCCGGGCGCGGACAGGGCCGTGACCTCGTCGTACTCGGCGAGCACGTCAGCCGCCGCGACCCATTCGGGCCTGCCGTGCTCACGCCCCAGGCGGACGAGGTCGGCCGGCTCGAGGTCGTGCTCGACCGCCCTCATGAGCAGGTCGCGCAGCTCACCCCGGAAGCCGCGGGTGCCCAGCGCGAGATGCACCCGCTCGGGCCAGTCGGGGCCCGTGCCCTCCTCGGCGTGACCGGCCAGCAGCTCCCGCAGGATGACGTCCTGCTCGGGTCCGCTGAGCAGCCGGGGTGTGGGGTCGCCGCGCAGCGCCGCCGCCTGGCGCAGGATGCCGAAACCGAGCGCCTGGTGGGTCCTGGCCAGCGGCTCGGTCGAGGTGCCTCCGAGCCGGGACGTCACCCGCTCCCGCAGGCTGCCCGCGGCGACGCGCGAGGAGGTCAGGATGAGGCACTGGTCGGGCGTTGCCTCCCCCGACTCGACGCGCGCCACGACGGCCTCGATCGCTGTCGTCGTCTTGCCGGTGCCCGGGCCGCCGAGCACGCGCAGCAGTCCGCCGCGGTGGGCGAGCGCGGCCAGCTGGACATCGTCCAGCGGGGGCGCCTGCACCACCACGCTCGGAGCTCGGCGCAGGGTCAGCATCGGTTCATCCCACCATCCGCGACCGACAGTGGCACCCGCGCCACTCCCACGACGACAGCCTGATCGTCGGCGCGCACGTCTGTGCACAGACCCTCGGCCTTCTGACCACAGACCAGCTCAGTGCGAAGTGGCACGGATGTCTGTGCACAGACCCCCGCTCCGCGCGCGGTCGAGCCGACGTCACGAGGCCGGGGGGACCGGCGGCTGGGCCTCCAGCCAGCGAGCGCGCGCCAGGTCGACCCGGCGCCCGTCGACCTGCCCGCGGACCAGTGGAGTGCCCTCCTGCCGGTAGTGCGCCAGCGCCTCGTCCTCGAGCCCCTGCGGGAAGTAGCCCCCGGCGCGGATCACCCGCCACCAGGGGACGTCCGAGCCATACCTGGCCATCACGGTGCCGACGCCACGGGGCCCACCGCGACCGAGCAGCTCGGCGATGTCGCCGTAGGTCATCACCATCCCCTCGGGGATCGTGTCGACCACCTCGAGCACATCGTCGGCGAAGTCGCTGGGGGCACCACTGACCCGCCCGGGCTCGGTGACCATCGTGTCCCTCAGTAGACCGGCAGGCTCGGGTCGACGTCCCTGACCCAGGCGAGCACGCCACCGGTCAGGTTCGCGACGTCGGCGCGGCCGGTCGCGGCGAGGATCCCGGCGGCCTCGGCGGACCGGACCCCGGACTTGCACATCAGCACGACAGGTATGCCGGGCGGCAGCTCGGCGGCCGCCGTCCCGTCCCGGAACCGGTCGAGATGCAGGGCCCGGGCGCCCGGGATCGACACGACGGCACGTTCGCCGGGCTCCCGGACGTCGACGAGCTCGAGCTCGCGGTCACCGCGCTCCCGCTGCGCCAGCATGTCGGCCAGGTCCCTCGCCGACACCTCGGCGAAACCCGCGCCCCGAGGGCCGGCGTCCCGGTGGTCCTGCTCACCCTCCTGCGCGGACCCCGTCGCGGAAGCACCCGGCATACCGCAGAACTGCTCGTAGTCGACGAGCGAGGTGACGGTCGGGGACTCGCCGCACACCGGGCAGTGGGGGTCGGCGCGCACGGTCAGGGAGTCCCAGGTCTGGCGCAGGGCGTCATGCACGAGGAGCCGGCCGACGAGCGGATCCCCTTGTCCCACAATGAGCTTGACCGCCTCGGCGACCTGGACCGACCCGATCGCCGCGCACAGCACGCCGAGCACGCCGCCGGTCGCGCACGACGGGACCGCGTCGGGTGGCGGAGGCTCGGGGAAGACGCAGCGGTAGCAGGGACCGTAGCCCGAGAACCACACCGACACCTGCCCGTCGAACCGGTAGATCGACCCCCAGACGTGCGGCATCCCGAGGAAGACGCACGCGTCGTTGACGAGATAGCGGGTCGGGAAGTTGTCGGCTCCGTCCAGGACGACGTCGTAGTCGGCGAGGATCTCGAGGGCGTTCTCGGAGGTCAGCCGCACGTCGTGGCGGACGACCGTGACCAGCGGGTTGATGGCGGCGACCGTCTCGGCGGCCGACTCGGTCTTGGGGCGACCCACGTCGGCGACCCCGTGGACGATCTGACGCTGGAGGTTCGACGCGTCGACCACGTCGTCGTCGACCACCCCGACGGTGCCCACCCCGGCCGCCGCGAGGTACATCAGGGCGGGCGACCCGAGACCCCCGGCGCCGATGACCAGGACGCGTGCGCTGGCCAGTCTGCGCTGCCCCTCCAGACCGACCTCGGGGAGCAGGATGTGACGGGCGTAGCGGGCCTTCTGCTCGGTCGTGAGCTCCGGTCCGGGCGCAACCAGCGGTGGGATCGCCATGTGATGCAGGTTACCCACCCGTACGATGTGGAGGACACCGCCGTCAGGCTGCACCACCGCCGAACAGAGAGTCACCATGTCGCTTCAGGCAGTTCCAGGCACCGACAACGCCCGTGGCCAGCGCCTCCCGCGCTCCGCCCGCCGCGCCCAGCTCCTCGAAGCCGCGCAGGCCGCCTTCGTGGAGTCCGGCTACCACGCGGCCGCCATGGACGACATCGCCGACCGTGCCGGGGTCTCCAAGCCGGTGCTCTACCAGCACTTCCCCGGCAAGCTCGAGCTCTACCTGGCCCTGCTCGACAAGCACAGCGAGGCCCTCGAGCAGCTCGTCCGCGAGGCCCTCGCCTCGACCCAGGACAACAAGGAGCGGGTCTACGCGACGATCGCGGCCTACTTCGACTTCGTCTCGCGCGACGGGGCGGCCTTCCGGCTCATCTTCGAGTCCGACCTCACCAACGAGTCCGCCGTCCGCAACCGCCTCGACGCCGTCGGCCTGGTCTGCGCGGAGGCCGTCGCCGAGGTCATCGCCGAGGACACCGGGCTCACCGACGAGGACGCCTCACTGCTCGGCATGGCCCTCACCGGCCTGGCTCAGGTCAGCGCCCGCCACTGGCTCGCCCAGGACTCCGACGTGCCCAAGGACGAGGCGGCCCTGCTGATGGGCGCCCTGGCGTGGCGCGGCCTCGGCTCGTTCCCGAAGGTGGGCGGGGAAGGTTCCTGAGGCACCGCTCGTTAGCCTTGGCGTCACCACCGCACGCGCAGGTATGCCGCGTGCCCACCCCAACACGAAGGGAATCACCGTGGAGGTCCGCATCGGCGTCCAGAACGTCTCTCGCGAGGTCGTCTTCGAGTCCACCGAGAGCGCAGCCGACATCGCCGCGGCCGTGAGCGCGTCCCTCGAGAAGGGCACCGTCCTCACCCTCGTCGACGACAAGGGACGCCAGCTCCTCGTCCCGGCAGCGGTCCTCGGGTACGTCCAGATCGGCGAGTCCGACAAGCGAGGCGTCGGCTTCGGCGTCTGAGCCCTCTGCGTGTGACCTTCCGCGTCTGACCCTTCCGCGTGCGTGGGGCGACGATCCGTGGTCCTCTGGTCCTCTCACGGGGCCGAAGGGGGCCCCGGCTGAACGCGGCGCCGCAGCCGCACGAAGGAGCAACCGTGGTCGGAACGATTATCGGCGCCATCATCGGCGGTCTCATCATCGGGGCCTTGGCCCGTCTCGTGCTTCCGGGCAAGCAGAACATCTCACTCCTGATGACCATCATCATCGGGATCCTGGGATCGCTGATCGCCTCGTGGCTGGTCTTCCAGCTCGGCTACAAGAACTCGAACGGTGGTTTCGAGTTCATCCCGTTCCTGGTGGGGATCGTCGTCGCGGCGATCCTGATCGTGATCTACGGCAACGTGACAGGACGCCGGAAGGTCTGACGAGTCAAACGTCCGCGAAGGGCCCCGTCCACCAGGACGGGGCCCTTCGTCGTGCAGTTCGGGCGCAGGTGCCGGTCAGACGGCGGGCCGGTCAGGCGGCTGGCCGGTCAGGCGGCGAGGCCGAGCCGACCCATCCGTCGGGTGTGCTCGTCGGTGAGCCGCGCGAACATCCGTCCCAGCTCGGCCAGGTCGGCACTGGGGCGGCCCGGGCCGCCGATCCCGCCGACCATCAGCGAGGCCAGCGCGTCGCGTTCGACGGCGACCTGCTGGGCCTGCGAGAGCGCCTCGCCCACGAGCCGGCGGCCCCACAGCGCCAACCGTCCCGCGACCTTGGGGTCGGCCTTGATGGCCTCACGGACGACCTTGACGACGAACTCCGCCTGCCCCACGTCCTCCATGGCCGAGTGCACCAGGGCCTGCGTCGAGGGGTCGACGTAGGCGGCGATCTCACGGTAGAAGTCGGTGGCGATGCCGTCGCCCACGTAGGCCTTGACCAGGCCCTCGAGCCAGGTGCTCGGCCGGGTGCGCTCGTGGAATGCGTCGATCGGCGCGATGAACGGCGCCATGGCGACCTCGGGGTCGATGCCCATCTCGTCCAGTCGCGCCACGAGGATCTCGTAGTGCCGGAACTCGGCCACCGCCAGTCCCGCCACGGCGGCCTTGAGGGGCTGGCTCGGCGAGAGCTCACTGTCCCCGGCGAGCCGGGTGAACGCTGTCAGCTCGCCGTACGCGAGCACTCCGAGGAGGTCGGCGACGGCGTCGCGGTACTGCGGATCGGCCAGCCAGTCGTCCTTGGTCATGCCCGTCACCCTAACGGCGGGGCCTTGGACGACCCCGGCGTGAGGGTCGCGGATGCGGGCATGTCGGGCGTGCACCGCTAGACTGAGGGGGTCAAAGGTGCCCGGTCGGCACGAATCAGCCGTGGACCCGGTCCGCGCTCCGCAAGACGAAGACCTCCGATCGGCCCGCTGTGCGAGCGCCACCCCGCTGTGGGAGCGCCCCGATCGAGAGAACTTCATGACTGAGACCAACCCGGACACGACTGTGCCCGACGCCACGACCGACGCCACGTCCGACGCCACGACCGATACCCCTGTCGCTGCGCCGGCTGACCCGACCTTCGCCGACTTCGACGTCCACCCCGACATCGTCGCCTCGCTGAGCGACGCGGGGATCGTGACGCCCTTCCCCATCCAGGCGATGACCCTGCCCGTCGCCCTCGGTGGCCACGACATCATCGGCCAGGCCAAGACCGGCACCGGCAAGACGCTCGGCTTCGGCGTCCCGATGCTCAACCGCACGATCGCCCGCGGGGACGCCGAGTGGGACACCTTCCCGCACGCCGGCAAGCCGCAGGCCCTCGCCGTCGCCCCGACCCGTGAGCTCGCCGTCCAGGTCGCCAGCGACCTCGAGCGCGCCGGCAAGCGTCGCGGAATCCGCGTGCTCACCGTCTACGGCGGCCGCGCCTACGAACCCCAGATCGAGGCCCTCAAGGCCGGGGTCGAGATCGTCGTCGGCACGCCCGGGCGTCTGATCGACCTGGCAAAGCAGGGTCACCTCGACCTCTCGCACACGAAGTCGGTCGTGCTCGACGAGGCCGACGAGATGCTCGACCTCGGGTTCCTCCCGGACGTGGAGAAGCTGCTCGCGATGACCTCGCCGGCCCGGCAGACGATGCTCTTCTCGGCCACCATGCCCGGTGCCGTCGTCGCCCTGGCCCGCCGCTACATGCGTCAGCCGACCCACATCCGCGCCATGGGTGACGACCAGGAGAACGCCCACACGGTCAAGGCCGTCGAGCAGTTCGTCTACCGCGCCCACGCGATGGACAAGGTCGAGATGCTGGCCCGCATGCTGCAGGCCGAAGGCCGTGGCCTGACCATCATCTTCAGCCGCACCAAGCGCACCGCCGCGAAGGTCGCCGACGACCTCACCGAGCGCGGCTTCGCCGCCGCCGCCATCCACGGCGACCTCGGTCAGGGAGCGCGTGAGCAGGCGCTGCGCGCGTTCCGCAACGGCAAGGTCGACATCCTCGTCGCCACCGATGTCGCCGCCCGCGGGATCGACGTCGACAACGTCACCCACGTCATCAACTACCAGTGCCCCGAGGACGAGAAGACCTACCTGCACCGCATCGGGCGCACCGCCCGCGCGGGCAACACGGGCATCGCGGTCACCTTCGTCGACTGGGACGACATGCCGCGCTGGGGCCTGATCAACAAGACCCTCGACCTCGGGATCCCCGAGCCGGAGGAGACCTACTCCTCCTCGGACCACTTCTACGAGCAGCTCGACATCCCGCGCACCGCCAAGGGCCGCCTGCCCAAGGCCGACCAGAAGCTCGCCGGCCTGGGCGCCGAGGTGCTCGAGGACCTCGGCGAGACCGGCAAGTCCAGTGGTCGTCGCCCGGCCGCCGGCGGTCGCGGTGGCCGTGACGGCGACCGAGACGGTGTCCGAGACGGTGGCGGTCGTGGCGGCCGCGACGCCGCTCGTGACGCCGGTCGTGGTGGCGAACGCCGCTCGGACAGCGCACCCCAGGACGGCGACGCCCCGGCCAAGCCGCGGCGCAACCGCAACCGTCGGCGCACCCGCGGTGGTGCCACCGGAGAGGCCAGCACCCAGGCCTGACCCGCACCCCCAGAGCAGACAGGTATGCCGCGCGGCTGAGCCGCGCGGCATACCTGTCTATCGGGGTTGGCCCCCGGGGGCGGGGGCGGGTCAGGCGCCGATCGTGGCGGTGTCGATCACGAAGCGGTAGCGCACGTCCGAGTTCACGACGCGGTCGTAGGCCTCGTTGACCTGGTCGGCGCTGATCGTCTCGATCTCAGCCGCGATGCCGTGCTCGGCGGCGAAGTCCAGCATCTCCTGCGTCTGCGGGATGCCGCCGATGTTGGAACCGGCCAGGACCTTGCTGCCGCCGATGAGGGAGAACGCCTGGAACGAGCTGGGGTCGCTCGGCGCGCCGACGTTGACCATGGCCCCGTTGGGCTTGAGCAGCGAGAGGTACTGGTCGAACGGCAGGTTGGCGCTCACCGTGTTGAGGATGAGGTCGAACTGGCCCCGCAGGTCCTTGAACGTCGACTCGTCCTTGGTCGCGCGGTGCTCGACGGCGCCGAACGCCTTGCTGTCGGCTTCCTTGGCGGTCGACTGGCTGAGCACGGTGACCTCGGCGCCCAGCGCCGCGGCGAACTTCACGCCGAGGTGGCCGAGACCGCCCAGACCCACGACGGCGACCTTGGTGCCGGGACCGGCGCCCCAGCGCTTGAGCGGGTTGTAGGTGGTGATGCCGGCGCACAGCAGCGGCGCGGCGACATCGAGCTCGAGGGCGTCGGGGATCCGGACGGCGAACCGCTCGCTGACGACGACCTGCTGGCTGTAGCCGCCCATCGTCTCCTCGCCGTCGTAGCCCTTGCCGTTGTACGTCATGACGGCGCCCTTGACGCAGAACTGCTCCTGGCCGTCCTTGCAGTACTCACACTCACCACAGGAGTCGACCATGCAGCCGACACCGACGCGGTCGCCCACCTGGTAGCGGGTCACCCCGTCACCCACGGCGGAGACGACCCCGGCGATCTCGTGGCCGGGGACCATCGGGAAGATCGCGCTCCCCCACTCCTCACGGACCTGGTGGATGTCGCTGTGGCAGATGCCGGCAAAGGCGATGTCGATGGTGATGTCGTCGTCACGCAGCTCGCGGCGCTCGATCGTCGTGGCTGTGAGCGGGGCGCCTGCGGAGGCGGTGGACAGAGCAGCAGTGCGGGACATGATTCTCCTCGGGGGGTCGGGTTCAGTCACCGTCAGGGGACAAGTCCCGACCGGGCCCGACTATTCCGAGGATCAGGGCTGTTTCGAAGATCCGAGCTGTTCCGAAGGTCAGAGTTTCTTCGCCAGGGCGGCCGCTACGTCGCGGTACGCCTTCGCGCCCTTGGAGGTGCGGGAGGTCGCCAGGATGGACCGCCCGACCGCGGGCGCCTCGGCGAAACGCACCGTCTTGGGGATCGGCGGGTCGAGCACAGGCAGGTCATAGCGCTCGCCCACGTCGGCGAGCACCTCGCGGGCGTGGTTGCTGCGCCCGTCGAACAGGGTGGGCAGGATGCCCCAGACCTCGAGGTCCTTGTTGAGGATCTTCTGCACGTCGGTCACCGTGTCGAGCAGCTGGCCGACGCCGCGGTGGCTGAGCATCTCGCACGGCATGGGGATGATCAGGCCCTGGCTGGCGGTCAGCGCGTTGAGGGTCAGCACTCCCAGGCTGGGCGAGCAGTCGAGCAGGACCACGTCGTACTCGCCGCGCACCTCCTCCAGCACCGTCCGCAGGATGTACTCCCGGCCGGGTCGCGGCAGCAGCTGGGCCTCGGCGCCCGCGAGGTCGATGACGCTGGGCACGAGGTCGACCCCGTCGTCACAGGCGACCCGCACGTCGGCGATCGACGCGCGTCCGAGCAGCACCTCGTTGATCGAGCTGCCGACCTCGTCCGGGTCCACGCCGAGGCTGAACGTCAGGCAGGCCTGGGCGTCCAGGTCCACCAGCAGGACGCGCTTGCCCTGCTCGGCGAAGGCGGCCCCGAGGGAGGCCACCGACGTCGTCTTCGCGACGCCGCCCTTCTGGTTGGCCACCGAGACGATCGTGGCCGGTTTCGCGGGTGTCCTGGCCACCAGAGGCCGCCCTTCTTCTGTGTGATGGGCTCGAGAGTTGCGTATGCCGGTCGGCGCAAGTCTGTCAGGTGCGGACCGCGGGCTGCTCGAGGGCCGCCCAGTCGGACTTCTCCGGTCCGAAGGCCTGACCAGCCGGGCAGTGGGCCCGGAAGTCGCACCACTGGCACAGGGGACCGACGGTGGCCGGGAACCGGCTCGAGTCGACGCCGAGCTCGGCGTAGTCCTCCTCGGCCCGGCGGGCGTCCTTGGCGATCGACTCGGCCTCGGCGATCTTGCGCGTCAGCGACTCGCCGGTGTGCTCGTGGCTGGCCACGGCCCCACTGGGCAGGTGGTGCAGCTCGACGCGGACGCACTTGCGTCGGAACATCTTCCAGGCGGCCGCGGCGTACAGGGCGAGCGGCAACGACGTGCGGGCGTCGTCGTCGGTCGGCTCCCAGCGGCTCGTCTTGTAGTCGACGACCGCCAGCTCACCGCCGCGGTCATCGAGGCGGTCGATCCGACCCTGGAGGGTGAACACCTGCGTCTTGAGCGAGACGGTGCGCTCGATGCCGAGCGGCTGGTGGGCGGGGTCGACCTCGTCGAGGTAGTCCACGACCTGGCGCTGGGCCAGCTCGCGCCACTCGCGGGACTGGTCGGCGTCGCGGAAGCCGACATCGATCCAGGACGAGCGCACCAGCTCGGCGCCCGCCGCCGGGGTGCGACGCTCGGTGGGCAGGTCCCACCAGTCGCGCAGCGCGTTGTGCACGGCCACACCGAACGACGTGTGCGCCCGCTGGGGTCGCGAGGGCGGCGCAGGCCGGTCGAGGTACTGCATCCGGTACCGCCGCGGGCAGTCGACCCAGGTCAGCAGCTTGCTGGGGCTGGCTCGGAAGAGGCGCCGCGGCATACCCACGAACTGCTCCTGCACGAACTCCCCCGCACTCACCTCGCCCACGTTAGGCGGTACCGCTGACAAACGCCCGGATGCTGTCCGCGACCATCTGCACGGCGATCGCCGACAGGAGCAGGCCGGCGATCCGGGTCACCAGCACGGTGCCGCTGTCCTTGAGCACCCGGTGGACCTGGCTGGCGAAGCGGAAGAACAGCCACACGACGAACATCGTGGCGACCAGGCCGGCCGCGACGGCGACGTAGTCGGCGACCGCGTCGGCCCGCTTGACCTGCAGCATCGTCGCGACGATCGCACCGGGACCAGCCAGCAGCGGGGTGCCGAGGGGCACCAGCGCGACGTTGACGCCCGCGTCGGCGTGCTGCTCCTGCTCGGAGCCGGTGAGCAGCTGCAGGGCCACGAGCAGCAGCAGGAGGCCGCCTGCTCCCTGGAGGGCGGGCAGCGAGATGTGCAGGTAGGTGAGGATCTGCTGGCCGAACACGGCGAACATCACGATCACCCCGAGCGCGACCAGGGACGCGCGGCGAGCCGCGGCGACCTTCTGCTTCTGCGTCAGCGACGCGGTCAGGGCCAGGAAGATCGGGAGGGCGCCCGGGGGGTCCATGATGACGAGCAGCGTCACGAAGACCGAGCCGAATGCCTGCAGGTTGATGATGTCGCTCACGCTCGTGCCGCCCTGACCACGTCGATGCCGCTGGTTGCCTGGTGCTCGATCTGCGCCAGCACGTCCGCCGACGTGGTGTTCTCGCCGAGCCGGTTCTCCTTGCCCGCGCCGTGGTAGTCGCTCGACCCCGTCACGAACAGCCCCAGCCGCGCGGCGAGCTCCTCCGCCTGGCGCACCTCCGCGGGCCGGTGGTCACGGTGGTGGGCCTCGAGGCCCGCGAGCCCGGCCGCCGCCATCTCCTCGATGACTGCGTCGTCGACGGTCCAGCCCCGGCCGTTGGCGAACGGGTGCGCCATCACCGGGACACCGCCCGCCTGGCGGACGAGCTCCACGGCGAGCACCGGGTCGGGTGCGTAGTGCGAGACGTAGTAACGACTGCCGTTGCGCAGGACGTCGGTGAACGCCTCGTCGCGCGTGCCGACGAAGCCGCTGGCCACCAACGCGTCGGCGATGTGCGGCCGCCCCATCGTGGTGCCCTCGCCCGCCTGGGCGCGCACCTCCTCGATCGTCACCGGTATGCCGTCCGCGGTCATCAGCTCCACCATGCGGTCGATCCGGGTCGCCCGCGACTCCCGCGCCCGCTCCAGCTCGCGGAGCAGGGCGGGAGCCTGGGGGTCCACGAGGTAGCCGAGCAGGTGCACGCTGACCCCTCGCCGTGAGCAGGAGATCTCGACGCCGCGCACCAGGTCCACGCCCACCTCGTGGGCGGCGGCCACCGCAGCCGGCCACCCGGCATACGTGTCGTGGTCGGTGAGGGCGACGACATCCAGACCCGCCGTCGCGGCGGCGGCGATCACCGCCTCTGGCGGTTGGGTGCCGTCGCTCGCGGTGGAGTGGGTGTGGAGGTCGATCGGCACGTGCCAAGGGTAGGGCCACTGGCGCGTGCCTCCGGACCGCCCGGGCGCCTCACTCCGCCACAGGACGCAGCTCGACCGTCTCCCCCGGACCGGCGAACTTCGCAGCCACCTCCTCCGCCCGATCCTGGGACGCCACGTCGATGAGGAAGAATCCCGCGAAGTGCTCGACCGTCTCGGCGTAGGGGCCGTCGGTGATCTTCCTGCGACCCGCGTGCCAGCGGACCAGCCGGGCCTCGCTGGGGTCACCCAGGGCCTGGCCGCCCAGCAGCTCGCCGCGTTCGGCCATCTCCTGCATCACCGACTCGAAGTCGGCCTGCAGGGTCGCCCGCTCCTGCTCGGGCAGGGCCTGGAGCTCGGCGACGAAGTCGCTCGTGGGGTGGCCCCACGGCTGCGGGGTGGAGTGGATGAGGATGACGTACTTCATGGTGGCGCTCCCTCTACGGGTCGGTGGCCGACATGGCCCTGTCATCTGCCTGACGGTCGGCGCACGACGCTCTCGATGTTCGTCGCAAGCTTTCTCGACGGCTTTCTCGACGGCTTTCTCGACTGCTCGCGCAGCAAGGATGCCGTGGAACCATGGCTGTGAGGGAACGCACGCGGCATACCCGTGTCCCTGGGTGGTGGCCATCGACCACAATGGGCGCCATGCAATTCGGACGCAGCTACGAGGAGTTCGAGGTCGGCGCGGTCTACAAGCACTGGCCCGGCAAGACGGTGACCGAGTACGACGACCACCTGTTCTGCCTGATCACGATGAACCACCACCCGCTGCACCTCGACGCGAACTACGCGGAGAACACCACGCAGTTCGGCAAGAACGTGGTCGTGGGCAACTACATCTACTCCCTGCTGCTCGGCATGTCCGTGCCCGACGTCTCCGGCAAGGCGATCGCGAACCTCGAGGTCGAGTCGCTGCGGCACGTCGCACCGACCTTCCACGGCGACACGATCTACGGCCAGACAGAGGTCCTGGACAAGTGGGAGAGCACGTCCAAGGACGACCGTGGCGTGGTCCACGTGGAGACCAAGGGCTACAACCAGGACGGCACCCTCGTCTGCATCTTCCGTCGCAAGGTGATGGTGCCCAAGAACTCGTACCTCGAGGCGCGGGGCGGCGAGCAGCCCGGACGTCCCGAGCTCGTCGAGCCCGCCCCGAGGGACTAGGGGTCGAGGAGCGCGAGCTCGGCGAGCTGGTCCGCCAGGGCCACCAGTCGGTCCTCTCCGACCGTGCCGGTCACCACGGTGCGCACCAACCTGCTCGCTGCCTGCGGTGACACGCGCAGCCGCGCGGCCACTGACACGATCGGCCTTTTGTCCTGAGCAACCACAAGGGCGTGCAACGCGTTCAGCGGCAGTCTGTCGTGGCCCTCGCTGCGCAGCAGGTGAGCCAGCAGGTCGTCCACCGCGCGCGAGGCCTCTCGCAGGGTGAACGGCAGGTGGTCGAGCCGCTCGTCGAGCTCGTCGTCAGCCACGGTCCTCTCCCCCTCGATCGGCACCCAGGACAAGTGTGTGCGTGAAACGAACCTGGGTTTCGGATATCCACAACCCCAGTGCCTAATACGCACGCCACACTTCGGCCTCCGCCGCCGCAACCCGCCATGGCGCGGCTAGGGTCGCGTCATGGCCGATTTCGTTGGTGCGGTGGACCAGGGGACCACGAGCACCCGTTTCATGGTGTTCGACCATGACGGCGCGGAGGTCGGCCGGCACCAGCTCGAGCACGAGCAGGTCATGCCGCGAGCCGGCTGGGTCGAGCACAACCCCCTCGAGATCTGGGAACGCACCCAGACCGTGGTCGGCTCCGCCCTGTCGCACCTCAACCTCCAGGCCGGCGACCTGTCCGCGCTCGGCATCACCAACCAGCGCGAGACGACGGTCGTGTGGAACCGCCGCACCGGCCGGCCCCTGCACAACGCGATCGTCTGGCAGGACACCCGCACCGACCGCATCGCGCGCCAGCTGGACCAGGACGGTCGCGGCGACGTGATCCGCGAGCGGGCCGGCATACCGCCCGCCGCCTACTTCTCGGCGGGCAAGGTCCAGTGGATCCTCGAGAACGTCGACGGAGCCCGCGCGGCAGCCGAGCGCGGCGACGCGATCTTCGGCACCATCGACACCTGGCTGCTGTGGAACCTCACCGGGGGCACGGACGGCGGCGTGCACGTCACCGACGTGACGAACGCCAGTCGCACCATGCTGATGGACCTGCGGACCCTCGACTGGGACGAGGAGCTGCTGGGGTTCTTCGGGATCCCGCGCTCGATGCTCCCCACGATCCGGCCCAGCTCGGACCCCGAGCTCTACGGGCTGACGCGGGGCACCGGCCCGCTGGGCGGCGAGGTGCCGCTCGCGGGCGACCTCGGGGACCAGCAGGCGGCGACCGTCGGGCAGGTCTGCTTCGCCCCCGGCGAGGGCAAGAACACCTACGGCACGGGCAACTTCATGCTCCTCAACACCGGCACCGACATCGTCCGCTCGGCCTCGGGGCTGCTGACGACCCTCTGCTACCAGTTCGGCGACGCCAAGCCGGTGTACGCCCTCGAGGGGTCCATCGCCGTCACCGGGTCGGCCGTCCAGTGGCTGCGCGACCAGCTCGGGATCATCTCCGGCGCCGCCGACATCGAGCGGCTGGCCAACCAGGTCGAGGACACCGGCGGGCTGTACTTCGTGCCGGCCTTCTCCGGGCTCTTCGCCCCCTACTGGCGTCCCGACGCCCGAGGCGCGATCGTCGGGATGAGCCGGTTCAACACCAACGCCCACCTCGCCCGGGCCACCCTCGAGGCCATCTGCTACCAGACCCGCGACGTCTCGGACGCCATGACCAAGGACTCCGGCGTCCAGCTCGAGGTGCTCAAGGTCGACGGCGGGGTCACGGCCAACAACCTCTGCATGCAGCTGCAGTCCGACATCCTCGGTGTCCCGGTGTCCCGGCCCGTGGTCGCCGAGACGACGGCGCTCGGCGCGGCCTACGCTGCTGGTCTGGCCACCGGTTTCTGGTCGGGCACCGACGAGCTCCGCGCCAACTGGCAGGAGTCCCAGCGCTGGTCACCTGCCTGGACGGACCAGCAGCGCAGCGATGGGTACGCCGGGTGGCGCAAGGCCGTGGAACGCACCCTTGACTGGGTGGATGTCGACGAGGGGTAAGCACGATGGGTCTGGCAGGCACGAACACCGCGCTCTCACCGCAGGGCCGTGAGCACGCCATCGAGGTCCTGGGCAGCGGCGAGGAGCTCGACCTGCTCGTCATCGGCGGTGGGGTGGTCGGCAGCGGCACGGCCCTCGACGCCGTCACCCGGGGCCTGTCCACCGGCCTGATCGAGCAGCGCGACTTCGCCAGCGGCACCTCCTCGCGGTCGAGCAAGCTGATCCACGGCGGCCTGCGCTACCTCGAGATGCTCGACTTCGCCCTCGTCCGGGAGGCCCTGCACGAGCGGGGTCTGCTGCTCACGCTGCTCGCCCCCCACCTCGTGCGCCCCGTCCCGTTCCTCTACCCGCTGACGCACCACGGCTGGGAGCGGGCCTACGTCGGATCCGGGATCGCGCTCTACGACGCCATGGCGATGAGCTCGGGGAGCGGGTCGGCCCTGCCCCACCACCGGCACCTCACGCGACGACAGGCGCTGCGCCTGATGCCCAGCCTCAAGAGGAGTGCCCTCACAGGCGCGGTGCAGTACTACGACGCCCAGGTCGACGACGCCCGGCACACGATGGAGCTCGCGCGCACGGCCGCCAGCTACGGAGCCCATGTCGCGAACCGCGTTGCTGCCATTGGCTTCCTGCGCCAGGGCGAGCGCGTCACCGGGGTGCGGGCCATCGACAAGCTGACCGACCGCGAGTTCGAGGTGAACGCCAAGCAGATCGTCAACGCCACCGGGGTGTGGACCGACGACACCCAGGCGATGGTCGGCGAGCGGGGTCAGTTCCACGTGCGCGCCTCCAAGGGCATCCACCTCGTCGTGCCCCGCGACCGGATCCACTCCTCGACCGGGCTCATCCTGCGCACCGAGAAGTCGGTGCTGTTCGTCATCCCGTGGGGACGGCACTGGATCCTCGGCACCACCGACACCGACTGGGCTCTCGACAAGGCGCACCCCGCGGCCACCCGCGCCGACATCGACTACATCCTCGACCACGTCAACCGGGTGCTCGCGACCCCGCTGACCCACGAGGACGTCGAGGGCGTCTACGCCGGGCTGCGACCACTGCTCGCCGGCGAGTCCGAGTCGACCAGCAAGCTCTCGCGCGAGCACGTCGTGACCCACAGTGCCCCCGGCCTGGTCGTGGTGGCGGGCGGCAAGTACACCACCTACCGCGTCATGGCCAAGGACGCGGTCGACGAGGCAGCCCAGGCCATCCCCGGCCGGATCGCCGAGTCCACGACCGACACGATCCCCCTGCTCGGCGGGGTCGGCTACCAGGCGGCCTGGAACCAGCGCCAGACCCTGGCCCGCACCTCGGGGCTGCACGTCGCGAGGGTGGAGCACCTGCTGCGCCGCTACGGCTCGCTCACCCAGGAGATCCTCGACCTCGTCGCCGAGCGACCCGAGCTCAAGGAGCCCCTCGAGGGGGCCGAGGACCACCTCAAGGCCGAGGTCGTCTATGCGGCCTCGCACGAGGGCGCCCTGCACCTCACGGACATCCTGACCCGGCGCACCCGCATCTCGATCGAGGCCTGGGACCGCGGCGTCTCGGCCGCCCCCGGCGCGGCCGCTCTCGTCGCCCCTGTCCTCGGGTGGGACGAGGCGCGCACCAAGGCGGAGGTCGAGATCTACCTCGGCCGGGTGGAGGCCGAGCGGGTCAGCCAGACGATGCCCGACGACACCTCTGCCGACGAGGCCCGTCGCAGCGGCCCGGACGGCACCCTCTGACCTTCGACATACATTGAACATTGCAGGTCAGCGGGTTACCGTGAGCCGTCCTCAGCCCCTCTGAGCCCTTCTGAGCCTGTCTCGACCCTGCGAAGGAGTGTCCGCGTGCCCCCGACGAGCATCCTGTGGCTGCGCCGGGACCTGCGCCGGGGCGACCTTCCGGCGCTGGGCGCGGCCCACCACGCGGCCTGCTCCGACGACGGCCCGGGTGAGGCCGCCGTCGTGTTCGTCGTCGACCCGGCACTGTGGCAGGGCGCCGGGGACGCGCGCCGCGCGTGGCTGGCCGCGAGCCTCGAGGCCGCCGACGCGGCATACGAGGGGAGGCTGTGTGTGCGGGAGGGTGACCCCGTGACGGTGCTCCCCCGGCTGGCCGAGGAGCTGGGCGCCGGATCGGTGCACGTCTCCCGCGAGACCACTCCCGCGGGGCGGCGTCGCGACGGTGCCGTCGCGGCGGCGCTGGCCGAGGCAGGGGTCGAGTGGGTGGAGACCGGCTCCCCGTATGCCGTGGGGCCGGGTTCGGTGCTCAACGGCGAGGGCGCGCCCTACAAGGTCTTCACGCCGTTCGCGCGCGCCTGGCGGGACCACGGCTGGCCTGCGCCCGCGCCCGAGCCGGAGGGGCTGCGCCTGGCGCAGGTGCGCTCCGACCGGTCGGCCGTGCAGCGGTTGCAGCAGGCCCGCGACGCCGCGGACCTGCCTGACCTGTCCGAGGCCGGTGAGGCCGCAGCCCTGCGGCGGTGGGCTGACTTCCGCGACGGCGCGCTGGCGCGCTACGGCACCGACCGCGACCGGGCCGACCTGGACGGCGTGTCCCGGCTCTCGCCCTACCTCAAGATCGGGGCCGTCCACCCCCGGACGCTGCTGGCGGACCTGGCAGACGGGCGCCGTCATCCCGGCGACGGCGCCGAGCGGTTCGCCACCGAGCTGGCCTGGCGCGAGTTCTACGCCGACGTGCTGTGGCACCACCCGACCTCTGCTTGGCACGACCTGCGCGGGTCCCTGTCGGGGATGGACTACGACGACGTCGGTGACGCGGTCGAGGCGTGGCGGCAGGGACGCACCGGCTACCCCGTCGTGGATGCGGCGATGCGCCAGCTGCTCCGCGAGGGCTGGATGCACAACCGGATGCGGATGGTCACGGCCAGCTTCCTCACCAAGGACCTGCACGTCTGGTGGCCCGTCGGTGCGCGGCACTTCCTGGACCACCTGGTCGACGGCGACATCGCCTCCAACAACCACGGCTGGCAGTGGGTGGCCGGCACCGGCACCGACGCCTCGCCCTACTTCCGGGTCTTCAACCCGGTGACGCAGGGCCTGCGGTTCGACCCGCACGGTGACTACGTCCGGCGCTATGTCCCGGAGCTGGCACACCTGCCGGGCAAGGCCGCCCACGAGCCGTGGAAGCACGCCGACGGGCACGCCCACGGCTACCCCGAGCGGATCGTCGACCACGCCGAGGAGCGCCGCGAGGCCCTTCGACGCCACGACGCGGCACGCGGATGACCACCGTGCGCCCCGTCCGGGAGGTCCGCGAGTTCATCCGGGCTGCCCTGGTCCAGCCGGTCGCGCGCGACCACACCGAGAGCGACGCAGCCTTCCACCGCCGCCGCCTGGTCGCGCTGGTCACCCTCCTCGTCGGGGCGCTCGTCCTCGGGTTCGCACTGCGGATCCGTCCGGGCGACCCGCTCTTCTACGCCGCCACGCTCGGCCTTGCCGGTGTCTGGGGCGCCGGGGCACTGGCCTCGGGACCACTCCACCTCGGCCGGGCACACACCCGGGCCGGCGGCGAGGACGCCCGCCCCGTCGTCCAGTCCCTGACGCTCGGGGCGCTGCTGCTCCTGCTGTTCCTCGCCGGAGCGGCGGTCGTCGCGCACGTCCCGGTCCTGCGCGACCCGGTGCAGCACCTGCTCGACCACGCGCGCCTGGGGTCCCTGGCCGTCGTCGCGGTGCTGACCGCGGTCAACGGCGTCGCGGAGGAGCTCTACTTCCGTGGCGCCCTCTACTCGGCGGTGGGGCGGCGCCACGCGGTGGCGGTCACCACGGTCGTCTACGCGCTGACCACGGCCGGGGCCGGCATACCGTTGCTCGTCCTCGCCGCCGCGCTCCTCGGGCTGGTCACGGCGCTGCAGCGGCGCGTCACCGGTGGCATCCTCGGCCCGGTGATCACCCACCTGACGTGGTCCCTCGGCATGCTCTTCCTCCTGCCCCCCGTCCTGTCCACCGGAAGGTGATGCCATGACCACCTCGGCCCCCCGCACCGCCCTCGTCACCGGCGCCACCGGCTACATCGGTGGAGCCCTCGTCCCGGCCCTGCTCGACGCGGGCTGGTCGGTCCGCGTCCTCACGCGCAGCCGCGAGGGCCTGGAGCGGGTCGGCTGGCGCGACGACGTGGAGGTGGTCGAGGGCGACGCCACCTCGCGCGACGACCTCGGCCGGGCCCTCGACGGTGCCGACGTGGCCTACTACCTGCTGCACTCGATGGACGGTCAGGGCAGCTTCGTCCACCGCGACCGGACCATGGCCCAGGGCTTCGCGGCGGCAGCCGCGGACGCCGGCACGAGGCGGATCGTGTACCTCAGCGGGCTGCACCCGGAAGGCGAGCTGTCCGAGCACCTCGCGTCACGCGTCGAGGTCGGAGAGATCTTCCTCGCCGCCCCTGTGCCTGCGGCCGTGCTGCAGGCCGGGGTCGTGCTCGGCGACGGCTCGGCGTCCTTCGACATGCTCCGTCACCTCACCGAACGGCTGCCGGCGATGGTGGCTCCCCGGTGGGTCGACAACCGCATCCAGCCGATCGCGGTGGACGACGTCGTCCACTACCTCGTGGGGGCGGCTGACCTGCCGCAGGAGACCAACCGGACGTTCGACCTCGGCGGCTCGGAGGTGCTGACGTACGCCGAGATGATGCAGCGCTATGCCCAGATCGCGGGGCTCGGGCGCCGCCTCATCGTGTCGGTCCCGGTCCTGACCCCCCGCCTGGCCGGGCTGTGGGTCGGACTCGTCACGCCGATCTCCGCCGGCATCGCGCGCCCCCTGGTCGGCAGCCTCATCCACGAGGCCGTCTGTCACGAGGACGACGTGCTGACCGCGATCGGCCCACCGCCGGGCGGGCTCAGCGACTTCGACGACGCCGTCCGGGCGGCGCTGCGCACGGTCGACCCGCTGCTGTGGCGCCACACCATGCGTCGCACGGCGGCCTCGGTCGGCGCCACAGCCCTCGTCCTGGGCACCACCGCCCTCACCACCCGCCGTGCCCGTCGCAACCCCAGGAGCTCCTGATGCCCACCGTCCAGCGCACCGTCAAGACCACCGCGACCCCCGCCCAGGTCCTGCCCTACCTGCTCGACTTCGAGAACGCCGTCGAGTGGGACCACGGCACCGTGACCTGTGAGCTGCTCTCGGGCGACGGGTCGCCGGGCACCATCTGGCACAACGTGTCGAGGTTCGCCGGTCGGACCGTCGACCTCGACTACACCCTCGAGAGCGTCTCGGACCACGGCTTCGTCATCGTGGGCCGCAACGAGACGACGACCAGCCGCGACACGATCACCGTCTCCCCCGACGGCACGGGTTCCTCGGTCGACTACCGGGCGGAGTTCTCCTTCACCGGGCTCGGACGCTGGCTGTGGCCGGTGGCGATGCCGTTGCTCAGCAAGCTCGGCAACGACACCGCCCGATCCCTCAAGTCTGCGCTCGACAGGCTGTAGACGTGTCGAGGTTGCGCAGGGTCTCGCCCCAGTCGAAGGGCTGGACCCGTCGCCGTGCCGGCAAGGGCTTCGTCTACCTCGACGAGAACGGCGAGCGGCTGGGGCCGGCCGAGGTCGCGCGGATCCGCTCGCTGGCCATCCCGCCCGCGTGGGAGAACGTCTGGATCTGCCCGCTGCCCCAAGGCCACATCCAGGCCGTGGGCACCGACGTCGCCGGTCGACGCCAGTACCTCTACCACCCGGTCTGGCGGCTCAAGCAGGACCAGACGAAGTTCGACCGGGTGCTCACCGCGGCGGCCAAGCTGCCCGCGGCCCGGCGCCGGATCCTTACCGACCTCGCCCTGGAGGGCATGCCCCGCGGACGGGCCGCCGCGACGGCCGTCCGCCTCCTCGACCTGGGGTACTTCCGCATCGGCAACGACGCCTACACCCAGGACAACGGCTCGTTCGGTCTCACCACCCTCGAGCGGCAGCACGTCCGTCGCCGCGGCGACGTCATCGTCTTCACCTTCGTGGGCAAGTCGGGCATCGAGCACACCATCGAGATCGACGACGCCGCGGCGATCGCCGCACTGGACCGGATGCGCCGCCGCAAGTCGGCGAGCAAGCGGCTGCTGGCCTACCAGGACGCCCGCCGCTGGGCCGACCTCGACTCCACCGCGGTCAACGCCTACCTCGCCGACCTGCTCGGCGGCGACCTGACCGCCAAGGACTTCCGCACCTGGCACGCGACCGTGCTGGCGGCCGTCGCACTCGCGGCCAGCGACGAGCCCGGCGACACCAAGGCCTCGCGCAAGCGAGCCGTCAAGGCCGCCGTCGACGAGGTCGCCGGCTATCTCGGGAACACCCCGACCATCGCCAAGAACTCCTACATCGACCCGCGGGTCCTCGACCGCTACGAGAACGGCGCGACCATCGCCGTCGACCCGTCGCGCTACCGCTCCCCCGAGCGCCGCCAGGCGGCGATCGAGAAGGCGGTCCTCGCGCTCCTCAGCGACGACTGAGCGACCTGCGCGGGCGCGCGGCACCGGTCGTGGTGCCGCGCCCGCGGACAGGCGGGCACCCGGCATACGATGGCGCGGTGAGCGAAGAGCAGAAGACGCCCGAGAACCGCGCCCGACCGACCACCGACGAGTTCCGCGCGTTCGTCGCCGAGGACTGGGCGCCGCGCAGGCCGGGCGCCGTCGAGCTGAGCGACGCCGCCAGGTATGCCGCGGCGCGTCGAGACGCCGTGAGCGCGGCCTTCGAGGGCGACCGTCTGGTCATCCCCGCCGGTGGGCTCAAGGTCCGCAGCAACGACACCGACTACGTGTTCCGGCCGCACACCGCGTTCGCCCACCTCACCGGGCTCGGCGGTGACCGCGAGCCCGACGCGGTGCTCGTGCTGGAGCCGCGCGACGACGGCACCCACGAGGCGATCCTGTACTTCCGCCCGCTCGCCGGTCGCGACACGGACGAGTTCTTCGCCGACACCCGGTACGGCGAGTTCTGGGTCGGCGCCCGACCCACCATCGAGGACATCGAGACCGAGCTCGGGCTGACCGGACGGCACATCGACGAGCTCGCCGATGCCGTCGTCAAGGACTCGGGCGAGGTCACCGTGCGGATGGTGCGCGACGCCGACCGCGACCTGACCCGTGAGCTCGACGCCGCGCGGTCGTCCGAGACGATCGACCAGGACGAGCTCACCGAGTCCGACGACGAGCTCGCCCACTTCCTCTCGCACCTTCGCCTCACCAAGGACGAGTGGGAGGTCGAGGAGATGCGCAAGGCGGTCGAGGCGACCCGCCACGGGTTCGAGGCCGTCATCGCCGACCTGCCCGAGGCGCTCGCCAACGGCCGTGGCGAGCGCTGGGTCGAGGGCGTGTTCGGCCTGACGGCGAGGCACGAGGGCAACGGGGTCGGCTACGACTCGATCTGCGCCGCCGGCGACCACGCCACGACGCTGCACTGGATCAAGAACACCGGCGAGCTGCACGAGGGCGACCTGATCCTGCTCGACGCAGGGGTCGAGGTGGACTCCCTGTTCACCGCCGACATCACCCGCACGCTCCCCGTCAGCGGCACCTTCTCCGACGCGCAGCGCGAGGTCTACGACGCGGTGTATGCCGCCCAGGAGGCAGGGCTCGCGGCGGTCAAGCCGGGCAACAAGTTCTCGGACGTCCACGCGGCCGCGATCCGGGTCATCGCCGAGCACCTGCACGCGTGGGGCCTGCTGCCCGAGGGCGTGTCGGTGGAGGACACCCTCGACAAGGACCACGGCCAGTACCACCGCCGCTGGATGGTGCACGGCACGAGCCACCACCTCGGTCTCGACGTGCACGACTGCGCGCTGGCCACGCGCGAGGAGTACATGGATGCCGAGCTGCAGCCCGGCATGGTCCTGACGGTCGAGCCGGGGCTGTACTTCAAGGCCGACGACCTCAAGGCGCCCGAGCGGTTCCGCGGCATCGGCGTCCGGATCGAGGACGACGTGCTGGTCACCGCCGACGGCTGCGAGAACCTCTCGGCGGCCATGCCGCGCACGTCCGTCGACGTCGAGGCGTGGATCCGCGAGGTCCAGTCCCGCTGGGGCCAGTCCCGCTGAGTCCGGCTGACCCAGCGCGGGTGAGCTAGCCGCGCTGGACCACGTCGAACGCCATCGCCTTCTCGACCCCGGCTGCCTGGCCACCCCAGCCCAGGATCATGTTGATCAGCTCGGCAGGCTTGGGGAAGTCGTCCGGCAGGGCGGCGTTGTAGGCCTGGTGGGCCTCCAGTGACGCCACCGCTTGTCCTACGTGCTCGGACACGTCGACGAAGTGCGTGGCGGTGGGCGACCCGCCGAAGCACAGCCGCTTGACGTTCCACGGCTCGAAGCCCTCCTCGACGAGCTCGGGGAAGATCCACCGGTTCCCCGCGTCGGCCACGGCGTCGACGCAGGCGAGCCCGACCGCCCGGTGGTCTGCCTGGTTGAGCATCCCCTGCGCGAACCGGTCGCCGTAGTGGCCGGTGACGACGACGTCGGGCTTGCGGCGGCGGATCTCCCGCGCGATGTCGCGGCGCAGCGCCAAGCCGTACTCGACGTTCCCGTCCCGGTGGGTGCCGAAGTCGACCTCGCTCACGCCCACGATCGAGGCGCCGTCGCGCTCCTCCTGCTCGCGCACCCCCGCCGCCTCGTCCGGGTGCATCGTGTCGATCCCCGCCTCGCCGCGGGTCAGCAGGAAGTAGGTGACCGCCTTGCCGGCCGCGGTCCACTTCGCGACCGCGGCGGCGGTGCCGTACTCGATGTCGTCGGGGTGCGCCACGACGCACAGCACCGACGAGAAGTCGTCGCCGAACTCGGCGAGAGCGGGCTTGTCCCCAGCAGGCTCAGTCATGCACCGAGGGTATGCCGCGTGGCCGGGTTCGCGCCTCGTAAGACTCGGCAGGACTCGGCTTGGCCGTCCGGGCCATCGCCGGGTCAGCCGCCGGCAGCTGCTCGTTCGTGCAGCGTTCGGCGGTCGCGGACCTCGACCCGTCCGCGGTGCAGGGTGGCCAGTCCGTCTGCCACCAGTCCCTGGAGCACCCGGTTGGTGGTCGCCCGCGAGGCGCCACAGAGCTCCCCGATCTCCGTCTGCGTGAGGGGGATCCGGACGGGCCGCCCGTTCTCGGCCGGGCCGTACTGCTCGCAGAGTCCGTCGAGGCGACGCACCACGCGCTGCTCGGCCGGGAGGTACAGCGCCTCGACGAGGTGGTCGGACAGGCGCAGGACCCGCTCCGCCAATACATCGACGAGGAGCCGCTCGATGCCCGGGTGAGCGACCCGCAGCCGGTCGAACTCGGCATACCGGAGCGTGAGGGTCACCGCTGGCTCCAGGGCCGCGACCGTCGAGGTGCGTCGCGCCTGCGGCGACAGCATCGCCATCTCCCCGAAGGCCTCTCCGGGCCCCATCACGGCGAATGCGGCGTTGTCACCCGCCGGCGTGGTGCGCCTCGCCACGAGTCGACCCTCTGCGACGAAGTGGATCGACTCGGCGAGGTCACCCTCGTGGAACACCACCTCGCCCGTGCGGTAGCGGTGGCGCTGGGTGCCCGCGATGACGAGCCGGCGCTCCTGCTCCGAGAGACCGCGCAGCAGCCGCCACTCCATGGCACCAGTGCAGCACGGGCCGGGCTCCTGTGTCACCGGCCCTGTGTCACCGGCGGCACACACGGGAGGTACCAGGGCCCACAGACCGCACGTCCCGCCGCCGCGACATTGGAGGTGTCCCGCAGGGAACCGGATCTTCAGCCACAGGGAGCACGCCATGAGCACCGTCACCCGACGTCGTCCCGACCTCGCCCACCACCACCCGACCGTGCGACGCGTGGGTGCCACGTGGGTGTGGGAGTGCCGCTGCGGTGGTGCTTCCTGCCGCACCGCGACCGAACGCCCCAGCTGGCACCTGGTGGTCGTCGAGGCCCTGCTGCACGCCACGGCCATCGCGCCGTGACTCCGGAGCGCCCCCTGACCGCCCCCAGGGGACATGCCGGGGCGGTCAGGTGGGTACGGGGTCGGCGTGCAGCGCGGCGCGGGCCTCCTCGAGGAGGGCGGCCTCCGCGGCGGCGTAGAGCTGGTCCGCGGCTGACGGGGACTCGCCGATCGCCGTCATCCCCACCCTCCCGTAGGCGGTCAGGGCGCTCATCATGTGGAAGACGACCCCCGTCTGGCGCGCCTGGTCGAAGTGCAGCCCGGCGCGCGCGACGAGGTCGAACAGGTCCTCGACCCGCAGGCCGCGCAGGCTCGGGTCCTGCAGGTGGTCCGTGGCCACCAGGTGTCGCTCCTCACCGCTGGGCGTCAGGAACCGGGCGGCGTCGGCGTCATACCGCCCATCGGTGAGGAACTGGAGGGTGAGGAACGGGTGGGTGGTCCCGCCCTTGCGCAGGTTCACCTCGATCGCGTGCGCCGTCCACGAGTCGCCCTCGCGCACGGTCACGAAGTCCAGCGCGAACCTGCCCAGGACGCCCTTGCGCGCCAACAGGTCGCCAACCCGCTGGGCGTCGCGGGTGATGAGGCCGGCGTACTCCGGGTCCGCGGGGAAACGGCATCCGAGGTAGGACTGCCCGCTGGGCCCACCGAGGATCTGGTCGTGGGTCGACAGCAGCTCGACCTCACCCAGCGGGGTGACCCGCAGCTGCACGCTCGGGCTGCGGAGCTCGTCGCCGGCGATGCGTTCCTCGACGATCCCCCCGCGCTCGCGCAGCTTGGCGAGGTACGCCTGCACCGAGATCCGGGTGTCCTCGAGCTCCATCTCGTCGATCCTGCGGGACAGCTCGGCGTCCTCGCCCTCGGTTCCCACGGCGGGCAGGCCGTCGAGCCGCACGAGCGCGTTGCCCGCTCCCGAGACGCCTTCGTTGAGCTTCACCATCGCCCCCGTCGCGCTCGGCCGCTCGTGGCGCAGCGCCCGCAGGGCCGCCTCGAGGTCGGCGCGCGTGTGGAGGTCCTCGTACCCGGCGGGATACGACACCCCCGCCTCACCGAACAACCTCCGACAGCCGGTCTTGGTGCCCAGCGGGAAGAGGCGAGGATCGGCGCCATACATGGGGATCCCCAGCACGAGCGCAAGGTCGCGTTCCAGCTCGGTGGTGTTGTACGGGATCAGGTGCGACCGCAGCCGGTTCGGGACCAGTCCCCGGATCTGCGCGAGGACGCGCGGACGGGTCAGGAGCTTCTCGGTCAGCGGCTCGGGGCCGGGGTCGCCCACCGGGACGAGCGACAGCCGGGCCCGGGCGTGGCTCGGGATCACGCCGGGCAGCAGCGACAGGTAGTACTCGACGACCATCGGGTTGATCGGCATCGAGGTCACGTAGACCATGCGCAGCCGGGGCTGGCGGAGCAGCAGCAGGAGGAACAGGAAGCGCTCCTCCAGTGCCTGGTTCATGCCACCGGAGCTGGCCACCACGCGGTCCACCGTCATCGAGGGGATGACGACGACCGACTCGTCCGCGGCGTTGGTCCCGATCGCCCGCCAGACTTCGGGCAGCCGCGCCTGGAGGGCGTCGAACGCGGCGTTCCGGGCCCCCTCGTCGAGGTCGTCGAGGGTGCGGCCGGCCAGGTCCTGCAGGCCTGCTGTGCTCGTCTCTGCCCTGGTCGTCATGGCGCCACCTCCGCACTCGTCAGCCCGAGGATCTCGTGGACGTCGACGGGGCGACTGAAACCCCGCAGCGCCAGCGGCCCCACGCTGCGGCTCGTCGCCGCAGCACCGGCACCGGTCACCACCCGCTGGGTCGCCAGGATCTGGCCGGCCGCGGCCTCCGAACACAGCCGGGCGGCGAGATTGGTGACCGAACCGATGGCCGCGTAGTCGTACCGTCCCGGAAATCCCACTCGACCGAGCGTCGCGTACCCCTGCGCGATGCCCACCCCGAACCCCAGGTCGTGCCCGCGGCTGCGCCACGCCTGCGCCAGCTCGGTCACCCGCTCGCGCATGGCGACGGCCATCCGCACGGCGCGCTCCGGCGCATCCGGGCAGGGGACGGGATCATTGAAGAAGACCAGCAACCCGTCGCCGGCGAAGTGCTCCAGGGTCCCTTCGTAGGCGAAGACCAGCTCCCCCAGTGCCTGGTGGTACTCCTTCAGGACGGCCATCGTCTCCTCCGGCTCGGCCGTCTCGGCGAACGGCGTGAAGCCGCGCAGGTCGCAGAAGGTCGCCGTGATCTCACATCGGTGGCTCTGCAGGAACGACTCGTCACCGCTGTCGACGACGAGCCCCGCGATCTGTGGCGACAGGAACCGGCGGAGTCGTCCGAAGCGCTCCAAGGTCTCCACCTGGGCGTTCACGCGAACCTCCAGCTCGCGGTTCCACGCCGCGAGCGCCTCGGCCTGGGCGGTCACGGTGTCGTGGTAGCGCTTGACCCGGACCAGGGAGCGCACCCGCGCGAGCAGCTCGGCCTGCTGCAGGGGCTTGGTGACGAAGTCGTCGGCCCCGGCCTCGAGGGCGCGCAGCCGCTGCGCGTCACCGCTGGCGGTGACCATGACCACGGGCAGGAACGAGGTGCTGGGATCGGAGCGGATCCGTCGACAGGTCTCGTAGCCGTCGATCCCGGGCATCATCACGTCGAGGAGGATGATGTCCGGCAGCTCAGCGGCCAAGAGCGCCAGGGCCTCCTCGCCCGATGCGGCACTGACCACCGTGTAGCCGCGCGGAGAGAGCACCGCCTCCATGAGACGCAGGTTCTGGGGCAGGTCGTCGACGACCAGCACCGTCCCCGCGCCGGTCTGCGGGAGAGTCGTGGCAGCCCTGTCGGACGTCGTGCCGGCGTCACCCACCGGGGCCTCCCAACCGCCCGGCGCGCAGGTGGGCGCGCACCTGTTCGGGGAACTCGCGCACGCTGATCGGCTTCTCGAGGTACCCGTCGAAGCCTGTCGACAGGGCTCGATCGCGATCCGCGCTCATCGCGAAGGCCGTCAGGGCGACGATGGGGATGCCCGCCGTGCGTGGATCGTCCCGCAGCCTGGCCAGCGCCGTGTGCCCGCTGATGCCCGGGAGCTGGAGGTCCATGAGGATGAGGTCGGGCACGTTGCGGGTCGCCTCCGTGACCGCCTCCTCCCCCGTCGTGGCGACGGTCACCGCGAACCCGGCGAACTCCAGGACGTCCCGCGCCAGCTTCAGGTTCCGCGGGTTGTCCTCGACGAGCAGGACGGTTCCCTCGCTCATCCGGTCACCTCCGTCGCTGTCCCCGGCCCGGCCGGGGAGGTGGAGGCACCTGCTGTGGCGACCTGGGCGAGCCGTTGAGCAAGCACGCCGAGGTCGAGCTGGCTCTTGGAGGCGACGAACTCGATCCGCCCCTGCAGCCGCGCCCGGTCCTCCTGGGTGAGCGACTTGGCGGTCAGGACGACGACCGGGACGCCAGCGGTGCCGGGGTCGGCGCGGAGCGCGTCGATGACGGCGAACCCGTCCGTGTCGGGCATGAGGAGGTCGACCAGGACGACGGTCGGCGCCAGGGACGCCATCGACCTCAGCGCCTCGTCACCACGGGCGAAGGTCGCGACCTGCCAGCCCTGCGGCTCGAGCGTCGCGCGGACGACCTCCAGCGCCGTCGGGTCGTCGTCGATGACCGCCAGCGTGCGCCGCTGCTGCGTCCCCGGCTGGTCGGCCCGGTCGGCGACCGCGCGCCAGATCGCTCCCAGCAGCACCTCCCGGGCGACCGGCTTGACGAGGTAGTCGGAGGCGCCGAGGGCGAACCCGCGACCTCGGTCCGGCAGGACGGAGACCACGACGACCGGCGTACCGGTCAGCTCGGGGTCGGCCTTCAGCTGGCTGAGGACGTCCCAGCCGTCCATGCCCGGCAGCCGGATGTCGAGGACCACGGCCTTCGGACGCAGGGCCCTGATCGCCTCGAGCCCTTCCTCACCGCTGCGGACCGGCACCGCCCGCAGCCCCGCCGCCGCGAGGTGGACGCCGACGAGCTCGGACGAGCTGGGGTCGTCCTCGATGACCACGACCGCCGGACGGGTGTCGTCCAGGTCCGGGTGGGTCCAGGCCGGCTGTTCCTCCCGCTGCCACGCCGTCGGCTGCGGCAGCGTGAAGCCGAAGGTGCTGCCCACTCCGACCTCACTGGTGAGCCACACCCGGCCCCCATGGAGCTCGACGATGCGACGGGTGAGGGTGAGTCCGAGTCCGGTGCCCTCGGTCATCGAGGCGGAGCGCGCACCCTGCTGGAACGAGTCGAAGATCCGCTCCTGGTCCCCCTGCGCGATGCCGATGCCCGTGTCTGCCACGGTCACCGTCAGCTCGTCCCCGTCGCGTCGGGCCGCCACGGTCACCGTGCCACCGGCAGGAGTGAACTTCACGCCGTTGCCGACCAGGTTGAGCAGCACCTGCTTGAACCGCAGCGGGTCCGCGGTGACCATCGACGGCCCCGCCGTCAGGTCGGTGACGAGCGTGACGCCCTGCCGTCCGGCCCGCTCACGCAGCAACGACAGGACCTGGTTGACCGAGTCGGCGATCGGGAAGGTCGACTTCTCCAGCTCCATGTGGCCTGCCTCCACCTTGGACAGGTCGAGCACGTCGTTGAGCAGGTCGAGCAGGTGCCGACCTGCGCTGAGGATGTCCTGCAGGTAGTCCTCCTGCCGCTCGTTGAGGTCCCCGAACATGCGCTCCAGCAGCACCTCCGAGAACCCGATGACCGCGTTGAGCGGAGTCCGCAGCTCGTGCGACATGCTCGCCAGGAACTCGGACTTGTGCTGGCTCGTGACCGCCAGCTCCGCTCGCTGGCGTTCGAGCTCGCGGTAGAGGCGGGCGTTGATCAGCGCGACGGCCGACTGGCTCGCAAAGGCCGACAGCATGTCGCACGTCTCGTCGGTGAAGGCGCCCGTGGTCGTGCGGCGCACGACGAGCACCCCGACGATGCGGTCGGGCCGGGCCATGGGAATGGCGACGAGCGAGCGCCAGCCGGCGTCGTGGAGCACCCTCAGGTGGGGGTCCAGCTCGACGTCGCGCAGGTCCGGGACCTGGATCGGGCTGCCGGTCAGGGCCGCCCTGCCGACGACCGTCTCGTCGAGGTGGATGCGGGTCTCCTGCAAGGCCCTGATCACCTCGGGGCTCGTTCCGTACGCCGTCCTGACGCGGAACAGGCTCGACTCCTCGTCGTACTCCATCAGCGAGCCGCCGTCCGCCCCGGAGAGCTCGACCGCGTGCAGCACGATGGTGCCAAGGACCTCGTCCGGGTCCAGCGTCGAGCTGATCGCCTGGCCGACCTCCGCGAGCGCCTCGAGCTGGTCGACCTTGCGGGCGAGCTCGGCCCGCCCTGCCTGGAGCTCCTGCACCAGCCGGACCCCGTTGATGGCCAGCGCTGCCTGGGCGGCGAACGCCGTCACGATCGACATCTCCCGCTCGGCGAACGGGCTGACCTCGTTGCGCCACAGCACCATCGCGCCGACAACCTCGTCGTCCACCACGAGAGGGGCGCCCATGGTGGTCCGGAACCCTGCGACCCGTTGCAGGTCGAGACGCCCGTACTCCGGGTCGGCCACGACGTCCTCGATCTGCTGGGCCTTGCGGTCCACCCCGACCCGCCCGGCCAGGGTGTCGCGATCCAGGGGCATCGGGTGGGCCGCGATGTACGCGATGGACTCCTCGCTCACCCCGACGGCCTTGATCAGCTGGTAGATCCGGTCGTCGTCGAGGAGGTAGAGCTGCGCGGCGTCGGAGCGACACAGGCGCCGGGCGCTGTCGACGATCGTGGCGAGCACCGTGTCGGGATCCCCCGAGGACCGTCCCACTGCCGACAGCACCTCGTTGACCGCGGCCAGCTGCTCCTGCGTCTCGCGCAACCGCAGCGCGAGCGTCGCCGCGTCGACCGAGGGCGTGGGGTCGACAGGGACGTCGGCTGACCGGGCCATGGGAGTCTCCCATCGAGAGCCGGGCTGCGAGACAGCGTGCGGATGCCTCTAGCAGTGTGCTCCCCGCAGCGCGGGCTTGCCTACGGTTGATTGCGTATGCCGTGCTCGCGAGTACGGCGCGCCCCTTGCCGCGCCCGGTGGCGCGGGGTGCGGGGGCGGCTCAGGGGGTGGGCGGAGGCGGCTGCTGGTCCATGGCCCGCTGGCGCTCGGCCTCGCGAGCCGCGTCGACCTGGGCCTGCGCGGCCGCCATGGGGTCCATCTTCGTCAGCAGCTCGCGCCCCTGCGCGGCGAACTTGTGCTCCACCAGCACCTCGTACTGGGTCGCGACCACCTGCATGACGGAGGTGAAGTCGCGGTTGCCGCCGGTCAGGGCGTAGCCGATCAGCGCCCACACGAGGCCGAAGCCGGCACCGAAGACCACCGTGAGCAGCACACCCGCCAGGCCCGCGCCGCCGCCGGTGCCGAAGAGCGAGAAGATCAGCCCGACGAACAGCCCCAGCCAGGCACCGGACACCAGGCCGCCGAGGGCGACGCGCTGCCGGGTCAGCCGACCCGTCACGCGCTCGAGCTGCTTGAGGTCGGTGCCGACGATCAGGACGTTCTGCACCGGGAACTCGTGGTCCGACAGGTAGTCCACGGCCTTCTGCGCCTTGGCGTACGTGTCGTAGCGACCCAGGGACATCGGGTACTCCAGGGCCAGGACGGCGCGTGACCTCGCCATGGCGTTCGGCTGCGTGCTCATGTCACCAGTGTGTCAAAGCCTGCGGGGATTGCGCCGGTCGGCTCACTTCTTCAGGGCGAAGTCCTCGAGGAGGCGGCGGCCGATGATCATCTTCTGGATCTCGGCGGTGCCCTCACCGATCAGCAACATGGGGGCCTCGCGGTAGAGCCGCTCGATCTCGTACTCCTTGGAGTAGCCGTACCCACCGTGGATCCGGAACGACTGCTCCACCACGTCGGCGCAGTTCTCCGCGGCGAGGTACTTGGCCATGCCGGCCTCGAGGTCGTTGCGGGCACCGGCGTCCTTGAGGCGCGCGGCCTTGACCATCATCTGGTGGCTGGCTTCGACCTTGGTCGCCATGTCGGCGAGGCGGAACAGGATGCCCTGGTGCTCGGCGATCTTCTTGCCGAAGGTCTCGCGCTCCTGCGCATACGCGATGCCGAGCTCGAAGGCCCGCATCGAGACCCCGCAGGCGCGCGCCGCGACGTTGACGCGGCCCACCTCGACGCCGTCCATCATCTGGTAGAAGCCCTTGCCCGGCTCGCCACCCAGGATCTGCGCCGAGGTCGTCCGGTGGCCGTCGAGGACCATCTCGGTGGTGTCGACGCCCTTGTAGCCCATCTTGTCGATCTTGCCGGGGATGGTGACGCCCTGGGCGGTCTCGCCGAAGCCGGACTCCTTGTCGATCAGGAACGTCGTCATGTTCTTGTAGACCGAGTCGGCGCCGAGGTCCGTCTTCACCAGCACCGCAACGAGATTCGCGCTGCCTCCGTTGGTGAGCCACATCTTCTGGCCGGTGATCGACCAGTCGTCGCTGTCGCCGTCGCGCACCGCCTTGGACTTGATCGCCGACACGTCCGAGCCCAGTCCCGGCTCACTCATCGAGAAGGCGCCGCGGATCTCACCGGTGGCCATCTTCGGCAGGTACCGCTGCTTCTGCTCGTCGGTGCCGTGCTGCAACAGCATGTAGGCGACGATGAAGTGCGTGTTGACGATGCCGCTGACCGACATCCAGCCGCGGGCGATCTCCTCGACCACCAGCGCATAGGTCAGCAGCGACTCGCCCAGGCCGCCGTACTCCTCGGGGATCATCAGCCCGAAGATCCCCATCTCCTTCATGCCCTCGACGATCTCGGTGGGGTACTCGTCGGCGTGCTCGAGCTGCTGCGCCACCGGGATGATCTGCTCGTTCACGAACTCACGCACGAGCTTGACCAGCTCCGTCTGCTCCTCGGTCAGGCCATCGGTCTGCTGGAGTCGGGACATGGGGTTCGCCACCTCGCGGTTCGGGGATTCGGTTCGGGGACTGCGATCTGGACCTCCCGCGAGTATGCCGAGTGGCCCAGTCCCAGCACAGGTTCCGGCCGTGTGAGCCTGCCCACCCGGTCGACCACTGCCACCACGGACCACTCCCACCACGGACCACTCCAACCACAGACCACTCCCACCACGGACTGCTCAAACAAATGGGTGGCAGGCGACGGTCCCGTCTGCCACCCTTCTCGCGTATCGCGCGCGACACCGGTCGCGCGCACGACTCCCTCAGCGGGGAACGGAGGCACGAGATGTCCATGACGGTCCTGGGCGCTTCCCGTGCCCTTTCCCTCCCCTGTCTGGAGTCCACACATGCAGTTTCAGGAGCCTTTCTCCTTCTCGTTTGACAGCCTTCCCGACGCGCCCCCCGAGGGTGAGCGCTGGTCGAGCTGGGACGGTGCCACGCACGGTCCGAAACCCCGACCCGACTGGGTCATCACGGCACTCGGCGCGGTCGAGTCCGACCTCGGCGTCCTCAAGACGGGCAAGGAGGCGGACGTGCACATCGTCCGTCGCTGGATGCCGGACGGGACGACCACCCCCGCCGTCGACTCGTTCCTCGCCGCGAAGCGCTACCGCACGGGCGAGCACCGGATGTTCCACCGGGACGCCGGGTACCACGAGGGTCGCCGGGTCCGTCGCAGCCGAGAGATGCGGGCCATGGCGCGGCGCACCGAGTTCGGCAAGGAGCTGCTCTCGGGGCAGTGGGCGCAAGCGGAGTTCGCGGCCCTGAGCGCGTTGTGGGAGCTGGGGTTGCCTGTCCCCTACCCGGTGCAGCTGAGCGACCGCGAGATGCTGATGGAGCTCATCGGCGAGCCTGGCGCCGGCGTTGCCGCCCCCCGCCTCGCGCAGACGCGTCCGTCGGCCGACCTGCTGCCCGAGCTGTTCGAGCAGCTGCGCACCTCGATGGTCACGCTGGCCCGGCGCGGCTGGACGCACGGCGACCTGTCGCCCTACAACGTGCTGCTCCACGGCGAGCGGCTGGTCATCATCGACTGGCCGCAGATCGTGGACATCATCGGCAACCCGCGCGGGTTCGAGTTCCTCGAGCGCGACGTCGCGAACATGTGTCGCTGGTTCGTCGCCAGGGGCCTGGCCGTCGACGAGGGCGAGCTGCTCGGCGACCTCGTGGCGGAGGCGACGGCGCGCTGGTAGCCGCCCACGCGGCATACCGGGGGCGTGGCCGTGTCCGCCCTAGGGTGAGGCATGGTCACGATCACCCGGCGCACCTTCGTGTCGGGCACGGTCGGTGCTGCCGCCCTGGCCACGGCCGGGTGCCGCGGATCGCAGGCGCCCGGGGTCGAGATCCGCACCGGGTCGCTGACCAGCAGGCACTGGGCGGGGCGTGACATCACGTGGCGGATCGCCCGGCCGAGCGCGGGCGACCCAGCCCTGCGGCCGATCGTCATCGTGCTGCACGGCAAGGGCGGCAACTCCAGCCACGCCTTCCGGATGCTCAACCTCCAGGACCACGTCGCGTCCACTCGCCTGACGGTCGCCTCGGTCGACGGCGGCGACTACTACTGGCACGCGCGTCGCGCGGGCGTGGACACCGGCGCCATGGTGCTCGAGGACTTCCTCCCCCTGGTCCAGCGCGAGACGGGGTATGCCGGCAAGATCGCCTTCCTCGGCTGGTCGATGGGCGGTTACGGGTCGCTGCTGCTGGCGAGCCAGCTCGGCCCGAGGCGGGTCGCCGCCGTGGTCGCGGAGAGCGCCGCCCTGTGGACCACCCCGGGGCTGAGCGCGCCGGGGGCGTTCGACGACGCCCAGGACTTCGAAGCCCACGACGTGTTCGCCCCCCGCCGGACGATGGTGCTGCGCCAGCTCCCCGTGCGGCTCGACTGCGGTCGCTCGGACCCGTTCGCGTCCGCTGACCAGGCCTTGGCCAAGGCCCTACCCACGGCGACGTTCACCCTCGACCACGGGGCTCACACCGCCGACTACTGGAAGAGCCACGGCGCGGTCCAGCTGCAGTGGCTGCGTCAGCAGTTCGACCGTCACTGATCGCGAGGGGTCAGTAGACGGTGACCGTGCTGCCGATCGGCATGAGGTTGGTGGCCCAGATCATGTCCATCGCCGGGTTGCTGACCCGCGCGCACCCGTGGGAGGCCGGGTAGCCGGGCACGTTGCCCGCCCCGTGCACCGCGATGCCGCCGTTGAAGTAGCGCGGACGCCACAGGTCGCCGAGCGGACCCTTGTCGAGGTGGTCGACCACCCGGTAGGTGCTGAAGGTGCCGGCGGGCGTGTTCGCGACGCGCGTCGCACCCTCGCTGGTGTACTGCTGGCCGCTGCCGGTGCTGGTGTTGAGGACCAGGGTGACCCGGCCGCCCCGTACGACCAGCAGCAGCTGGCGCGCCTTGTCGATCTCGATGCCGGTGCCACCGGTGCGGGACTGCGGTCGGACGCCGTTCTTGAGGGCGCGCTGGGTCGCGGGGCCGAAGACGCCGTCGCGCCCGAGGCCGGCCGCCTTCTGCAGGGCCATCACGGCCTGTGAGGTCAGACCGCCGTACGACCCGTCAGCCGAGCCGTTCCAGTAGCCGAGGGCGGAGAGCTGCAGCTGGACCTTTGTCACGTACGCGCCCGTGTCGCCCGGCACGAGGGTGTCACCCTCCTTCGGTGGCGGCTTGGGCGTGGGCTTGGGAGTCGGCTTCGGCGTCGGCTTGGCCGCAGGTGGCGTGGTCGACGGGGCCGGGACACCCGTGGTGGGCCCCGCGCTCGTCGTGGTGTCGCTCGGCGTGGGATCGACGGGTGCCGAGGTGGGAGCCGCCCCGGGCGCCGTGCCGTGCGCGACCGGGGTGCCGGCGGTGGGCTGGCCGAGGGTGATCGCGCCGCAGGCGCTCAGCAGCAGCGCTCCCGCCAGCACGGACCCAGCCAGAGCGGCGCGGGCGCGCGTGTCCCTGCGATCCATCGACTCCCCTTCCCTGGCCGGCAGACCACGGTATGCCGGCGACATCGTGTCAGTCATGGTGACGCATGCCGAGGCGATCCGGTTGTCGCCCGCGCCGAATCGTGACACAGCCGCCGAATCGTGACCCGGGCCTGCGGCGCGATCGCAGGCCGCTGGAGGGTCGCGAAGCCCGCCTCAGTCCTGACCGGCCAGCGCCGCGATCGCCTCGTCGATGGCCAGCACTCGCCGGGCCGTGTCGACGTGCAGGTTCTCGATGAGCCGGCCACTGAGCGTGGCGACCCCCTGCCCCTTCGCCTGCGCCGACTCGAAGGCCGCGATGACCGCGCGCGCGTCGTCGACGGCAGCCGGGCTCGGCGCGAACGTCTCGTTGCACGGGTCGACCTGGCCGGGGTGGATCAGGGTCTTGCCGTCGAAGCCCAGCTCACGCCCCTGCCTGGCTTCGGCGAGGAACCCGTCGGCGTCCGACACGTCGTTGAAGACGCCGTCCAGGACGGCGACCCCGGCGGCCCGGCCCGCGAGCAGCACCAGCTGCAGGCTCGTCGAGACCGCGCTGCGCCCGGGGACGAACGACGCCCCGAGCTCCTTGTAGAGGTCGTTGGTGCCGAGGACCAGGCACGCCAGGCGGTCGGAGGCGCGGGCGATCTCCTCGGCGTGCAGCACGGCGACGGGCGTCTCGACCATGGCCCACAACCGGGTGTGCGCGGGCGCCCCCGCCGCGTCCATGGCGGCGACCAGGGCGCGGACCTCGTCGGCCGAGCCGACCTTGGGCACCACGATGCCGTCCGGACCCGCGGCGCACGCGGCCCGCAGGTCGGCGTCGTGCCACTGGGTGCCGAGGCCGTTGACGCGGATGGTCAGCTCGCGCCGGCCGTACTCGCCGGACCGCACGGCGGCACAGGCGTTCTCCCGGGCCTGGTCCTTGGCGTCGGGCGCCACCGCGTCCTCGAGGTCGAGGATCAGGGCGTCGACCGGCAGGGTCTTGGCCTTGGCCAGCGCCCGCTCGTTCGACGACGGCATGTACAGGACCGAACGACGAGGCCGGTATGCCGGTGCGCCGGCGTCGTGCACCCCGGCCACGTCAGGCACCGTCGCCGTCGCCGGGAGCCGGCTGCTCGGCATACAGGGCGGCCAGCTGGGGGTCGGTGGCCGCGAGGCGTTCGGCGAGCTCGAGCATCACCCGGCACTGCTTGAGCGACGCGTCGTCCTCCATCTTGCCGTCGAGCATGACCGCGCCCGTGCCGTCGCCCATCGCCTCGACGACGCGGCGCGCGTGCGCGACGTCCTCGGCCGAGGGGCTGAAGACCCGCTTCGCGATCTCGACCTGCACGGGGTGCAGCGACCACGTGCCGACGCAGCCGAGCAGGAAGGCGTTGCGGAACTGGTCCTCGCACGCGACGACGTCGGCGATGTCCCCGAACGGGCCGTAGTACGGGAAGATCCCGTGCATCGCGCAGGCGTCGACCATCCGCGCGATCGTGTAGTGCCACAGGTCCTGCTGGTAGGTCGTGCGCGGAGCGTGCACCGCGTCCTCGACACCCTCCGGCGGGTCCTGGCGCACGAGGTAGCCGGGGTGGCCGCCGCCCACCCGGGTCGTCTTCATGCGGCGGTCTGCGGCGAGGTCGGCCGGGCCGAGGGAGAGTCCCTGCATGCGAGGGCTGGCCCCGGCGATGGCCTCGACGTTCGCCACGCCGCGCGCGGTCTCGAGGATGGCGTGCACGAGGATCGGGCGCTGGAGCCCGGCACGGGCCTCGAGCTGGGCCAGCAGCCGGTCGACGTAGTGGATGTCCTCGGGCCCCTGCACCTTCGGGACCATGACGACGTCGAGCTTGTCGCCGATCTCGGTCACCAGCGTGGTGAGGTCGTCGAGCACCCACGGGCTGTCGAGGGCGTTGACGCGGGACCACAGCTGGGTCGACTCACCGAAGTCCGTGGCCCGTGCGATCTGGACGAGCCCTGCCCGTGCGGCCTCCTTGCGGTCGGCCTTGACGGCGTCCTCGAGGTTGCCCAGCAGCACGTCGACGGTGCCGACCATGGCCGGCACCTTGGCCGCCATCTTCTCGTTGCTCGGGTCGAAAAAGTGGATGACCCGCGACGGCCGCGCGGGCACCTGGGTGAGAGGGGCCGGGGCACCCACGGCCAGGGGGGCGAAGAAGTCCTTGGGGCTGCGCACGCGGCGACGCTAGCAGCGACAGTCGTGCGGCGGTTATGACACAGTTCACGTGTGACCGAGTCCGCGCGAGAGCCCGTGGCGACGACGCCCGCCAGCCGCCAGGACCCGCCCGTCACGGCGCAGCCGTCCGTCACCGAGCAGCCGCCCGTCACCGCGCCGCTGAACGTCACCGCCCTGTTCGCCGAGGCCGCCACCAAGTCGGGGCTGATGTGGGTGCAGCCGCCGGACGACCGCGCCTGGCCGTTCTGGCACGCCTGGGCCGACGAGACCGTGTACGTCGTGTCGGGTCCCGGCGAGCAGACGTTGCCGTGGCTGCCCGAGCAGGTCCGGCTGATCCTGCGCAGCAAGGACACCGGCGGCCGGCTGCTGACCGTGCAGGCGACCGTGCGCGAGATCGGGCCGGGCGACGACAGCTGGGCCGCGGCCACGGAGGCGCTCAAGGCCGGGCGCCTCAACGCGCCGCAGGACGCGCTCGAGCGGTGGTCCCGCGAGTGCACCGTACGAGCCCTGAAGCCTTTCGGCGCGCCACTCGAGGCGCCCGGTTCCTACCCCACGACGTCGGGTGCGGCCCCCGTGCCGCCGAGCGATGCGACCACGGCCACCTGGCGCCCGTGGCACTGGCGCGGGCGACCGCGCCGACGGCGCGGGAACCGCCTCCCCGACGACGGCTGACCAGCCGGATAGCCTTGCCACGTGAGCACTCCGTCGCGCGTCTTCGTCGGCCGCCTGGTCAGCCTGAGCGTGTTCGACCCGCTCGGCGACCCGGTCGGTCGGGTCCGCGACGTCGTCGTCACGTTCGGGGCCTCGCGCCGCCGACCCCGCATCATCGGCCTGGTGGTCGAGGTGCCGGGCCGCCGGCGCGTGTTCGTGCCGATGACCCGGGTGACCTCGGTCGACGGCGGCCAGGTCATCACGACCGGTCTGGTCAACATGCGGCGTTTCGAGCAGCGCACCAACGAGGTGCTGGTGATGGCCGAGATCCTCGAGCGACCGGTCACCGTCAACGACCCCGAGGGTCCCTACGAGGCCACCGTCGAGGACGTCGCCATCGAGCGCGAGCGCAGCCGCGACTGGGCCATGTCCAAGGTCTACGTGCGCCGCGGTTCCGCGCGCGGCACGCTGGGTCCGTTCCGGCGGCGCCGCGGCGCCACGGCGCTCGTCCCCGTCGAGGACGTCACCGGCATCCACCAGTCCACGGCCGGGCAGTCGGCCGCGATGCTGCTCGAGACCTATGACGACCTGAAGTCCGCCGACCTCGCCGACGTCATCCACGACCTGTCGCCCAAGCGTCGCGCCGAGGTGGCCGAGGCGATGGCCGACGACAAGCTGGCCGACGTCCTCGAGGAGCTGCCGGAGGACGACCAGGTCGAGATCCTCGAGACGCTGCCGGTGGAACGGGCCGCCGACGTCCTCGAGGCGATGGAACCCGACGACGCGACCGACCTGCTCCACAACCTCACTGCCGAGAAGCAGGAGGAGCTGCTCCAGCTCATGGAGCCCGACGAAGCCGCCGACCTGCGCCGACTGCTCACCTACGACGAGGAGTCGGCGGGCGGCATGATGACGACCGAGCCGGTCATCCTCGGTCCGGAGGCCTCCATCGCCGAGGCCCTGGCGGTGGTGCGCCGAGTCGAGCTGTCGCCGGCGCTGGCCTCCACCGTCTACGTCTGCCGGACCCCGCACGAGACCCCCACCGGCAAGTACCTCGGCATGGTCCACATCCAGCGGTTGCTGCGCGAGCCACCCCACGGCGCGGTCGGCAGCATCCTCGACAAGGAGATCGAGCCGCTGCATGCCGACGCCCCGCTGGGGAAGGTCACGCGGATGCTGGCGACCTACAACCTGGTCGGGGTCCCGGTGGTGGACGGCGACGGCCGGCTCATCGGCGCGGTCACGGTCGACGACGTGCTCGACCACATCCTGCCCGACGACTGGCGCGAGGAGCGCCACGAGGTGACCCATGGCTGAGCGCGACCGCTGGATGGCCAGCAACAGGCTGGACCAGCCCCGCGAGGCCCGCCGCCCTCTGCTGCCCCGACCCGTCCTGAGCCAGGAGACGTTCGGCCGGTGGAGCGAGGAGTTCGCGCGCTTCATGGGGACGGCGAACTTCCTGATCGCCATGACGGTCTTCGTGGGGCTCTGGGTGGGGTGGAACGTCGTCTCGCCGCAGGCCCTGCGTTTCGACAACTACCCGTTCATCTTCCTCACGCTGATGCTCAGCCTGCAGGCGTCGTATGCCGCGCCGCTGATCCTGCTCGCGCAGAACCGCCAGGCCGACCGCGACCGCGTGGCCCTCGAACAGGACCGGGCCCGCGACGAACGCAACCTCGCCGACACCGAGTACCTCACCCGCGAGGTGGCCTCGCTGCGCCACGCCATGGGTGACGCCGTCACCCGCGACTTCCTGCGCTCCGAGCTGCGAGGCCTGCTCGAGGAGCTCGAGGACCGCGCGCTCGAGGTCCGGCGACGTGAGGCAGATGACAGCGTGAGCGGCGCCACCGGTTCTTCGAAGGACCTGGGCGCGACCTAGCATGGGGGCATGTCCCCCAGCCCGACCGACGCTCCCGCCGCGGTGACCGACGACGCGCTCCACCAGGCGCTCACGACCGTCATCGACCCCGAGATCCGCAAGCCGGTCACCGAGCTCGGCATGGTCGAGAGCGTCGCTGTCGACGAGGCCGGGCGGGTGTCCGTCACCATCCTGCTGACCGTCTCGGGCTGCCCGATGAAGGACACCCTCACCAAGGACACCACCGCAGCCCTCGCCCAGGTGCCGGGGGTGACCGCCGTCGACGTCACCCTGGGGGTGATGAGCGACGAGCAGCGGGTCGCCCTGCGCACCCAGCTGCGGGGCGGGAACGCCGAGCGGGAGATCCCCTTCGCCAAGCCCGGTTCGCTCACCCGCGTGTACGCCGTCGCGTCCGGCAAGGGCGGGGTCGGCAAGTCCTCGATCACCGTGAACCTCGCGGCGTCCCTGGCGCAGAGCGGGCTGCGAGTGGGAGTGGTGGACGCCGACGTCTACGGCTTCTCGGTGCCGCGCATGCTCGGGGTGGAGCACCGGCCGACGCAGGTCGACGACATGATCCTGCCCCCGATCGCGCACGAGGTGAAGGTCATCTCGATCGGCATGTTCGTGCCCGGCAACCAGCCGGTCGTCTGGCGGGGACCGATGCTGCACCGCGCACTCCAGCAGTTCCTCGGGGACGTGTTCTGGGGCGACCTCGACGTGCTGCTGCTCGACCTGCCGCCCGGCACGGGAGACATCGCCATCTCCGTCGCCCAGCTGATCCCCAACGCCGAGATCCTCGTCGTGACCACTCCGCAGCAGGCCGCCGCCGAGGTGGCCGAGCGCGCGGGATCCATTGCGCTGCAGACCCATCAGCGCATCGTCGGCGTGATCGAGAACATGTCGTGGCTCGAGCTGCCCGACGGCTCCCGTCAGGAGATCTTCGGTGCGGGCGGTGGCCAGGCCGTGGCAGAGTCGCTCACCCGGGCCGTCGGCGCGCAGGTGCCCCTGCTCGGCCAGATCCCCCTCGACACCAACCTGCGCGAGGGTGCCGACCACGGCACGCCGGTCGTCCTCCGCAACCCCGAGTCCCCGGCCGCTGTGTCGCTGCGCGCCATCGCCCGTGGTCTGGGGACCCGCTCGCGCGGGCTCGCTGGTCGCTCACTCGGGCTGTACCCCGTCGGCCGCTGACCTCTCCTCGGTCGATGTAAGAACGCCGGGAAGTCCCGGTGTCTTTACATCGACCGAGATGGGGGAGACAGGGGTGGCGGTGGCGTCAGGTGGCGTCGTCGTCGAACGGTGTCGGCTTGGCCGCGTCGAAGCCGCGCGCGCCCGCTGCGAAGCTCGAACCCATGCCCTCAGGCTGGACGGGCGTCGGGTCGAGCAGGGCCTCGCGGACGATGCGGCGCGGGTCGTACTGCCGGGGGTCGTACTGACGCCAGTCGATGTCGTCGAACTCCGGCCCCATCTGCTCGCGCAGCTGGCCCTTCGCGCCCTCGGCCATGGCCCGCGCCTGGCGGACGAACTGGGCGAGCTTCGCGGCATACTCGGGCAGCCGTTCCGGGCCGAGGATGACCACGGCCAGCACGATGAGTGCGATGAACTCCCAGCCGTTGACGCCCGCCATGTCAGCCCCCGCCGCTACTTGCCCGAGCCGGACAACGTGAGGGTGACCGTGATCGTCTGGCTCCCGCGGCGGACCTTCATGGAGACGGAGTCGCCGACGCTCTTGGCACGGATCGCCACCACGAGGTTGTCGGGGTCGGTCACCCGACGGCCGTCGAACTCGATGATCACGTCGCCGGCCTTGATCCCCGCCTTGGCCGCCGGGCCGTTGGGGTCGACCGGAGGCCCGCTGTCACTGCTGGCCTTGGGCAGGATGCGCACCCCGTCACCGGTGTAGGCCCGGTCCAGCACCACACCGATCACCGGATGCTGGGCGGAACCCGTCTTGATCAGCTGCTCGGCCGTCTTCACGACCTGGTCGCTCGGGATGGAGAAGCCGACGCCGATGTTGCCGGACTGGGTGTCGGTCGTCCCGGGGACCCGCGCGATGGCCGAGTTCACGCCGATGACCTGGCCGGACATGTTGAGCAGAGGACCGCCGCTGTTGCCCGGGTTGATCGCCGCGTCGGTCTGGATCGCGTTGATGAAGGACTGCTGGTTGCCGTCCCCACCGGGACTCACCGGTCGGTTGAGGGCGCTGACGATGCCGCTGGTCACGGTGGACTCGAGGCCCAGAGGGGCGCCGACGGCGATGACCGGGTCCCCCACCACGACGTCCTTGGACGAGCCCATGACGAGCGGCACCAGGTCGGTGCGGTTGGTCTTGAGCACGGCCAGGTCGTACGACCCGTCACGACCGGCGATCGTCGCGCCGATCTCGGTGCCGTTGGACAGCTCCACCTTGATGGTGCCCCCGTTGGCGGCACTCGCGACCACGTGGTTGTTGGTGATGATGTGCCCGTCCCGGTCGAGCACGAAGCCCGAGCCGGTGCCTCCGCCGTCGGCGCCGGTGACCTTGATCGTCACGACGCTGGGGAGCGCCTTGGCCGCGATGTTGGCGATCGAGCCCTCGGGCCGCGACGTGGCTCCGACCCCGGCGCGCGGGATCGAGGAGGGGGTCCGGTCCACCGAGCTGAAGTCCAGCCTCCCGGTCGCCCCGAGCCACCCGCCGAACACGCCGCCGAGCCCGGCAGCGACAAGGGCCGAGATGGCGGCGACCGCGACCAGGGCGCCCCAGCCGGGGCCTTTCTGCAGCGGCGCGGTGGCCTCCGGCGGCCGGTGACCGACCCAGGGTGCCGGCGCGCCGGCATACCCCGCATCGGCGGTGGAGGCGGAGATCGGGTCCCAGCCCTGCCCGGCCGGCACGGCAGGGGCGATGGACGGGTATGCCGGGGAGCCACCGGGGTCTGAACGGTACCCGGTCGCCGAGGCGCCGTGGGTGGGGGTGCCGGGAGCCTGCGCAGTGTCCCCGGGCCAGCCGGTCGGCTCCGCGGCCCACACAGGGTCCACGCCCGCAGCACCGACGGGGGCGGGATCGACCGGGGCGGGATCGACGTGGGCGGGATCGACGTGGGCGGACGACGCCGCCGCAGAGGCGGGTGCGCCCGCTGCTGCGCCGGGGGCGCCGTGGAGCTCCTGGGTCTGCGACAGGTCCACCGGTTGGGTGTGCTCGCCGGCGCCGCGCGGGGGTGCCCACGGGTCCCAGGCCGACCCAGCCACGGGATCGGTCGACCCGCCCTCGGGGTCAACCGACCCACCCGGGGTCGGTTGGCCGGGGTCGGCGGAGACTGGCTGGTCAGGGCCCGCCGGGTCTCGCTCGTCGCTCATGGAGACGATTGTGCCGAACGACCGCGGACTGTGCCCACGGCGGGTGTCACCCTGGTCGCGAACGCGGCTGCGCCGAGCCCGGGAACGGTGAAGGAGGCGTTGGCGTACCCGGGTGTCGACGGCCTGGCTCGTTGCACGGCCGGAGCGGCGGGCGGGTTGGTCGGGCCGACGCCACCCGTGACGACCAGGCTGAGCGCGGCGGCTGCTGTCGCCCCTGCGGCGAGACCGGCGTAGACGGTCGCTCGACCCGCGGAGCGGTGCTGGGCCGGGGCACCCCGGTCGACGACGCGCACCGGTGCCACCGGGATGGGCGGCAGCATGGGGCGGCGGGTGGGCGCGCTGCCGTCAGGAGCGCGGTCCGAGGTCTGGGCGCCCAGGGCGAGGAGCATGCCCCGCAGGTCGCCTGGCACGGGCGAGCCGAGGGAGGACCGCAGCGCGGCGAGCACCCGGCGCTCCTCCTCGACGGCACCGCGGCAGCACTGGCAGACGACGAGGTGACGATCCCAGCGCAGCAGGGTCGCATCGTCCATGGCGCGGTCGGCGTAGGCCGTCAGCTGGTCACCGAGGCAGCGGCCACGTCCCCCCGCGAGGGCCGCACCCGGCATACCTGCCCACAGGGGGCGCGTCATCGCGATCCGTGCACCGCCCGGCCGAGCACCGGGAGCCGGCGCTTGGCGACGGGCGCCCGGTCGACGTCGACCGCGGGGCGGGCCAGGGAGGGGTCGCGGTGGGCGAGGGCTTCGCGCAGCTGGGCCCGGCCGCGGTGGATGCGTGAGCGCACCGTGCCGAGCTTGACGCCGAGGGTGGCGGCGATCTCCTCGTAGGAGAGGCCCTCGATGTCGCACAGCACGACCGCGGCCCGGAAGTCCGGGGACAGGGCGTCGAGGGCGCGCTGCACGTCGTCGTCGAAGTGGGTGGCCTCGAACGCCGCCTCCGGCCCGGCCTCACGGGTGGGCAGGCGCGCGGCGGACTCGTCGGAGAGCGCGTCGAACCGGATCCGCTGCTTGCGGCGCATCTTGTCGAGGAAGACGTTGGTCGTGATGCGGTGCAGCCAGCCCTCGAAGGTGCCGGGCTGGTAGCTGTTCAGCGACCGGAAGACGCGGATGAACACGTCGTGCGTGAGGTCCTCTGCGTCATACGGATTGCCGGTCAGCCGGTAGGCCAGCCGGTAGACGCGGGCAGAGTGCTGCTCGACGATCTCCTCCCAGGTCGGGGGCACCCACGCGGGCGCCTCGGGGACGTCCCCCTGGGCATCCTGTCGGGCCGAACCGATCGTGTCGGTCGCGGTCACGTCCCTCACCTCCGTCGGGCGCCTGGCGGCGCACACACCCTGCATTCGGTCCAGACGACCGAACCGCTTGCATCGTTCCCCAACAACCTGAGCGTTTCCTGTATGCCGCGTGCCCGGTTCGTCGTGCTTGCGGCAGTATGGTTTGCCGCATGAGCGCACAGAAGCCGGCCAGCTGGGCCTACGCCGAGGAGTTCGTCACCGAGAACGAGGTGATCGAGTCCGCGCGGCGTCGGGGCGAGGAGCTGGGTGCCGTGCCGGTCGGCAACGGCGCGGGGGTGCTGCTGCGCCTGCTGGCGGCCGCGGTGAAGGCCAAGTCGGTCGTCGAGGTGGGCACCGGCGCCGGTACGTCGGGGCTGTGGTTGCTGCAGGGCATGCCGGAGGACGGCATCCTCACGACGATCGACGTGGAGGCCGAGCACCAGGGAGTGGCGAAGAAGGCCTACGCCGAGGCCGGGATCGCCCACCAGCGCACCCGGGTCATCACCGGCCGGGCCCTGGACGTGCTCCCCCGGATGACGGACGGCGCGTACGACATGGTCGTCATCGACGGCGACAAGGTGGAGTACCCGGAGTACGTCAGCCACGGCGTCAGGCTGCTGCGTTCGGGTGGGGTGCTCGTGCTCGACAACATGCTCTGGCACGACAAGGTGGCCGACCCGGCGGCGCGCGACCAGCAGACATCGGTGCTGCGCGACCTGGGCAAGGCCCTGCGGGACGACGAGCGGCTGATCCCGGCGCTGTTGCCGGTGGGCGACGGCGTCCTGGCGGCCGTCAAGCGCTGACCCCGTCGGGCTGAGCCGATCGCAAGACGGTCAGGCGGTCATGTGGTCAGGCGGTGCCGGGGCCCGGCCCGCGGCGGAACCGACCGGGGCCCTCGGCGATGGCCACCACCTCGAACGGCTCGATCAGGATCGGGGCGGAACCGATGATCTCGCTGCCCGCGGACTCGGCCGCGGTCGCGGCGAACTCACGCTGGAAGTCGTCGCGGTAGACCTTCTCGTCGAAGACGTAGGTGCCCTCGAACCACTGGCCCTCGACCATCCGCCAGGTCTTGAAGGCCAGACCGTCGAGGAACATGAACTTGGCCATGGACGTGCCCACGACGTAGTCACGCAGCTCCTGGGCGACGCCACCTCCTGCGGCCTCCAGGGACCACCGCACGCTCAGTCCGTATCCGGCGTTCATGACATCTCCTCCAGCCAGGTCAGCAGCAGGCGGGCACCGAAGCCCGTCCCGCCCTTGGTCAGCAGTCCGCGGTCGACGTCCGAGCGACCGACCCCGGCGATGTCGAGGTGTGCCCAGCGTCGCGCGCCCACGAACTCGCGCAGGAACAATGCTGCCGAGATCGAGCCGCCGCCGCCTCCGCTGCCCGCTATGTGGTTGATGTCCGCCACGTCGCTGTCCAGGCCGGCGCGGTAGTCCTCCACCAGGGGCATCGGCCACAGCAGCTCCCCGGTCGCCTCACCCGCCGCGACGAGAGCGGCGGTGACGGCGTCGTCGGTGCCGAAGACCGGGGCCATCGACCGGCCCAGCGCCACCCGGGCGGCCCCGGTGAGCGTCGCGACGTCGAGCAGCACCGCCGGGTCGAGGCGCAGGTCCGCGTAGGCGAGCGCGTCGGCCATCACGATGCGGCCCTCCGCGTCCGTGTTGCCGATCTCGACGGTGCGACCGCCGTACTGCGTGATGACGTCAGAGGGACGGTATGCCGCGCCGCCGACGCCGTTCTCGGCGAGCGCCAGCAGCCCGGTCACCTTCACCGGCACGTCGAGCTCACGACAGGCCGCGAGCACGGCGAGCACCACGGCCGCACCGCTCATGTCGGTCTTCATCGGGAGCATCGCCTCGGCGGGCTTGATGTCGAGGCCGCCGGTGTCGAAGGTGATCCCCTTGCCGACCAGGACGACTCGCGGCGTCCTCGCGGTGGCTCCCGCCGGGACGTGGTCCAGCTGGACCAGCCGGGGTGGGGTCGCGGAAGCGGCGCCCACCGCCAGCAGGCCGCCGAAGCCCTCCGCCTTCAGCTCGCGCTCGCCCCACACGCGCACGTCGAGGCCGCTGCGGCCGGCCAGGGTCCTGGCCTGGGCGGCGACCCAGGCGGGGTTCTTGATGTTGGACGGGACGACCGCGAGGTTGCGGGCCAGCATGGTGGCCCGGGCCCGCACGACCGAGCGCCGGACCGTCGGGTCGTCGAAGGAGCCGACGAGCACGATCTCCCCCACGGGGGCGGTGGCGGGCGTGGCTTTGTCGCCGACCCACCGCGGGCTGGAGTACCCGCCGAGTGCCAGTCCCTCCGCCAGGGCGGACTGCGCGGCACGGGCCGCACCACTGCCGAGCAGGCTCACGACGGCGGCGCGGCCCTTCACGGCCCGCCCGAGGGCGGCACCAGCCGTCCGCAGCTGCGACGGGCTCGAGTCCGCGACCCCCACCAGCAGCACCGTCCGGACGGGTCGCTCCCCCGGGACCAGCGGGATCCGGGTGATCGAACCAGCCTTCGCCGTGGGCTCGTGCGCTGCCACCACGTCGCCGGCGTCGAGGCCCACCAGGGCCAGGGCGGCCGGCACCGCTCCGGTCGCGGGCAGGCCGCCGGTGGGGACCGGCACTGCCAGCACGAGGTCGGTGGGATCGAGGTCGGCGAGGACGTCCGCCAGGGGTTCGGCGGAGGTCGTCCAGGCGCTGGACGCGGGATCGAGCAGTTCGGGTGCAGGCACGGACCCGACCCTACCCACCTGGGCCCCACCGCCCGTCCTTCCCCTCACGCCGCCCACGGTCGGCCCGCGGCACACCCGGTGGACGCGCGAGGACCCCCGACGGTCGCTGCCGCCGGGGGTCCTCGAAACGTGCGGTGAAGGCTACTTGAGGCCCTCGCAGTTGGTGATCGCGTCGCCGAGCGCGCGGACCTCGTCTGGGGTCATCTCGACCACGAGGCGACCGCCGCCTTCGAGGGGCATGCGCAGCACGATGCCGCGACCTTCCTTGGTCACCTCGAGCGGGCCGTCGCCGGTCCTCGGCTTCATTGCCGCCATGAGTGTCCTTCCGTTTGGCGTGGTCGGCTGCTGGCCACGCGGATCCACGCCAGTGCCTGTGATCATCCCCGCGCGCGCCAGATTTGCTCCATTATCCCGTGAACCCGCTCACAGGCGAAATCCGGGTCGGACGACGGTCCGGCAGGATGGCGCGCATGACCGACACCGCCGACACCGCCCTCCCGCCGCAGTCCCCCGTCGTCGTCGAACGGGACGGCGCGGTGGCCACTGTGCGGCTGAACCGCCCCGAGGCGATGAACTCCCTCGACATCGCCACCAAGGAAGCGCTGGTCACAGCCCTGACCGACGTCGCCGAGGACCGGACGGTGCGCTGCGTGGTGCTGACCGGCAGTGGTCGAGCCTTCTGCGTGGGGCAGGACCTGCGTGAGCACGTCACCTTCCTGCAGCGCGACGACCCGGCCCTGTGGGACACCGTCGCGAAGCACTACAACCCGATCGTCGAGCTGCTCGCCACGATGGACAAGCCCGTCATCGCTGCCGTCAACGGTGTCGCTGCCGGCGCTGGTGCGGGCTTCGCCCTCGCCGCGGACTTCCGCGTCCTGGTCGACACGGCGGGCTTCAACCTGGCGTTCGCCGGCATCGCGCTGTCCTGCGACTCCGGGACGTCCTGGTCGCTGCAGCGGATCGTCGGCCCGGCCAGGGCCAAGGAGCTCCTCCTGCTGCCGCGCACCGTCCCGGCGGACGAGTGCCTGGCCCTGGGGCTGGTCACCCGCGTCGTGTCGGCCGAGGACTTCGAGTCGGCGGTGCGCGAGCTGGCGACGACCCTGGCGGCGGGACCGACGCTGGCCTACGGCTCGATCCGCCGCGCCGTGGCGTTCAGTGCGGGGCACGGCCTGAGCGAGTCCCTTGCGCGGGAGGGTGAGTACATGAGCCTCACCGGGGCGACCGCCGACCACCGCGCCGCGGTCGCGGCCTTCCTGGCCAAGGAGAAGCCCACCTTCACCGGCGAGTGACACGAGCGGCGGGACAGCACCCAAAAGCAGGTATGCCGTCCGGTCACGGAGGCGTGGACGCCCAGGGCGTGTACGTCAGCAGGGTGCAGGTGAACCAGAAGAGCCCGATGAGCAGGGTCACCGCGACGACCCCGACCCGGCGACGCCAGTGGGCCACGACCCGGGCCCCGGTCGACGTGCGCATCGCCACGGAGGCGACCACTGCGGCGATCGGGAAGTCCAGCAGCAGGAAGCGCCACATGCTGGTGATCGGTCGCACGACCGCGAGCAGGTACAGCGGGTAGGCCAGCGCCCACACCCGCAGCTCGACCGCCAGCCACCGACCGTGCCGACCCACGATGAGCGCGATGTAGGTGGCCACCAGGGCCACCAGGATCGTCACCCCGGCCACGCCGTGCGCCTCCCAGGCCCACGACAGCCAGAGCACGAACGGGCCGGAGGCAGGCTTCTGGCCCCAGGCCGCCTGCACGTCGAAGAAGGCCATCGGCAGCCCGCTGATGACCCCGACCACGACCGGCCAGGCGACCGAGGACACCGCCGTGGACACGAGCATCAGGGCGGCCGAGACGCGCTGGCCGCGCAGCGGCACCACCCCGGCCGCCTTGTCCTCCCGCCAGCGCAGCACCAGGTGCGCGATCGCCGCGCAGGCGATCGCCGGAGCCGCGGCACGGGTGAAACCCAGGACGATGGTCACGACCGCCACCCACGCATACCGACGCTGCATGAGCAGCAGCAGGGATCCCGCGATGAGCACTCCGGCCAGGGCCTCGGTGTATGGCATGACGAGGATGCTGGTCGCGGGATAGAGGCACCAGAGTGCGCCGGTGACCAGCGCCAGCCGCTCACGCGCCGGCTGTGGCGAGGCGTGCACCGCATAGTTGAAGCAGCGCCACACCAGCAGGGTGCAACCGGCGCCGAGCACGAGGTTGAGCCCCACCCCGGCCACCTCGAACGGCAGCCCGATGGCCATCAGGGCCCGCACCATCATGGGGAAGGCCGGGTAGAACGCCCACGCGCTGTAGGTGAGCAGCCCGGTGTCGGGATCCGCGGGCAACGGGACGGGATAGCCCTGCGTCGCGACCCGCCGGTACCAGATGCTGTCCCAGCCACGCAGGATGTCGCCGACGGACGGGTCGATGTGACCGACCCCGGCCGGCGTCTGGAACCACGTCGCCGCCACCCAGATGGCGACGAAGGCGATGACCCGGGTCACGGCATACACCAGCAGCAGGAACACGACCGGGCGACGCAGCGCCCACTGGCCCAGGGCACTGCGGCCCTGGGACGTCACGATGGCCCGCAGGCCGGTCACGGTCACGGCGGGTAGTCCGACGGCGGGACGAAGACGAGCAGCTTCCAGATCCACAGGATCTGTCCCACCACGCCGACGGCGACCAGGACGGCGGTGCGGGTCCACAGCCACCTCGCCGGGCGGTCCAGCCAGCCGCCGCCGAGCACCACCGCCACCAGCGGGAAGAGTGGGATGGCGTACCGGAAGATGCTGGTGAAGGGGTCGAGGACCACGGCGAGGTATGCCGGGTAGGCCAGGCACCAGACGCGCAGCTCAGGTCCCAGCCGGGTCGCCCAGGGACCGCAGGTGAGCACGACGATGGTGGTGACGAGGCCCGCCAGGGCCACCGGTCCGTAGACGTCGGCCCCTTCGAGGCCGCGGAAGGCCCACTGCGACATGCCGAGCCACGGCTTGAACGGCTCGATCCGCCCACCCATGCGCCAGGCCGCCATCGTGTCGGTGTACGCCGTCCGCGACCCGGTGACCTGCCAGGCGATGAGCGGCCAGGCCACGGCGCCGACGGCAGAGGCGACCAGCGCGAAGGCCCCTGCGGCATACTCCCCGGCGTCGATGGGGTCCGTGGCGCGGCGACGCCACCGCAGCCAGAGCATCGCGGCCACGACGACGGCCACGGGGACGGCGATGGGCCGGGTCACCCCGAGCAGCAGCGCGAGCGCGCCAGTGGCCAGCCAGTTCTGCTTCATCAGCGCCCACAGCAGGGCGCAGAGGACGAGCATCGCGATCGCCTCGGTGTAGGCGATCTGCAACGCGACGGCGGCCGGGTAGGCACCCCAGACGGCGACCGTCGCCAGGGCCACCCGGTCGCCGAGCCGGTCGGACAGGAGCCTGGCCATGATGACCGCAGCCCCCAGGCCGCAGACCAGGGACAGCGACGACGCCACGATCGGGAAGCCGAGCCCCGTGGCGGACATGAGCATCCGGGACAGCAGCGGGAACACCGGGTAGAACGCCCAGGCGTTCTGCGCGACGCGACCGGTCGCGCCGTCGACGGGCAGCACGTGCGGGTAGCCGTGCTCGGCGATGTGCCGGTACCAGCTGCCGTCCCACAGCACCGTCATGTCGAGGGGTTCGACGGTCGGGCCGGTCCAGTCCGGCATGACCGCCTGGTCGTGGCTGGCGAGCACGAGCAGCAGGGCGGACACGGCGCGGAGCGCAAGGTAGACGAGAGCCACCCTCGCGGTGAGGGTGCGCATCACGGGGGCCCACCGGCCCGGTGGCACCCGGTCAGGTGGTCGTCCACCAGCCCGCAGGCCTGCATGGCGGCATACATCGTGGTGGGGCCGACGAAGACGAAGCCGGCCTTCTTCAACGCCTTCGCGAGCGCCACCGACTCCGGCGAGGTGGCACGCAGCTGGTCCGTGGTCGCGGGGGCGACGTGGTGCTCGGGGACGTGCGACCAGATGAGCTGGTCGAGTCCACCGTGCTCCCGCAGCGCCAGCACGGCCGCGGCGTTGTGGATGGCGGCGTCGACCTTGAGGCGGTTGCGGACGATCCCGGTGTCGGACATCAGGCGCGCGCGGTCGGCCTCGCCGAACGCCGCGACGACCTCGGGGTCGAAGTCGGCGAAGGCCCTGCGGAAACCCTGGCGCTTGCGCAGGATGGTGATCCAGGCGAGCCCGGACTGGAAGGCCTCCAGGGTGAGCCGCTCGTAGAGCGGCTGCTCGCCGTGGACGGGCACACCCCACTCCGTGTCGTGGTAGGCGAGGTACTCGGGCGCCGAGCCGGCCCAGGCGCACCGGGCGAGCCCGTCGGCGCCCACCGTCAGGCCGCTCACCGGTGGCGCTCGTCGGCCCGGGCGATCATGGCGTCCACGGCTCGGCCGTAGAGCCAGTCGCTCGCCCGGCGCAGCACCGGCGCGAAGGCGCGCTTGAACGGCAGGGGCCGCACCACGACGTCCTCACGCCAGTCCAGACGCGTGCCGTCGCCCACCGGTTCAACGCGGATCTCCGCCCAGCCCCCGAGCAGCCGACCCGTCTTGACGACCCGGAAGCGGCCCACCCCCGCCGCGTCCGGCGGCTCCCAGATCGTCACGAGCATGGAGTCGGAGAACGCCAGGGGCCCCAGCCCGCTCAGACCCGCGAAACCCCAGCCCGGCCGCGGAGAGCCCGCGTCGACCCTCATGCGGGTGAGCGGCATCCAGTCCCCGTATGCCGCGAAGTCGGTCACGACGTCCCACACGGTGGGGGACGGCGCGGCGCAGTAGCGGATGAGGTGGAGTTCGGCCATGGGTCAGCGGCGGGGGTCGCTGCCGGCCTCGAGCTCCGCGATCCTGGCCTGGAGCTGGTCGAGCACTGCGTCCACCTGGTCCATCCGGTAGCCGCGCAGAGCCGTGTCGAACCGCAGGGCAGAGATCTCCCCGGAGCCGAAGTCCTGGGTGAGGACCGGGTCGGCCTGGGTCCTGGTCGCCTCTGCGAGGGGGTCGTAGCCGACCCGTCCGGCGACGAGGGCGGCGAACGCGCCGATGACCAGCACGCCGACCGCGATGAAGAAGACCCAGATCACCGGGCGATCGTCGCACGAACTCCTGTGACGACCTAGTCAGCCCGCCGTGCCGAGGTCGCGAAGCCCGCGGCCGGCATCCTCGCTGGTCGCGGGGCCGGCCGTGTCGGACCGCGCGATCGCGCAGCGCGTGAGCATCTCGACGAACTGCGGCACGTCGTCGGGCGACAGGCGCAGGGTGGCGCGGCAGACGGTGTCCTGCCAGATCGACAGCACCACGCGCCCGGAATCCGGGTGACCCGAGATGCGCAGCGTGCGGCCGGCGACGTCCCGACCGACGATGACGTCACCATGTCGCGGAAGGGGCGAGACGGTCACGTCTCCATCATCGGGCCCAGCCGCCCGCCGCGTCCATGCCAGCGGGCGATGGAGATCCCGGGCCGAGGCCCTCTGTGCGCGGGGTGCTCGGGGCTACTCGGGGTACTTGGGGTCGACCGGTTCCTCGGCGTCGGTGACGATGCGGACGGCCTCGTCGACGTCGTCGGTCAGGTGCAGCAGGTCGACGTCCTTGCGGCTCACGGTGCCCGCGTCCAGGACGGTGCTGCGCAGCCAGTCGAACAACCCGCCCCAGTACTCGGTGCCCATCAAGACGATCGGGAACGACGTCACCTTCTGGGTCTGCACGAGCGTGACGGCCTCGAAGAGCTCGTCGAGGGTGCCGAAACCACCCGGCAGCACGATGAACCCCTGCGCGTACTTGACGAACATGGTCTTGCGCGCGAAGAAGTACCGGAAGTTCACGCCCAGGTTGACGTACTCGTTGAGGCCCTGCTCGAACGGCAGCTCGATGCCCAGCCCCACCGAGGCGCCACCGGCGTCGCGGGCACCCTTGTTGGCAGCCTCCATGGCGCCGGGGCCGCCGCCAGTGATGACGGCATACCCCGCCTCGACGAGCCGACGACCCACCTGGGTGCCCATGTCGTAGAAGGGGGTGCCGGGCTTGGTGCGGGCCGAGCCGAACACGCTCACGGCGGGGCCGAGCTCGGCCAGCGCGCCGAAGCCTTCGACGAACTCGCTCTGGATCCGCATCACCCGCCACGGGTCGGTGTGCAGCCACTCGCTCGAGCCACCGCTGTCGAGCAGTCGCTGGTCGGTGGTCGAGGCCGGCACCCGCGAACCCCGCAGGGTCACCGGACCCGTGTGGTAGTCGTAGTCGCGCTCGGTGGCGCCGGAGGTCTGGGTTTCGTCGCTCACGTCGGCCAACCTACGCGAGCGCGGCCGGTGGACGAGCGCCGACGGGTCCCGTCGCTAGGGTCGGCGGGTGGACACTCGCCTGCAGGACACCACCCACCGCCGTCTGCGGGACCTCGCGCTGGAGCGCCAGCGGACCGGCCGCGTGCCGGGTCTGGCCGCTGCCGTGGTCCGTCACGGGGAGCCGCTGTGGACCGACGGCATCGGCACCGTCGACGTCGCGTCCCCGCGCGTGCCCGGGCCGGACGACCAGTTCCTCATCGCCTCGAACACCAAGAGCTTCACCGCGGTGCTCGTGATGGCGCTGCGCGACGAGGGACGGCTCGACCTCGACGACACCCTCGACCAGCACCTGCCCGGGGTGACCCAGCGAGCCACGGTGCGACAGGCCCTGTCCCACGCCACGGGCCTGGCCCGCGAGCCGCTCGGCGACATCTGGGAGACACTGGAGCAACCCGACGCCGCCACCCTGATGAGCGACTTCAACGCCATCGAGCGCGTCGGCCGGCCGCACGACCACTGGCACTACTCCAACATCGTGTATGCCGTGCTCGGCCAGCTCGTCGAGCGGCTGGACGGCCGGCCGTGGGAGGAGTCGCTGCGAGCCCGGATCCTCGAGCCGCTGGGGATGACCCGCACCACTGTCGGGTTCGACGGCGGCCCCCGGGCCACCGGCTACCACCTGTCGCCGTTCCACGACGTCCCGCGCGTCGAGCCTGTGCTCGATCTGCGGGCGATGGGGCCCTGCGGAGCGCTGGCCAGCACCGTCACCGACCTCGCCAGGTGGTCCGGGTTCGTCGCCGACCCGGACCCGGCCGTCCTTTCCGCCGACACCCTCGAGGAGATGTGCCAGCCGCAGCTCCTCGTCGACCCCGAGGGCTGGAGCGGTGCGATGGGTCTGGGCTTCTTCCTGATGCGCTCGACCAGCTCGACCAGCTCGACCACCAGCCGGACCTGGGTGGGGCACACCGGCGGGATGCCGGGACAGGTGTCCGGGGTCTTCACCCACCGCGAGAGCGGCACCGGCGGGATCGTGCTGATGAACAGCACCTCCTCGCCCGACCCGGCAGCGCTGGCGATCGCCCTGGGCGAGCACGTCCTGGACCACGACCCCGCACCCCAGGAGCCGTGGCGTCCCGGGACGTCCGTGGCCCCCGAGCTCGAGCCCCTGCTGGGCCGGTGGTTCTCCGAGGGCTCCGGGTACACGTTCACGGTGCGCGAGGGCCGACTCGAGGCCCGTGCCGACGCAGCGCCCGCGGACCGGGCGCCGTCGGTCTTCGAGCGGCTCGACGACAGCACCTTCCGCACGGTGTCGGGGCGCGAGCGGGGCGAGCAGCTCCGGGTCACCCGCGACGCCGACGGCACCGTGGTGAAGATGAACTGGGCCACCTATCTCGTCACCCGTGCGCCGCTGGGCTTCGGGGAGTCCCTCGAGGGGTGACCTCGGCGAGCCGGCGGGAGCGCGGGTGCCGGCCGCTGGGCGCCGGATCAGGCGAGCCAGCGGAGCAGGGCGGCCTCCGCGGACACCAGCTGGCTGACGGGGCAGCGCTCCTCGTCGTGGTGGGCCAGGTTCGGGTCGCCCGGGCCGAAGTTCACGGCTGGCACGCCCATGGCGGAGAACCGGGCGACATCGGTCCAGCCCTGCTTGGCCACGACGTCGACTCCCAGGGCCTCGACGAACGCGGTGGCTGCCGGCAGGTGCAGGCCGGGGCGGGCGCCGGGGGCGTTGTCCTTCACCTCGACGACGTAGCCGCTGAACAGCTGGTGCACGACGGCAAGCGCCTCCTGCGGCGACTTGTCCGGGGCGTAGCGGTAGTTGACGGTCACGACGCAGCGGTCGGGGATGACGTTGCCGGCAATCCCCCCAGCGATCCCCACGGCGTTCATCGCCTCGCGGTACTCCAGCCCGTCGACCACCACGGTCTCGGGCTGGTACGTCGCGAGCCTCGTCAGGACCTCGGCGGCGTCGTGGATGGCGTTGTGGCCGTTCCAGGGACGGGCCGAGTGCGCGGCGATGCCCTTGGTCACGACCTCGGCGCGCAGGGTGCCCTTGCACCCACCCTCGACGATCGCGCCGGTCGGCTCGAGCAGCACGGCGAAGTGGGCGTCCTCGATGAGGTCGGGACGCTGCTGGTGGATGTGGAGCAGGCCGTTGAACTCGCTGTCGATCTCCTCGCCCTCGTAGAAGACGAAGGTGACGTCGCGGCTCGGCTCGGCCACGAGGGCTGCCTTGAGCTGGACGGCGACGCCACCCTTCATGTCGACCGTGCCACGGCCCCAGAGGTCGTCGCCGTGGAGCTGGGTCGGCAGGTTGGCCGGGTCCTGGGTCAGCGGGACGGTGTCGATGTGTCCGGCGAGCACGACCCGCTCGTCCCGACCGAGGTCGGTCCGGGCGACCAGCGTGTTGCCGATCCGGGTGACCTCGAGGTGGGTCAGCGGGGCCAGTGCTGCCTCGATCGCGTCACAGAGGGCCGCCTCGTCACGCGACACCGACTCGATGTCGCACAGGGCCGCGGTGAGGCTGACGATGTCGGCGGAGAGGTCGAGGGGAGTGGGGGTCGCCATGCTGAGAGAGTACTGATGACACGATTCCGGCCGGCGGGCACTGCTCTCGTAGGCTGGTCCCCATGACGACCGAACGCAGGGCCTGGGGCCATGGACTGGCGACCGTGCACGATGACGGTGCGGTGCTCGACGCCTGGTTCCCGCAGCCTGCCCTCGGCGCCCGGCCGGCCGATAGCCGGCCCATGGCCGAGCTGGAGGCGTTGGTGGGCAAGGACGACGTGCGCAAGGTCCGCCGTGAGGTCGTGACCACCGAGATCGACCTCGACGCGCCGCCGGCTGACCCGGCCGACGCCTACCTGCGCCTGCACCTGCTCTCGCACACGCTGGTCGCACCCAACACGATCAACCTCGACGGCCTCTTCGGCGTCCTGGTCAACGTCGTCTGGACCACCCAGGGGCCCTGCGTCGTGGACGGCTTCGAGCTGACCCGCGCCACGATGCGAGCCCGCGGCCCGGTGCAGGTGCTCGGGGTGGACAAGTTCCCGAGGATGGCCGACTACGTCGTGCCCGCGGGGGTCCGCATCGCCGACGCCGACCGCGTCCGCCTCGGTGCTCACCTCGCCCCCGGCACGACCGTGATGCACGAGGGTTTCGTCAACTACAACGCCGGCACGCTCGGCCACTCCATGGTCGAAGGTCGGATCAGCCAGGGCGTCGTCGTCGGCGACGGCTCCGACATCGGCGGCGGCGCGTCCACGATGGGCACGCTGTCGGGCGGCGGCACCGAGCGCGTCAGCATCGGCGAGCGCTGCCTGCTCGGCGCCGAGTCAGGCCTGGGCATCGCCCTCGGTGACGACTGCGTCGTCGAGGCCGGGCTCTACCTCACGGCGGGCACCAAGGTGACGCTGACCGACGGCAGGGTGGTCAAGGCACGCGACCTGTCCGGCCAGTCCAACCTGCTCTTCATCCGAAACTCCGTGACCGGGACGGTCGAGGCTCGCGCCCGCGACGGCCACGGCATCGTCCTGAACTCGGCCCTCCATGCCAACGACTAGGCGCGGCGGGGTCGTGCTGTCCGAGCAGCGGCGACCCTCCCGGACCCGCCGGTTCGTCACGCGGGTCGTCATCCTCGTCCTCGCCGGCGCAGTCGTCGGCGCTGGCATCGTCGGAGCGCGCGGGCTCCTGACCAACTTCGGCGGCCCCCGCTGCCAGGCGACCGCCACGGGCTCGAGCGTCGACTTCGACCCCAGCCAGACGGCATACGCGGCCACGATCGAGGCGGTCGCGGAGAAGCGCGGCCTGCCCGCGCGGGCCGCCACCATCGCGATCGCCACCGCGATCCAGGAGTCCAAGCTGCGCAACCTCAGGTACGGCGACCGTGACTCCGTGGGGTTGTTCCAGCAGCGGCCGAGCCAGGGTTGGGGCACGGTCAACCAGATCCTCGACCCCGTCTACGCGACCAACAAGTTCTACGACGCGCTCGTCAAGATCGACGGCTACCAGAGCATGAAGATCACCGACATCGCCCAGAAGGTGCAGCGGAGCGCGAACCCCGGCGCCTACGCCGACCACGAGAAGGAAGGGCGGCTGCTCGCATCCACCCTCAGCGGCCACTCCCCCGCGGGCCTGGGGTGCCGGCTCGACGACGCGACGACCGGCGACCCGGCGGCGCTCAAGGCCGCCCTGAAGACCGAGCTGGGCGTGAGCTCCGAGGTCAGTGGCCGGACGCTCACGGTGAACGCCGCCTCGGAGCGCGCCGCCTGGAGTGCCGGCGCGTATGCCGTGGCGAAGGCCTCTCAGCACGGCGCCACCTCGGTGCGCGTCGGGTCGCGGGAGTGGACGCGCACGCGCGACGCCTCGGGTTGGCAGTGGCATACGGCCAAGACCCACGGCGACCCCAGCACGGTCACCGTCACCTTCGCGGGCTGACGCCCCACCGCCCCTCCGCGCCTCTGAGTGAGCGCCAACCCACTCTCAGGCCGGGTCAGAGGGTGGGTTGGCGCTCGCTGAGACCCGCCCTGTGGAGGAGGGCGGCCCCGTCCGACCCTGCGAGGCCATGCTCGGACGATGCCGCTGCCCCGCCGCCCGCTGCCCTCCTCGCTCGTCGGCCGCGCGTTCACTGTGGCCGAAGCCGTGGCCGCCGACGTTCCTGAGTACCGGCTCCGGGCGCGCGACCTCCACACCCCGGCCAAGGGCCTGCGTTCGCATCGCGGAGCCACCACCATCGACGAGCTGGCCGCCGACCTGGCGCTTGCCCTCCCCCCGCCCTGGGCCTGGTCACACCTCACGGCGGCTCGTCTCTTCCGGCTCCCGCTGCCGACCGTCTGGAGCCGGCACGAACGCCTCCACGTGGTGCGGCCGACCAGCTCCGCCCAGGTCCGGAGGCCGGGGTTCGTCGGTCATCGGGGCCTCGAGAACCGGCAGACCAGGATCCTGCGTGGCCATCCCACGACCACCGAAGCCTGGACCTGGGCCGACCTCGCCAGCCTGCCGGGGCTGTCCGTGACCGACCTCGTCATCGCGGGTGACGCCTTCGCCACCCGGGACCCGCGCCTGCTGGACGGGCTCGTCGCCATGGGTGGCGGCCGAGAGGGGCCGCGTCACGAAGAGGGGCCGCGTCACGAAGAGGGGCCGCGTCGCGCGGACGGCCCGCGTCGGGGCGCTCGCAAGCTGCGGGTCGCTGCAGGGCTGTTGCGGTCCGGGAGCGGGTCGCCGATGGAGACGAGGGCGCGGTTGGCATTCATCGAGGCAGGTCTGCCCGAGCCCGAGCTCAACGCGACGGTCCACGGACCCGACGGTCACTTCCTCGCGCGGGTCGACTTCCTGTGGCGTGAGGCCGGTGTCGTGGTCGAGTACGAGGGCGACCAGCACCGCAGTGATCGGCGTCAGTGGCAGAACGACATCGCCCGCACGAGGCTGCTGGAAGAGACCGGGCTGCGCGTCATCCGCATCACCAGCCTCGACCTGTTCGACGCCAGCCGGCTGCGCGCCTTGATCGCGATGCTTCGAGCCCTCGTCACGTGAGTGAGCGCCAACCCACTCTCAGGTCGGGCCCGAGGGTGGGTTGGCGCTCACTGAGCGATCAGGGGGCGGGTCAGCGCCCGTCCATGGCGACGTAGTCGCGCTCGGTCGCACCGGTGTAGATCTGGCGCGGACGGCCGATCTTGGTCTGCGGGTCCTCGATCATCTCGCGCCACTGGGCGATCCAGCCCGGCAGCCGGCCGAGCGCGAACAGCACCGTGAACATCCGCTCGGGGAAGCCCATCGACTTGTAGATCAGGCCCGTGTAGAAGTCGACGTTCGGGTAGAGCTTGCGCTCCACGAAGTAGTCGTCCTCCAGCGCTCGCTGCTCGAGCTGCAGGGCGATGTCGAGCAGCGGGTCGGAGACGCCGTCCTTGGTGAGGATCTTGTCGGCGGTCTTCTTGATGATGGCGGCGCGCGGGTCGTAGTTCTTGTAGACCCGGTGGCCGAAGCCCATCAGCTTGACCCCGTCCTCCTTCTTCTTGACCTTCTTCACGAACGTGTCCACGTCGCCACCGTCCTGGTGGATGGTGTTGAGCATCTCCAGGACGGCCTGGTTGGCCCCACCGTGCAGCGGCCCGAACAGGGCGTTGATGCCGGCCGAGACCGAGGCGAAGAGGTTGGCGTTGGAGGAACCCACGAGACGCACCGTGGACGTGGAGCAGTTCTGCTCGTGGTCGGCGTGCAGGATCAGCAGGAGGTCGAGGGCCTTGACCATGTCCTCGTCGAGGTCGTAGGGCTCGGCCGGGAACCCGAACGTCATCCGCAGGAAGTTCTCCGGCAGGGACAGCGAGTTGTCGGGGTAGAGGAACGGCTGGCCGACCGACTTCTTGTAGGCGTACGCCGCGATCGTCGGCAGCTTGGCCAGCAGGCGGACCGTGGAGATCTCCACCTGCTCCTTGTCGAACGGGTCGAGGCTGTCCTGGTAGAAGGTCGAGAGCGCGGACACGGCGGAGGACAGCACCGGCATCGGGTGGGCGTCGCGCGGGAAGCCACCGAAGAACGCCTTGAGGTCCTCGTGCAGCAGGGTGTGCCGCCGGACCTTCTGGTCGAAGTCGTCGAGCTCGGCTTGGCTGGGCAGCTCGCCGTAGATCAGCAGGTACGACACCTCGAGGAAGCTCGACTTCTCGGCGAGCTGCTCGATCGGGTAGCCGCGGTACCGCAGGATGCCCTGGTCGCCGTCGATGTAGGTGATGGCGCTGCTGCAGGACGCGGTGTTGACGAACCCCGAGTCGAGCGTGACGTTGCCGGTCACCTTCATCAGCTTGGAGACGTCGTACCCGTCGTTGCCCTCGCTTGCCTTGACGAGGGGGAGCTCGAGGGTCTTGCCCCCGGCCGTCAGGGTGGCGCCAGCGGTTGCGTCAGTCATCCGAAATTCATCCTCCACGTCATGCGGGGCGCCCGGATCTGGGTGCGTGCCGGGCGCTTCTCGCGCACAGCGACGCTACCCCAATCCACGGGTGGGCCGGGAATCGCCCCGACTACCTGGCGAGACGCTCGGCCGCCGCGGCGATGCGCTCGTCAGTGGCCGTGAGGGCGATCCGGACGTGTTCGCGACCGGCCTCGCCATAGAAGCTGCCAGGGGCGACGAGTATGCCGCGTGCGGCCAGTGCGTCGACGGTCGCCCAGGCGTCCTCGCCCCGAGTCGCCCACAGGTAGAGGCCGGCGTCGGAGTGGTCGACACGCAGTCCGAAAGCCTCCACGGCCGCGCGCAGGGTGGTGCGCCGCGCGGCATACCGGGCCTTCTGCTCGGCGACGTGGGTGTCGTCGCCGAGGGCGACGGTCAGGGCGCGCTGCACGGCCCACGGCACGATCATCCCCGCGTGCTTGCGGACTTCGAGCAGCTGCCGGACGAGGGCCACGTCCCCGGCCACGAAGGCGGCACGGTAGCCCGCGAGGTTGGACTGCTTGCTCAGCGAGTAGACGGCGAGCAGTCCCTCGTGGCTGTCACCGCAGACCCGCGGGTCGAGGATGCTCGGCGTCGTGGGCGCACCGGGGTCGCGGTCGGGGTCGGGTCGCCAGTCGAGCTCGGCGTAGCACTCGTCGCTGGCGACCACCACGCCGTGCTGTCGCGCCCACGCGACCACCTTCGCCAGGTGGTCGATCCCCAGGACGCGCCCGGTCGGGTTGCTCGGGCTGTTGAGCCACAGCAGCTTCGGCGTCGTGGCACCGGTCAGCGGACCGAGCGCGGCCAGGCCGTCGACCACCTGCGGTCGCGCCCCCGCGAGCCGGGCACCCACGTCGTAGGTGGGGTACGCCACGCCCGGGAAGCCCACGATGTCACCGGCACCGAGACCGAGCAGGGTCGGCAGCAACGCCACCAGCTCCTTGGACCCGATGGTCGGAAGCACACCGTCGGGGTCGACGCCGGGCACGCCGCGGCGCCTGGCGAACCACGCCGAGACCGCCTCGCGCAGGTCGGGGGTGCCGTAGGTCTGCGGGTAGCCGGGGGCGTCCGCGGCCCCACGCAGAGCGTCCTGCACCACCGAGGGCGTCGGGTCCACCGGAGTGCCGACGGACAGGTCGACGAGGCCACCACCGGGCAGGCCAGCGGCGACGGAGATCGCCCGCTCCTTGGCGGGAGCCAGCGAGTCCCAGGGGAAGTCAGGCAGGGCGCGCACGCTCACGCCGGCACCTGTCCCGCGATCACTCGTCGTGCGTCTGGGGCGGGAGGTCGGCGATCAGCGGGTGGTCCTTGGGGATCAGGCCGAGCTTGGCCGCACCGCCGGGGCTGCCGAGGTCGTCGAAGAACTCGACGTTGGCCTTGTAGTAGTCGGCCCACTGCTCCGGGGTGTCGTCCTCGTAGTAGATCGCCTCGACGGGGCAGACCGGCTCGCACGCACCGCAGTCGACGCACTCGTCCGGGTGGATGTAGAGCGACCGCTCACCTTCGTAGATGCAGTCGACCGGACATTCCTCGATGCAGGCCTTGTCCTTGAGGTCCACACAAGGCTGGGCGATCACGTACGTCATGCCGCACATACTATGCGGCGCATGTCGACCGACGTCAGCAACCTCCCCCTCGGGTCCCGAGTCGTGGTCAGGTGGCGGCTGGAGGTCCCTGACCCAGCTACCGGCGCGACCCTCACCGATGCCGTCGGGACCCTCGTGCGCCGCGACGCCGCAACGGTGTCGGTCGAGACGTCGCGGGGCGAGGTGACGATTGCCAGGGACCGGATCACGGCGGCCAAGGAGCTCCCACCGAAGCCGTCGCGACGGGGGGCCGCCCACCTCGCCCTGTCGGTCGAGGACCTCCAGCGCGTGATGATCCCGTCGTGGGGTGCCGTCGAGCGGGCCACCCTCGGCGACTGGGCGTTGCGTGCCTCCGCGGGCTACACCCAGCGCGGCAACTCCGTGGTGCCCGTCGGCAGCCCCGCCAGGCCGCTGCTCAACGCCGTCACCGAGGTCGAGACCTGGTATGCCGCCCGCGGGCTCCCCGCGAAGTTCGCCCTCGCCGGGCCCCAGGGCTTCGACCCCGCGGGCGACCCGCTCGGCGCGGTACTACTGACCCGCGGCTACACCGCCGGCAGCCGCACCCTCGCCCTCACCGCCGCGCGCGAGACCGTCGCCGCCGCCGACCCCGGGGGTCCGGCACTGACCGTCAGCCGCGAGCTGGGCCCCGAGTGGCTCGAGGCCCATCGCGGCACACGCGCCACCGTTCCCGGCGCCACGGAGGCGGTGCTGCTCGACAGCCCTCGGGTCCTGTTCGGCAGCATCACGCCCGGCGGCGGACTGTCGCAGCAGCTGGGCCTGCGGGCTGCCGACGCGGCCGGCACCGCCCCGATCGCGCTGGCACGACTCGGGATCGGCGCGGGATGGGCGGGCCTCGGCGCGGTCTGGACCGACCCGGCATACCGCGGGCGCGGCCTGGCCGCCCACCTGACGGCCGGCCTGGCCGCTCGGCTGCGTCAGGAGGACATCGCCCTCCTGCACCTCCAGGTGGAGCACGACAACGACGCAGCCCTGCGCCTGTACCGACGGCTCGGCTTCGACGTGCACTCCTCCTACGTCTACCTCACCGCGCCGCTGCCTTAGCTGCGGCCGCTGCCTCAGGACCGGGCGGGCAGCACGCAGAACTCGTTGCCCGACGGGTCGTGGAAGGAGCGCCAAGGCAGGTCGCCCCACTCGGCCACCAGCTCCCGCCCACCGCGCTCGAGGATCTCCGCTGCCACGGCGTCAGGATCGTCCTGCGACTCCAGGCGCACGTCGAGGTGCAGCCCGTTCTTGGCCGCCGCCTTGGTGGTCCGCTCCTGGCAGAGCTCGAGGAGAGGTCCCCGCAGCGAGGGGTGGCGCAGCGACCGCGGCGCGACGCCGGCCACCTCCGTCCATCCGGTCAGCCACGACCAGAACTCCGCAGCCGAGTCCGGATCGGCACACTCGAGCGGAAGGGCCGCGATCGGTCCGGTGTCGGCATAGGCCTCCCGGTCCTCCATGACGCAGCAGGGGTTGCCCTCCGGGTCGGCGAGCACGACCCACTGCACGTCGCCCTGACCGATGTCGAGGGGTCGGGCACCCAGGCCGAGCAGGCGTTCGACCACGGCGGACTGACCAGACCCACCCGCGAGGTCGAGGTGGAGCCTGGGCGGCTCGGACGACGGCTGCGCCACGGGTTGGAAGCACAGGTCGAGCACGGGTCCGCCCTCGATGGCCAGGCGCGTCTCGAAGCCGGCCGCCTCGTCGGTCAGCCGTTCGCCGCCCAGCGCCGCCTCCCAGAACCGGCCGAGCCGTCCCGGGTCCGCAGCGTCGAAGACGAGGTTCTCCAGATACATGCGCCCACCGTATGCCGCGTGCTCGGCCTCGCGCGCAGCGCGGCCGCGGACAATGTCGGTGGACTCAGCCCGCGCTCGGATGCGTGCAGGTCACCTGGTCCTCGGGGATGTAGTGCGTCGAGAAGGTCGACGTCCGGACCGTCGTGCCGGCCTTCTTGAAGACCCGGGCGACCGTCACGTCGAAGCCCACGCTCGGCGACTGGGGGACGCAGCCCGGCCGGTTGTCGACGATCGTCTTGGGCTGGACGACGTTGCGCCTCGGGCCCTTGACGGACTCGATGTCCCAGACCTTCGTGCCGTGGAAGGTCACGGTGATCGAGTTCGCGGACACGGAGGCCTGGATGAGGATCCCGAAGCCGGTGTCGTTGGTCCACTTCTGGTCCACGTCGGGCCAGGACACCGTTGCCTCGCGGCCCTCGGGGTAGCGGGAGATGTAGAAGCTGTGCGGCAGGTAGTGGTCGATCCGCACGCCTGCGAAGAAGGCTGCGTTGAAGGTCGTGGTGGAGACCTGCGAGACCCCGCCGCCATACCCCTTCGTGAGCCGGCCGTCCTCGATGACCGGCGCCGACGCATACCCCTTGGCCGGGGTGCGCTCCCCCAGGGTGCCGTTGAGGCTGAACTGCTCGCCCGGACCGACATACGTGCCGTTCAGGGTGCGCGCCGCGATGGTGATGTTGGTGGTGCGCGGCGGGTTGTGCGGGAAGTTCGTCGTGAAGGTCGAGATCACCTCCCGCGGCTTGATCTTCTCGGCTGCCGCCGTCGTCAGCTTGGGCTGCACCACGGTCGTGGTGACCGTGGCAGTGCGAGCGGGGTCGGTCATGGCCGGCACGAAGGCCGCGACCACGGACTTGTCGTCGAGCGTGACCCCGACGGCGGCTGGCACCACGACGATCTTGGCACCCTGGAAGGTGATCCTCGCATCCCGCGGAGTGGCTTCCAGGCCCGCGACAGCGGCCGCCTTCCGCACTGCCGCAACGAGTTTCGCGTTGTCGACCACGGGTCCGAGCTTGCCCGTGGAGTCGGCCCGCATCGAGATGCCGGGCGCGTAGTCGGCGGGCTGGAGGGCGAACGACTTGGCGCCCACCTTGACCGTCACCGGGCCCGACATGGCGGGAGTGGCGAACTCGGCCACCGCCCGGTCGAGCTCGTCGGCGGACACCGCCGGGGCGTCCTGGTGCAGGCGAGGCGCGATGTCCGAGGTCGAGGGCCACCGAGCGACCACCTCGTCCGCGGTCTCGGCAACCGACAGCGTCGTCCCGGTCCTGGGCCGGACCACGGACACCTTCCCGCCGGGGAACGTGACCGCGCCCTCGACCTTCGGTGCGTCCAGCGTGGCCCGGGCCCTCGTCAATGCCGCCTCGAGCCGAGCCCGGTCCACCACGGTCACGAGCTTCTCGTCCGCGCCACCGGTGAGCTTGTCCCAGAGGTCCGCCGGACGCGCGCTGAAACCGGACAGCCCGTGCACCGTGCCGGCGTAGTCGATCGCCAGCCCTGCGGACCGGGGGTCGATCTCGAAGGTCTTGTCCCCGGCCCTGAGGGTCAGCGTGGCGGTCTCCCTGGCGGCCAGCGCCCGGCGCAGGGTGCTCTCGGCCGACTGCGGGGACATCCCGCCGACCGGCACGCCCTCGACGGTGGAGTTGGCCGGGACGTGCCGCCCGAGGAACCACGCCAAGCCGAGGTAGGCGCCCAGCAGGACCGCCACGGCGACCACGAGACGCAGCGCCGATGAACCGCTGTCCCTCACGGGCGGACTCCCCTCACTTCAGCGCTTGGTAGCGGCTGCGGTAGTAGACCAGCGCATCGGCCGGGTGCTCGTTGCTCGAGAGGGAGACTACTTCGCCGAGCACGACGCTGTGGTCACCTGCGGGGTGCACGGCGGTGGTCCGCACCTCGATCGTGGCGAGGGCGTCCTCGAGCAGGGCGACACCGGTCGCCGGGCCGCGACGGTGGGCGATCCGGTCGAGCTGGCCGTGCAGCGGTCGCCCTCGCGTGGCCAGCCAGTCGGCCACGGGTCGCTGGGCGGCAGCCAGCACACTGACGCCCCAGACCTGCGACTCGAGGACTGCCTCGTGGAACCGCGCGTCGACCTCGACGCAGGCGAGGATGAGCATGGGGTCCATCGACACCGACGTGATGGCGTTGGCTGTCATGGCGTGGTCGTGCCCGCCGCTGAACGTCGTGAGCACCGTGACCCCGGTGGCGAACCGTCCCATGGCGAGCCGGAACTGGTCCGGGTCGACGGCCCCACCCTCCAGCGGCGGCGCCGGGTCCCCGGGGCCCTGCGCATCCAGCGGGCTCATCGCCGCCCACCCAGCAACCCGCTATGCCGCGGAGCCGCGGCTGGTCCGCCCCCCAGCTCGTCCTCGGCTGCGGTCGCGAGCCGTCCGGTCACCGGGTCGAGCAGGGCGAAGCCCTCACGCCCCGGCAGTCGTGCGGCGATGTCGTTGGACAAGGCATAGGTGTCACCGGAGTCCGCGACGCTGACCTGGGTGGCGTGCTTGCGCAGGGCATCCGCCTGCGCCGGGACCAACGCGGGGTCGACGACCGCGTGCGTCACCAGCCGGTCGGCCACGACGGATGGCGGGTACTCCCCGTCCACATCCGGCAGGGACCAGCCGGTCCCGACCGGTGGGTGGTCGGCCAGCCACTCGCGGTCCTCACGCGCCCAGGAGGAGGGCGTCAGCACGGCATACAGGGGGGGTCGCTCGTCCTCGGGGAGCCCGCGCAGCGCCGCACACGTGACCCGATGGGTCTGGATGTGGTCGGGGTGGCCGTAGCCGCCCTGCTCGTCATAGGTGACCACGACAGCCGGACGGATCCGGCGCACGACGCGGGCCACCAGCTCGGCAGCCTCGTCGAGGTCGGCGTTCACGAAGGCGGCGGGGTTGGCGGCGCTGGTGGTGCCGGCCATGCCGGAGTCGCGGTACCGGGACGGTGTCCCTGTCTCGGCGTCCTCCCCCAGCACCTCGTGGGTGGCGCCGAGCGTCTCCATGGCGGCCCGCAGCTCCGCCCGCCGATGGAGGCCGAGCGTGTCGTCGTGCGCCGCGTCGAGGTGGAGCAGCCCGGGTGGGATCACCTCCCCCTCCTCGCCCAGCGTGCAGGTCAGCACGTGGACGGGGTGTCCGGCCCGGAGGTAGTGGGCCATCGTGAGGCCCGTCGTCAGCGTCTCGTCGTCCGGGTGGGCATGGACGAACAACAGGCGCTCGACGTCGGGGGTCACGGCGCTATTTCACACCCACCGCGGCGAGGTCGACGAACCCGCCCAGCGCCTCGTTGGCACCCAGGCCCGTCACCGCGGTGCCGGCGACGTAGAGAGCCTTGCGCTGCGCCAGCGCGATGAAGACGCCACGCTTGGCCAGGGACGCATCCAGGGCAGCCCACGCCTGCGCCTGACCGGTGAGGTCGCGCAGGCCACCGATGCGGGTGATCTCCTGGTTGACCGCCTCGTCGGTGAAGCCGCCGAAGTCGCGACCGTTGCCGTTCTTGGTCACGTTGATCCGGCTGTCGAACAGGGCCGGGAGCACTGTCGATGCGGACGGCCACGCAGGCGCCCAGTTCGCCCAGAAGACGTCCGTCTGGTCGGTGCGTCCGGGCGCCGACACGGTGGCGAAGTAGTCCTTGGAGATCGGCTGGAGCTCGATGGCGAACCCCGCGTCCTGCCACCCGTTGACCAGGGCGGCCAGCGCCTTGTCGGCCGTCGGCGTCGACCGGTAGGCCACCCGCACCTTCACCGGCAGGGTCAGTCCCGACGCCTGCAGCACCGCGCGCGCCCGCGCGGCGTCGCCCGATGGACCGGACCCGACCGGGTCCGCGTCGGTGTGCCCGGGCAGGCCAGGGCCGACCAGGGTGTAGGTGGAGCTCGCGGCACTGTCCCCGCCGAGTGCTGTGACGTACCCCTCGCGGTTCGTGGCGAGGGCGAAGGCCTGTCGCACCTTCGCGTTGCGCATCACTCCCTTGATCACGTTCGGGGCCAGGTAGTCCACGAACTGTGCAGACGGGTTGACCGACCGAGCCGCGAGCGAGGAGTCGGAGAGGATGTGCTGCTGCATCGCCGGTGGGGCCGAGTCGAGGGTCACCGACTGGCGGTGCGCCGGGCTGTCGTTGATCACCTCTTGCACGGCGGTCTGGGACTCGGTCCCCTCGACGTAGTCGACCGACGTCGGGTTGCCCTGGCGGATGGGGTCGGATTTCTTGTCCCACTTGGGGTTTCGCTCGAACGTGCCCCCGGAGCTCGGGTCCCACGGGGACGTGAGCTGGTACGGACCGTTGGAAAACACGGCAAAGGTGCCGTCCTTGCCCTTGTCCATCGCCTTCTTGAAGGGGGCGAAGACGGGCAGGGCGACGACCTGGTTGAAGTCGGCCATCGGCACGCTCAGCCGGAATGTGACGGTCGAGCCGTTGCACGAGACCGCCTTGTCGAACGCCGCCTGCCCCTGGGGGTCCTTGGCATCAGGGCCAGCGTAGGTGGAGGTGCCGTCGGCCTTGCGCGGGATGTCGAGGTACGCCAAGGGGTAGTTCAGCCCCTCGGAGGCGAACGGCTCGGCGAAGGAGCGGGAGATGCCGTAGCGCACGTCGTCGCAGGTGACCGGCGACCCGTCCTGCCAGGACACCCCGTTGCGGAGGGTGAACGACCAGGTCTTCAGGGTGCCGTCGACCGACCCCGCCGTGGTGGCGAGGTCGCCCTCGACGGCGCGCTGGTGGGCCACGTCGCCGCCTGCGGGGAACGCCGTGAGCGTGCGCACGAAGACCCGGCCGGCGAAGGCGATGTCCTGCGCCGACGACATGCGCTGCGGGTCCCAGGTCGCCACCGGACCCAGCGACAGGACCGTCAGCTGACCGGCCTTCGCGGCGCTGGCGTCCTGGCCGGACCCGACAGGGGTGCAGCCACTCACCGCGAGCGCGGCGACGCCAAGACCCACGGCGACCCCCACGTGCCGACGAACCCGGCTGACGGGACGAACCCGGGCCTGACGAACCCGGCGGACCGGGTCCCCGAGAACGTCGCCCCTGGGGGCGACGTTCGTCGGGATCCGCTGTTCCTGCATCGCTCCCGGCACGCGCTCAGGCGTTGCGCGCCCGAGCCGCGCTGCGGGCACGCACGGTCTGGTCGAGCTCGACCTTGCGGATGCGGACGGCCTCCGGGGTCACCTCGACGCACTCGTCCTCGCGGCAGAACTCGAGCGACTGCTCGAGGCTCAGCTTGCGCGGCGGCACGATCTTCTCGAAGTTGTCCGAGGAGGAGGCGCGCACGTTGGTGAGCTTCTTCTCCTTGGTGATGTTGACGTCCATGTCGTCGGCGCGGGAGTTCTCGCCGATGATCATGCCCTCGTAGACCTCGGTGGTGGGCTCGACGAACAGCGTCCCACGCTCCTGCAGGTTGACCATCGCGTATGCCGTGACGACCCCGGTGCGGTCGGACACGAGCGAGCCGCTGGTGCGGGTGACGATCGGGCCGAACCACGGCTCGTAGTCCTCGAAGACGTGGTGGCCGATGCCGGTGCCACGGGTCTCGGTGAGGAACTCGGTGCGGAAGCCGATGAGCCCGCGCGACGGCACGAGGAACTCCATCCGGATCCACCCGGTGCCGTGGTTGGTCATCTGTTCCATGCGGCCCTTGCGAGCGGCCATGATCTGGGTGATCGGGCCGAGGAACTCCTCGGGGGTGTCGATCGTGAGGCGCTCGACCGGCTCGTGCGTCTTGCCGTCGATCTCGCGGGTGACCACCTGGGGCTTGCCGACGGTCAGCTCGTAGCCCTCGCGTCGCATCTGCTCGACCAGGATGGCGAGCGCCAGCTCACCACGGCCCTGGACCTCCCACGCGTCAGGGCGCTCGGTCGTCAGGACGCGCAGCGACACGTTGCCGACGAGCTCCTTGTCCAGGCGGTCCTTGACCATGCGGGCGGTGACCTTGGAACCGCGCACCCGACCGACCATGGGGCTGGTGTTGGTGCCGATGGTCATGGAGATGGCCGGCTCGTCAACGGTGATGACCGGCAGCGGGATGGGGTTCTCGGCGTCCGCCAGGGTCTCGCCGATCATGATCTCGGGGATGCCGGCGATGGCGATGATGTCGCCGGGACCGGCCGACTCGGCCGGCTTGCGCTCCAGCGCCTCGGTCATCAGCAGCTCGGTGATCTTGACCTTCTCGACGCTGCCGTCGACCTTGCACCACGCGACCTGCTGGCCCTTCTTGATCGTGCCGTTGTGGACCCGCAGGAGGGCGAGGCGTCCGAGGAAGTTGGACGCGTCGAGGTTGGTGACGTGCGCCTGCAGCGGCGCCTCGTCGTCGTAGGTGGGGGCGGGGATCGTCGACAGGATCGTCGCGAAGAGCGCCTCGAGGTTGTCGCTGTCGGGCAGGCCACCGTTCTCGGGGCGGGTCATCGACGCGCGGCCGTTCTTGGCGGACGCGTAGACGATGGGGAACTCGATCTGGTGCTCGTCGGCATCGAGATCCATGAACAGCTCGTAGACCTCGTCGACGACCTCGGCGATGCGCGAGTCGGGGCGGTCCACCTTGTTGATGCACAGGACGACCGGCATCTTGGCGGCCAGGGCCTTGCGCAGCACGAAACGGGTCTGGGGCAGCGGACCCTCGGAGGCGTCGACGAGGAGGACGACACCGTCGACCATCGACAGGCCGCGCTCGACCTCGCCACCGAAGTCGGCGTGGCCGGGGGTGTCGATGATGTTGATCGTGGCGCCGTCGGCCAGGCCCGCGTCGGCGGCGGCCTTCCCGGCGTAGTGGATCGCGGTGTTCTTCGCGAGGATGGTGATGCCCTTCTCGCGCTCGAGGTCACCGGAGTCCATCGCACGCTCGTCGACGTGCTGGTGCTCGCCGAACGCGCCGGCCTCCCAGAGCATCTTGTCGACCAGGGTGGTCTTTCCGTGGTCGACGTGGGCAACGATGGCGACATTGCGGATGTCACCGCGGGTCTTCATGGGCATGAGCACCATTGTCTCAGGAATTCGCGCACCGTCCGACCACGGCCGCCTGACCAGCCAAGACCCCCTCAGGTCAGGTAGGTGGCGACCAGGTCGATGATGGGGAGGTCGGCCGGGAGCCAGGGCACGGCATACAGGTCGTGGGCCTCCAGCCAGCGCAGCTGGTCGTGGTCCTCGATCGGTGCCGGTTCGCCCGCGGTCACGCGAGCCAGCCACACGGTCATGGCGAAGGTCTCACCCAGCGGCCACCGACCGTCGGGGAGGGGGCCCGGCAGCCGCTCGCCCAGCTCCACCTCGACGCCGAGTTCCTCGCGCACCTCCCGGTGCAGGGCCTGTTCCGGCGTCTCCCCGGGGTCGACCTTGCCCCCGGGCATCTCCCAGCCGCCCGCGAGCGCCGGCGGCTCGGTCCGGCGCGCCGCGAGCAGCCGGGTGGGACGCACCAGGCTGTCGAGGACGGCAGCGCCGACGACGGCCGTCCTGGCGGTCCCCTCCGGTGGTGTCGTCATGGGGCCCACTGTGCCAGTTTGTCTGTGATCGGCGATCGGCGAGCTGCCGGATCATTTCGTCGCGGGGCGATACCCGCCTGAAGGATCTCCGTCGCCGCGTCACGATTCGGCATCAGGTTGTTGTGACGGACCCATACGAGCCGGATGATGGCCACCGAACGGGTCTGCGAGTCCGGCCCCATCGACGGGCGGAGCGACGCTACGCTGCCCGACGAACAGCAGGCCCAAGGTCGTCAACCAATGGAGGTGCGCACCACTCATGAGTGCTCCCCTAGAGCTCGAACCAGGTGCCTCGACCGCCGCACCGGAGAGCGTGCTGGAGGGTGCCGGCAAGATCGAGGGGCGCTCTCTCGGCCAGATCGCGTGGACCCGGCTCAAGCGCGACAAGGTCGCCGTCGGGGGGTTCTTCTTCCTGATCTTCCTCATCGCGGTCGCGATCCTCGCCCCGGTGATCACCCACTTCGTCGGAGGCAACCCCAACGAGTTCCACCAGGACCTCATCGACACGGCGGGCGGCACGCTCGGACCGAAGTCGGCCTACGGGGGCATGAGCTGGACGCACCCGATGGGGGTCGAGCCGGTGAACGGGCGCGACATCTTCGCGCGCATCGTCTACGGCTCGCGGATCTCGCTGCTGATCGCGTTCCTCGCCACCCTGCTGTCGGTCGTCATCGGGACGGCGATGGGGGTCGTCGCCGGCTACTTCGGCGGCTGGGTCGATGCCGTGATCAGTCGGCTCATGGACATCTTCCTGGCGTTCCCCCTGCTGGTCTTCGCGATCGCGCTCGTCGGCGTCATCCCGGACCGGGCCTTCGGCCTCGAGGGCGACGCGCTGCGAATCACCTTGCTGGTGTTCATCATCGGCTTCTTCAACTGGCCGTACATCGGACGTATCGTGCGCGGGCAGACCCTGTCGTTGCGCGAGCGTGAGTTCGTCGACGCCGCACGCAGCCTGGGCGCGCGGAACTTCACCATCCTGCGCTCGGAGCTGCTGCCGAACCTGATGGCGCCGATCCTGGTCTACTCGACCCTGCTGATCCCGACCAACATCCTCTTCGAGGCGGCCCTGTCGTTCCTCGGTGTCGGAGTGCAGCCCCCCACCGCGTCGTGGGGCGGCATGCTCAGCTCGGCCGTCAACTTCTACACCATGCCCTACTTCATGGTGTGGCCTGGTGTGGCCATCTTCCTGACGGTCATGGCCTTCAATCTGTTCGGTGACGGGTTGCGCGACGCGCTCGATCCCCGGGCTCGCTAGGTGCGAGGAAATGCGCACCAAACTCCGTATCCAGAAGGGTGTTCAATGAAAAGAACCAAACTGACGGGAGTCGCCAGCCTGATCGCTGTCGCGGCTCTCGGCCTGAGTGGCTGCGCAGGAAGCAGCAAGAACCCGGGCACCGGCGGCACCAGCGGAGGCGGCAGCACCACCACGGCTGCCTTCAACGCTGCGCTCAACGCTTCCTTCAACCCGTCCACGAAGGCGGGCGGCACCCTGAAGTACGCCGACGACGCGCAGCCGGACAGCACCGACCCCGGCGACACCTACTACGGGTACATGTGGGACTTCGTCCGCCTGTACGGCCGGGCGCTGACGATGTTCAAGGTCGTCCCCGGCAAGGGCAGCTCCGAGCTCGTGGGTGACCTCGCCGAGGGCAAGGGCACCTCGCCCGACCAGGGCAAGACCTGGACCTACAAGCTGCGCTCCGGCCTCAAGTTCGAGGACGGCACCCCGATCACGTCCAAGGACGTGAAGTACGCGGTGGAGCGCCAGTACGACAAGGAGGTCTTCCCGGACGGGCCGACCTACCTCAACGACATGCTCGCGTGGCCGACCGGGTACAAGGGCGCCTACAAGTCCAAGGGTGTCAACACGGACTCGGCCATCAGCACGCCGGACGACCAGACCATCACCTTCCACCTCAAGACCGCCTTCTCCGGGTTCGACTACGTCGTCATGACGCCGCAGACGATCCCCGTGCCGCAGGCCAAGGACACGGGTGCGAAGTACAAGGAGCACCCGATCTCCTCGGGTCCCTACATGTTCGAGGCCAACTCCTACGTCGAGGGCAAGGGCTACAACCTGGTTCGCAACCCCAACTGGAGCAAGGCGACCGACCCGAACCGCCCGGCGCTCCCGGACCGCATCGAGATGCAGTTCAACCAGAACGCCGAGGACATCGACAACCGGATCATCGCCGGTGACCTCGACGTCCACGTGACCGGGACGGGTGTCACCTCCGCGACCCAGAGCCGCGTGCTCACGACGCCGGACCTGAAGGCCCGCGCCGACAACCCGACGATCGCGCGCCTGTGGTACGTCTCGATCCCGAGCACGGTCAAGCCCTTCGACAACAAGGACTGCCGCGTCGCCGTCCAGTACGCCATGGACCGCACCTCGTACCAGACCGCCTACGGCGGCGCCTTCACCGGCGGCGAGCTCGCGACGACCATCCTGCCCCCGATCATCCCGGGCTACCAGAAGTTCGACCTCTACCCGACGCCGGGCAACAAGGGCGACGTGGCCAAGGCCAAGGAAGAGCTGGCCAAGTGTGGCAAGCCCAGCGGCTTCGCGACCACGATGGGTTACCGCTCCGAGCGGCCCAAGGAGAAGGCCGTCGCCGAGGCGTTCCAGCAGTCGCTGGCCAAGGTCGGCATCACGGTGACGCTGAAGGGCTTCCCGAAGAAGGACTACTTCTCGACCTACTGCGGCAACCCGCCGTACGTCGTGAAGAACAACCTGGGCCTGTGCGTCAACGGCTGGGGTGCCGACTGGAACGACGGTTACGGCTTCCTGGCACAGATCGTCGACTCGCGTGTCATCCGTGACACGGGTGGCTCGTCGAACATCTCCGTTCGCGACCCCGCGGTGGACAAGCTGCTCGACCAGGCTCAGAACGAGCTGGACGTGTCGAAGCGCAACGCCATCTGGGGCCAGATCGACCACCAGGTCATGGACGACGCCACGATCTACCCGGGCGTCTACGCCAAGGCTCTGCTGCTGCGCGGCAAGAACCTGACCAACGTGTGGATCAACCAGCAGTTCGGTTACTACGACTACCTGTCACTCGGCAAGTCCTAGTCCCTCCGTCCCACCGCACAGAGAGCGGGTGAAGGCAACAGCGGGTGGCCGGTCCTGACCGGGCCGGCCACCCCCTGCCACACGAAGTGATCACCTACATCATCCGGCGACTGTTCGCCGCCGTCGGCCTCCTCCTGGTCGTCACCCTCATCACGTTCGCGATCTTCTACCTCCTCCCCCGGCTGGCCGGCGCCACCCCCGAGACGCTGGCGGCCCGCTACGTGGGTCGGTCCGCCACGGCCGCGACCGTTCACCTGACGGCCGTGAACCTCGGCTTCTACGACCCCATCTACGTGCAGTACTGGCACTGGCTGAAGGGCATCTTCACCGGCGTCGACTACAACATCGGCTCCGGCATCGACCACTGCCCCGCCCCGTGCCTGGGCTACTCCTTCCAGACCAAGTCGGCCGTCCTGCCCGACATCCTGCGCGTCGCCCCGGTGACCTTCTCGCTCGCGGTCGGCGCAGCGGTGATCTGGCTCCTGGTGGGCGTCTCGACCGGTGTCCTGTCCGCGCTGCGTCGCGGCACCTTCTTCGACCGCGCCGCGATGACCGTCTCCCTCGCGGGCGTGTCGCTCCCGATCTACTGGACCGGCCTGATGGCGCTGGCCTTCTTCGCCTACCAGTGGGGCCTGGTCCCGCCCGGCGGCAGCTACACCCCCATCACCAAGAACCCCCTGCTGTGGGCCAGCGACCTCATGGTCCCCTGGATCACCCTGGCCTTCCTCTTCTCGGCGGCGTATGCGCGACTCACCCGCGCAGGCATGCTCGAGACGATGAGCGAGGACTACGTCCGCACCGCGCGCGCCAAGGGCCTGCGCGAACGCGACGTCGTCGTCAAGCACGGACTGCGGGCGGCACTGACGCCCATCCTGACCATCTTCGGCCTCGACCTCGGGCTGCTGCTCGGCGGCGCCGTCCTGACCGAGACCGCGTTCAGCCTCGACGGGCTGGGCCGCTACGCCATCCTGGCGATCGGCGACCAGGACCTCCCTCGTATCCTGGGCGTCGTCCTCGTGGCGTCGGTCTTCGTCGTGCTGGCGAACCTGATCGTTGACCTGTTGTATGCCGTCGTCGACCCGAGAGTGCGGATCCAGTGAGCGACCCCTTCCTCGACGTGCGGGACCTGCACGTCTCGTTCGAGACCATGGACGGCCTGGTCAAGTCCGTCGACGGGCTGTCGTTCCAGCTGGAGCGCGGCCAGACGCTGGGCATCGTGGGTGAGTCCGGGTCGGGCAAGAGCGTGACCAGCCTGTCGATCATGGGTCTGCACCGCGGAGGCAACGCGAGGATCTCGGGGCAGATCATGCTCGACGGGACCGACCTCGTCACGGCCTCGGACGAGAAGGTCCGGGGCCTGCGGGGCAAGAAGATGGCGATGATCTTCCAGGACCCGCTGTCGGCGATGCACCCCTTCTACACGGTCGGCCACCAGATCATCGAGGCCTACCGGGTGCACAACAACGTCAGTGCCGGTGTCGCCCGCAAGCACGCCATCACCATGCTCGACCGGGTGGGCATCCCCCAGGCGAGCTCGCGGGTGGACGACTACCCACACCAGTTCTCCGGCGGGATGCGCCAGCGCGCGATGATCGCCATGGCGCTGTCCTGCGACCCCGACCTGCTCATCGCGGACGAGCCGACCACCGCCCTGGACGTCACGGTCCAGGCGCAGATCCTCGACCTGATCCGCGACCTGCAGAGCGAGTTCAACTCGGCGGTCATCATCATCACCCACGACCTCGGCGTCGTGGCCGAGCTCGCCGACGACATCTTGGTCATGTATGCCGGCCGCTCCATGGAGTACGCGTCCGCCCACGACACCTTCGAGCGCCCTCAGCATCCCTACACCTGGGGTCTGCTGGGCTCGATGCCGCGCATGGACCGGGTCCGCACCGAGCGGTTGCTGCCGATCGTCGGCGCCCCGCCCAGCCTCATCAACGTGCCCTCGGGATGTCCCTTCCACCCGCGGTGCGCGTTCGAGGACCGCACCGGGGGGCTCGCCCGCACCGAGCGACCGGAGTTCGAGGAGACCCTTCCGGGCCACTTCGTCGCCTGCCACCTCAGTGCCGAGGAACGTCGCCGCATCTGGGAGACCGAGATCCTGCCGAAGCTCTGAGCAGCCCTCGTCCCCACCGATCCCCCACCGACTGCACGACCTGGGAGTCCCCTTGAACCAGCCGACCGAGACCGCCGACAGCACGTCGACGCCGCGAGCTGAGCCCCTGCTGTCCGTCAGCGAGCTCACCAAGCACTTCCCCATCAGGCGCGGGCTGCTGCAGCGCCAGGTAGGGGCAGTACAGGCGGTCGACAGCCTCACGTTCGACGTGGCCAAGGGCGAGACGCTGTCCCTCGTCGGCGAGTCCGGCTGTGGGAAGACCACCACGGGACGCATGCTCACGCGCCTCATCGAGCCCACCGGCGGCACGATCCTGTTCGAGGGCCGGGACATCACCCACCTGTCGACCGGCAAGATGCGTCCGCTGCGCAAGGACGTCCAGATGATCTTCCAGGACCCGTATGGGTCGCTGAACCCGCGCCACACGGTCGGCACCATCGTGGGGGCGCCCTACCGGCTCCAGAACGTCAAGACCGAGCACGGCACCAAGCGGGCCGTCCAGGACCTGCTCGAGCTCGTCGGGCTCAACCCCGAGCACTACAACCGGTACCCCCACGAGTTCTCCGGTGGCCAGCGTCAGCGCATCGGCATCGCCCGCTCCCTGGCCCTGCGGCCCAAGCTCATCGTCGCCGACGAGCCCGTGTCCGCCCTCGACGTCTCCATCCAGGCGCAGGTGATCAACCTGCTGGAGGACCTCCAGAACGAGTTCGGGCTGACCTACGTCGTGATCGCCCACGACCTCTCGGTGGTCCGGCACATGTCCGACCGCGTCGCCGTCATGTACCTCGGCAAGATCGTCGAGCTGGCCGACCGCGACGAGCTCTACGCGCGACCGATGCACCCCTACACGACGGCGCTGCTGTCGGCCGTGCCGATCCCGGACACCAACCGTCGGGCCAAGCGCGAGCGGATCCGCCTGGAGGGAGACGTGCCCAGCCCGATCAACCCGCCCCCGGCGTGCCGCTTCCACACGCGCTGCTGGAAGGCACAGGAGATCTGCAGCACGCAGGAGCCGCCACTGGCCGCCCTCGCCCCCGGTCACCAGGTCGCCTGCCACTTCCCCGAGAACGTCACCCCCGCCGCTGCCTCGGCCGCCGCTGCCTCGGCCGCCCCTGCCACCAGTGCGCCCACCGCCACCACCACGACCACAACCACAACCAGCTGACTCGTCCGCGGCATACCCGCTGAGGGGGCACGCTGGTGAGGTAAGGCTGGGCTTCGGTGACACGGGTGGAGTTCCTTGCCAGAGTGGGCGGTATGAGCCGACTGCTGACTGACGAGGAGATCGGGCGCCAGCTCGGCGAGCTGCCGGGCTGGACCCGCCAGGGTGGCGAGATCTCCGCGAGCTACCAGGCGCCGGACTTCCCCACCGCGGTCCGGCTCGTCGACGAGGTCGCGCTGGAGGCCGAGGACATGGACCACCACCCTGACATCGACATCCGTTGGCGCACAGTGAAGTTCGTGTTGTCGACCCACTCCGAGGGAGGGCTCACGCAGCTCGACGTCGAGCTCGCCCACCGGGTGACGCAGGCTGCCGCACGACTCAAGGCGACCGCCGATGGCTGAGGCGATAGCTGCCGAGACCGAGCCGCATGACGGGGAGGAGCACGTCCAGGGCATCGGGGCCCGGCTCAACTGGCTCCGAGCCGGCGTCCTCGGCGCCAACGACGGCATCGTCTCCACGGCGGGCATCGTGATCGGTGTGGCTGCCGCCACCGCCCAGCGCTCGAGCATCGCGACCGCCGGGATCGCCGGGTTGGCCGCCGGGGCGATGAGCATGGCGACCGGCGAGTACGTCTCTGTCAGCACCCAGCGCGACACCGAGCAGGCCCTGCTGGACAAGGAGCGCGGCGAGCTGCGCGACATGCCCGAGGAGGAGCTCGAGGAACTGACGGAGATCTACCGGGACAAGGGACTGACGCCCGAGCTCGCCGCCGAGGTCGCGCGCCAGCTGACCGCCCACGACGCGCTGGGCGCGCACGCCGAGGCCGAGCTGGGCATCGACCCCGACGACCTGACCAACCCCTGGCACGCGGCCTTCGCCTCGATGGTGTCGTTCACCCTCGGGGCCCTGTTGCCCCTGCTGGCAGTCCTGCTCCCACCGGCCGGGGCCCGGGTCTGGGTGACGGCGGTGGCCGTCGTGACCGCGCTTGCCCTCACGGGGTGGGGCAGCGCGAGGCTCGGCGAGGCACCAGTGCGACCAGCGGTGCTGCGCAACGTGGCCGGCGGCGCACTGGCGATGCTGGTGACCTACGGCATCGGCGCCCTGGTCGGCACCCAGGTCTGAGGCCCCTCCGCGAGACGCCGCAGGAAACCTGTCAGTCGCCGCGCCGATCTGCAAGGCGGTCGCCGAACTCGTCCGGCGGAGCGCCGCGGAGCTGGTCGAACGTCGGCCCTGGGGCGCTCAGTGCCTCGACCAGCCCGGCGAGCGGACGGGGCAGCGCGGCCACGTCGAGCGCGCCCGCCATCGCCGCCGCCATGAGCTCCTTGCGACCGGAGGCTGCGCCGGCGAACCGGTGCACCTGTTCGTGGAAGCTCTCGGACACCCAGGCGGGCTGCTGGGTGAGCATCGCGAACCGCTGGGTCAGGCCGAGGTCCTCCAGCACCGTGCGGATGCCGTTCTCGCCCAGGTCCCTCATGAGCTCGTCCTCCAGGTCCCGGTCGCAGACCTGGAAGCCCCACCAGGGCAGCTCGTCGACGGCCGCCACCGCGCAGCCGACGCGCCGCAGGGCACGGACGACGAAGCGTGCCTCCGGTGCGTCGCACATGCCCAGCACCTGCGGGCTGTCCGGCGCCTCGGTCGCGGCGAGCAGGTGGCGTCGGATGTTGGTGACCCCGCGCATGTCGACCAGGTGGATGCCCTCGTCGGCGAGGCCGATGCCCGATCGCTGCGCCACCACGCGCAGGGCAGCCACGTCGCTGGCCCCTTCGAGCAGGACCCACACCCGACAGCCCACGGGCACCGTGACGGTCATGCTCCCAATCTGCCAGAGTCCTGCCGGTCGCCCGCGCGATTCGGGCCGGGCGGTGTCACCGCTCGCACACGACCCCGTCGTGGTCGCGGTCCTGGTACCAGGAGTACTCGGGATCGACGCCCCTGCGGTACGGGCCGTAGCCTGCGGCGATCGCCTCGCGGCAGGTGCCGAACCGTGGATCGGTGCCGTTGGAGGGCTTGCTGGGCGTTGCCTGGCTGGACGGCGGTTGAGTGGGCATTGGCCGACTGGCCGTGGTGGCGGACTGCTCGGGACCACCGCCCAGCGGGATCGAGGTAGCGAGCGGCAGCGGCTGGCCCGGGCAGGCGCTGAGGACCCGCACCATCGCGTCCCGCTCCGCGGCGGTCACCCACAGTCGGTAGCGATGCTTCACCGCGATCTGGCGCGCGACATAGGCGCACCGACCTGCCTTGCGCGGGGGCAGCCAGGTGGCGGCATCGCCGTCACCCTTGCGCAGGTTCGTCGGGCCGTCCACGGCGAGCAGGTTCAGCGGGTCGTTCGCGAAGGCGGTGCGCTGGGCCAGCGACCACTGCTGGGCTCCCTTCTGCCAGGCGTCGGAGAGGGCCACGACGTGGTCGATCTGGACGGCGTTCGACGTGCTCGGGCCCCGGACGAACGCGATCGTGGAGCCGGTGTAGGGGTCGTGGAGCGTGCCCTTGAGGACCAGGCAGCCGTGGGTGCCGGCCTTGAGCGTGAACCGGGTCAGGTCACGCCTCAGGATGTCGTTGCGGGTGTCGCAGCCGTTGCGGTCGACGTCGGCCCAGGCCTGTCCGAAGCGAGCGCGCTCGTAGCCGGTCCTGGGCGCCCGCCCCTTGAGGACCAGGGTGGCCAGGGTGGTGACCGCCGCGCCGGGCCGGATGGTGTGGCTCGCCGAGGGCGTCGCCCTCGAGGCCACCGCCGGGGCAGCGAGGGACGCGGGGCCCGGCGTGGTGTTCGGGCCCGTGCCGTTCGAGGTCGTCGGATGCACCGCGGTGGCGGCGACGACGCCCGACGCAGCAGAGGTCCTGCCCCCGTCGGCGTCCGCGGAGCCGGCCGCCGCCGGGCCACATGCCGACACGGCCAGCACCGTCACCAGCGCGCCGGCAGCGGCGGGCCAGTGGAGGTCAGGAGGACGGATCATGAGGTGGGACAGGCGCTTTCGGTCGACACGGCGTGACTCGGCAACGGTAGGTCGGCTGGATGCCGGTGTTCGCCGAACCGGGTGATCCTGCCCGAACAGCCGACCCCCGGCGTCAGCCAGGTCGGGGCTCGGTCGGGGCTCGGTCAGGTCGGGCTCGGTCAGGTCGGGCTCCCGGCTACTTGAGCAGGCTCACTCCACGGGCGATGACGAGGACCGAGAGCATCAGCGCTGAGACGGACTGGAGGCCCATGAGCACCTTCGTGCGCGACGAGAGCGGCATGGTGTCCGTGGGGCTGAATGCCGACGAGTTCGTGACCGAGACATACAGGTAGTCGATGAACCCTGGCACCCACCCAGACCTGGCCGCTGAGCTCGCGGCCACCTCGTAGATCGCGTCGTGGTCCTCGTCCTGGGGGAAGCGGAAGTCGGCCACCGGCAGTCCTGGACGCGCGGTCTGGGTGCGCTTGACGGGACCACCGCGGTCGAGCTCCCAGTACGCGAGCGCGAAGACCAGCACGTTGGTCAGCCACACCTGGAGAGCCGCCAGCAGCAAGCCGGCTCCGTTCTGGGCGGTACCGCTGACCAGGGCCCGCACCAGCAGCACGAGAGAGCCTGCGTTCGTCGCCGCGATGAGCAGCACGAGCGCGATCGAGACCCTGCGAAGCCACCGGTTGTCACGGGTCATCCGGCGCGGGTTGGCCGCCACCAGCGGGATGAAGAGGGCCGCCTCCAGCAGAGGCACCGCCAGCCGTGGGCCGAGCAGCAGGCCTTCGGGTAGCAGGGCGTACAGGCTGATGGCGACGAGGACGGCCAGGGCCGCCGGAAGGCGGACCTCGCCGGGGTGCTGCTTGCGGTGGATCTGGGTGCTCACCCACTTGGTCTACTGCCCCACCGCGCGAGGAGACGGCTGCCACACCGAGGAAGCCCGGGCGACTTGGTGGCATACGGTCGCCGTCGGGGCGTGGGCGCCAGGGGGGTTCCCGGGTGTCAGAGCCAGTTCTTGCGACGGAAGAACACGTAGAGGACGATCGCCATGACGAGCATGACGGTGGTCGAGGCATAGAAGCCCGCTTCGGTGCCGAAACCCGGGTAGGGCACGTTCTGCCCCATGAAACCGGTCACCGCCGTGGGCACGGCGATGATGGCGACCCAGGCCGAGATCTTGCGCATGTCGTCGTTCTGCCGGACGGAGATCTGGGCGAGGTCGTCCGACGCGATCGTCAGGTGGGTGCTGACCCGGGTCTGGAAGAACTCGATGACCCCGTGGAGCGACTCGCGCTGCCCGTCGGCCATGCTCGACACCATCTCGAAGCGGTCCGCCAGATCGGCGACGAGTGGCGCGTGGTCGGGGGGCAGGAACCGGGCGAGGCTGGCCATCCGGTCGTACGTCGCGCTGCTGTGCACGGCGATCGTGCGGATGGCGAGCAGCTCGTACCAGACCTGGAAGAGGTCGGTCAGGAACACCTCCGAGTCCTTCATGACCTCGCCGGACATCACCCGCTGCTCGAGGTGGCCGGACTGCTCGGCCAGACCGGCGATCATGTCGATCTCGCGGCGCGTCATCGCGAAGATGATCGCCGAGGACAGCTCGAAGGCCGACTTCGGGCGGAACTTGCCCTCGGAGATCCGCTCCATCACGGCGTTGGTGTCGAGGAAGGCGACAGCCGGGTCCGCCTTGGGGTTCAGCGGTCCGTGGATCGTCACGAGATAGTTCGTGCCCATGAACTGGTCGAGCTCGATGTAGTGCACGTGACCGTGGGAGCCGAGCAGGGGTGCGTGCAGCACCGTGAACACGTGGTCGTCATACGCCTGGATCTTGGAGACGTGGTTGCGGTTCACACAGTCGTGCAGCGCGATCTCGCTGAACCCGAAGACGCGCCCCAGCACGTCCGCCTCGTAGAGACGGCACTGCGGGATGTCCACCCAGACCACACCCTCGCCCGCCACGAGCAGGTCAGGCAGCTCCTCCTCGGGGCGACGGGTCAGACCGGACTCGTCGATCAGGTACACGTCCATGGGCGCCTTCTTGCTGGGTCGGGAAGCTACTTCCGAGTCTAGGTCTGCCGGCGACGCCCGACCCATGACATCCGGACGACCCTCGACCCATGACCTCCAGGGCGATGCTCAGCCGTCGGAGTCGACGCGACCGACATTCTTCGCTGCCAGCGCCGTGACCCGACTGACCAGCTCACGGGTCCGGAACGGCTTCACCATGTAGTCGTCGGCACCCGCGGTGAATGCCTGGTCGATGTCCCTCTCCTGGGCTCGAGAGGTGAGCAGCAGGACGGGGATGTGCTGTGCCCGCGGGTCCGCACGCATGCCCCGGCACACGTCGACCCCGCTCAGCCCCGGCATCATCCAGTCCAGGATCACCAGATCGGGTTGCTGGGTCAGCGCGGCGACCAGCCCCGCGTCGCCGTTGTCCTCGACGAGAACCTCGTAGCCGGCTCGACCCAGCACGCTGGCGACGATGTCCTGGATGTCCACGTCGTCTTCGACAACGAGAGCCTTCATCGGTGTTCCTTTCGCGCGGCTCGACCACTTGTCCCAGCCGATGTCAGAGTATGCCGGTGGCCGCCACCGCCGGATGGAGGAGGTACCACGACCCGTCGGCTCGGCGGGGCCGCTTGCCGATTCGAGCCTGCTCGGGCAAGGTCACGACCGTGGACCGCAAGGAATTCGTGCGACTCAGGGCTGGCCTGACGACCAACCTGCCCCCGGCGTCCGGAGCCCTGGTCGACGCCGCCGCAGCCAGGCTCCGGCGACGGCTGGAGTCCAGCGTCATGTTCGCCCGGGTCGAGGTCGAGGTCACCGACGACCCCAACCGCCTCATCGTCGCCCTCGTCCGCTACCGGCCTGGCACGCGCGAGCGCCAGGTGGCCAGCTTCCTGGAGGCCGTGTGGATCTCCGAGCTGCGCCTACCAGGCCTGGACGTGTTCAACTTCCTTGCCGAGGACGGGCACGTCGAGCTCGAGTCCGTCACGGGGGATCAGGCGTCCGGCTACTTCCTCAGCCTGAACCTGATAGCCATCGAGGGCACGGCCGAGGACTTCGAGGGCAAGCCCGAGGACTTCGAGACCCAGACTCCGGCCGAGACCGACGCACCACCCACCAAGAGGCGGTGGCTGCGCCGGTAGCAACGCGTCGCGCGGTCTGGGGCTCGCTCAGCCCGATCTAGACGTTGAAGCGGAACTCGACCACGTCGCCGTCGGCCATGACGTAGTCCTTGCCCTCCATGCGAACCTTGCCGGCGGCCTTCGCGGCCGCCATCGAACCGGTGGCGTCCAGGTCCTCGAAGGAGACGATCTCGGCCTTGATGAAGCCGCGCTGGAAGTCGGTGTGGATGACCCCCGCCGCCTGCGGCGCTGTCCAGCCCCGGCCGATGGTCCAGGCCCGGGACTCCTTGGGACCCGCCGTGAGGTAGGTCTGCAGGCCGAGGGTGTGGAAGCCGGTGCGGGCCAGCTGGTCGAGCCCGGACTCGGTGGCCCCGAACGACTCGAGCAGCTCCATGGCCTCGTCGGGCTCCATGTCCATGAGGTCCATCTCGAGCTTGGCGTTGAGGAACACCGCGTCAGCGGGCGCGACCAGCGAGCGCAGCGAGTCGTGCAGGTCGGCGTCCCCCAGCTGGTCCTCGTCGAGGTTGAAGACGTAGATGAACGGCTTGGTCGTGAGCAGCCCCAGCCCCCGCGCCTCGTCGAGGTCGACTCCTGCAGCCGCGCCCGCGGCATACAGGGTGTGGCCCTCCTCGAGGACCTTCTGCGCCGCGACCGCGTTGTCGAGCAGCGGCTTGGACTCCTTCTTGATCCGCGACTCCTTCTCCAGCCGCGGCACGGCCTTCTCGAGGGTCTGCAGGTCGGCGAGGATCAGCTCGGTGTGGATCGTCTCGATGTCGGAGGCGGGCGAGACCTTGCCGTCGACATGCACGACGTCGCCGTCCTCGAACGCCCGGACGACCTGGCAGATGGCGTCGGCCTCACGGATGTTGGCGAGGAACTTGTTGCCCAGGCCCTCCCCCTCGGAGGCGCCGCGGACGATGCCGGCGATGTCGACGAACGACACCGTCGCGGGGAGGATGCGCTCGGAGCTGAAGATCTCGGCCAGCCGCTTCAGGCGTGCGTCCGGCAGCGGGACCACCCCGACGTTCGGCTCGATCGTCGCGAACGGGTAGTTCGCGGCGAGCACGTTGTTCTTGGTCAGGGCGTTGAACATCGTGGACTTGCCCACGTTGGGCAGGCCGACGATTCCGATAGTGAGAGCCACAAGGCCGGGAGTCTACCGGCGGTCGGACGGCGGGGCGGACGCGCGCGCCAGCTGCCGCGACAGCGCGACGAGCCTCCCCTCGCTGTCCCAGACCTCCGCGTCCTCCTCGAGGAAGCCGCCGGCCAGCGTGCGGTTGGTGAGGCTGACCCTCAGCCAGCCCGGGGCGGGCCGCGCACGCACGTGCGCGGTCAGCTCGAGGGTGGGGGTCCAGCCGGGCAGTCCGAGCTCGAAGGCGACCGGCGGCAGCGCGTCGACCGCCAGGAGCAGCAGGAGCGGGTCCGGCTGGCGCCCGTCGGCCATCCGCAGCCACCCGCGGATGACGCCGTTGCCCGACGGCTTGCCCATGGCCCAGCCGGTGGTGGCCGGGTCGAGGCGCATGTCCAGGCGCTGGAGCAGCGAGGCGTGCTTGAGGAAGTCCGGCGGCGCCTGGGCAGCCGACACGCACCGGTCGGGCGGTGGGAGGTCCGGCGGCTGCGCCGAGGTCGTGAGGTCGCCGTCGACGGACTCCAGGTCGCCGTAGGTCGCGAGGAACCGGACCCGCTCGACCTCGCCGCCCGCACCGTCGTCCTGCAGCAACGACGCCTGTCCCGTGGAGACGGCCCGCCCGCGACGCACCACTGACGTCCGCACGGTCGCCGGCCCCGGAACTCCCGGCGTCAGGTAGTACGCGCTGATCGCCAGCGGGTCGGGGTGGGGCGGACGGTCGCCATCTGCGCTGCCGAGCTCGGCGGACAGGGCACGTCCGGCGATGGCGAGCAGCACACCCCCGTTGACTCCGCCGCCGATCAGCCAGCCCGCACCGAGAGCGGCGTCATGGACTCCCGGCTCGCCGGCGCGCGCCGAAACCGCTGTCCCCGTGTCGAATTCACTGCCCGCGTGGGTTTCACTGCCCGTGTCGATCCCACTACTCGCATCCATTTCACTCACGCGCCCAGTCTCACGCAGAGCGGGCGCCGCCGCGCGGCATACGTGGTCGACCTCACCTCACAGGGCAGGGAGCCCGTCCTCGAGGTATGCCGTGGGACCGGCGTGGACGGCCAGGAAGGCGAGCAGGCGCTGGTTGTAGGGGGCGACGCGCTCTTCCCACTCCTCCTCGTCCGCGAAGTGCAGCGAGCGGATCTCCCTGCGCTCCAGGGTCGTTCGTGCGATGAGGTCGTCGGGGGCGACCCCGAGGTCGAAGACGAACACCGTGGCGTCGGTCCAGCCGCGCCACGGCGGGAGCCAGTTGACGGCGAGCAGTCCCCTGACCTCCACGTCGATCCCGAGCTCCTCCCTGACCTCGCGCCGCACGCACTGGGCGGGAGACTCCGACGGGTCGACCACCCCGCCCGGCAGGTCCCACTCGGCCTTGTAGGTCAGCTCGCACAACAGGACCCGGCCGTGGGAGTCGCGCAGGACCCCCTGGGCGATCGCTCGCTTGGTCGGCAACGAGGAGTCGAGCAGGGCGATGAAGCCATCACGGCTGTCCGGCGCCGGGTCCGTGCGCAGCCGGGCCAGGACCATCGTCTCGCGGCGGTCGCCAGGGCCAGCCAGGGCGCCGCGCGCAACGCCTTCCTTGCGCAGCCCCGCACGCAACGCGGCACGGACGGCCGCCCGGTCGCTCTCGTCGACCCGGGCCTCGATGCGGTGCACGTCGAGGGTCTCGAAGGTCCATCCGACAGCGAGCCGAAGAGCGCGCTCGACGATCCCGACCTCGCGGTACTCCGCGACGACTGTCCAGATCAGGTCGGCATCGCCGGACTCGTCGTCGATCACCTCGACGCGGCCCACCTGCTCGCCTTCCCAGATGACGGCGAACGCGTGGTCACCCGAGCCGTCGTCGTCCTCGATCACGCGCAGGCCCACGTCGCCGTCGGTCAGGAGAGCGCGCAGGCGCGGGTCGTCGTCAGCGGCGGTCTCGGGCATGACCCGACGCTATCGCTGCGGCGGGCCGCGGCCGGCACCGTCGACGACCCGACGTCCAGGACCTCAGCGCGTCGTGTCGGCGGGGCGGCTGTCGGTGCCGGGTGGGATGGTCGGCACATGGAACTCGTGGGCATCCTCCTCCTCGGCCTGGTGGTCGGCGCCGCCGCGGGCTGGTGGGGCGCGCGCGGGTCCGGTGCCGCCGCGCTCGCGTCGGCGCGCACGGAGGCCGACCTCCTGCGCGAGCGCGTGGTCGACCTCGAGGCGGCTGTCTCCGACGACGCCCAGACGGCGGCGGCACTGCTCCCCCTGCGCGACGCCCTGGTCCGCGTCGAGCAGCAGGTCGGCACCCTGGAGCGTGACCGCACCAGCCAGTTCGCGGCGCTCGAGACCACGATCGCCGCCGTGCGTGAGTCGACCAGCGCCCTGGGCCGCCAGACCCAGTCGCTCGCCGGTTCCCTCAACTCCTCGACCGTCAGGGGCGCCTGGGGCGAGGTGCAGCTGCGCCGGGTCCTCGAGCATGCCGGTCTGCTGGCCCGGTGCGACTTCGACGAGCAGGTGTGCCGCGTGAGCAGGCACCAGCGGCAGGTGCGGCCCGACGTCGTGGTCCGGCTGCCCGGGGACAAGTACCTCGTCATCGACTCCAAGGCCCCGATGGCGGCCTTCCTCTCGGCCCAGGCGGAGGACCTGCCCGCCGGTGAGCGCGCCGCCCTCCTGCGAGCCCACGCTGCGTCGTTGAAGTCGCACGTGACGGCGCTGGCGGCCAAGGACTACTGGACCGCCTTCGAGAACTCGCCGGAGATGGTCGTCTGCTTCGTCCCCAGCGACGCCATGCTCGCCGCCGCCCTGTCCGCCGACCCGGCCCTGCACGAGGACGCCATGGCCCGACGAGTCGTGCTGGTCGGGCCAGGGTCGCTGCTGGCCCTGCTCCGCACGGTGGCCTTCACGTGGCAGCAGGACGCCCTCACGGCCCACGCGCGCGAGGTCATGACCCTGGGTCGCGACCTCTATGACCGGCTGGGCACCCTGGGCAGCCACACGATGAAGATGGGGACGGCGCTGCAGCGGTCCGTCGAGGCGTACAACCAGATGGTGGGAGCGCTCGAGTCGCGTGTCCTGGTCTCAGCGCGCCGGATGCACGAGGCAGGCATCGTCGAGCAGTCGCTGCCCAGCCCCCCGCCGGTGGAGGCCGGCCCCCGCGTCCTGACGGCGATGGAGCTCATCGAGGCCGCCACCGCGGACGCCGAGCGCCCTCAGCTGGAGTTCGACGACCTCGACGCGCCGAGGTGGACTGGCAGGGAGTCGACCGCGTAGACGATCGAGGTGTCCCGGAACGAGAGCGCCTCGGGCTCCACGGCCAGCGCGAGCTCGGGAAAACGACGAACCAGCCGGGGGAAGGCGATCCGCAGCTCGAGGCGTGCAAGCTCGGCGCCCACGCAGCGGTGGAACCCGTAGCCGAAGGCGACGTGCGGTGAGGGTGGCCGATGTGGGTCGAAGGTGCCCAGGTCCGGCCCGACGCGATGGTCACGGTCGGCTCGGCTGAGCGCGGCGATCACGACGTCACCCTTGCGGACCCGCTTGCCGAAGAGGTCGAGGTCCTCCTTCGCGAAGCGTGGGAAGGCGATCTGGACGACGCTGAGGTAGCGCAGCATCTCCTCGACCACGCCGTCGATCGCGCTGTCGTCGTCGCGGACCAGCTCGAGGTGCTTGCGGTCGCGCAGCAGCACCAGCGAGCCGAGGGCCAGCATGCTCGCGGTCGTCTCGTAGCCACCGGTGAAGACGCCGTCGGCCAGGCCGGCAACCTCCTCGTCGCTGACATCGTCACCCACCGCCGCGAGGATCCGGCCGAGCAGACCGTCGCCACGGTCGGCGCGCTGCTTGCGCGTGGCCTCGAGGAGGAACAGCTGGCTCTGCGAGATGGCGCCGAAGGCACCTGCCCCGCCCGCCGTGACGTCGAACCGGGCATGGCTGAGGGCCATGAACCGCGCCCGATCCTCGACCGGCAGACCGAGGAGCTCGCAGATGACGAGGAACGGGATCGGGAAGGCGAAGTGCTCGACGAGGTCCACGACCGGGCCGCGCGCCTCCAGCTGCTCGAGCTGCTCGTCGACGATCGCCTCGATCCGCGGCGCCAGCTGGTTGATCCGGCGCATCGTGAACTCGGGTGTCAACAGTGAGCGGAGCCGGGTGTGCTCGGGCGGGTCGGTGAACCCCAGGCCGCCGACACTCGCCCCGGCGGCCCCGACCAGGGGACGGATGTCGTTGCTGAACCGCCGCTGGTCGGCGAGGACCGCCCTGACCTCCTCCTGGCCCGAGACCAGCCAGATGTTCATCCCGAACATGTGGGCCAGACGGTGCACGGGTCCAGGCGTCGAGCGGCCGATCCGGTACACCGGATCCAACCCGGACCGTCGCAACGGTCGCAGCAGTCGGCGCGGCACCGCTTCCAGGCTCGTGAGATCGACGGGTGCGCCCCCAGTGGCCCGGGCCACGAGGCGCTGCGTCAGCCGCGTTCGCGCACTCGTCAAGCCGATCATGGGTCAGACGGTACCCGCGACGCCTCGGTCTGACGGTCACCGTCGTCCCGGGCGGCGCGCGTCGTGTCCGACCTCAGGGTGCCGTGCGCTCGGCGGGCGACGGCACGTCAGTGCAGCGAACCGGCCTCTTCGAAGGCGGCGTCGTGGCGCATCTTGTCGCTGAGGCCGCGGGCCTTGAGGTCGCGCCGGATCTCGTTGGGCAGCGAGAACAGCAGGCTCTCCTCGGCCGCCACGACCGGCGTCACATCGGCATACCCGCGCTCGGCCAGGTAGGTCAGCACGTCCCGGACCAGCAGCTCGGGGACCGATGCCCCCGACGTGACGCCCACCGTGGTCACGCCCTCGAGCCAGGCCTCGTCGATCTCGTCGGCGTAGTCCACGAGGTGTCCTGCCCTCGACCCGTGCTCGAGGGCAACCTCGACGAGGCGCACCGAGTTCGAGGAGTTGCGGGACCCGACGACGATCATCAGGTCGCAGTCCGGAGCCATCTGCTTGACGGCGAGCTGGCGGTTCTGGGTGGCGTAGCAGATGTCGTCGCTGGGCGGGTCCTGCAGCGAGGGAAAGCGCTCGCGCAGCCGACGCACGGTCTCCATCGTCTCGTCCACCGAGAGCGTGGTCTGCGACAGCCAGACGACCTTCTCGGGGTCGCGCACGGTCACGTTGGCGACGTCGTCGGGCCCGTCGACGAGGGTGATGTGCTCGGGTGCCTCACCCGAGGTGCCGACGACCTCCTCGTGGCCCTCATGACCGATGAGCAGGATGTCGAAGTCGTCGCTGGCGAAGCGGACGGCCTCGCGGTGCACCTTGGTGACCAGCGGGCAGGTGGCGTCGATGGTCTTGAGGCTGAGGGCCTTGGCCTCCTCGTGGACCACCGGGGCGACCCCGTGGGCGGAGAAGATGACGGTCGCGCCCTCGGGCACCTCGTCGGTCTCCTCGACGAAGATCGCGCCGCGCTTCTCGAGGGTGGTGACGACGTGCTTGTTGTGCACGATCTCCTTGCGCACGTAGACCGGCGGCCCGTACAGCTCGAGGGCCTTCTCGACCGTCACGACGGCCCGGTCGACGCCTGCGCAGTAGCCGCGCGGCGCCGCCAGCAGCACCCGCTTGGTGGCCTGGTCAGTCGTCGAGGTCATGGCTCCATCGTAGGTGGCCGCCGGCGGCCGCCCCAATCCGCGGTGGGGCCACCGAGGGCCCGCCCGATCCGCAGGGACGGTATGCCGCGTGGAGACCACGCGGCATACCTCGCCCGCACGGTCAGGAGCGCCGCGCGGTCAGTCGGCCACCAGTGACGCGTTGGAGTAGGGGTAGAGCTGGACTACGAAGGGCAGGCCCGAGCCCCGGCGGGCCGTGACCCGGCTCGTCCACGCACCGCAGTCGACCCCCGCGGGGAGGGGGACTGCAAGGTCCAGGGTCACCCCCGTGTGGTGGGTCAGCTGGTCGAAGGTCCGCACGAGAGCAGAGCTGGTCTTGCCCACGCAGGCGGGGTTGCTGGCCCGGAGCGAGGCCTGCAGCACGTAGGTGGTCGAACCGGAGCGCGGGAAGGTCCCGCGGGGGCACCCGGCACCGCCCGTGCCGTAGCAGTTCGTGAGGAAGATGTCGGAGAGCGCCGTCAGCCGGGTGGCGCCAGCCGGCGCCCGGAAGCCGTTCACCTGGACGGCAGTGCGTTCGGTGGTGTCCGAGGCGGGGAAGAAGACGGCGCCGCCGGTGCGGGTCGAGAGGGCCCAGTCCCCCACCGCAACAGGCCCCCGTACGTCGCCGAGGAAGGCGCTCTCGAGCCGGACGCGGGCGGGGATGGTCGCCGAGTGCGAGTCGGTGTAGACCAGAAGGCGGCACACCCAGGTGCCTGCGGCCGGTGCGACGAACAGCTGTCGTACGACGATCGTCGTCACGCCGTCGCGAGCCAGCAGGTTCGTGCCTCCCCAGGTCTCCTGGACCGAGGGGCCGGCGCGTCGGCCACAAGCGATCTTCTGTCCCACGGCGTTGCGGTCCGGGGTCCCGTGGGAGACCTTCGACTCACTCCGCAACAACCGGGCCTCGCCGGCCCGGAGGTTCTCCAGGGTGAGCGTCGCCCGGACCTCTCCCGGGCCGGCGAGCCGCTCGTACATCCAGATCCCTGGCGGGGCGTGGGCGATCTCGACATAGGCCTCGGCCGGCTGGGCGGCCAGCACCACGGCCACCAGCGCCGTCATGACCGCCAGGACCTTGCGCCGAACACCCCCGCGACTCCCCACCATGCGAGATGTATAGCGCAACCCGGCCGGCGCCGGTGCCACCTCCTAGAGTGAGCCCGTGAGCGGCCCAGAACAGCGACCGACGCTGCCCGACAAGGCCGCGGACACCTCCGCCGAGTCGCCGTGGCCGGTGCGGCTGCTGAGCATGCGCATCGCCGAGTACGTCGAGAAGATGTCGGTGCTGTGGGTCGAGGGCCAGGTCGTCCAGCTCACGCGGCGCCCCGGGCAGCGCACCGCCTACCTCACCCTGCGCGACCCGGACGTCGACATGTCCCTGTCGGTCGCGATCCAGGTCAACGCCCTGGACGCCATGCCGACACCGCTCACCCAGGGGGCCCGGGTCGTCCTCCAGGCCAAGCCGGTCTTCTGGACCCAGCGCGGCTCGCTGATGCTCGACGCACGTCAGATCAGGCCGGTCGGCATCGGCGAGCTGCTCGCGCGGGTCGAGCACCTCAAACGCACCCTCGCCTCCGAGGGACTGTTCGATGCAGAGCGCAAGCGCCCGTTGCCGTTCCTGCCGCGGACCGTCGGGCTCGTCTGCGGGCGCGCGGGCGCCGCCGAGAAGGACGTCGTCGAGAACGCCCGCAGACGCTGGCCCACGGTCAGGTTCGCGATCCGTGAGGTCGCCGTGCAGGGTGGTTCGGCCGTGCAGGAGGTGATGGCGGCCCTGCAGGAGCTGGACGCCGACCCCGAGGTGGACGTCATCGTCATCGCCCGCGGCGGTGGGTCGGTCGAGGACCTCCTGCCGTTCAGCAACGAGGCCCTGGTCCGTGCCGTGGCAGCCGCCCGCACGCCGGTGGTCTCCGCGATCGGGCACGACGTCGACACCCCCCTGCTCGACCACGTCGCGGACTGGCGCGCCTCGACCCCGACCGACGCGGGCAAGCGGGTGGTGCCTGACGCGCAGGCCGAGCGCCACGGCATACGCCAGTCACGTGACCGGGGTCGACGGGCGCTGCACGGACGGATCGCCAGCGAACGACGGCAGCTCACCGCGCTGCGCTCACGTCCCGTCATGGCACGTCCCGCCGCCATGATCGACGCCCGTCGCCAGGAGCTCGACGCCCTCACCGACCGTGCCCACCGGCGCGTGCTTGCCTCCGTGCACCGCGCCGCCGACCAGATCGACCACCTCCGAGCACAGGTCCGGACCCTGTCGCCGCTGTCCACCCTCGAGCGTGGGTATGCCGTGGTGCAGCACCGCGACGGGCGCGTGGTCACCGACCAGGACGACGTCGCCGTGGACGAGGTGCTGAGGGTGCGGGTGGCTCGGGGAGACTTCGCGGCGAGGGTCGTCGGCCTGCCCGACCGGGCCGGTTAGGCTGCTGGACCATGGCCAAGGCAGCAGACAGGGTGACGGCTCCGGGCGTCGACATCGCGTCCGACGAGCCGGCGAACGCCGACGTCGCGGGGCTGTCCTACGAGCAGGCGCGCGACGAGCTCATCAGCGTGGTGGCCCTGCTCGAAGGCGGGCAGCTGGGACTCGAGGAGAGCATGCGGCTGTGGCAGCGAGGCGAGGCCCTCGCCTCGCACTGCAGCACATGGCTCGACGGTGCGGAAGCCGCGCTCAACCAGGACGAGGACTAGCCCGGCGTCAGCTAGCCCGGCGTCAGCTAGCCCGGCGTCAGCTAGCCCGGCGTCAGCTGGTCCGGACGGGCCGGAGTGTCCCGGCGAAGGCCTCGAGCTCCTCGAAGGTGCCGGTGCCGGTCACGATCGTGGTGAGCTCGGTGGGCCCCTGGGCGCGGTGGACCAGGCTGTTCTGCACCTTGCCGCTGCGCACGTAGGTGCCCCACGTCCTGCCCCCGGCCTGCACCTCGCCGGTGTGCGCGGCGCGGTTGGTCTGGGCCTCGACCCACGCGGCCGTCGCGTCCTTGGTCTGTTCCAGCGCGATGTAGTTGCCGGTCGGCGTCTGGTAGCCCGCGTGCCACGTCATCAGCCCACCCGTGGAACGCACGTAGCGGACGCTGGTCGCCTTCCAGCCGTCAGGCAGTGCCACGGGGCGCTCGATCGGCCAGCCACTCTCCTTGGCGACCTCGACAGAGGCGCCGGGGACGTCGACCGGGGGCTGCGAGACGCTGTTGACGCGGGGCACGATCGCGATGAGCGCGGCCACGATGACGCCGATGACCAACAGGGACCGGACGATGTTGGCCACGGAACCGTTGGCGTACGAACTGCGGGGGGCGGGCTCACTCACGCCCCCATCGTCCCTGACCCACACCGCCCGGCGCCAACCGGCCCCGCCACCGATAGGCTTCGGGCGCTCACCCGTCGCCGCGTGAAGGATCGATGCATGTCCGAGCAGCACCTTCCCTCGTCCCTGCGCGTGGGTGTCGAGGCACCTGACCGCAACCTCGCCCTGGAGCTGGTGCGGGTGACGGAGGCGGCCGCCATGGCGGGTGGTCGCTGGGTCGGCCGCGGCGACAAGAACGGCGCCGACGGCGCCGCTGTCGAGGCGATGCGGGCCCTAATCAGCACCGTCTCGATGAAGGGTGTCGTGGTCATCGGCGAGGGCGAGAAGGACGACGCCCCGATGCTCTACAACGGCGAGGAGGTCGGCGACGGCCTCGGGCCCGAGTGCGACGTCGCCGTCGACCCCATCGACGGCACGACCCTGACCGCCAAGGGCCAGTCCAACGCGGTCTCCGTGCTCGCCGTGTCGGACCGTGGGTCGATGTACGACCCCAGCGCGGTCTTCTACATGGACAAGCTCGTCACCGGTCCCGACGCCGCGGACGTCGTCGACATCCGCCTCCCGGTCGCCGAGAACATCAGGCGGATCGCCAAGGCCAAGAAGGAGACCGTCGAGGACGTCACCGTCGTCATGCTGGACCGGCCGCGCCACCACGAGCTGGCCGCGCAGGTGCGCGATGCCGGGGCCCGGCTGCGGTTCATCTCCGACGGCGACGTGGCGGGCGCCATCATGGCGGCGCGCGACGACACCGGCATCGACCTGCTGCTCGGCATCGGCGGGACCCCCGAAGGCATCATCACCGCCTGCGCGATCAAGTGCCTCGGCGGCGTCATCCAGGGCCGCCTCTGGCCCCAGGACGACGACGAGCGCCAGCGCGCGATCGACGCGGGGCACGACCTCGACCGGGTCCTGTCGACCGACGACCTCGTCACCGGCGAGAACTGCTTCTTCGTGGCCACCGGCATCACCGACGGGGAGCTGCTCAGGGGTGTTCGCTACCGCGCCGGTGGGGCGACCACGCACTCCCTGGTGATGCGCTCCAAGTCGGGCACCATCCGCCTCATCGAGAGCCACCACCAGCTCGCCAAGCTGCGGGCGTACTCGTCCATCGACTTCGACCACGCCGGCTGACCGCAGCCCAGCGCTCGGCCGCCCCGACCGCCAGCCCCCCGAGGAAAGGCAGCTCACGTGCACGTCAGGAACCTCGTCATCGGTGAGGCACTCGTCGACATCGTCCTGGACAGCGCAGGGACCAGGGCCGAGCACGTCGGAGGCAGCCCGGCCAACGTCGCCATCGGGCTCGCCCGACTGGGCCACGACGTGGACTTCGCCTGCCGCCTCGGGCGGGACGAGCGCGGTGAGCGGATCGCGTCCCACCTGCGCTCGCACGGGGTGACCGTGCTGCCCCAGAGCTTCGGCGAGCTGCCGACCTCGACCGCGCTCGCCACCCTCGACGAGCACGCCACCGCCACCTACACCTTCGACCTGCACTGGGACCTGCCCGCCATCCCCCTGCCCGACGGCACCGGCCACCTCCACACCGGGTCGCTGGGCACCATCCTCGAGCCCGGGGCGCAAAGCGTCACCGATGCCCTGGTCCGGGGGCGCGAGCACGGCACGGTGTCCTACGACCCCAACATCCGCCCGGGGATCATGGGTGAGCTCGAGCCGGTGCGGGCTCGGGTCGAGGAGCTCGTCCGGCTCAGCGACGTCGTCAAGGCCTCGGGGGACGACCTGGCCTACCTCTACCCCGACGAGAGCGCGGGGGCGGTGATGACCCGGTGGCTGGGCCAGGGCCCGAGCCTCGTGGTCGTCACCCTCGGCCCCGACGGCGTGGCCTACCGGGTCGCGAGCGGTCCGGACGAGAGCCGGGCACCGACGGCCGCTCGCACGGTCGTCGACACCGTGGGAGCCGGTGACTCGTTCATGGCCGGACTGCTGTCCGGCCTGCTCGCCTCCGGCCTGCTCGGGGACCCGGGTGCACGCGAGCGCCTGCGCAGCGCGACACTGGAGGATGTCCGACCGGCCGTCGAACGCGGCATAGCCACCAGCGGGGTCACGGTCGGCAGGGCCGGGGCCTATGCCCCCGGCCTCGACGAGCTGTGACCGAGGCGGGTCCGCGGACCTCGCGCACGAAGGAGAGCTGAGCCCGATGACCGATCTGGACCTCCACCTCGAGGCAGACCCCGACACCGGGTCCGACTTCACCTACGTGGACCTCCTGCCCATCGGCCCGGACGAGACCGAGTACCGCCTGGTCACCACCGAGGGCGTGTCCACCGTCGAGGGCCCCGGCAGCCGCACGTTCCTCCAGGTCGAGCCGCAGGCGCTGCGGACCCTGACCGAGACGGCGATGCACGACATCGCGCACTACCTGCGCCCCGCGCACCTGGCCCAGCTCCGGCGGATCATCGACGACCCGGAGGCGAGCAACAACGACAAGTTCGTGGCGCTGGACCTGCTCAAGAACGCCAACATCGCCGCCGGTGGGGTCCTGCCGATGTGCCAGGACACCGGCACCGCGATCGTGATGGGCAAGCGCGGCCAGCACGTGCTCACCTCGGGCACGGACGAGCGCGCCATCGCCGGTGGCGTCTTCGACGCCTACACCCGCCTCAACCTGCGCTACTCGCAGATGGCGCCCCTGACGACGTGGGAGGAGACGAACACCGGCTCCAACCTGCCGGCCCAGATCGAGCTCTACGCCGACACCGCACCCGGGCACGAGACGGCATACAAGTTCCTCTTCATGGCCAAGGGGGGTGGCAGCGCCAACAAGTCGTTCCTCTACCAGGAGACCAAGGCGGTCCTGAACCCCGAGCGGATGCTGGCCTTCCTCGACGAGAAGCTGCGGTCCCTGGGCACGAGCGCCTGCCCGCCGTACCACCTGGCCATCGTCATCGGCGGCACCAGCGCCGAGTTCGCGCTGAAGACAGCGAAGTACGCCTCCGCCAAGTACCTCGACGAGCTGCCCCGCTCCGGCTCGAGCAGCGCACACGGCTTCCGTGACACCGAGCTCGAGGAGCGGGTCCTCGAGCTGACCCGCAACTTCGGCATCGGGGCCCAGTTCGGCGGCAAGTACTTCTGTCATGACGTCCGGGTCGTCCGGCTCCCCCGTCACGGTGCCTCGCTGCCCATCGCCATCGCCGTCTCGTGTTCCGCCGACCGGCAGGCGCTGGGCAAGATCACCCCCGAGGGAGTCTTCATCGAGGTCCTCGAGCGGGACCCCGCACGGTTCCTGCCCGAGACGACCGACGAGCACCTCGACGACGAGGGCGACGACGTGGTGCGCATCGACCTCAACCGCCCGATGGACGAGATCCGCGCAGAGCTCACGAAATACCCTGTCAAGACACGGCTTTCGCTCTCGGGTCCGCTGGTGGTCGCCCGTGACATCGCGCACGCCAAGATCAAGGAACGGCTCGACGACGGCCTCGGTATGCCGCAGTACCTCAAGGACCACGCGGTCTACTACGCCGGTCCGGCCAAGACCCCGCAGGGCTATGCGAGCGGCTCGTTCGGGCCGACGACCGCGGGTCGGATGGACTCCTACGTCGACCAGTTCCAGGCCGCGGGCGGCTCGATGGTGATGCTGGCCAAGGGCAACCGGTCGAAGCAGGTCACCGACGCGTGCGAGGCGCACGGGGGCTTCTACCTGGGGTCGATCGGCGGACCGGCCGCCCGGCTGGCCCAGGACTGCATCAAGTCGGTCGAGGTGCTGGAGTACCCAGAGCTCGGCATGGAGGCCGTCTGGAAGATCGAGGTCGAGGACTTCCCGGCCTTCATCGTGGTCGACGACAAGGGCAACGACTTCTTCGCCTCCACGACCAGACCGATGGCCATGTCCATCCCGAAGCGACCAGGACTGCTGTGAAGGAGAACCCTGACATGACCGAGAACGCTTCCACCGCAACCGGTTTCGACGACCTGCTCGAGGCCAACCGTACCTACGCCGCGACCGACTTCACGACGGGCGGCTTCGACGGCATCGCCCACGCGGGTGTCGCGATCGTCACCTGCATGGACTCGCGGATCGACCCGCTGCGGCTCGTGGGCCTCTCCCCGGGCGACGCGAAGATCTTCCGCAACCCCGGTGGCCGGGTGACCTCCAACGCCCTGGAGGCGCTGGTCCTGGGGGTGCACCTGCTCGGGGTGAAGCGCATCCTGATCGTCCCCCACACCCGGTGCGCGATGGCCAGCCACACCGAGGCCGAGCTGCGTGAACGGGTCGGCGCCTCCGCCGGTCAGGACGCCTCCTGGCAGGGCTTCCACGTGATCGACGACCAGCGCGAGGCCCTGCTCGCCGACGTGCGCGCCGTCCGGTCACACCCCCTGATCGGCGACCAGGTCGCCGTGGGGGGCTTCATGTACGACGTCGACACGGGCCTGCTCGACCGGATCGTCTGACGCCGCACCGTCTGACGCCGGATCGTCTGACGCGCACCGGGGAACCACCCGGCACGGCGGCAGGCGATCTCGGTGCGGTGTCGCCGTCAGGCCAGGGCGACGGTGACGTCGATGTTGCCGCGGACGGCCTTGGAGTACGGGCACCGCTCGTGCGCCGCGTCGACGAGCTGCTGCGCAGTGCTGCGATCGAGTCCCGGGACGTTGGCGACGAGCGCCACCGCGAGCCCGACGCCGGTGTCGGTCTTGCCCAGCGTCACGGTGGCGGTGACGGTGGAGTCCGAGGTGTCCAGACCCATCGCGGTCGCCACCGAGTTGAGCGCGTTGCCGAAGCAGGCCGCGTAGCCGGAGGCGAAGAGCGTCTCCGGGTTGGCCTTGGGGTTCGCCTTGCTGCCGGGCTTGCCCAGCTTGAGGTGGACGACGCCGTCCTCGCTCGTGACGTGTCCCGCACGACCGCCCTGGGCAGTGGCGGCGATGGAGTACAGCGGCTCGGTCAGGGACTCGTGGGGCATGGCGGCTCGCATTCGGTCGGCGGCAGGTGCTGACATCCTCGAACCGGACGTCGTCGGTGGCAACCATCCCGGCGCTCGGCGAATTCCGCCGCCCTAGGCTTGGAGGATGCCGACGCCGCTGCGCCTCCTCGTGGTCGGCGGCGGGATCATCGGACTGGCCGTCGCCGAGCGGCTGTCCCGTGAGTACCCCGGCGCCCACGTCACCCTCGTGGAGAAGGAGGACAGGTGGGCTGCCCACCAGACCGGGCGCAACAGCGGAGTCATCCACTCGGGCCTCTACTACGCGCCCGGCTCGAAGAAGGCCCTCATGTGCCGCGCCGGAGCCGCGTCCATGGTCGCCTTCGCCGAGCAGGAGGGCGTCCCCCACGAGATCTGCGGCAAGCTCGTCGTCGCCACGCGGGAGGACGAGCTTGCCGGGCTGGCCCGGCTGCACGAGCGCGGGCTCGCCAACGGTCTGGTCGTCACGCGGCTCACCGGGGCGCAGGCCAGGGACCACGAGCCACACGTCAACGCCCTGGCGGCGCTCCATGTGCCGGCGGCGGGGATCATCGACTACGCCGCCGTGTGCACCGCTCTCGTGCGGCGCCTCGAGGGGGCCGGCGCCACCCTGGTGCTCGGCGCGGAGGTCCTCGGCGCCGTCCGGTCCGGGCCGACGACCATCGTCCGCACGACCCGTGGCGACTTCGCGGCGGACCTGGTCGTCGCGTGCGCCGGCCTGCAAGGGGACGAGGTGGCGCGCCGACTCGGCCACCGGCCATCCGCGCGGATCGTGCCGTTTCGGGGCGAGTACTTCGAGCTGACGCCCGCGGCCACCCCCCCTGGTCCGCAACCTCATCTACCCGGTGCCGGACCCCGACTTCCCGTTCCTCGGGGTGCACCTCACCCGCGGGGTCGGCGGGCACGTCCACGCGGGGCCGAACGCCGTCCTCGCGTTCGCGAGGGAGGGGTACGACTGGCGCACGGTGCGTCCGCGCGAGCTGTGGGACACCCTGACGTACCCCGGTCTCTGGCGCCTGGCGCGACGGAGCTACCGCACCGGGTCCGCCGAGATCGCCCGCTCGCTGTCACGCCACAGGTTCGCCGAGAGCCTGCGTCGCCTCGTGCCCGACCTCCGCGACGAGCACCTGGTGCCGGCGCCGGCCGGGGTGCGGGCCCAGGCGATGAGGCGCGACGGCTCCCTGGTCGACGACTTCCTCATCGAGCGGTCAGGGTCGGTGGTGCACGTCCTCAACGCCCCGTCGCCAGCAGCCACGAGCGCCTTCGAGATCGCCCGCCACATCGTCGGCCTGCTCCAGATGGAGGACGACGTCAGAGGGCCAGCCGCGCCCTGACGACCTCGACGAGGCGGTCGGCGACAGCCTGGGCGTGCTCCTGCTCGCCGGCCTCGACCATGACTCGCACGACGGGCTCGGTGCCCGACTTGCGCAGCAGCACCCGACCCGTGCCGGCGAGCGCCACCTCCTCCGCCTTGACGGCCTGCTGGAGCTCTTCGTCGGACTCGACCCGCGACTTGTCGACGCCCTTGACGTTGACCAGCACCTGAGGCAGCCGGCGCATGACGGTGGCCAGCTCGGACAGCGGCCGACCGGTCTCGGCCACCCTCGCGGCCAGCATGAGGCCGGTCAACACCCCGTCGCCGGTGGTGCCGTGCTCGAGGAAGATCACGTGTCCGCTCTGCTCGCCCCCGAGGGAGTAGGAGGACGCCCGCATGTCCTCCAGGACGTAGCGGTCGCCCACCGCGGTCTGCCGCATGGCGATTCCCTCACGTTCCATCGCCTGGACGAGGCCGAGGTTGCTCATCACGGTCGCGACCAGGGTGTCCTTCGCCAGGGCTCCGCGCGACTTCAGGGACACCGCGAGGATGGCCATGATCTGGTCGCCGTCGACCTCGACGCCGTCGGCGTCCACGGCGAGACAACGATCGGCGTCGCCGTCATGGGCGATGCCGAGGTCGGCACCCCGACGGATGACGGCGGCCTTGAGGTGGTCGAGGTGGGTCGAGCCGTAACCGTCGTTGATGTTGAGCCCGTCGGGCTCGGTGCCGATCTCGAACACCTCGGCGCCGGCCAACCGGAACACCTCGGGCGAGACCGAGCTGGCAGCTCCGTGCGCCCCGTCGATGACGACCTTGAGGCCGTCCAGCCGGTTGGGCAGGACGGTCAGCAGGTGGGCGATGTAGCGGGTGTGACCGTCGGGCATGTTGACGACGCGACCCACATCGGCCCCCGTCGGCCGGTCCCAGTCCTGGTCCAGGCGCGCCGCGATCTCGTCCTCGATCTGGTCGTCCAGCTTGTGTCCGCCCGCGGCGAAGAACTTGATGCCGTTGTCGGGCATGGCGTTGTGCGACGCCGACAGCATCACGCCGAAGTCCGCATGGGTGTCAGCGGTGAGGAAGGCGATCGCCGGGGTCGGCAGCACGTTCGCGTGGTAGACGTCCACCCCGGCCGAGGCCAGGCCCGCGATCACGGCAGCGGAGAGGAACTCGCCGGAGGCGCGGGGGTCCCGGCCGACGACGGCCTTGGGCCGCCGGCCAGCACGGCGGGCATCGTCACCCAGGACGTGCGCGGCGGCCACGCTGAGGCCGAGCGCCAGCTCTGCCGTGATGTCGACGTTCGCGAGACCGCGAACACCATCGGTACCGAAGAGTCGTGCCGTGGTGGGCATGGAGGAGAACCTTTCCGACGATCAGGACGCGCACCCGGCATACCTCGAGGGGCCTGCTCCGAGCGCGCGGATGAAACTGGTGCGAACCTACTCCTGCGAATGCCGCAGGCGGCACCCGAGTTCTCGGGTGCCGCCTGGGCGGTGCTGCTGGCAGGAGCCAGGATCAGCGCTTGGAGTACTGAGGTGCCTTGCGGGCCTTCTTGAGACCAGCCTTCTTGCGCTCCGGCACGCGGGCGTCGCGGGTGAGGAAGCCGGCCTTCTTGAGCGCCGGACGGTTCAGCTCCTCGTCGATCCCGTTGAGCGAGCGGGCCACGCCGAGGCGGACCGCGCCGGCCTGGCCGGAGGGGCCACCACCGTGGACGCGCACGAGCACGTCGTAGGCGCCGTCCAGCTCGAGCAGCGTGAGCGGCTCGTTGACGATCTGCTGGTGGACCTTGTTCGGGAAGTACTGCTCGAGCGAACGCCCGTTGATCTTCCACTCACCGGTGCCGGGCACGATGCGGACGCGGGCGATGGCCTGCTTGCGGCGACCGGTCGCAGCGCCGGGCGCGGTGGCGCTCGCGCGACGCGTCGGCTCGTCGGAGACGGGGCCCTCGGACTCGGAGGTGTACTCGGTCAGCTCGACCTCGTCACCCTCGAGCGGGGTCTCAGTGTTGATGTCAGTCACAAGAAATCCTTACTGGGAGACCTGGGTCATCTCGAACGGGACGGGCTTCTGGGCGCTGTGCGGGTGCTCGGAGCCTGCGTAGACCTTGAGGTGGGTCAGCTGCTCACGACCGAGCGTCGTGTGCGGGAGCATGCCGCGGACGGCCTTCTCCACGGCCTTGGCCGGGCTCTTGGCGAGCAGCTCGGTGTAGGAGGTGCTCTTGAGGCCGCCCGGGAAGCCGGAGTGGCGGTAGGCCTTCTTCTGCTCGAGCTTCGAGCCGGTGAGGGCGACCTTCTCGGCGTTGATGATGATGACGAAGTCACCACCGTCGACGTGGGGGGCGAACGTGGTCTTGTGCTTGCCGCGCAGGAGGATCGCGGTCTGGCTCGCCAGACGACCCAGGACGATGTCCGTGGCGTCGATGACGTGCCAGGTGCGAGTGACCTCGGCCGGCTTCGGGGTGAAGGTGCGCAAAGTTCTGAACCTTTACATCGGGAAGTACATGAGGAAATGCGATGGTTCGGCATGCCGCGTGCGCCCGAGGCGCCCGGCCCGCGGAGCGGTCCGGTGTGTCGCCTGTCGAGGGCGCACGGCACAACAGTGATCAAGTTTACGGGTCCGACGCCTGGCACCCAAATCGCTGCGCACAGCCCCTCGAACAGCCTCTGACCTGCGCAGATGTCTGCGCACACTTGTCGTGCACAACAGTTGTGCAAACAGACTGTGCAAAGGTATTGTGCACGCATGGCCACTTCTCGCACCCAGCTCGGCGACCTCACCGGCGTGCGTCTGGACGCAGCCGCCCTCAAGGTCCTGGCCCATCCCCTGCGGTCGCGGCTGCTCAGCGCGCTGCGCGTGGACGGCCCCGCGACGGCCACGGGACTCGCGGCCAGGCTCTCGACCAACTCGGGCGCGACCTCCTACCACCTGCGCAAGCTCGAGTCGGTGGGACTGGTGTCGGACACCGGCGAGGGCGAGGGCAAGCGCCGGCTCTGGCAGGCGGCCACCGACTTCCACACGTGGGAGCCCAGCGACTTCGCGGGCGACGAGGACTCCGAGACGGCCCTCAACTGGCTGGTCCGCGACTACGCCCGCCACTTCGCCGAGCAGTTCGGGCGCTGGCTGGACACGGAGGGCACCTGGCCGGTGGAGTGGCGCGACGCCGCCGGCATGAGCGACAACTTCGTCGTCGCGACTCCCGAGCAGGTCGAACAGCTCAAGGCCGAGATCGACGAGCTGCTCCTGAGGTACCGCCGGGTCGGGCAGGGGAACCCGAGGGCGCGGCGCCTGGCCGTCTACAGCGCCATCTACCCCCTGGACCTCGACCGGGTCCCCACCGGCAAGGACCAGCCGTGACCACCCTCTCCCCCGCCGCGGCCAGGCGCGTCTTCCTCACCCTCAGCACGACCCGGTGGCTCCCCGTCGGCTTCGTCGTCGGCATCTTCACGCTGATAGCCCGCGAGCGCGGCCTCACGGTCCAGCAGATCACCCTCTACGTGACCGCGCAGGGGATCATGGTCTTCCTGCTCGAGCTGCCGACCAGTGGGCTCGCCGACGCCCTGGGACGACGTCCGCTCCTGATCGTCGCGGGCGTGGTGAACATCGCCGCCGGGGTCGCGTACCTCGTCGCACACTCGTTCTGGCAGTTCGCGCTCGCAGCGGGCCTGATGGGCGTCTACCGCGCACTCGACTCCGGCCCGCTCGAGGCGTGGTACGTCGACACCGTGCACGAGCGCGAGCCTGGCGCCGACGTCCACCGCGCCATGTCGGCGCAGGGCGTCCTGGTCGGGATCGGCCTGGGCGGCGGCGCCCTGGTGTCCGGCGCCCTCGTCGCGTGGCACCCGTTCGCCGGGTCGAGCGCCCTGCTGTTGCCGGTGCAGGTCTTCGTCGCCCTGTGCGTCGTGCACCTGGTGGCCACCCTGGTCCTGCTGCGCGAGACGCCCCACACCGACAGCCGGCTCCGCTCCCGGGTGGTGGACTCCGTCCGCGAGACCCCGGTCGTGGTGCGCGACGGACTCCGCCTGGTCACCCGCAACCGCGTGCTCGCCGGCCTGGTCCTCGTCGAGCTGTTCTGGGTCATCGGGATGACGGCGTACGAGACGCTGATGCCCCTGCGCCTGTCCGACCTGCTCGGCTCGGCGACGACGGCGGGCGCGTGGATGGGTCCGGCAGCGGCAGGGGGCTGGGCGCTGTTCTCGGTCGGGTCCTGGCTCGGCGGTCGCGCCGCGGACCGGTTCGGGATGGTGCGGGCCGCCGTCCTCGGTCGCCTCCTCAACGGCCTCGGAGTCGTGGCGATGGGTCTGGCCCTCGGACCCGCCGCACTGGTCGGGGCCTACCTGGTGACCTACTCGCTGCACGGGACCGCGAGCCCTGCGTATGCCGGCCTGTTGCACCGCGAGGCGAGCGCGACGAACCGCGCGACGATCCTGTCCCTCGGCTCCCTCGTCATGCAGGCCGGTGGCGCCGTGGCGGTGCCCCTGCTGGGCGTGCTCGCCGCCCACACCTCGATCCCCACCGCCATGGTCGTCGCCGGAGCCGTCAGCACCATCGGCTTTGTGTGCTTCCTGCCGGCCTGGCGCCGCGAGCGCACCCGCCCCCAGCCGGCGGTGGTCGAGGACGTCGCCACTGCCTAGCCGGCCGTGGCCAGGGCCGGTTCGGCAACGGGACGGCCAGTCGCTCGACGAAGCTCACGCGACCCCCGGACCAGCATCGGCGCGAACGACGCGAGGGCCATCACGACGGCAGCCACGAGGACGACCCGGCTGGTCCCGTAGGCGTGCGCGAGCGGCCCGGCCAACGCGTTTCCGGCCGGGATCGCGACGAACGACGTGAGGATGTCCCACGACGACACGCGTGCGAGCACCGCGTGCGGCACCCCGTCCTGGAGCGCGGTGTCCCAGCAGACCGAGAAGTACATCAGGCCGCCGAAGGCAACCATGGCCGCGCCGATGACGACGCCCAGGTGACCCGGCCAGGCGAATGCCGCTGCGAAGAGCGACATCAGGGCCACGCACGGCCAGCCGACGAAGAGCGGGCGGCTCGGCGGCACGCGCAGTGCGAAGAGACCACCGACCAGCCCGCCCGCCCCGGACGCGGCGGAGATCCAGCCGAGCGCCGTCGGGCCGCCGAGGTCGCGCACCGCGATGACGTCGATCAGCACCGTGACGGCGCCGAAGGCCGCGTGGTATGCCGTGGCGGCCAGCAGGCCCGCAAGCAGCCAACTGCGACTGGTGACCTCGTGCCAGCCCTCCCGCAGCTCCGCGAGCATCCCAGCGCGCGGCGCGCGTGGTGCGTCGACCCGGATGGCCGCGACGGTGGCCGCCGAGACGAGGAAGGAGACGGCATTGACCACGAAGGCCCAGGGCGCGCCTGCCCAGGCCACAAAGACACCCGCCGCGGCGGGGCCGAGGATGAAGGCGGAGTTCTGGAGGATGTTGAGGGTGGCGTTCGCCGCGTGCCGCCGGTCGGCCGCGACCAGCAGCGGACGCAGTGAGACGAACGCCGGCCCGAAGAAGGCGGCGGCACCACCGGTCACGGCGGCGAGCGCGCAGAGCAGCAGCACGCTGTGTTGGCCGGTGGCGAAGTAGCCGGCAGTGGCGAACGCGCTCAGGGCACGCACGCCATCGCTGGCCACCATGAGGCGGCCCGGAGACACCCGGTCGGCCCAGACCCCGCCGACGAGCGTGCCGGCCAGGCGGGCCGTCATGGTGGCCGCGAGGACAAGGCCCAGGTGGCTGGCGGTGCCGCCACCGGCGAGGACGGCGACCGCCAGCGCGATCGGCGCGAACGCGTCGCCGAACCACGACAGACCCTGGCCGGTGGCCAGCAGGCGAAAGGCCGAGGGGGCGGGTGTGGAGGTCATGTCGTCAACATTAGTACGCCGTCTAACTATCTGTCATCTAATTCTCAGATGGTATCCAGATCTGCCACACTGGTGGCATGGCGAAGCGGCAGGCAGCGGAGCAGGAGCAGGACTGGGTCGACCAGCACGTCGAGCGGTGGCGACGCACCTTCAAGGGTTTCGACCCGGAGGTCGAGGGGGCCCTGGTGCGGATCGGCGCGATCAACCGGCACGTCAAGCGCGCCAATGCGGCCGCCTTCGACGAGCTCGGGCTCGGCCCGGCCGAGTACGACACCCTGCACACCCTGCTCATCCAGCCCGAGCCCAACGAGACGACGCCGGCCCAGCTCGCGGAGGCGTGCCACGTGACGCGCGCCGCGATGACGTCCCGACTGGACCGGCTGGTCGACCTGGCCTACGTCACGCGCGAGAGCGATCCTCTCGACCGGCGCCGGATCATCGTCCGGCCCACGACGGCAGGGCGTGCGGTGTGGAAGCAGGCCCTCGAGCTCGCCGTGGTCCGCGAGAAGCAGTCCATGGCGGTCCTGAGCGAGCCGGAGAAGCTGCAGCTCAACGTCCTGCTGCGCAAGATCGTCCTCGGCCTCGAGAGCTGACCCGGCCGACCGGGGCTGGCCCAGGTCCAGCCACCCGACTTGCGAGGGGTGGGGAGACTGCCACGATGGACGAGGACCGCCGTGTCCGCGCGGTCCCCTGACTGCAGCACAAAGGAGTGCTCATGGACCGAGATCTCAACGCGCCCCGCCTGCGTCCACCGTGGGGAACACGGCGCACCGCGATGGTCACGGTGGCGGCCGTGGCGGCCGGGTTCGCCCTGTGGTTCGCGACGTCGGCAGACGCCAATGGTGACGATGGCCACCGCACCGATGCACCCGGTGTGACCGCCAACATGTTCGAGTGGAACTGGAGCTCGGTGGCGCGCGAGTGCACGAACCACCTGGGGCCGGCCGGGTTCCGGGGAGTCCAGGTGGCACCCCCGGCGGACTCCCTGAAGCGGACGTCGCTCGGCAACGGCAGTGACACGGTGCTGCACCCGTGGTGGGAGGTGTACCAGCCGGTCGACTACACCCTGACCAGCCGGATGGGCACCGCGGCGCAGTTCGCCGCCATGGTGAGCACCTGCCGCCAGGCAGGGGTCAAGGTCTATGTCGACGCCGTGATCAACCACATGACCGGCCAGGGCAACACCTCCTACGGGGGCCAGTCATACACCCACTTCAGCTACCCGGCCGTCCCCTACACCGCGGCCGACTTCCACCAGAAGGGCACCGGCCCGAACGACTGCTCCTCGAGCTCGGGCGGCATCGAGGACTTCAACAACGTCCACCAGGTCTTCAAGTGCGAGCTCCTCGGTCTCGCCGACCTCAACACCTCCGACCCCGGCGTGCAGTCCCGGCTGGCCGCCTACCTCAACACGTTGATCGGCTATGGCGTGTCGGGCTTCCGCGTCGACGCTGCCAAGCACATCGGCCAGGCAGACCTCGACGCGATCTACCGGCAGCTCCACCGGACCAAGGACGGACTGCGCCCGTACTGGGCCCTGGAGGTGTTCGGCGGTGGTCCCGGCATCCTCTCGCCCCAGGCCTTCACCACCAGCGGGAGCGTCCTCGGGCTCGACGGCGTCAAGCAGATCCGCGACGCCTTCAAGAGCTACCCCGACCAGCACATCGGCAGCCTCGCCACGCTTCAGGTCTTCGGGTCCGGGTCCGGGTTGACGCCCAGCGACAGGACGCTGTCCTTCGTGACCAACCACGACACGGAGCGCAATGGCGACGCCCTGAGCTACAAGGACGGCAGCCGGTACCTCCTGGCCAACGAGTGGCTGCTGGCCTCTGGCTACGGCTCCCCACAGGTCTTCTCGGGCTTCACCTTCAGCAGCCCGGACGACTCCCCGCCCTCTGACGCGAACGGCATCATCACCGACGCGGACTGCGGCACCGGACGGTGGACGTGCACGCACCGGAACCCGGGCATCGTCGGCATGGTCGGCTGGCACAACTATGTCGGGAAGGCGCAACGGGCCAACTTCTATACCGACGGTGACAACGTCATCGCCTTCAGCCGGGGCAACCGGGGTTGGGCCGCCTTCAACAACGGCACGTCGCCGAAGACCATCACCGTCCAGACGGGGCTCCCCGGGGGCGACTACTGCAACGTCCTGGCGAGCCAACGCTCCGGGTCCGGCTGCACCAACGGCGCGCCCCCGGTCCACGTGGATTCGCACGGCCTCGTGACGACCACGGTCGGCCCGTCCGGCGCGGTCGGGCTCGACAGGGCGAACAAGCTCTGAGCCGCCACAGGTGGGACGCCGGGCACCGTGCCCGACGTCCCACCGGGGCGGTGACCGTCCCACGGCAGTGCTGACATCACGCCACGACCTCCGCGTCCGGTCAGCGGGCGCGGGCGACCCGCCCCTCGTCCCAGACAGGTTCGTCCGACTCGTAGACGCGGCCGTCGGCGCCGAACACCAGGAACCGGTCGAAGCCCCGCGCGAACCAGCGGTCGTGGGTGACGGCGATGACGGTGCCCTCGAAGGCCTCCAGCCCCTCCTCGAGGGCCTCGGCCGAGTGCAGGTCGAGGTTGTCGGTGGGCTCGTCGAGCAGCAGGCAGGTGGCGCCGGACAGCTCGAGCAACAGGATCTGGAACCGCGCCTGCTGGCCGCCCGACAGGGAGTCGAAGGTCTGCTCGCTGGCGCGGGCCAGGCCGTACCGGTCGAGGACGCGGGCCGCCTCCTCGCGCGGTCGTCCGGTCCGGTGCTCGTCACCGCGGTGCAGGATCTCCAGCAGGGTCCGGCCCACCAGTGCCGGCTGCTCGTGCGTCTGGGCGAACCAGCCGGGCCTGACGCGCGAGCCGAGCCGCAGCCGACCGGTGTGGGTCACCGGCGTGGGCTGGATGTCGCCCACGGGGCGGTGCTCGGCGTCCGGGTCACTGCCACCGCAGGCGACCAGCCGCAGGAAGTGCGACTTGCCCGACCCGTTGCTGCCCAGGACCGCGACGCGTTCGCCGAACCAGATCTCGAGGTCGAACGGCTTCATCAGGCCGGCCAGCTCGAGCCGCTCGGCGATGACCGCACGCTTGGCCGTGCGACCCCCTGTGAGGCGCATCCGGACGTTCTGCCGAGGCGGCACCGCCTCGGGCGGACCAGCCTCCTCGAACCGCCGCAGCCGCGTCTCGGCCGCCTGCAGCTTGGGTGCCATGTCGGAGTTGTAGGCCGCCTTCTGGCGGTACATGATCACCAGCGCCTTGAGCTTGGCCTGCTCCTCGTCCCAGCGGCGGCGCAGCTCCTCGAGCCGGGAGTTCCGGTCGTCGCGCGCCTGCTGGTAGGTCGCGAACCGACCGGGGTGGACCCACAGCGTCGAGCCGGCGCCGCCGGGTTCGAGGGTCGCCACCCGCGTGGCCACCCGGTTGAGGAGCTCGCGGTCGTGGCTGACGAACAGCACCGTCTTGGCGGAGGCGATCAGCTGTTCCTCGAGCCATCTCTTGGCCGGGACGTCGAGGTAGTTGTCCGGCTCGTCGAGCAGCAGCACCTCCTCGGGACCGCGCAGCAGCGCCTCGAGCACCACCCGTTTCTGCTCACCGCCCGACAGCGTGGTGACCTTGCGCCACTGCGCCTTGTCGAACGGCATACCGAGGGCTGCGACGGTGCAGACGTCCCACAGCGTCTCGTAGTCGTAGCCGCCCACGTCGCCCCACGTGACCAACGCCTGCGCGTAGGCCATCTGGTCGGCCTCGCTGTCCCGTTCCATCATCAACAGCTCGGTGCGGTCGATCTCGGCGGCCGCTCGGCGCAGCGGTTCCGGGGCCACCGAGAGCAACAGGTCACGCACGGTCGACTCGTCACGGACCGACCCCACGAACTGGCGCATCACCCCCAGGCCACCGGAGCGGGTCACGGCACCCTCGTGGGCCACCAGGTCCCCGGCGATGATCCGACCGAGCGTCGTCTTTCCCGTGCCGTTGGGGCCGATGAGCGCCACCTTGGCACCCTCCCCGACCCGCAGCGAGACGTCGCTGAGCAGCGGCCTGCCGTCGGGCAGGGCGAAGCTCACGGTGTTGATGTCGAGGTGTCCCACGGGGTCAAGGGTGCTGTACGCGACCCCCGCGCGTCATCTCAGTTCTCTGGCCGGGCGGAACGGGACGAAACCCGCCCCAGCATCCCAGCTCGCCTCCTGGTTCTTGCTCCCTCGCTAGGGTCGCCCTCGTGGCGATCGTCGGAGCCCTCGGTGTGACGGTGGCGGGTCAGGCGGTGGCCGCCCCGCTCCCGACGGTGGACCGGTCGGCTCGCCCCGCCTCGGCTCGCGCCATGTGGGTCTGGGACACCTCCGACCCGCAGGCGGTCGTCAGCCTCGCGACGGCCCGCGGCATCGGTCAGCTGTATGCCGCCGTGCCGGCGCACGTGGACAGCTCACCGGAGCTCGCCGAGCTCCAGCGGCTCGTCGCGCTGGCCGACGTCGCGAGGGTGCGCGTCGACGCCCTCGGCGGCGATCCCGGCTGGGTCGACGACCCGGCCCGGGTGGTCACCAGCTGGCTGCAGCCGGCGCTCGCGACGGGGCTGTTCACCGGGGTCCACGTCGACATCGAGCCCTACACGACCCCGGCCTGGACGAAGAACCGCAGAGCGGTCATCACGAGGTACCTCGCCACCCTCGACCGGCTCCACGCGGCTACCGCAGGCGCGCCGATCGAGGCGGACATCCCCTTCTGGTTCGACGAGGTCCCCGCGAACGGCTCGACCCTCGACCGCGAGGTCATGCGGCGCACCGAAGCCGTCGCCGTGATGGCCTACCGCAACCATGCCGACGGACCGGACGGCACCATCGCCGTGGCCTCGGCGGGGGTCGCCGCCGGCGCCCAGCTCGGACGGCCGGTGCGGATCGGGCAGGAGACGAACGACCTCGGCGTCGAGCCGACCGAGGTCAAGCAGACGTTCCACGGCATGACCCTGGCGCAGATGGACAGCCAGCTGAGCCTCGTCCGGGATGCCTTCTCGGGCTCCCCTGCCTTCGCCGGCCTGGCGATCCATGACTCGCGTGGCTACGCCGCGATCACCGGCTGACCTGCGGCTCGGGTTCGAGCAACAGGCGGCACCAGAGGTCTTCGAGCAGGTCCGCGTAGCGCTGGGGGGACCAACCCCGCGAGCGCAGCAACAGCCAGTACTCCGGCGCGTTGGTCGACCACACCACGTCGGCGACCTCCCGGTCGGTGAGGTCTGCTCGCAGGTGTCCGGTGGACCGCAGGTCGGCGGCGAAAAGCAGCATGTTCGACGCTCGGCGCTCGACCAGCCGGGTCCACGTCCGGGCGCACTCCTCGTCGTGGTCCCCGGCGTGGCGCAGGGCCTCGATGAGCGGCGCCGTCGCAGGCATGAGCGCACCGAGCGCCGCGGCATACACGGCGATCTTGTCCCGGCCCGACGGGGCAGCTCTCACCGCCCGGACATAGTCGCGCTGCTCGGCCGGGATCGGCTCGTCCGACGATCCCAGGACCATGTCGATGACGGCCACCACCAGCTCGGGCTTGCGGCCCACGCTCGCGTAGACGGTGTCGACCGACACCCCGGCCCGTGCAGCCACCTGCGCAACCGTCGTGGCGCCATACCCCTGGCTGGACAACAGCTCTCGCGCCGCCGCGAGGACCTCGCGGCGGGTGCGGGCGGCCCGCTCGGCGCGGACCGGGGAGGTGTAGCGCCGGGGCTTGACGGAGTCGCTCATCGGGCCTACCTTACCAATATTCGCCCGAATCCGTTTCGGATGAATATGCGGGAGGAACCCCATGACCGAGAAGTCGACGACCGCCACGCACCGTCCGCTCGACGCTGGGGACGAGCCCCCGCCCCGAGCGGTCTTCCGCGCCGGGGGGACCGCCCGGGCCACTTGGGCGATGGGCTCGTTGTTCGAGCACCTGCTGACGGCCGAGGAGTCCGGCGGGACCCTCGGCGTCGCCCTGGTCACCCAGCCGCCGGGAATCGCGACACCACTGCACCGCCATCAGCGCGAGGCCGAAGCGTTCTTCCTCCTGGACGGCGCGATGACGTACCGCGCGGGCGACGAGGTCTTCCATCTGGTCGGGGGCGACTTCATCTGGCTGCCGCCGAACCTCCCCCACGCCTTCCGCGTCACCGGCGACCGGCCGGTGCGCTTCGTCGGCCTCGCCGACCCGGGCCATCTCTTCGGGCTCTACGACGAGGTGGGCCTGCCCGCGAGCGAGCGCCGTCTGCCCGGCCCCGATGGGCGACCCATGGAGCAGGAGATCCCGCGGTGGAACGCCGTCGGGCCGAGGTACGGGCTCGAGGTCCTGGGGCCGCCCCTGCCCGAGGAGTCCTAGCCCGCACCCGGCCCGGTCAGGCGAGGTTTCGCCGGACCCGCGACTCCTTCGCGCGCGCAGCCAGATCCGCGTCGTCGGGGTACACGACCTCCTCGAGGCACAGCCCGTGTGGGGGCATGACCATCACGGCGGCGTCGCGGACCGCGGCCTGCATCACCTCAGCCGGCCAGCCGACCTCCTTGCGCCCCTCGCCCACCGGCACGACCGCGCCGACCAGCGAGCGCACCATCGAGTGGCAGAACGCGTCGGCGACCACGGTGGCCTCGAGCGTGCCGTCGGGGCCGCGCTGCCACGAGTACTCGAGCAGGGTGCGCACGGTGGTGGCCCCTTCCCGCCTCTTGCAGAAGGCCCCGAAGTCGTGGAGCCCCACCAGCCGCCGCGCGGCAGCGTGCATGGCGTCGACGTCGAGGGCTCGGGTGACGACGACGGTCTCGCGCCGACGCAGCGGGTCGGCCAGCTCCGGTTGGTCGGCCAAGCGGTAGAGGTATCGGCGCCGCAGGGCGGAGAACCGCGCGTCGAAACCGTGCGGGGCAACGGACACCGACCGCATACCGATGTCCGCAGGGAGTATGCCGCGGAGCCGGCTCAGCGCCGCCTGCTGCGGTGTCCGCGTCGACCGGCCGGGCAGCAGAGCCCAGGCGTCGACATCGGCGTCGAGGTGCGCCACCTGGCCGCGCGCGTGGACACCGGCGTCGGTGCGCCCCGCCACGGTGAGCCGGACCGGCTGCTCCGCGCGCAGCATCGTCGTCAGGGCTGCTGACAGCTCACCCTCGACGGTCCGCAGGCCCGGCTGAGCGGCCCACCCCGAGAAGTCCGTGCCGTCGTAGCCGAAGTCGAGGCGGATCCGCAGGGGCACGGTCGGCCGCTCCCCCTGCTCCTGATCCATGCGTCAAGCCTAGCCACGCCCGGTGGTTGACCTCTGCGAGACCCGGGGTCTGCGAGAGTGGCCGCGTGAGGAGTGCCACCGCCGCGCCCCAGGCCGCCACCGCGCTGTCCCGACACCGCGCGGCTGTCGCTGCGGCCTTCGCCGTGCAGGGCCTGCTGTTCATCTCGCTGACGACCCGCCTGCCGCGGTTCCAGAGGATCTGGGACCTGTCGGAGCTGTTCGTCTCGGGCCTGCTGCTGATGGTGGTGCTGCTCGCCGGCGCCGGGTCGGCCCTTGCCGAGCTGGCAGCCACCCGGATGGGCAGCGCCAGCACCCTGCGAGCCGGGTTCGCCCTCCAGGCCGTGGGGCTGGGCGCCGTGGCCGTCGCACCCCAGCGCGCCGTCTTCGTCGCAGGACTGGCCGTCTACGGCCTGGGCCTGGGCATCGTCGACGCCGCCTCCAACATGCAGGCCGTGGCTGTCGAGCACCGCTACGGCCGCACGATCCTGCCGTCCTTCCACGGCGCGTGGACTGCCGGCGGCATCGTCGCGACCGTCGTGACCATCGCGGTGACGCGGTTGGGCCTGGTCGCGGGCCTGTTGCCCCTGTGCGTCCTTGCCCTCGGGCTGCTGGCGGCACCCCTGCTGCCCGCGGGAGCCGACACCCCGGTGGCCCCGGACGTCGCAGCCCTGGACGTGCCCTGGCGCAAGATCGCCCTCCTGGGCGCCGCGATGGTGCTCTTCTACATGGTCGACACGGCGGCCACCACCTGGGGCCCGGTCTTCCTCAAGTCGGTCCACCAGGCGCCCGACTGGCTGCTCCCGCTCGCGACGCTCCCCTACCTCGTGGCGAGCCTGGCCACCCGGCTCGCCGGAGACGCCGCGGTCGCGCGGCTCGGGGCGGTGGCGCTGGTGAGGGTCGGCGCACTCGTCGCCTGCGCAGCCTTGGCAGTCATCGTCTTCTCGCCGTCGTGGCCCGTCGCCGTCCTCGGGTTCACGGTGCTCGGCGGGTCCGTGGCCGTCATCGCTCCGCTCTCCTTCTCGGCCGCGGCCGTCGTGGCCGGCGGCGGGCTCGACCCGGAGGCCAGGCGGGCGAGGGTGGACGCGGTCATCGCGCGGTTCAACCAGTTCAACTACGTCGGCGGGCTGCTCGGTGCGGTCCTCACCGGCGTCGTCGGCGCCGACTCGCTGCGTCCCGGCTTCGCCGTCCCGATGGTCCTCATCCTGGCGATCCTGCCCCTCGCCGGTGCCTTCCGCGCCGAGCCGGCCACCCGGCACACGCCGTCCTGAAAGCACGAAGAGGGCCGTCCACCCCGATGGGTGAACGGCCCTCTTCGATCGTGCCGTGTGGCTGCCTGGGTCAGGCGCCGGCCTTCGTGAAGCCAGCGGCCTCGGCGTCGGCACCGGACTTGAACCAGAACTCGGCCACGGTCTGGTCGAACCACTGGCCGTCGGGCTCGTGGTACTTGCCGGAGTCCGCGTTGCCCTTGACCGTGTAGGCCGCGTCGGGCGAGGAGCCGTCCTCGTTGGCGACGACGGCGCCCTCGGGCACCTCCGCGACCACGGCTTCGGTGGTGTCCTCTGCCTTGGCGTCGTCCTCGGCGGCCTTGGTCTCAGCCGCGGCCTCCTTGGCCTCAGCCTGCTTGGCGGCGCGCTTGGTGGCAGCCTCCGCCTCCTTGACCGTCGCCTTCTTGGCGATCGGCTCGCGGACGAGCTCGATCACGGCCATGGGGGCGTTGTCACCCTTGCGGGCGCCGATCTTGGTGATGCGGGTGTAGCCGCCGGGACGCTCGGCCATGTCGGGCGCGATCTCGGTGAAGAGACGGTGCACGACACCCTTGTCGGAGATGACCGACAGGACGCGACGACGCGCGTGCAGGTCACCGCGCTTGGCGAACGTCACCAGACGCTCGGCCAGCGGGCGCAGGCGCTTGGCCTTGGCCTCGGTGGTGGTGATCGAGTCGTGCTCGAACAGCGACTGGGCCAGGTTGGCCAGGATCAGTCGCTCGTGGGCCGGACCGCCGCCGAGACGGGGACCCTTGGTGGGGGTAGGCATGGTTCAGGTTCTCCTTGGTGTGCAAGGGGCGGATGGTCTCCCGCCCGCCCCTCAGCGGCGGTTGGTCAGAGCTGCTCGTCTTCGGCCAGCGAACGGCCGTCGTCAGCGAAGTCGTCGTCGTAGTCGCCGTAGGTGTCAGCGATCGCGCTCGGGTCGAACCCGGGCGGGCTGTCCTTGAGCGCCAGACCCATGCCGACGAGCTTGGCCTTGACCTCGTCGATCGACTTCGCACCGAAGTTGCGGATGTCGAGCAGGTCGGCCTCGCTGCGACCCACGAGCTCACCCACGGTGTGGATGCCCTCGCGCTTGAGGCAGTTGTAGGACCGCACGGTGAGGTCGAGGTCCTCGATCGGCAGCGCCAGGTCGGCGGCCAGGGCAGCGTCGGTCGGCGACGGGCCCATGTCGATGCCCTCCGCCTCGACGTTGAGCTCACGCGCAAGGCCGAACAGCTCGACGAGGGTCTTGCCGGCCGAGGCCATGGCGTCACGCGGAGCCATCGAGTTCTTGGTCTCGACGTCGACGATGAGCTTGTCGAAGTCGGTGCGCTGCTCCACACGGGTCGCCTCGACCTTGTAGGTCACGGCGAGCACGGGCGAGTAGATGGAGTCGACCGGGATGCGGCCGATCTCCTGGTCACCGGACTTGTTCTGGTTGGCCGAGACGTAGCCGCGACCGCGCTCGACGGTCAGCTCCATCTCGATCTTGCCCTTGCCGTTGAGCGTGGCGATGTGAAGGTCGGGGTTGTGCACCTCGACACCGGCCGGCGGCGCGATGTCCGCAGCGGTGACGGCGCCGGCGCCCTGCTTGCGCAGGTACATGACGACCGGCTCGTCGTGCTCCGAGGAGACGACCAGGCCCTTGATGTTGAGGATGATCTCGGTGACGTCCTCCTTGACCCCGGGGATCGTGGAGAACTCGTGCAGCACGCCGTCGATGCGGATGCTGGTCACGGCGGCGCCGGGGATGCTCGACAGGAGCGTGCGGCGCATGGAGTTGCCGAGCGTGTAGCCGAAGCCGGGCTCGAGGGGCTCGATGACGAATCGGCTGCGGTTGTCCGCAACCACGTCTTCGCTGAGGGAGGGGCGCTGTGCGATGAGCACGGGTGTTTCCTTTCTCTTCGGCGACCGCTATATGACGCCGATGATGTGCCGGTCCGACCGGCTGTCCACGCCACCTCTGTCCGCGGTGTGGACCACAACGCCTCGGTACGCCGCGTGCGCGGGGAGCGCCCGCGGCATACCGAGGTTGGTTGTCAGTTCTTCGAGTAGAGCTCGACGATCAGCTGCTCCGTGAGGATCGTGTCGATCTGCGCACGCTCCGGGAGCTGGTGGATCATGATCTGCAGCGTGCCCGGGACGACCTGGAGCCAGGCCGGGGTGGGGCGCTCGCCGAAGGTCTGGCGGGCCAGCTCGATCGGGAAGGTGTTCACGGACTGCTTGCGAACGGTGATGATGTCGTACTGCTCGACGCGGTAGGACGGGACGTCCACGCGCACGCCGTTGACCTCGAAGTGACCGTGCGTGACGAGCTGGCGAGCCGCACGACGGGTGCGGGCCAGGCCGGCGCGGTAGATCACGTTGTCCAGGCGGGACTCGAGGATCTGCAGCAGGGTCTCACCGGTCTTGCCGGAGCGCCGTGAGGCCTCCTTGTAGTAACCGCGGAACTGCTTCTCCATGACGCCGTAGGTGAAGCGAGCCTTCTGCTTCTCCTGCAGCTGGGTGAGGTACTCCTTCTCCTGCATCCGGCGACGGCCGTGCTGGCCGGGCGGGAAGGGACGGAGCTCGAAGTTCTTGTCGCCGCCGACGAGGTCGACCTTGAGGCGACGCGACTTCTTGGTGATGGGGCCGGTGTAACGAGCCATGAGTTTTCTCTATCTCCCTGTTCTGTACCGACGGCTCAGACGCGGCGGCGCTTGGGCGGACGGACACCGTTGTGCGGCGAGGGGGTGACGTCGCTGATCGCGCCGACCTCCAGGCCGGTGGCGGTCAGGGAGCGGATGGCGGTCTCGCGACCGGAGCCCGGGCCCTTGACGAAGACGTCGACCTTGCGCATGCCGTGCTCCATCGCGCGGCGGGCGGCAGCCTCGGCGGCCATCTGCGCGGCGAACGGGGTGGACTTGCGCGAGCCCTTGAAGCCGACCTGGCCGGCGGAGGCCCACGAGATCACGGCGCCGGTGGGGTCCGTGATCGAGATGATGGTGTTGTTGAACGTGCTCTTGATGTGAGCGTGCCCGTGGGCGACGTTCTTCTTCTCCTTGCGGCGCACCTTCTTGGCGCCAGCGGTACGAGCCTTGGGAGGCATTACTTACCAACCTTCTTCTTGCCGGCGACGGTGCGCTTGGGGCCCTTGCGGGTGCGCGCGTTGGTCTTGGTGCGCTGGCCGCGCACGGGCAGGCCACGGCGGTGGCGCAGGCCCTCGTAGGAGCCGATCTCGACCTTGCGGCGGATGTCGGCGGCGATCTCGCGACGGAGGTCACCCTCGATCTTGACGTTCGCCTCGAGGTAGTCGCGCAGGGCGACGAGATCGGAGTCGGTCAGGTCGCGGACGCGGGTGTTCGGGTTGACACCCGTGGCTGCCAGCGCCTGCTGGGAGCGGGTACGACCCACTCCGAAGATGTAGGTGAGAGCGATCTCGACGCGCTTCTCGCGCGGGAGATCCACACCGACAAGACGTGCCATCTTGTGTGTTTCCTTTGTTTCACCGGAGGTCTGGAGCAGTACCGTTCCGGGCTTGCTCCCGAAGCTTTCCTCGGGGCACCGGTCCTCGGCCTCCGGGCCGGGGGTGACGTCCTGGTCGGCGTGAGTGTCGTCTTTCGACGACGCCGCGCACAGGGGCCGGGTACTGCGGTCATTCACTTGTCTGCGCTTCTCGAAGAGATGCGAGTCGTGCTGGGGCGAGTCCCGCTGCCGGGCCTCGCGGTACTTCTGGTCAGCCCTGGCGCTGCTTGTGGCGCAGGTTCTCGCAGATCACCATGACCCGGCCGTGACGGCGGATCACCTTGCACTTGTCGCAGATCTTCTTGACGCTCGGCTGAACCTTCATAGCCTCTGCTTCGCCTCGATCTGGCACTGCCGGTCCGGTTGGGCCAGCAGGTCTAACGGGTGGTGCGTCTAGCGGTAGCGGAAGACGATCCGGCCACGGGTCAGGTCGTACGGGCTGAGCTCCACCACCACGCGGTCCTCGGGGAGGATCCGGATGTAGTGCTGACGCATCTTGCCCGAGATGTGAGCGAGAACCTTGTGACCGTTCGTCAGCTCGACCCGGAACATCGCGTTCGGGAGAGCCTCGACGATCGTGCCCTCGATCTCGATGACACCGTCCTTCTTGGCCATATCCTCCACAATCTGTTGCGTGGCACCCCCTGCTGGGGCGCACACACGAATGCGGCGCGCGAGGTCGCGCACCAACAGACGAGTCTACGCCAGGACTCGCTGAGCACGAAATCGTGCTCAGGACCCTCGGTCCCCGGTCAGCCCAGAGGCGCGTATGCCGCGCCGGCGGCTTCCAGCCGCTCCTTGCCACCGTCGAGCGCGGTGAGCACCCACAGGCCGTCGTCCGTGACCGCCACGGTGTTCTCCCAGTGCGCGGCCCGGGACGAGTCGACCGTGACCACGGTCCAGTCGTCCTGCAGCACCCGGGTCTCGGCGGACCCGAGGGTCACCATCGGCTCGATCGCCACGGTGACACCGGAGCGGACCGTCGGCCCCTTGTCGCGGACGCGGTAGTTCGGCACCTGCGGGTCCATGTGCATCTCCGTGCCGATGCCGTGACCGACGTAGTCCTCGACGATCCCGTACTCGTGCCCGTCGCTGGTGCCGGAGGCGACGATGCTGTCCTCGACACCGGCGCCCACGGCATACAGCGACTCCCCCACGGCGAGGGCGGCTATGCCGGCCCACATGGAGTCCTCGGTGGCGTCGATGAGGGCGAGGTCCTCGGGACGCCCGGCGTCACGACCGCCCACGATGACCGAGATCGCGGCGTCGCCGTGCCAGCCGTCCACGATGGCGCCGCAGTCGATGGAGATGAGGTCGCCCTCGAGCAGCACCCGCGAGCCGGGGATGCCGTGCACGACCTCGTCGTTGACCGACGTGCAGAGCGAGCCGGTGAAGCCGTGGTAGCCCAGGAACGACGGGGTCGCCCCGCATCCGCGGATGTGCTCCTCCGCGAGCTCGTCGAGCTGCTTGGTCGTCATGCCCGGACGGACCGTCTGGGCCATCAGCTGCAGGGTCTGGCCGACCACCAGGCCGGCCTTGCGCATCCGCAGGATCTGGTCTGGGGTCTTGGTCTCGATGCGGGACCTGCCGAACATCAGGATCGAGCAACCCCTTCGAGGGCGTCGGAGACACGGGTGAAGACGTCGTCCACCGGACCCATCCCGTCGACCTGCACGAGCAGGCCGCGGGCGGAGTAGACGTCGGTCAGCGGGGCTGTCTCGCGACGGTAGATCGCCTGCCGCTCGCGGATGACCTCTTCGGTGTCGTCCTCGCGGCCCTCGATCTGGGCGCGCTTGAGCAGCCGCTGGACGACGGCCTCGTCGTCGACGGTCAGCTCGAGCACGGCGTCCAGCGCGTGGCCGTGCTCGGCCAGGATCGCATCGAGCGTCTCGACCTGCGCCGCGGTGCGCGGGAACCCGTCGAGCAGGAAGCCCTGCTCCGCGTCGTCCTCGAAGAGGCGGTCGCGGACGACGGCGTTGGTGATCTCGTCGGTGACGTAGCCACCGGACGCCAGCACCTCCTTGACCTGCAGACCCAGAGGCGTCTCGTTCTTGATGTTGGCGCGGAAGATGTCACCGGTGGAGATCGCGGGGATGCCGAACTTCTCGGCGATCTTGGCGGCCTGGGTGCCCTTTCCGGCACCCGGGGGGCCGAGGATGATGAGGCGCATCAGCGGAGGAACCCTTCGTAATGGCGCTGCTGCAGCTGCGACTCGATCTGCTTCACCGTCTCGAGGCCGACGCCGACGATGATGAGGATGGAGGTGCCACCGAACGGGAAGTTCTGGTTGGCCCCGACGAGTACCAGTGCGATGAGCGGGATCAGCGAGACGAGGCCGAGGTAGATGGCCCCTGGAACCGTGATGCGGGTGAGCACGTAGTCGAGGTACTCGGCCGTGGGTCGCCCGGCGCGGATACCTGGGATGAAGCCGCCGTAGCGCTTCATGTTGTCGGCCACTTCCTCCGGGTTGAACGTGATCGACACGTAGAAGAACGTGAAGAACAGGATCAGCACGATGTAGACGGCCATGTAGATCGGGTGGTCGCCCCGCACCAGGTGCTGGTCGATCCAGGTCACCCAGCCGGGCTGGTTGCCGGTGGTGGACCGGTTGAACTGTGCCAGCAACGACGGCAGTGCGAGCAAGGAGGAGGCGAAGATCACGGGGATGACGCCGGCCATGTTGACCTTGAGCGGGATGTAGGTCGACGTGCCGCCGTACATCTGGCGGCCGACCTGGCGCTTGGCGTACTGCACCGGGATGCGCCGCTGGCTCTGCTCGACGAACACGACCAGCGCGATGATCATGAACCCGAGCAGGATGACGCCGATGAAGACGTCCCACCGCCCGTCCTTCTGCTGGATCGCCCACAGCGAGGACGGGAACGAGCTCGCGATCGAGGTGAAGATCAGCAGCGACATGCCGTTGCCGATGCCCTTGTCGGTGACGAGCTCGGCCAGCCACATGACCACACCGGTGCCGGCGGTCATCGTGAGGACCATGATGACCAGGGTCGGGATCGAGTTGTCCGGCAGGATGCTCGTGCAGTTCGGGCCGAACAGAGCCGAGGGGTTCTGGGCGAACGTGATCAGCGTCGAGGACTGCAGGACCGCGAGACCGATGGTCAGGTAGCGCGTGTACTGCGTCATCTTCGTCTGGCCCTGCTGGCCCTCCTTCTTGAGGGCCTCGAACCGCGGGATGACCACGGTGAGGAGCTGCACGATGATGCTCGCCGTGATGTACGGCATGATCCCGAGCGCGAAGATCGACAGCTGCAGGAGCGCGCCACCGCTGAACAGGTTGGCAAGGCCGAGCACGCCGGTCGTGGAGTTCGCGCCCTTGATGCAGGCCTGGACAGCCTTGTAGCTCACGCCGGGGACGGGCACGTGCGAGCCCAGCCGGAAGATGATGATGATCCCGAGGGTGAACAGCAGCTTCCTGCGCAGGTCCGGCGTCTTGAACGCACGGGTGAAGGCGGTGAGCACAGGTCCTCCTGGTGACGCGGGCCGGTTCGGCCCCGCGGTGATGACGGTCAGGCAATCCTAGGAAGGTTACCCCGGGCCGTGGCCCGGGACACCAAACGGGTATGCCGCGAGCTCACCGTGAGGTGAGCCCGCGGCATACCTGCAGCTGGGTGGGTCAGGCCGAGGTGACCGAGCCGCCGGCGGCCTCGATCTTCTCCTTGGCGGTGGCCGAGAACTTGTCAGCGGTCACGTTGACCTTGACGGTGATCTCGCCGGTGCCGAGCACCTTGACCAGGGAGCTGTCGCGGACCGCACCCTTGGCCACGAGGTCGGCGACGGTCACGTCGCCACCCTCGGGGAACAGGGCGGACAGCTTGTCCAGGTTCACGACCTGGTACTCCACGCGGAACGGGTTCTTGAACCCGCGAAGCTTCGGCAGGCGCATGTGCAGCGGCATGGCGCCACCTTCGAAGCGCTCCGGAACCTGGTAGCGGGCCTTGGTGCCCTTGGTGCCACGACCGGCGGTCTTGCCCTTGGAGCCCTCACCGCGACCCACACGGGTCTTCGCGGTCTTGGCGCCGGGGGCCGGACGCAGGTGGTGCACCTTGAGGGTCGTGCCCTCGGGCGCGGCTTCTGTCGAGGCCTTCTTGGTGTCCTTGGTGGCCATGGTCAGTCAACCTCCTCGACGGCAACGAGGTGCGTCACCGTCTTGACCATCCCGCGGATCTCGGGACGGTCCTCCTTGACGACGACGTCGCCAATGCGCTTCAGACCGAGGCTGCGGAGCGTGTCACGCTGGTTCTGCTTGCCACCGATCTCGGAACGGGTCTGGGTCACCTTCAGACGTGCCATCACGCACCTGCCTTGGCAGCTTCGCGACCGGCAGCCTGGGCGCGCAGCATGGCGGCCGGGGCGACCTGGTCGACCGGCAGCCCGCGGCGGGCGGCGACGGCCTCGGGACGCTCGAGACCCTGCAGGGCCGCGACCGTCGCGTGGACGACGTTGATGGCGTTGTCCGAGCCGAGCGACTTGCTCAGCACGTCGTGGATGCCGGCGCACTCGAGCACCGCACGCACCGGACCACCGGCGATGACACCGGTACCGGGGGCTGCGGGACGAAGCATGACGACGCCGGCAGCGGCCTCACCCTGCACGGGGTGCGGGATGGTGCCCTGGATGCGGGGGACCTTGAAGAACTCCTTCTTGGCCTCCTCGACACCCTTGGCGATCGCCGCGGGAACTTCCTTGGCCTTGCCGTAGCCGACGCCGACGGTTCCGTCGCCGTCACCCACGACCACCAGGGCGGTGAAGCTGAAGCGACGTCCACCCTTGACGACCTTGGAGACGCGGTTGATGGTCACGACGCGCTCGACGTAGGCGCTCTTCTCGGCCTGGTCACGGCCGCCGTCACGACGGTTGTCACGGCCACCGCGGCGGTCGCCGCGCTCACCACGAGCTGCGTCGCCGCCAGCAGCGGCACCAGTGCCTCGACGCTGGGGTCCGGGCATCAGATGTTCCTCATCTCGATAACAGTTGCGGTCACGGTGCTCACAGGGCCAGTCCGCCCTCGCGGGCGCCCTCGGCGATGGCAGCGACGCGGCCGTGGTACTTGTTGCCGCCGCGGTCGAAGACGACAGCCTCGACACCGGCGCTCTTGGCGCGCTCGGCGAGCAGCTCGCCCACCTTGCGGGCCTTGGCGGTCTTGTCGCCCTCGAACGAGCGCAGGTCTGCCTCCATGGTGGAGGCCGACGCCACGGTCTTGCCGAGGGTGTCGTCGACGATCTGCACGAAGACGTGGCGCGTGGACCGCGACACGACCAGGCGCGGACGAACCGTCGTGCCGGTCACCTTCTTGCGCAGGCGCAGGTGGCGACGTCCGCGTGCAGCGGACTTGCCCTTGGCGCGCTTGACGATCATTGCCATGGCTTACTTACCGGCCTTTCCGACCTTGCGACGGATGTGCTCGCCCGCATAGCGAACGCCCTTGCCCTTGTACGGGTCGGGCTTGCGCAGCTTGCGGATGTTCGCAGCAACCTCGCCAACGAGCTGCTTGTCGATGCCCTGGACCGCGAAGCGGGTCGGGTTCTCGACAGCGAAGGAGATGCCCTCAGGGGCCTTGACGGTGATCGAGTGGCTGTAGCCGAGCGCGAACTCGAGGTCGCCGCCCTTGTTGGCCACGCGGTAACCCGTGCCGTGGATCTCCATCTTCTTCTCATAGCCCTCGGTCACACCGAGCACCATGTTGTTGATGAGCGAGCGGGTCAGGCCGTGCAGGGCACGGGACTGGCGCTCGTCGTTGGGGCGCTTGACCTCGAGGTCAGCGTCGCCCTTCTCGACCGTGATCGGCTCGGCCACGATGTGGCTGAGCTCGCCCTTGGGGCCCTTCACCGTGACGGCCTGGCCGTCGATGGTGACCTCGACACCGCTAGGGATGGAGACCGGGAGTCGTCCGATACGCGACATGTCGAATCCCCTTACCAGACGTAGGCGAGGACTTCCCCGCCCACACCCTTGGTCGCGGCCTGGCGGTCCGTGAGGAGACCAGACGAGGTGGAAATGATGGCCACACCGAGACCGCCGAGAACCTTGGGCAGGTTCGTCGACTTGGCGTAGACGCGCAGACCGGGCTTGGAGACACGGCGCACGCCAGCGATGGAACGCTCGCGGTTCGGGCCGTACTTCAGCTCGATGGTCAGCGTCTTGCCGACCTCGGCGTCCTCGACCTTCCAGGCGGCGATGTAGCCCTCCGCCTGGAGGATCTCGGCAATGTGGGACTTCAGTTTGGAAAACGGCATGGAGACAGCGTCGTGGTGCGCCGAGTTGGCGTTCCTGACGCGGGTCAGCATGTCCGCAATCGGGTCAGTCATGGTCATGGGCTTCTCCGGCCCTCTCTCACCGTGGTTTCACTGCTGGTGCAGCGACCTGCGATGTAAGGATGAAATCGGTGGGTATTACCAGGAGCTCTTGGTGACGCCGGGCAGCTCGCCGCGGTGAGCCATCTCGCGAAGGCAGATGCGGCACAGCCCGAACTTGCGGTAGACCGAGTGCGGTCGGCCGCAGCGCTGACAACGGGTGTAGCCGCGCACCTTGAACTTCGGCTTCTTGTTGGCCTTGTTGACCAGGGCGGTCTTCGCCATGTCAGTTCTCCTTGAAGGGGAAGCCGAGCGCCTTCAGCAGTGCGCGGCCCTCGTCGTCGTTGGTGGCGGTGGTCACCACAGTGATGTCCATGCCACGGACACGGTCGATCCGGTCCTGGTCGATTTCGTGGAACATCGACTGCTCCGTGAGACCGAAGGTGTAGTTGCCGTTGCCGTCGAACTGCTTGGGCGACAGGCCACGGAAGTCGCGGATACGCGGCAGGGCCACCGACACGAGGCGGTCGAGGAACTCCCACATCCGGTCGCCGCGCAGCGTGGTGTGCGCACCGATCGGCATGCCCTCGCGCAGCTTGAACTGCGCGATGGACTTGCGGGCCTTGGTGACCAGGGGCTTCTGACCGGTGATGGCGGACAGGTCCCTGATCGCGCCCTCGATGAGCTTGGCGTCCTTGGCGGCGTCACCAACACCCATGTTGACGACGACCTTGACCACGCCGGGCACCTGCATGACGTTGTCGTAGCCGAACTGCTTGAGCAGCCCGCCCTTGATCTCGTCCGCGTAGCGCTGCTTGAGGCGCGGCGTCACCGCTGCGGAAACTGAAGTCTGCGTCATGGTTTCTGTTTCGGTCATCGTTCTCACAGGTCCTTGCCCGAGCGCACCGCGACACGGGTGCGGACGGTCTTGGTGCGGCCGTTGCGCTCCACGGTCTCGACGCGGGTCTTGATCCGGGTGGCGAGCTTCTTGTCATCGGGGTCCACGACGGCCACGTTGCTCACGTGGATCGCGGCTTCCTGGACGACCAGGCCACCGGTGCGGCTGCCGCGAGCGGTCTGGCCCGCCTTGGTGTGGCGGGTCACCCGGTTGACACCCTCGACGAGCACGCGCTCGGTCTCGGGGTACACGGCGATGACCTTGCCGATGCTGTTGCGGTCCTTGCCCGTGAGCACCTTGACGGTGTCACCCTTCTTGATCTTCATCTTCTTCTTGTCAGCCATGGGTCAGAGCACCTCCGGCGCCAACGAGATGATCTTCATGAACTTCTTCTCACGCAGCTCGCGGCCCACCGGGCCGAAGATGCGGGTGCCACGGGGGTCCCCGTCGGCCTTGAGGATGACGGCGGCGTTCTCGTCGAACTTGATGTACGACCCGTCACCGCGACGGCGCTCCTTGGTGGTGCGCACGATGACGGCCTTGACGACGTCGCCCTTCTTGACGTTGCCGCCGGGAATGGCGTCCTTGACGGCGGCGACGATGACGTCACCGATGCCGGCGTAACGACGACCCGAGCCACCGAGAACACGGATGCAAAGGATTTCCTTGGCACCTGTGTTGTCGGCGACGCGCAGTCGCGACTCCTGCTGGATCACTGTCTAACTCCTGTCGTCGAGCTGGTTCTCACACGCGGTGAGCCTGGCCGAACTGTGGGGGGCTTGTTTCCGTGCCCCCGCGGCATACCTGCTTATCGCTGCGGTATGCCGCGTGGGCGGCGGATGCTGAGGTGTCTTACTTGGCCTTCTCGAGGATCTCCACCACGCGCCAGCGCTTGGTGGCCGAGAGCGGGCGGGTCTCCATGATCGAGACGCGGTCACCGATGCCGGCGGCGTTGTCCTCGTCATGGGCCTTGACCTTGCTCGAGCGTCGCAGGACCTTGCCGTAGAGCGCGTGCTTGACGCGGTCCTCGACCTCGACCACGACGGTCTTGTCCATCTTGTCGCTCACCACGTAACCCTGACGGGTCTTGCGGTAGTTGCGGTCTGCAGCCGTCACGGCCTCGTCCTTCGTGTTCTCGGTCATGCCGACTCCTCCTTGGCTTCGACACTCGGGCTCTGCCCGATACCGAGCTCGCGCTCACGCAGCTCGGTGTAGATGCGGGCGATGTCCTTGCGGACGGCGCGCAGGCGGCCGTGGTTGTCCAGCTGGCCGGTGGCCGACTGGAACCGGAGGTTGAAGAGCTCCTCCTTGGCCTTGCGGAGCTCGTCGACCAGACGCTCGTCGTCGAGACCACGCAGGTTCTCCGACACCAGGTCCTTGGATCCGACTGCCATCAGATGTCACCACCCTCACGCCGAACGAAGCGGCACTTCATCGGGAGCTTGTGCATCGCCAGACGCAGGGCCTCACGGGCGACCTCTTCGGACACACCGTTCACCTCGAACATCACGCGACCAGGCTTGATGTTGGCGATCCACCACTCGGGGGAGCCCTTACCGGAACCCATGCGGGTCTCGGCCGGCTTCTTGGTCAGCGGGCGGTCGGGGTAGATGTTGATCCACACCTTTCCACCACGCTTCATGTAACGCGTCATCGCAATACGAGCGGACTCGATCTGACGGTTGGTGACGTAGGCGGGCTCGAGGGCCTGGATGCCGTAGTCGCCGAACGCGATCTTGGTGCCACCCTTCGCAGCGCCCGAGCGTCCCGGGTGGTGCTGCTTGCGGTGCTTGACTCGACGAGGAATCAACATGTCAGGACTGCTCTCCCTCAGTGCTGGCTGCGGCTGCGGTCGCCTCGACGGCGGGAGCCTCAGCAGCGGTCTCGGTGGCGCCTTCCGGACGCTCGCGACGAGCGCGGGCCGGACGGTCGGCGCCGTCACGGCGCGGGCCACGGCTCGGGCGCGGCGCGGCAGCCTGCTGCTGGGCCAGCTCACGAGCGGTGACGTCGCCCTTGTAGATCCACACCTTCACGCCGATACGACCGAACGTGGTGCGGGCCTCGTAGAAGCCGTAGTCGATCTGCGCACGCAGGGTGTGCAGCGGGACGCGACCCTCGCGGTAGAACTCGGTGCGAGACATCTCGGCGCCGCCGAGGCGACCGGAGACCTGGACACGGATGCCCTTCGCGCCGGCGCGGGTGGCGGACTGCATGCCCTTGCGCATCGCGCGACGGAACGACACACGAGCAGAGAGCTGCTCGGCGATGCCCTGCGCGACGAGCTGGCTGTCCACCTCGGGGTTCTTCACCTCGAGGATGTTCAGCTGGACCTGCTTGCCGGTCAGCTTCTCGAGCTCACCGCGGATGCGGTCGGCCTCGGCGCCACGGCGACCGATGACGATGCCGGGACGCGCGGTGTGGATGTCCACACGGACGCGGTCACGGGTGCGCTCGATCTCGACGCGCGAGATGCCGGCCCGCTCCATGCCCTCGGACATGAGCTTGCGGATGGCGACGTCTTCCTTGACGTAGTCGCGGTACCGCTGACCCTCCTTGGTGGAGTCAGCGAACCAGCGGCTCTTGTGCTCGGTGGTGATACCGAGGCGGAAGCCGTGCGGGTTGACCTTCTGACCCATTAGCGGGTGCCTCCCTTGGTGGTCTTCGGCGTGACGACCACGGTGATGTGGCTGGTCCGCTTGTTGATGCGTGCCGCGCGGCCCTGGGCCCGCGGGCGGAACCGCTTCATGGTCGGACCCTCGTCGACGAACGCCTCACTGATGACCAGGTTGTTCTCGTCGAAGGCCTCAGAGGCCCTGTCCGCCTTGACCCGGAGGTTGGCGATGGCGCTCTCGAGCACCTTCTGCACGGGGTCGGACGCGTACTGCGGCGCGAACCGAAGCACGGCAATGGCCTCGACGGCCTGCTTGCCGCGGATCAGGTCCACGATGCGGCGGGCCTTCTGGGGAGTGACGCGGACGTGCCGCGCGCTCGCCTTGGCTTCCATCACGTTGTCCTTGTTCTCGGTAGAGGCGGCCATCAGCGACGACGCCCCTTCTTGTCGTCCTTCACGTGACCCTTGAAGGTGCGGGTCGGTGCGAACTCACCGAGCTTGTGGCCGACCATCGACTCGGTGACGAACACCGGGACGTGCTTGCGGCCGTCGTGCACGGCGAGGGTGTGACCCAGCATGTCGGGGCTCACGACCGACCGACGCGACCAGGTCTTGATGACGTTCTTGGTGCCCGCTTCGTTCTGGACGTCGACCTTCTTCTGAAGGTGGTCGTCGATGAAGGGGCCCTTCTTCAAACTGCGAGGCATGTGTCCAGGCTCCTATCAGCGCTTCTTGCCAGTACGACGGCGGCGAACAATCAGCTTGTCGCTCGGCTTGCCGGGGCGGCGGGTGCGGCCTTCGGCCTGTCCCCACGGGCTGACCGGGTGACGTCCACCGGAGGTCTTGCCCTCACCACCACCGTGCGGGTGGTCGACCGGGTTCATGGCGACACCACGGACGGTCGGGCGCTTGCCCTTCCACCGCATGCGGCCGGCCTTGCCCCAGTTGATGTTGGACTGCTCGGCGTTGCCGACCTCGCCGACCGTGGCGCGGCAGCGCAGGTCGACGTTGCGGATCTCACCGGACGGCATACGCAGCTGGGCGTAGGGGCCGTCCTTGGCGACGAGCTGCACGCGCACACCGGCCGAGCGGGCGATCTTCGCGCCGCCACCGGGCTTGAGCTCGACGGCGTGGATGACCGTACCGGTCGGGATGTTGCGCAGCGGCAGGCTGTTGCCGGGCTTGATGTCGGCCGAGGGGCCGTTCTCGATGTTGGCGCCCTGCTCCAGGCCCTTGGGGGCCAGGATGTAGCGCTTCTCACCGTCGGCGTAGTGCAGCAGCGCGATGCGCGCCGTGCGGTTGGGGTCGTACTCGATGTGAGCGACCTTGGCCGGCACGCCGTCCTTGTCATGTCGACGGAAGTCGATGACGCGGTACGCGCGCTTGTGGCCACCACCGATGTGACGGGTGGTGATGCGGCCGTTGCTGTTGCGTCCACCGGACTTCGTCAGGGGGCGCACCAGCGACTTCTCAGGCGTGGAGCGCGTGACCTCGACGAAGTCGGCGACGCTGGAGCCTCGGCGGCCAGGCGTGGTCGGCTTGTACTTGCGGATACCCATTGTTCGTAATCCCTTACGTCTCTTCAGCGATTCCGTCAGGCGCCGGCACCGAAGATGTCGATCGAGCCCTCGCGGAGGGTGACGATCGCACGCTTGGTGTCCTTGCGCTTGCCGATGCCGAACCGGGTGCGGCGGGTCTTGCCGACACGGTTGAGGGTGTGGACGGAGTCAACCTTGACGTTGAAGACGCGCTCGACGGCGATCTTGATCTCCGTCTTGTTCGCCCGCGGGTCGACGATGAAGGTGTACTTGCCCTGGTCGAGCAGCGAGTACGACTTCTCGGAAACGACCGGCGCGATCAGGATGTCGCGGGGGTCCTTGCCGTACAGAGCAGACTGGGTGCTCACTTGGTCTCCTCCTCGTCCGCGGTGGCCTTGGCGGCCTTGGCCGTCTTGGCGGCCTTCGCGGGCTTGTCGGCCTTCTCTGCCTTCGCGGGCTTGTCGGCCTTGTCAGCCTTGGCCGGCTTCTCAGCCTTCTCGGCCTTGGCCGCGGTCTTGGCGGTCTTGGTCGCCTTGGCGGGCTTCTCGTCCGCGGCGGCGTCGTCGACGATGGTGACCTCGACCCCGCCCACCGGCTGGGCCTTGGAGACGAACGCCTCCAGGCCGGCGGTGGTGAAGACGACGTCGTCCGCGCACAGCACGTCATACGTGTTGAGCTGGTCGGCGGCGAGCACGTGCACACCGTCGAGGTTGCGGACCGACTTCAGCGACACGAGGTCGCTGCGGTCGAGCACGACGAGCAGGTTGTGGCGCTCGGTCAGGCTGGCGAGCAGCGCAGCCGCGTCCTTGGTGGACGGGGCCTTGCCGGTCACGAGCGAGTCGACGACGTGCACCCGGTCGTTGCGGGCCCGGTCGGACAGGGCACCGCGCAGGGCGGCAGCCTTCATCTTCTTGGGGGTCCGCTGGGCGTAGTCACGCGGCTGCGGGCCGTGGACGACGCCACCGCCGGCGAACTGCGGCGCACGGGTCGAGCCCTGGCGGGCGCGGCCGGTGCCCTTCTGGCGGTAGGGCTTGCGTCCACCACCGCGGACCTCGCCGCGGGTCTTGGTGGAGTGCGTGCCCTGACGTGCGGCGGCCAGCTGGGCCACGACGACCTGGTGGATCAGGGGAACGTTGACCTGGACGTCGAAGATCTCGGCGGGCAGGTCAGCTGCGACGGTCTTGGTTGCCATCTGGTTCAGGCTCCCTTCGCGGCCGTGCGGACGAGGACGGTGCCGTTGCGGGGGCCGGGAACGGCGCCCTTCACCAGCAGCAGGCCGCGCTCGACGTCCACGGCGTGGATCGTGAGGTTCTGGGTGGTCTGACGCACGCCACCCATCCGGCCGGCCATGCGCATGCCCTTGAACACGCGGCCCGGAGTGGCGCAGCCACCGATCGAGCCCGGCTTGCGGTGGTTCTTGTGGGCACCGTGGGAGGAGCTGACGCCGTGGAAGCCGTGACGCTTCATGACGCCGGCGAAGCCCTTGCCCTTGGTGGTGCCGGTGACGTCGATCTCCTGGCCGGCCTCGAAGGTCTCGACCGTGACTTCCTGGCCGAGCGTGTACTCGGCGGCGTCAGCGGTACGAAGCTCGACGAGGTGGCGACGCGGGGTCACGCCGGCCTTCTCGAAGTGCCCGGTCAGGGGCTTGGTCACCTTGCGGGGGTCGATGGCGCCGAACGCGATCTGGACGGCGTCGTAGCCGTCCTTCGCCGCGGCGCGGACCTGCGTGACGACGCAGGGTCCCGCTTCGATGACGGTGACGGGGATGAGCCGGTTGTCGGCATCCCACACCTGGGTCATGCCGAGCTTCTTGCCCAGCACACCCTTCACGGTCTTGGTAGCAGTGGTGGTCATTTCGCCAGCCTCAGAGCTTGATCTCGATGTTGACGTCAGCCGGCAGGTCGAGACGCATCAGCGAGTCGACGGCCTTCGGCGTCGGGTCGATGATGTCGATCAAGCGCTTGTGCGTGCGCATCTCGAAGTGCTCGCGGCTGTCCTTGTACTTGTGGGGCGAACGGATGACCACGAAGACGTTCTTCTCCGTGGGCAGCGGCACAGGGCCGACTACCGTCGCGCCAGCACGGGTCACCGTGTCGACAATCTTGCGCGCCGAGTTGTCGATGACCTCGTGGTCATACGACTTCAAGCGGATGCGGATCTTCTGTCCCGCCATCTCCGTTACGTCTCTCTCTCGCCGAACATCGTGCATGGCCGGCTCTTGGCCATCTCCGACCCCCGCGGTCGGGTGTGTCGCACCCGCTTCGCGGCCCGACGACACGCGTTTTCACGCAGTCGTGCGGATCGGATTGACCGGCAGAGCCGGGGCTTGCGCTTCCCTGGAGTGTCGCCCCGCGCATCAATGCACGGTTCGAGGTGTGTCACCGGGGGTGGCGGCGTCGACATGGGTCAACGGCGCGCGTCAAGCAACCGGTCCAGTGTGCCAGAGCCGACGGTGACCTACCAAATCGAGGCGGGTCCGCACGGCATACCCGCTCCGATGGCGCGTCGCCCGCGCCGCCGATCGTCCAGGTATGCCGCGGCCAGAGGTCCGCGCCGTTGCCCCCGGAGGACTCCCGCCACTGGCAGGATCGGGCCATGACGACGCCGCCCGAGGGCCCTGGCCGGGCCAGGCAGGGGCTGATCTACCGCGCAGGGGTCCTGGGACACCGGCCGGCGGTCCCCACCGACTTCGCCGAGCTCGAACGGCGGGCCGCCGCGACCATGTCACCGACAGCCTGGGCCTACGTCGCCGGCGGAGCGGGCGAGGGCGCGACCATGCGGGCCAACCGTGCCGCGTTCGAGCGCGTCCGGATCGTGCCGCGGCTGCTGCCGGGCAATGCCCAGCGCGACCTGTCCACCGAGCTGCTCGGCCGGCGGCTGCCCGCGCCGGTGCTGCTCGCTCCGGTGGGGGCCGCCGGGCTGGTGCACCGGGACAGCGACCTGATGATCGGCTCGGCGGCGGCCGAGCTCGGACTGCCGTACATCCTGTCCAACCAGGGGTGTTCGCCGATGGAGGAGGTCGCGGCCGCGATGGGCTCAGCGCCCCGCTGGTTCCAGCTCTACTGGTCCACCGACGAACCGCTGGTCGACAGCCTGCTCGCCCGGGCCGCCGCCAGCGGGGCCGAGGCCGTCGTCGTCACCCTCGACACGACGATGCTCGGCTGGCGTCCCCAGGACCTCAACCTGGGGTCGCTGCCGTTCTCGCAGGGGATCGGCATCGCGCAGTACACGTCCGACCCCCGCTTCCAGGAAGTGGTCCGCGACAGGATCGCGGCCAAGGAGGCGGCCACGCACGCGGGCGCGGCGGCCGGGGCGCCCCGGGACGATGTGAAGGTCACCGTCGGGGCGCTGCGGTCGCTGCTGTCGATCAGCCGCGAGCACCCGGGCGACCTGCGCGCGAACCTCCGCTCCCCCACACCCCGGGCATCCGTCGAGGCCTTCCTCGACATCTACTCGAACCCCGGCCTCACCTGGGAGCAGCTCGCGACCCTGCGCGAACGGACGGACCTCCCGTTCCTGGTGAAGGGCGTGCTGCACCCGGACGACGCGCGACGCGCCGTGCAGGCCGGCGCCAGCGGGGTCGTGGTGAGCAACCACGGCGGCCGCCAGGTGGATGGGGCCGTCGCCTCTCTGGACGCCCTGCCCGCCGTGCGGGCCGCGGTGGGGCCGGACCTCGCGGTGATCCTGGACAGTGGCGTGCGCACCGGCAGCGACGTCGTGAAGGCCATCGCGCTGGGAGCCGACGCGGTGGCGATCGGCCGGCCGTACATCTACGGGCTGGCCCTGGGCGGCCGCGACGGCGTCCGGGACGTGCTGGCCAACATCGTGGCCGAGCTCGACCTGACGATGGGCCTGTCGGGAGTCGGCTCGGTGGCGCAGATCGGTCCCGGGCTGCTGGAGACGCCCTCCTGATGTCCAGGCCGCACCTGAGGACGCCTCGTCTCGAGCTGCGGCCGCTGCAGGCCGACGACAGCGACCTGCTGGTCGAGCTCGACGGGGACCCCGACGTGATGGAGTTCCTGACGGGGCGGCCCACGGAGGCGCGGGAGGTCATCGAGGTGTGGATGCCGCGCCGGACCGAGCCTGCCCACGACGCCCTCGGGCTGGGCTACTGGTCGGCCTTCGAGGAGGGCGACTTCGTGGGCTGGTTCTGCCTGACCCCCGACGACGGTGGGGCCAGCGGCGCTGCCGAGCTGGGATACCGGCTGCGTCGACGGGCGTGGGGTCGAGGGCTCGCCACCGAGGGCGCCAGGCGCGTGCTGGAGCACGGCTTCGGCACCGTCGGGCTGGAGACGATCCGAGCCGAGACGATGGCCGTGAACGTCCGCTCCAGGGCTGTCCTCGAACGCCTGGGCATGCGACACGTCCGCACGGACGTCAGGGACTGGGACGAGCCGCTGCCCGGTGCCGAGCTGGGCGAGGTCGTGTACGAGCTGACCGCTGCCGAGTTCGCGGCCACCCGCCCGTAGGGCCCAGCCAGACGCACCGGGCACAGCGAAGGGCCCCGCAGCCGAAGCTGCGGGGCCCTTCTGTGGTGCTGGTGCGTCAGATCACTGGCGACGAGTCGCCGGGTGGTCCAGGAACCCGGGGGTCCTGAACTACTTGGTGATCTTGGTGACGCGGCCGGCGCCGACGGTACGGCCGCCCTCGCGGATGGCGAAGCGCAGGCCCTCCTCCATGGCGATCGGCTGGATGAGCTCGACGCTCATCTCCGTGTTGTCACCGGGCATGACCATCTCCGTGCCCTCGGGGAGGTGCACGACGCCGGTCACGTCGGTGGTGCGGAAGTAGAACTGCGGGCGGTAGTTGTCGTAGAACGGCGTGTGACGGCCGCCCTCATCCTTGGACAGGATGTAGACGTTGGCCTCGAAGTCCGTGTGCGGCGTGATCGAGCCCGGCTTGACGATGACCTGGCCGCGCTCGACGTCCTCGCGCTTGGTGCCACGAAGGAGCAGGCCCACGTTCTCGCCCGCACGACCCTCGTCGAGCAGCTTGCGGAACATCTCGATGCCGGTGACCGTGGTCTTGGCCGGCGGTCCGGGGTGGATGCCGACGATCTCGACCTCAGCGTTGACGTTGAGGATGCCGCGCTCGATACGACCGGTGACGACGGTGCCACGACCGGTGATCGTGAACACGTCCTCGACGGGCATGAGGAACGGCTTGTCGACGTCACGCTCGGGGATCGGGATGTGGTTGTCGACGGCGTCCATGAGCTCGAGGACCGAGTTGCCCCATTCGGCGTCGCCCTCGAGCGCCTTGAGCGCCGAGACCTTGACGACCGGCAGGTCGTCGCCCGGGAACTCGTAGTCGGACAGCAGCTCGCGGACCTCCATCTCGACGAGCTCGAGGATCTCCTCGTCGTCGACCATGTCGGCCTTGTTGAGCGCCACCACGATGTAGGGGACGCCGACCTGGCGGGCCAGGAGGACGTGCTCCTTCGTCTGCGGCATCGGGCCGTCGGTCGCCGCGACCACGAGGATCGCACCGTCCATCTGCGCCGCACCCGTGATCATGTTCTTCACGTAGTCGGCGTGACCGGGGCAGTCGACGTGGGCGTAGTGACGGCTCTCCGTCTGGTACTCGATGTGCGCGATCGAGATCGTGATACCGCGCTGCTTCTCTTCGGGTGCCTTGTCGATGTCGTCGAACGCGAACTGCGGGTTCAGGTCCGGGTACTTGTCGTGCAGGACCTTGGAAATCGCAGCCGTCAGCGTCGTCTTACCGTGGTCGATGTGACCAATGGTGCCGATGTTGACGTGCGGCTTAGTCCGCTCGAACTTTGCCTTCGCCACTTGATGTCCTCCTCAGGACTCTTCTTGGTGAAACGCCTTCTGCCCAGTTGGGACGTGGCGCGGATTAGGGGGTTTGGTGCTCTGTGGTGCGTCTGCGTGGAGTGCGACCGGTAATGCTACCGGTCACTCACCACGGGTCTTCTTGATGATCTCCTCGGCAACAGCCTTGGGGACCTCGGCGTAGGAGTCAAACTCCATCGAGTAGTTCGCCCGACCCTGGGTCTTGGACCGCAGGTCACCGACGTAGCCGAACATCTCCGACAGGGGCACCAGGCCGCGGACGACCTTGGCACCGCTGATGTCCTCCATGGCCTGGATCTGGCCACGGCGGGAGTTGATGTCACCGATGACGTCGCCCATGTAGTCCTCGGGCGTACGCACCTCGACGGCCATCATCGGCTCGAGGAGCACGGGGTCGGCCTTGCGGACGGCCTCCTTGAGCGCCATGGAACCGGCGATCTTGAACGCCATCTCCGAGGAGTCGACGTCGTGGTAGGCACCGTCGAGCAGGGTCGCCTTGATCCCGACCAGCGGGTAGCCGGCGAGCACGCCGTACTGCATGGCGTCCTGGATACCGGCGTCGACCGAGGGGATGTACTCGCGCGGGACGCGGCCACCGGTGACCTTGTTCTCGAACTCGTACAGCTCGCCGGACTCGGTGGTGTCGAGGGGCTCGATGCTGATCTGGATCTTGGCGAACTGGCCAGAGCCACCGGTCTGCTTCTTGTGGGTGTAGTCGTACTTCTCCACGGTGCGGCGGATCGTCTCGCGGTAGGCCACCTGCGGCTTGCCCACGTTGGCCTCGACCTTGAACTCGCGCTTCATGCGGTCCACGAGGATGTCGAGGTGCAGCTCGCCCATGCCGGCGATGATCGTCTGGCCGGTCTCCTCGTCGTGGTGGACCTGGAAGGTCGGGTCCTCGGCGGAGAGCTTCTGGATGGCCGTCGACAGCTTCTCCTGGTCACCCTTGGTCTTGGGCTCGATGGCCACCTGGATGACCGGGTCCGGGAACGTCATCGACTCGAGCACGATCTGGTCGTTCGGGTCGCTCAGGGTGTCACCGGTGGTGGTGTCCTTGAGGCCGATCGCCGCGTAGATGTGACCCGCGAGGGCCTCGTCCACCGGGTTCTCCTTGTTGGCGTGCATCTGGAAGAGCTTGCCGATGCGCTCCTTGCGGCCCTTGGTCGTGTTGACGACCGCGGAGCCGGAGGAGATCTGGCCGGAGTAGACCCGGATGAAGGTCAGCGTGCCGAAGAACGGGTGCGTGGCGACCTTGAACGCCAGTGCCGAGAACGGCTCGGAGGTGTCGGGCCGGCGCGTCATCTCGACGTCCTCGTGGTTCGGCTTGTGGCCGACCATCGGGGGGACGTCGAGCGGGGACGGCAGGTAGTCGACGACGGCGTCGAGCATCGGCTGGACACCGCGGTTCTTGAAGGCGGAGCCGCACAGGATCGGGTAGAGCTCGGAGTTGACCGTGAGCTTGCGGATCGCGCCCTTGATCTCATCCGGGGTCAGCTCCTCGCCACCGAGGTACTTCTCCATGAGGTCGTCGTCGGACTCGGCGACGCGCTCGACGAGGGCGTGGCGGTACTCCTCCACCTTCTCGAGCATGTCGGCCGGGATCTCCTGGATCTCGTACTTGGCACCCATGGTGACGTCACCCTTGGCGTCACCGGGCCACACGAGGGCGCGACGGTAGATGAGGTCGACGACCCCGACGAAGTCGCTCTCGGAGCCGATCGGCAGCTGGAGCACGAGGGGCTCCGCGCCGAGGCGGTCCTTGATGGTCTGCACGGTGAAGTAGAAGTCCGCGCCGAGCTTGTCCATCTTGTTGACGAACGCGATGCGGGGGACGTCGTACTTGTCGGCCTGACGCCACACGGTCTCGGACTGGGGCTCGACGCCCTCCTTGCCGTCGAAGACGGCGACGGCACCGTCGAGGACGCGCAGCGAGCGCTCCACCTCGACCGTGAAGTCGACGTGACCCGGGGTGTCGATGATGTTGATCTGGGTGCCCTCCCAGAAGGAGGTCACGGCGGCAGACGTGATCGTGATGCCGCGCTCCTTCTCCTGCTCCATCCAGTCGGTGGTCGACGCACCGTCGTGGGTCTCACCGATCTTGTGGTTGACACCGGTGTAGAAGAGGATGCGCTCAGTCGTCGTCGTCTTGCCGGCGTCGATGTGCGCCATGATCCCGATGTTGCGGACCTTGGTCAGGTCCGTCAGGACGTCGAGTGCCAATGTGATCGTCTCGTCTCAGCTCGTTACGAAAAGTTCTGTGTGGTGCGGGCGGGTGGTGCGTGCGGCCGGGCCGCGACCACGCACCTGCGGTATGCCGCGGGCGTGCGTTGCGCCCGCGGCATACCGCACGCTGTCACCAGCGGTAGTGCGCGAAGGCCTTGTTGGACTCGGCCATCTTGTGGGTGTCCTCGCGACGCTTCACCGCGGCACCGAGGCCGTTGGACGCGTCGAGGATCTCGTTCATCAGGCGCTCGGTCATGGTCTTCTCACGACGCTGACGCGAGTAGCCGACCATCCAGCGCAGGGCCAGGGTGGTCGCGCGGTTGGGCTTGACCTCGATCGGCACCTGGTAGGTGGCGCCACCGACACGACGCGACTTGACCTCAAGCGTCGGACGGATGTTGTCCAGCGCGCGCTTGAGGGTCACGACGGGGTCGGAGCCGGTCTTCTCCTTGACGCCCTCGAGGGCGCCGTAGACGATCGTCTCGGCGATGGACTTCTTGCCATCGAGGAGGATCTTGTTGACCAGCTGGGTCACCAACGGGGAGTTGTGGACCGGGTCGACGACGAGGGGGCGCTTGGGCGCGGGTCCCTTGCGAGGCATTACTTCTTCTCCATCTTCGCGCCGTAACGGGAGCGGGCCTGCTTGCGGTTCTTGACGCCCTGGGTGTCGAGCGAGCCGCGCACGATCTTGTAACGGACACCCGGGAGGTCCTTCACACGACCGCCACGCACGAGCACGATCGAGTGCTCCTGCAGGTTGTGGCCGACGCCCGGGATGTAGGCCGTGACCTCGATGCCGCTGGTGAGGCGCACACGGGCGACCTTGCGCAGGGCAGAGTTCGGCTTCTTGGGGGTGGTGGTGTACACACGCGTGCACACGCCACGGCGCTGGGGCGAGCCCTTGAGGGCAGGAGTCTTGGTCTTGGTGACCTTGTCCTGACGCCCCTTGCGCACAAGCTGGTTGATCGTAGGCAACCTGTTCTCCGTACGTAGTTGATGTTCTGTGCCGCCGGGCCGCGGCTGCGGCCCTGCTGACACTCCTTGGTGTGGTGCCTCGCCCGACCCCCGCACTCGGGTGTGTCGTGCTTGGCGCTCTCCCCTGCACCCTCCACGCGCGACCCAGTGCGAATCGGTTGCGGAGTGCCCGGCGAGAGGGGTGCTGGTCCAGCAGCCGACGTCCATCTGTCCTGGTCGGCGCCGACTCCAGCGGCATGCCTGAGCAGACCTCAGACACAGTGTTCAAAGATACCGCCTGCGGTGTACCGGTCCAAATCGGTTCCCCGGGCCCGGCCACCGACCTGGTGCGCGCAGATCGTCACGAGCACCCCCTGTGGGCGGTCAGTGACCACCAGCCGGCAACAGGTGCCGCCAGGAACCCGAAAGGGCGGGTATGCCGCGTGGTGACCACGCGGCATACCCGCCCTCAGCGGGTGGAGCCCTCGGCTCAGTCCAGGCCGAGCTCGGCGTCGTCGAGGCGGATGGCCTCGCCGGAGCCGGGCCCGAACACCGGGTAGTCGTAATCGTAGCTCGGCATCGAGTACATCGCGGCCTTGGCCTCTTCCGTGGCCTCGACCTTGACGTTCCGGTAGCGCGGGAGACCCGTGCCGGCCGGGATGAGCTTTCCGAGGATGACGTTCTCCTTCAGACCCAGCAGCGGGTCCGACTTGGCGTTCATCGCGGCCTCGGTGAGGACGCGGGTCGTCTCCTGGAAGGAGGCGGCCGACAGCCAGGAGTCGGTGGCCAGCGACGCCTTGGTGATACCCATGAGCTCGGGGCGACCCGAGGCCGGGCGGCCACCTTCGGCGACGACGCGACGGTTCTCGGTCTCGAACCGACCACGCTCGGCCAGCTCACCGGGGAGCAGGTCGGCGTCCGCGGACTCGATGATCGTGATCCGGCGCAGCATCTGGCGGACGATGACCTCGATGTGCTTGTCGTGGATCGACACACCCTGCTGGCGGTAGACGTGCTGCACCTCGTCGACGAGGTGCATCTGGACCGCCCGCGGGCCGAGGATGCGAAGGACCTGCTTGGGGTCGATCGAACCCTGCGTCATGCGGTGCCCGACCTCGACGTGGTCACCGTCGGCGACCAGCAGGCGCGCGCGCTTGCTCACCGGGTAGGCGTGCTCCTCGGAGCCGTCGTCCGGGGTGAGCATGATGCGACGGGTCTTGTCGGTGTCCTCGATGGTGATCCGACCGGACGCCTCGGCGATCGGGGCGACACCCTTGGGGGTGCGCGCCTCGAACAGCTCGACGACACGGGGCAGACCCTGCGTGATGTCGTCACCAGCCACACCACCGGTGTGGAAGGTACGCATCGTCAGCTGGGTGCCGGGCTCACCGATGGACTGGGCCGCGATGATGCCGACGGCCTCGCCGATGTCCACCAGCTTGCCGGTCGCGAGCGACCGGCCGTAGCAGGCGGCGCAGGTGCCGACGTGGGACTCACAGGTGAGCACCGAGCGGACCTTGACCTGCTCGACGCCCGCGGCGACGAGTGCGTCGATGACCACGTCACCGAGGTCGATGCCGGCCTCGGCGAGGACGGAACCGTCCTTCTCGACGTCGGCGGCGAGCGTCCGGGCGTAGACCGAGGTCTCCACGTCGTCGTGCTCGACCAGGGCGCCGGAGGCGGACTTCTGCGCGATCGGCATGGTCAGGCCACGCTCGGTCCCACAGTCGTCCTCGCGGATGATGACGTCCTGCGACACGTCCACCAGACGACGGGTCAGGTAACCCGAGTCGGCGGTGCGCAGCGCGGTGTCGGCAAGACCCTTACGCGAGCCGTGCGTGGAGATGAAGAACTCGAGCACGGACAGGCCCTCGCGGAAGTTCGCGCGGATCGGTCGCGGGATGATGTCGCCCTTCGGGTTGGACACCAGACCACGCATACCGGCGATCTGTCGCAGCTGCATCCAGTTACCACGCGCACCCGAGGACACCATCTTGTAGATGGTGTTGGTCTTCGGGAGGTTGGCCTCCATCTCCTTGGCGACCTCGTTGGTGGCCTGGGTCCAGATCTCGATGAGCTCCTGACGACGCTCGTCGTCGGTGATCAGACCACGCTCGTACTGCACCTGGACCTTGGTCGCCTTGACCTCGTAGCCCTCGAGGATCTCGAGCTTGCGCGGCGGGGTCACGACGTCGGAGATGGCCACCGTGGTGCCCGAGCGGGTCGCCCAGTGGAAGCCGTACTCCTTGAGAGCGTCCAGGCTGGCAGCAACCTGCACCTTGGTGTAGCGCTCGGCCAGGTCGTTGACGATGGTCGACAGACGCTTCTTGTCGACGACCGCGTCCACGAACGGGTAGTCCACCGGCAGCGTCTGGTTGAACAGGGCGCGACCCAGGCTGGTCTCGACGACGAGCGAGGCCACCTGACCCTGCTCGTTCACCTCGACACCCTCGGGAAGCTCGGTCCCCGGGATCGGGACCACGTCGAGCAGGCGGATCTTGACGATGCTGCCCAGCTCGAGCTCACCGGCGTCGAACGCCATGCGGGCCTCGGAGACCGACGAGAACGCGCGGCCGGAGCCCTTGCCGTTCTCCACCTCGGAGGTGAGGTGGTAGAGCCCGATGATCATGTCCTGGGTGGGCATGGTCACCGGACGGCCGTCGGCCGGCTTGAGGATGTTGTTGCTCGAGAGCATGAGGATGCGGGCCTCGGCCTGCGCCTCCGTGCTCAGCGGCACGTGCACAGCCATCTGGTCACCGTCGAAGTCGGCGTTGAAGGCCGAGCAGACGAGCGGGTGGATCTGGATGGCCTTGCCCTCGACGAGCTGCGGCTCGAAGGCCTGGATGCCGAGGCGGTGCAGGGTGGGTGCGCGGTTGAGCAGCACGGGGTGCTCGGTGATGACCTCTTCGAGGACGTCCCACACGACCGGACGGGCGCGCTCGACCATGCGCTTGGCCGACTTGATGTTCTGCGCGTGGTCGAGGTCGACCAGGCGCTTCATCACGAACGGCTTGAACAGCTCGAGGGCCATCTGCTTGGGCAGGCCGCACTGGTGCAGCTTGAGCTGCGGGCCGACGACGATGACCGAACGGCCGGAGTAGTCGACGCGCTTGCCGAGCAGGTTCTGGCGGAACCGGCCCTGCTTGCCCTTGAGCATGTCGGACAGCGACTTGAGCGGGCGGTTGCCGGGGCCCGTCACCGGGCGACCACGACGGCCGTTGTCGAAGAGGCTGTCGACAGCCTCCTGGAGCATCCGCTTCTCGTTGTTGACGATGATCTCCGGCGCACCGAGGTCGAGCAGGCGCTTGAGCCGGTTGTTGCGGTTGATCACGCGACGGTAGAGGTCGTTGAGGTCGGAGGTCGCGAAGCGGCCACCGTCGAGCTGCACCATCGGGCGCAGGTCCGGCGGGATGACCGGGACGGCGTCCAGGACCATGCCGGACGGCTTGTTCGTCGTCGCCTGGAAGGCGGTGACGACCTTGAGCCGCTTGAGGGCACGGGTCTTCTTCTGGCCCTTGCCGGTGGCGATGATCTCGCGCAGCAGCTCGGACTCGGCCTGGAGGTCGAAGTCCTGCAGACGCTTCTGGATCGCGGCGGCACCCATGCCACCCTCGAAGTACAGACCGAAGCGGTCACGCATCTCGCGGTAGAGGATCTCGTCGCCCTCGAGGTCCTGGACCTTGAGGTTCTTGAAGCGGTCCCAGACCTGCTCGATGCGCTCGATCTGCATGTCGGCGCGCTTGCGGATCTGGTTCATCTCGCGCTCGGCGGACTCGCGCACCTTGCGGCGTGCGTCGGCCTTGGCACCCTCGGCCTCGAGCTCGGCGATGTCGGACTCGAGCCGCTTGGCGCGGGTGTCGACCTCGGAGTCGCGCTTGTTCTCGTACTCCTTCTTCTCCACCTCGATCTGCGCCTCGAGCGAGGGCAGGTCCTTGTGACGCTGCTCCTCGTCCACGGACGTGATCATGTAGGCCGCGAAGTAGATGACCTTCTCGAGGTCCTTCGGGGCGAGGTCGAGCAGGTAGCCCAGACGCGACGGGACGCCCTTGAAGTACCAGATGTGGGTGACGGGGGCGGCGAGCTCGATGTGGCCCATCCGCTCACGACGCACCTTGGCGCGGGTGACCTCGACGCCACAGCGCTCACAGATGATGCCCTTGAAGCGGACCCGCTTGTACTTGCCGCAGTTGCACTCCCAGTCCCGGGTGGGACCGAAGATGCGCTCGCAGAACAGGCCCTCCTTCTCGGGCTTGAGGGTGCGGTAGTTGATCGTCTCGGGCTTCTTCACCTCGCCGTGGCTCCACTGACGGATGTCGTCAGCAGTGGCCAGGCCGATGCGCAGTTCGTCAAAGAAGTTGACGTCGAGCACGTGGTTCCTTCTTCCGTGTCTCTTGCTTGAAACTCTTGTCTTTGAAACTAAAGAGCTGGTCGTGAGGGGAGCTGGGCCGCGTGGTCACCGTGGCGGTGACCACGCGGCATACGCATCAGACCTCTTCGACCGAACTGGGCTCGCGCCGGGACAGGTCGATGCCGAGCTCCTCCGCCGCGCGGAAGACGTCCTCGTCGGACTCCTTCAGCTCGATGGAAGTGCCCTCGCTGTTGAGCACCTCGACGTTCAGGCACAGCGACTGCATCTCCTTGATGAGCACCTTGAAGGACTCGGGGATGCCGGGCTCGGGGATGTTGTCGCCCTTGACGATCGCCTCGTAGACCTTCACGCGGCCCTGGACGTCGTCGGACTTGATCGTGAGCAGCTCCTGCAGCGCGTAGGCCGCGCCGTACGCCTCGAGGGCCCAGACCTCCATCTCACCGAAGCGCTGGCCACCGAACTGGGCCTTACCGCCGAGCGGCTGCTGGGTGATCATCGAGTAGGGACCGGTGCTGCGCGCGTGGATCTTGTCGTCCACGAGGTGGTGCAGCTTGAGGATGTACATGTAGCCCACCGACACCGGCTCGGGGAACGGCTCGCCGGAGCGACCGTCGAAGAGCCGGGACTTGCCGGAGCCGTCGATCAGGCGCACGCCGTCGCGGGTCTTGGTCGTGGAGTCGAGCAGACCCACGATCTCGTCCTCGCGCACACCGTCGAACACCGGCGAGGCGACGCGCGTGCCGGCCGGGGCCTGACGGGCGTCCTCGGGGATGAGCCTGGCCCAGTCCGGGTTGCCCGCGATCTCCCAACCGCGGGAGGCGGCCCAGCCGAGGTGCAGCTCGAGGATCTGGCCGACGTTCATACGACCGGGGACACCGAGCGGGTTGAGCACGACGTCGACCGGGGTGCCGTCCTCGAGGAACGGCATGTCCTCGACGGGCAGGATCTTGGAGATGACGCCCTTGTTGCCGTGACGGCCGGCGAGCTTGTCACCATCGGTGATCTTGCGCTTGTTGGCGACGTAGACGCGGACGAGCTGGTTGACGCCCGGGGGCAGGTCGTCGCCTTCGTCCTTGTCGAACACCTTGACGCCGATGACCGTGCCGGTCTCGCCGTGGGGCACCTTGAGCGACGTGTCGCGGACCTCGCGGGCCTTCTCACCGAAGATGGCGCGCAGCAGGCGCTCCTCCGGCGTCAGCTCGGTCTCACCCTTGGGCGTGACCTTGCCGACGAGCAGGTCGCCGTCGCGGACCTCGGCGCCGATGCGGATGATGCCGCGCTCGTCGAGGTCGGCCAGGACCTCCTCGGAGACGTTCGGGATGTCCCGGGTGATCTCCTCGGGGCCGAGCTTGGTGTCGCGGGCGTCGACCTCGTGCTCCTCGATGTGGATCGAGGAGAGGACGTCGTCCTGGACCAGCCGCTGGCTGAGGATGATCGCGTCCTCGTAGTTGTGGCCCTCCCACGGCATGAACGCCACGAGCAGGTTGCGGCCCAGGGCCATCTCGCCACCGTCGGTCGCGGGACCGTCGGCGATGACGCCGCCGGCCTCGACCCGGTCGCCCTCGTTGACGACGACGACCTGGTTGTAGGACGTGCCCTGGTTGGAGCGCGCGAACTTGGCGATCCGGTAGGTGCGCGTCGAACCGTCGTCGCCGGCCACGGTGACGAGGTCGGCGGACACCTCGGTGACCACACCAGCGGTCTCGGCACGGACGACGTCACCCGAGTCGAGGGCGGCGCGGTACTCCATGCCGGTGCCGACCAGCGGCGCCTCGGACTTGACCAGCGGCACCGCCTGGCGCTGCATGTTGGAACCCATGAGCGCACGGTTGGCGTCGTCGTGCTCGAGGAACGGGATCAGCGCGGTCGCGGCCGACACCATCTGGCGCGGGGAGACGTCCATGTAGTCGACGTCGGCACCGGGGATGTAGTCGATCTCGCCACCCTTGGTGCGCACGAGGACCCGGTCCTCGGTGAACAGGCCCTCGGCGTTGATGACGGCGTTGGCCTGGGCGATGACGTGGCGGTCCTCCTCGTCGGCGGACAGGTAGTCCACCTGGTCGGTGACCTTGCCCTTGACGACCTTGCGGTACGGCGTCTCGATGAACCCGAACGGGTTGATCCGGCCGTAGGACGCGAGCGAGCCGATCAGGCCGATGTTCGGGCCCTCAGGGGTCTCGATCGGGCACATGCGGCCATAGTGCGACGGGTGGACGTCACGGACCTCCATGCCGGCGCGGTCACGGGACAGACCACCCGGGCCGAGGGCCGACAGACGCCGCTTGTGCGTCAGGCCCGCGAGCGGGTTGTTCTGGTCCATGAACTGCGAGAGCTGGGAGGTGCCGAAGAACTCCTTGATCGACGCCACCACGGGGCGGATGTTGATCAGGGTCTGCGGGGTGATCGCCTCGACGTCCTGCGTGGTCATGCGCTCGCGGACGACGCGCTCCATCCGGGACAGGCCGGTGCGGACCTGGTTCTGGATGAGCTCGCCGACGTTGCGCAGACGACGGTTGCCGAAGTGGTCGATGTCGTCGACCTCGACCGGGACCTCGGTGCCGTTCTTGCCCGCGAGCGTCGACTCGCCGGCGTGCAGCGAGACGATGTACTTGATCGTGGCCACGATGTCGTCGACCGACAGGACCGAGGCGCTGAGGTCGGCGGCGACACCGAGCTTGCGGTCGATCTTGTAGCGGCCGACCTTGGCCAGGTCGTAGCGCTTGGGATTGAAGTAGAGGTTGTCCAGGAGGGTCTGGGCGGCCTCACGGGTCGGCGGTTCGCCCGGGCGCAGCTTGCGGTAGATGTCGAGCAGCGCGTCGTCCTGGCCGGCCGTGTGGTCCTTCTCCAGGGTGAGGCGCATCGACTCGAACTCGCCGAACTCCTCGAGGATGTCGGCCTCGGTCATGCCCAGGGCCTTGAGGAGGACGGTGACCGACTGCTTGCGCTTGCGGTCGACGCGGACGCCGACCATGTCGCGCTTGTCGATCTCGAACTCCAGCCAGGCGCCGCGGCTCGGGATCACCTTGGCGGTGTAGATGTCCTTGTCGGACGTCTTGTCGGGCGTGCGCTCGAAGTACACGCCCGGGCTGCGGACCAGCTGGGAGACGACGACACGCTCGGTGCCGTTGATCACGAAGGTGCCGCGCTCGGTCATGAGCGGGAAGTCACCCATGAACACGGTCTGGCTCTTGATCTCGCCGGTCGTGGTGTTCATGAACTCCGCGGTGACGAACAGGGGCGCGGAGTAGGTCTGGTCGCGCTCCTTGCAGTCCTCGATGGAGTACTTGACGTCCTCGAAGCGGTGGTCGCGGAACGACAGCGACATGGAGCCGCTGAAGTCCTCGATCGGGGAGATCTCTTCGAAGATCTCCTCGAGGCCGGAACGATCCGGCACGTCCCCGCGGCCTTCGGCCTTGGCCGCTGCGACACGGGCTTGCCAGCGCTCGTTACCGAGCAGCCAGTCGAAGCTTTCCGTTTGCAGCGCCAGGAGGTCGGGGACCTCGAGGGGTTCGCGGATCTTTGCGAACGACAGACGGCCTGAAACCGTCCGTGCGGTGGACACAGTCTGAGTCGCGTTGCGCGAGGCAGCCAAGGAGGGGTCCTTCCACGGGCCTTGTCTTAAATCTGATGGTTCGAAACCGGTGCAGCGCCGACCGCCGGGATGACCACGCAGGAGACTGTGCCGCGAATTCGTGCCGCAGGGCACGACGAAGGGCTGGGGTCTGAGGCGGGATCAAGAAAGAGGGCAGCGCAAAGGAAGAGCATACACAAAGTGGGCAGCCTCGTCCAACCGTGTCCAGCGGGCTCGCGCCACGACTGTCGACGGGGGTCCTGCCCGGGCCACAAGCCACGGGCTGATCCGACGCAGACGAGGATGACGCGCGAAACCCCCCACGTCAAGACATTCGCCCCGTGTGGCGCCGAACGACCTGCGGCGATGCACCCGAGTGGGGACGCATCGCCGCAGGTGGGGGCCGGTGCTAGAAGGCCTGGACCTTGCTGATCAGCCAGCGGTCGCCGACCTTGGTCATCGTCGCGATGACCCTGTTCTGGTCCACGACGGGGGCCTTCTGGTCGCTGCCGACGCGGGCCTGGTTGACGAACGCCAGCACCCTGACGGTCGTCGGCGAGGAGCTCATCACGCCGATGTCGGACACCCTGGCCTGGACCACCGTCTGGTTCTTGACCGCGAGCGGCTTGATGTCCTTGTCCATCGCGGACGTGAACTCACCCTTGAACGACCCGGTGAGCAGGCCCTCGATCTGCGCGGCCTGGGCATCGATGGTCTTGTAGTTGTAGCTCAGCATCTGCTCGATCGAGGTGCGAGCCTGGTTGGCGGCAGCCCGGTTGGCGTCCGCCTGGGCGCTGGAGTCGCGCAGGCTGACGCCCAGCACCGTCCCGAGGACCGCGAGCGCCGCGACCAGCGCGACGAGCGGGGCCACCCACCGCCGGCGGCCGCCGTCGACCACGGTGGTCGCCCGCTCGGACGGCGCTGCGGTGGACGACGAGGTATGCCGGGTGGGCAGCTTGGGCAGCCGCGGCCAGCTCCGCTGGCGGCCGGGCCGCTCCCCCGCCTCCGGGGTGCTGGGGCTCGGGTCGACGGGCTGCGGCTGTTGCGGGGCTCGTGCGCGGGACCGTTCTCCGGCCACCCGGGGACGGGCCTTGGCCCTGGTCTCAACCGACGAACTCAAGGTTCTCCACCTTCCACTCGTCGCCGACCAGTCGCAGGTCGAGCCGCATCCGGTAGGTCTTGATCTCGCCGTTCGGGACGGCGGTGTTCTTCGTCGGCGCGACGACGCCGACGAGCGCGATGGCGGAGTCCTGGTCACCGGAGACCAGCGCCGCCTCGGTGCGCTGCACCGAGGAGACCGTCTGGTTGGCGACGAGGACCTTGGTGAGCTCGCTCGCGGAGCTCGAGTAGCTCTTGAGGAAGTCCCCCGTCGCGCCGGCCTTCACCCTGGCGATGTCCGCATCGACCTTCGTGTAGTCGACGGTGACGAAGTTGATGGCGAGCTGCTTGGCAGCCGCCACGGCGGCCGCGTTCGCCGCCTCGGTCTGCCGCGCGGCATACCACTCGCGACCGCGGGTCGCGCCCAGGGCGAGGCTGGCGACCAGCGCGATGGCCACCACGACCCACACCAGGGTCGGGGTCACGCGCAGTGCCCTGGCCCGGTCGGCATGGGGGTGGTCGCCAGTCTGGTCGCTCGCGTCGGCGGCGAGGGTGTCGGGGGGCGACACCCGGTCGTCCGCCTCCACCGCCTTCCCGGCGGGGGTGGTGATGGTGCTCATCGAGCAGCCTCCTTCATGATCCACAACCACGAGGCGTCGCTGCCCTCACCTGTGGACGGGGGAAGTGGCACCGATACCTGTGGCGTCGTCATGCCCAACGATGCTGCCATGCCGGGGGATACGGGTTGGTCACCGAACGCGAACGGGACGGTCGAGTTCGTGCTCGACTGCGGGCCGGGGGCGTTCTGGGCCCCGCGCACGCTCGTGGCCGAGCCGCGGGGGGCCGTGCAGCGGGCGGAGGTGTTCGCCTTGATGTCGCTGGTCTGGTTCGGCGAGCGGCGGGGGGTGCCCTGGTAACCCTGCGTGCAGACCGGCGGGTCGTGCGCCAGCGCCAGCCCGAAGTGGGCCGTGCCGTCGCCGGGGACGACCGTGTAGCCGCCGGCCACGACATCGGGATAGGTCACCAGGAGCTGCCGGATCCCGTCGACCCGGGCCGTGGTCACCTGGCCGACCGTGATCAGGTTGGCCAGCAGCGCCGCCAGGTTGCCCCGGTTGTCCCTGATCAGGGTCTCCAGCTCCTTGCTGGCCACGACGCCACGGTCCAGGATCAGGCGCAGGTCCCCGTCCGAGGACTTCAGGGTCTCGGACAGGTCGGCGAAGTTCTTGGCGAAGACCTTGACGTTCCCGGCGGTGTCGCGCTGGGTGTCGAGGACGATGCGGCCGTCGTCGATGAGCTTGATCGTCTGGGGCAGCGCCTCGGTGGCCGACCTGGTCAGCTTGTCACCGCTGTCGATCAGCCGCTGGAGGTCCTGTCCCCCGTCGGCGAACCCCGTGCCGAGCTCGTCGACCACGGTGCGCAGGTCCTGCTTGTTCACCGAGTTGACCGTCTGGTCGAGGTTCAGCAGGAGCGTGTCGACGCGCAGCGGGTAGGCCGTGTCCTTGCGGGCGATCGTGTCGCCGTTCTTCAGGGACGGACCGCCGTCACTGCGCGGCTGGAAGTCGAGGTACTGCTCACCGACGGCGGAGCGGTTCTCCACGACGACCTTGGTGTCCTTCGGGATCACTACTCCCCGTTGGATCTTCGCGTCGACGAGCACGCCGTCCTTGGACAGCTTCAGGTCGTCGACCCGGCCCACCGTGACGCCACGGTAGGTGACCTCGGAGCCGACGAAGATCCCGCCGGACTGCTCGAAGTCTGCCGCGACGTGGTACTGCCCACCGGCCACCTGGTCGTACAGACCGACGTACCGGGCGGACAGGACCGAGACGGTGACGAGGGTGAGCAGCAGGAACGCGACGAGCTGGATCTTGACCGTCCGGCGGATCATGCGGCACCTCCGTAGAGCGAGCGCCACGACTCGTCCGACGACGAGGACCCCGACGAGCTCGACGGTGGCGGAGCGCCCACGCAGATGATGCCGGGCACGCAGTTGCCCGAGGTGGAGCTGTGGCTGGGGGTGATCGGCAGGCTCGGGACGCTGACCGAGGGCGTCGGGATCGGCAGGCCGGGAATCGTCGGAAGGCCCGTCGGGACGCCCGTGGGCGGCCCGGTCGGAAGCCCCATGTTCCCGGCGAGGTTCGCCAGGTTGAGGTCCAGGGTGGCCGACATGTTGGTGTAGTCGCCCTTCATGGCGCCGATGGTCGAGTCGGAGAAGGGATAGGTCAGCAGCAGCTGCAGGGACTTGGGCAGGTTGTCCCCGGCCTTGGTGAGCTCCCCGAGGATCGGCGTGAGAGCCCTGAGGTTGGCCGCCGTGTCCGCCTTGCTCTGCTGGATGACCTGGGTGCCGACGGCCCCGAGGCGGCTGAGCGCCTGGAGCATCTGGACCAGCTGCTGGCGCTGGTCGGCGAGCACCTTGAGACCACCGGGCAGGGCATCGAGGGCCTTGCCGATGTTCTCCTTCTGGGCTGCCAGCTTGGCGGCGAGCGTGTCGATGTTCTCGATGGCGCGGACGATCTCGGACTTCTGGCTGTCCAGCCCGCCGATGAAGGTGTTGAGCTGGGTGATGACGTCCCTGATCTGCGACTGGTTTCCCCGGGCCGCATTGTTCAGCTCGGTCTCGATGATCTTCAGCTGGGCCACCCCGCCACCGTTGAGCAGGAGCGACATCGCGCTGAGCACCTCCTCGACCTCCGGGTTGCGACCGGTGTGGGCGAGGGGGATGTTGTCGCCGTCGCCCAGCCGGCCCTGGGGTGCCGTGGTGGTCGGGGCGGCCAGCTCGACGTACTTCTCACCCAGCAGGGAGGTCTGCTTGAGCTCCGCGACGGCGTTGTCAGGCAGCTTGACGCTCTTGGGCAGGCGCAGCGTCACCCGGGCCGTCCACCCGTTGAGCTCGATCTTCTCGACCGAACCCACCGTCACCTGGTCGACCTTGACCGCCGACTGCGGGACGAGGTCGAGGACGTCGGCGAACTCCGCCGTCACCCGGATGATGTCGCCGCTGTTGGCCGCCCCGCCGGGCAGCGGCAGGTCGAAGGCGCCCTGACAGCCGCTCACGCCGAGGAGCACCGCACCCACCACCAGGCCGGACAGGGCCTGGCGGGCACGCGGCATACGCTTCGGTGCTGGCCGGAGGTTCATCGGGACCCTCCCAGCAGGCCGCCCAGGGTCGGGTCGGCGCCGCCCATGACCACGCCGGGGTCGGACTGGCCGGACTGGCCGGACTGGCCGACCGAGGTGGCCTGCGACTGCGGCAGTGCGGACAACAGGTTGAGGGGCAGCTTCACACCGAGTCCTTGGAGCTGGTTGAGCAGGGACGCGATCGGCTTGAGCGCCCCGCTGACGGTCTTGCACAAGGACTCCGGCTGACCGCCCTGCACGATGAGCGAGCAGAGCATGTTCTGCAGGGTCAGGTTCTCGTTGATGTTGGCGCGGGTGTCCAGGGTGCCCGTGGTGTGGTTGTAGGCGTTCTGCAGGTTGCTGACCGCGACCGGGGCGTTGGTGAGCGCCTCGGCCAGCGCGTCGCGCTGCCGGGCCACCGTGCCGGTGACCGAGGCGAGCTGCCTGAGGTTGGTGGTGAGGCCGGCGCGGTTGTCGCGGACGAACGTGCTGACCTCGCTCAACGCGACCGCGAGGTTCGCGAGGGCTGCGGCAAGGTCGCCGCGCTCGCCCTCGAGCTGCTGCGACACGCTGGCCAGGTCGCCGTTGAGGCGCCGCACCTGGCTGTCGTTGGTGGCGAGCATGGTCGTGAAGGTCTGCAGGTTCTTCACGGTGCCGAACAGGTCGTCGCGGCCGCCGGAGAGCGTCGCGAGCGCGAGGCTGAGGTCGCGGTTGGTGTCGTGCAGCTTCTGGCCCTGGCCACCGAGGTTCGCGGCGCCCGTGTGGAGCACGTCGGCGAAGGCGCCGTGCTTGTTGGCACCCGTGGGGCCGAGGGCCACGAGCAGGTCGTTCAGGCTCGTGGAGATGCGGTCCAGCTCGACCGGGACCGCCGTGCGGTCCAGGCCGATCCTGGCGTTGTCCTGCATGACCGGTCCCGCGGTGTATGCCGGGAGCAGCTGGACGTAGCGGTCGCTCACCAGGGAGGGGGCCACGACGGCCGCCTTGGCGTCCGCGGGCACCTTGTACTTGCGGTCGAACTCGAACGCGACCTCGACCTTGTCGCCCCGGGGAGTCACCTGCGTGACCCTGCCGACCTGGACACCCAGGATGCGCACGTCCGACCCGGGGAACAGGCCCACCGCCCGGCTGAACTCACCGGTCACGTGGACGGTGTCCTGGCGTGGCCAGAATGCGTAGGCGCCGGCCACCAGGGCCACCACGACGAGCGCGGCGACGATCCTGGGAATGAGGCCCAGTCGGGGCGCGGTCGGCAGCGAGGGCAGCCGCAGGCCGCTCAGGCGCTTCATCAGTGGCCTCCCGCAGAGACAGGGGTCGTGAGGTTCTGGATGTACGTGTCGAACCAGCGGCCGTTGCCCAGGACGTTCGCGAACAGGCGGGTGAACGGGCCCATCGCGGTGATGGTGTCCCCGAGGTCCTTCTCGTGCTTCTCCAGCACCGCGAGGACCTTGGTGAGCTGGTCGAGCGCGGGCTTGAGCTGGGAGCGGTTGTCGCGGACCAGCCCGGTGAGCTGCTGCGCCATCGCGGAGGTGTTGGTGAACAGCGTGTGGATGGCCTCGCGACGGGCGTTGAGCTCGACGAGGAGGAGGTCGGAGTCCTTGATGATCGACTCCACGGCCTTGTTGCGCTGGGCCACCGTCCCGGACACGTTGTTGGCCGAGGCCAGGAGCCGCTTGAGCTCGCCGTCGCGCGAGGCGATCGTGGTGGACAGCCGGCTGAGTCCGTCCAGCGCGGCCTTGACGTCGGGCGGGCTGTCCCTGAACTCGGTCGCGAGCGTGGTCAGCGACGTGGCGAGCTGGTCGGTGTTGATCTCCTCGGACGTGGTCGCGAGGTCGCTGAAGGCGTTGACGATGTCGTAGGACGAGACGGTCCGATCCAGCGGGATCTCGCTGTCCTGCTTGAGCTGGCCGCCACCAGCCGGCTCCAGGGCGAGGTACTTCGCGCCCAGCAACGTCTTCATCCGGATGCTGGCACCCGTCCGGTCGCCGAAGGCTGCCGGTTCGGTGACCTTGAAGTCCACCTCGACGTGGCTGCCCGCGAGGTCCACGTTCTCCACCTTGCCGACCTTCACCCCGGCGATGCGCACGTCATCGCCCTTGATGAGGCCACCGGCCTCGGTGAAGGCGGCCCGGTAGTGGTTGCCGCCCCCGATGAACGGGATGCTCTGGATGTTGAAGGCGAGGTACAGCACCAGCCCGATGGACGCCAGACCGGCGGCGCCGATCGGGACGGGGTTGCGCTCGCGGAACGGGATGCTCATGAGCACCTCGCGGCGGAGAGCCCAGCCGGCTTGCTGACCGGGATCTTGATGGCGGGAGCGCCCTTGGCCGGCGCCGGCACGACGATCGTCCCGGCGAAGCTGCACATGTAGAAGTTGAACCAGGAGCCGTAGGTCGCGGTCCGCGTGATCGTGTTGATCTTGCCGGGCGAGTTCGAGATGAACTTCTCGAACACGGCCGTGTTCGACGGCGTGTTGAGGTTCGTGGTGAGCGCCCGCAGGTTGGCGATGTCCGCCTTGATGGAGGGGCGGGTGAGCTGCAGCAGGTCGGCCGTCTGGGCGGTCAGGGAGTTGATGTTGGTCAACGAGGCGCCGATCGTCGTGCGGTCCGCGGCCAGGCCCGAGATGAACCGCTGGAGCTGGTCGATGAGCTGCTTGAGGGAAGCGTCGTGGGCATCCACGGTGCCGAGCACCGCGTTGAGGTTGGTGATCGTCCGTCCGATGACCGCGTCGCGGTCCGCCAGGGTCGAGGTCAGCGACGCCGTCTTGGACAGCAGCGAGTTGATGTTGCCACCCTCGCCCTGCAGGACACTGATGATGTTGGCCGACAGCTCGTTGACGTCCTTGGGCGACAGCGCCGCGAACAGCGGCTTGAACCCGTTGAACAGGACGGTCAGGTCGAGGGCCGACTGCGTGTGGTCCAGACCGAGGGTGGCGCCGTCCTTGAGCGGGGCCGCGTCACCGACCCCCTGGGTGAGGGCGATGTAGCGCTCACCGACGAGGTTGCGGTACTTGATGGTGGCCTGGGTCCCCTGGGTGAGGACGCTGGTCCTCAGCACGGCGAACTCGACGAGGGCGTGCACGTGGTCCGGGGCGACCTTGATGGACCCCACGTCACCGACCCGGACTCCGGCGATCCGGACCTCCTGGCCGGGCGCGAGGCCGGTGACGTCGGTGAACACGGCACGGTAGGTCGCCTTGTCGCCGAACTGGGTGTTCGCGATGGTCGCGGCGAGGGTGCCGGTGGCGAGCAGGGTCGCCGCCACAAAAATGAGGAACTTCACCAGGCTGGATCGGGTGCTCACTGCTGGCTCACCACCGTTCCGCGCAGCATCGGCCCCATCAGGAGCGTCGTGATGGCCGACGGCTGACCGTCCCGTGACAGCAGCGCCGCGATGACGCCCTGCTCCTGCTCAGTGCCGGCAAGGCCCGCGTCGGCCTGCGCGATGCCCTGCCCGGAGGCGCCGGAGAACATCGAGGGGAGCGCGCTACCGGCCGCTCCCGAACCGGAGTGGTTGGTGCCGTCGTTGAACGCGTTGCCGCGCCACGGGTGCTCCTGGGTGCCCACCCGGTTGGGCAGGCCCTGACAGCTCGGGCCACGGGTCTCGCCCCACCGGGGCTCTTCGCCGGGCTTGTAGCCCGGCCGCTGCTGGGTGACCTCGACGGTGATGTGGAACATCTTGTTGCGCCAGGCTCCGTCGATCCGCGGGAGCCAGTTGACCATCGCAGTGGCGACGCAGGGGTACTCCGAGGAGTACCTGGCGAGCACCTCGACCGTCGGCCGCTGCACCCGGCCCACCTGGATGATCCGCCCGCCATTGGCGTCCAGGAAGTCGGCCGTCGTGTTCGCGAAGCCCGCCGTCCCCGCCAGGAAGCCTGCCAGCTGGTCCTTCTTCTGGACGATCGTGGTGCTCGTGGTGATCAGGGCGGTCGCGGCGCGCACGAGGTTCGGCGCCACCACGGCATACTCGCTGGCCAGGTCGGCCAGCCCGCTGATGTCCGCCTTGATCACGGGGAGCTTGGGGTTGATCTGCTTGAAGTAGTTGTCGACCAGGACCAGGTTCTGGCCCAGCCGGGTGCCTCGACCGTCCAGCGCGGAGGCGAGGGCGTTGAGGGTCGCCGACAGCTTCTCGGGCTGCACGGTGCGCAACAGCGGCAGCAGGTCGTCGAACACCTTCTCGAGCTCGATCGCCACCGACGTGCGGTCCTGGCCGATCGTGTCGCCCTGGGCGATGTGTCGTCCCACAGCACCGTTCGTCGGCGCGACGAGGTCCACGAACCGCTCACCGAACAGGGTCTTGGGCAGCAACCGCGCCGACACGTCGGCGGGGATCAGGTCGACCATCTCGGGCTTCAGGGCGAGCTTGAGGACCGCCCCCTTGCCTGTCGTCTCGATCGACCGCACCTCCCCCACGATCAGCCCGCGGATCTTGACGTCCGAGGACGTCTGCATCTGCGACCCGATGCGGTCGGTCATCAGGTTGACCATCACCACGGGCGTGAACCGCTTCTGGAAGGCGGCCACCGACAGGGCGACGAGCAGCCCGACGACCACGATGAAGCCCACGCCGTAGGCACGGTTGCCCAGTCGCGACATGACACCAGTGGAGGACTCAGCCATGCGTCATCCCGCGATCCGTACGGTGGTCGTGGCGCCCCACACCGCCAGCGAGAAGAAGAAGTCCACGATGTTGATGGCGACGATGGAGGTCCGCACGGCCTTGCCGACGGCCACGCCGACCCCGGCCGGACCACCCGAGGCGTTGTAGCCGTAGTAGCAGTGGATGAGGATGATCACGACCGCGAACACCATCACCTTGAGGAACGAGTACAGGACGTCGATCGGCGGCAGGAACAGGTGGAAGTAGTGGTCGTAGGTGCCGGCTGACTGCCCGAAGTAGTGCACGACGATGAACCGGGTCGCACCGTAGGACGACAGCAGGCCGAGCACGTACAGCGGGACGACTGCCACGAAGCCCGCGATCATCCGGGTGGTCACGAGGAAGGGCAGCGAGGGGATGCCCATCACCTCGAGGGCGTCGACCTCCTCGGAGATGCGCATCGCGCCGAGCTGGGCGGTGAAGCCACACCCGACCGTGGCCGCGAGGGCCAGGCCGGCGACCAGGGGTGCGATCTCACGGGTGTTGAGGTAGGCCGAGACGAAGCCGGTGAAGGCGCCCGTCCCGAGCTGGTTGAGCGAGGAGTAGCCCTGCAGCCCGACCTGGCTGCCGGTGAAGAACGCCAGGAAGGCGATCACGCCGACGGTGCCGCCGATGACGGACAACGCCCCTGACCCGAGGGAGACCTCGGCGAGCAGCCGCATGACCTCCTTCTTGTAGCGACGCAGGGTGCGCGGGCTCCAGGCGAGCGAGCGCACGTAGAAGCGCATCTGCTCACCCAGGCTGTCGAGCGCCTCCACGGGGCGGCCGGCGAGGTCGAGGACCTTGCTCATGTCAGGACACCTCCTCAGATCTTCTGGGGGACGACTTGGAAGTACACGGCGCTGGCGACGAAGTTCACCACGAACAGGAACATGAAGGTGATGACCACGCTCTGGTTCACGGCATCCCCGACGCCCTTGGGACCGCCGCCGGCGGTGAGGCCCTTGTAGGACGCGACGACCGCGGCGATGAAGCCGAAGATCAGCGCCTTGATCTCGCTGGTCCACAGGTCGGCCAGCTGGGCCAGGGCGGTGAACGACGCGATGTAGGCCCCGGGCGTGCCGCCCTGGATGATGACGTTGAAGAAGTAGCCACCCGCGACGCCGACGACGGACACCAGGCCGTTGAGCAGCAGGGCCACGACCATCGCGGCGAGCACCCGGGGCACGACGAGGCGCTGGATGGGGCTGATCCCCAGCACCTCCATCGCGTCGATCTCCTCGCGGATCTTGCGCGAGCCGAGGTCTGCGCAGATCGCCGACCCGCCCGCGCCGGCGATCAGCAGGGCGGTGACGATGGGCGACGCCTCACGGATGACGGCCAGGACCGAGGCGGCACCGGTGAAGGACTGCGCGCCGAGCTGCCGGGTCAGGGTGCCGAGCTGCAGGGCGATGACCGCGCCGAAGGGGATGGAGACCAAGGCGGTCGGCACGATGGTCACCGAGGCGATGAACCAGCACTGCTGGATGAACTCCTTGGTCTGGAACGGCCGCTTCGGCAGGGACCGGATGACATCCAGGACCAGCGCGAAGAGCGACCCGCTCTGCCGCAGCGCACCGATGGCTGGGTTGTTCACGAGATCGCTGCCTCGGTGGGCTGGACCGGCTCCGTGGGGCGCACCCCGGGAACTCCGGCGTTGTGGGACTGGAAGGACCCGGGAGGTGGCGTGATGCCGTTCGCGCGGCACCACTCCCCCGGCGGACGCTCGCCGCGCCGGGGCGTGCCGTCGCTCGTGCCGAGCTGGAGCGGGATGGGCGGCAGGGGCGGCAGCTCCTGGCCACGCTCGGAGGCGAGCTCGTCGGCGTCCTTCTCCTCGGACATGCCGATCGGGCCGATGGTCTGGGCGTTGAGGAACTGGCGCACGACCGGCTCCTCCGAGCTCAGCAGCATCTCGCGCGGGCCGAACATCGCCAGGTGCCGGTGGTAGAGCAGCCCGATGTTGTCGGGCACGGTGCGGGTGGAGTTGATGTCGTGCGTGACGATGAGGAACGTCGCGTCGATCTGCGCGTTGAGGTCGATGAACAGCTGGTTGATGTAGGACGTGCGGACCGGGTCCAGCCCTGAGTCCGGCTCGTCGATCAGCAGGATCTCGGGGTCGAGGACGAGCGCCCTGGCCAGACCGGCTCTCTTGCGCATGCCACCGGAGATCTCGCCGGGCAGCTTGGACTCCGCGCCGGTGAGGCCGACCAGGTCCATCTTCTCGAGGACGATCTTGCGGATGTCCGACTCTGACTTCTTGGTGTGCTCGCGCAGCGGGAAGGCGACGTTGTCGTAGAGGTTCATCGAGCCGAACAGCGCGCCGTCCTGGAACAGCACCCCGAACAGCTTGCGCACCTCGTAGAGGTCGTGTTCGCGCAGCTGCGTCAGGTCGCGGTCCTGGATCCAGATGGCGCCAGCGTCCGGCTTGAGCAGACCGACGAGCGTCTTGAGGAACACGGACTTGCCGGTGCCCGACGGCCCCAGCATTACGGAGATCTCCCCAGCGGGAAGGGTCAGTGAGACGTCGTTCCAGATCACCTGCGACCCGAATCGCTTGGTCAGACCCTCGACCTTGATCTCAACGCCCACAGTTCACCTCGTCGTGAAAAATCGCTTGCCCGCGAGGGCCCCGGCTCGTATCGGTTCAACGACCGCGTGGCCCTGAGGTTACGGGCCAGTAAGCCCCACGGCATCCCCGATGGCAGAGAAACACGCCGCCGGCATACGCGAAGCGGGCCCGACCCGGAGGTCGGACCCGCTTGGCGAGCAGTGCTGGTGCTCCCCGGAGGGAGCTCAGATCACTTGAGGGTGACGGTGGCCCCGGCGGCCTCGAGGGCCTCCTTGGCCTTGTCGGCCGCAGCCTTGTCGACCTTCTCGAGGACGGGCTTGGGGGCGCCGTCAACGAGGTCCTTGGCCTCCTTGAGGCCGAGGGAGGTCAGCGCGCGGACCTCCTTGATGACCTGGATCTTCTTGTCACCAGCGGACTCGAGGACGACGTCGAACTCGTCCTGCTCCTCGGCAGCAGCAGTGTCGCCGCCGGCCGGGGCGCCGGCCGCGGCAACGGCCACGGGGGCAGCAGCGGTGACGTTGAAGGTGTCCTCGAACTGCTTCACGAACTCAGAGAGCTCGATGAGGGTCATTTCCTTGAAAGCCTCAAGGAGCTCGTCGGTGGAGAGCTTCGCCATGATGGGCGTCCTTTCTATTTCTTCGTATGCCGTGAGTGGCGGTTTGGTGGGCGAGCTGGGCCCTGCGTGGGGTAGCCGTGCGGCGACCGCCAGCGGGGTCAGCTCTCGTCGCCACCCTCGGCGACGTCTGCGGTTGCCTCGGCCACAGGGGCCTCGGCGGGGGTCTCCTCAACAGCGTCAACTGCGGGAGCGTCAACTGCGGGAGCCTCAACTGCGGGAGCCTCGGCCTCGGCAGCGGGGGCGGCGGCGGCTGCCACCGGTCCCTCGGCCTCGACCTTGGCACGCAGCGCGTCGACGACCCGAGCGGTCTGCGACAGCGGTGCGGCGAAGAGGTAGACAGCCTGGCTGAGCGACGCCTGAAGGGCACCGGCCAGCTTGGCCAGGAGAACCTCGCGGGACTCGAGGTCCGCGAGCTTCGTGATCTCCGCGGGAGTCAGGGCCTTGCCGTCGAGGACGCCGCCCTTGATCACGAGGAGGGGGTTCGCCTTGGCGAAGTCACGCAGGCCCTTGGCGGCCTCGACCGGGTCACCATCGACGAATGCGATGGCGGACGGTCCGACGAGCTGGCCGTCGAACGCCGTGACTCCGGCGTCCTTCGCAGCAAGCTCGGTGAGCGTGTTCTTCACGACGGCGAAGGTGGCGTTCCCGCGCAGCGAGTTGCGGAGCGTGGTGATCTGCTTCACCGAAAGCCCGCGGTACTCGGTCAGCACGGCCGCGCCGGAGTTGCGGAACTTGTCCGACAGCTCGGCGATGGCGGCAGCCTTGTCAGCCTTGGCCATGGGGCCTCCCTTCCGTGTGGTCGACCGGCCGGAGGTGAGGGCCCCACATGGAAGAAGCCCCGTGCACAGGGCACGGGGCTCGCACGCGGAACGGGCTCGGAGAGCCGTCTCTGCGGGTGAATCGTGGCCTGCGCTGGACGTCCACCACAGTGGAACCTTCGGTCACGTGCTGCCTCTTGCGGTGGCACGCGACAACCGAGCGGTCTTTGGTCAGGGTCCAGAGTACGGGTGGCTCGGCCACGGACCAAATCGGTGGAACGCGAGAGCCCGCCACCGCAGGGGTGACGGGCTCTCGCGGGTGGTGCGGGGACTCAGGCGGTGGCCTCGTCCTCGACCAGCAGGTTGCGGGTGCGGGTGTAGTCCAGCGGGATGCCGGGGCCCATCGTGGTCGACATCGTCGCCTTCTCGATGTAGCGGCCCTTGGAGGAGGACGGCTTCAGACGAAGGATCTCCTCGAGCGCGGTGGCGTAGTTCTCCACGAGCGACTTCTCGTCGAAGGACGCCTTGCCGATGATGAAGTGGAGGTTCGCGTGCTTGTCGACGCGGAACTCGATCTTGCCGCCCTTGATGTCGGTCACGGCCTTGGCCGTGTCCATGGTGACGGTGCCGGTCTTCGGGTTGGGCATGAGACCACGCGGGCCCAGGACCTTGCCGAGACGACCGACCTTGCCCATCATGTCCGGCGTCGCGACGACCGAGTCGAAGTCCAGCCAGCCGCCGGCGACCTTCTCGAGCAGCTCGTCGGAACCGACGTAGTCGGCGCCGGCCTCACGGGCGGCCTCGGCCTTGTCACCGTTGGCGAACACGAGGACGCGGGCGGTCTTGCCCGTGCCGTGCGGCAGGTTGACGGTGCCACGGACCATCTGGTCGGCCTTGCGGGGGTCGACGCCGAGGCGCATGGCGACCTCGACGGTCTCGTCGTACTTGGCCTTGGCCGACGACTTGGCGAGGCGGACGGCCTCGAGGGGTGCGTAGATCTTGGAGTGGTCGACCTTCTCGGCCGCCTCGCGGTAAGCCTTGCTGCGCTTCATTTCTGCTCCTGTTTCGAATGGTGGTGCGGTGGAGTTGTGGTCAGTCGGACCAGCGCGGTCCTGCCACGTGCCCCGGTATGCCGCGTGGGCGGCATACCGGGAACCCTCGTCAGAGGGTGGTGTCGATGCCCATCGAGCGGGCGGTGCCGGCGATGATCTTCATCGCCTGGTCGATGTCGTGCGCGTTCAGGTCTTCCATCTTCTGCTCGGCGATGGCCCGGACCTGGTCGGCCGACAGCTTGGCGACCTTGGTCTTGTGCGGCTCACCGGAGCCCTTGGGCACCCCGGCAGCCTTCTTGATCAGCTCGGCGGCCGGCGGCGTCTTGGTGATGAAGGTGAAGGAACGGTCTTCGTAGACCGTGATCTCCACGGGGATGACGTTGCCGCGCTGGGCCTCCGTCGCAGCGTTGTACGCCTTGACGAACTCCATGATGTTGACGCCGTGCTGACCGAGGGCCGGGCCCACGGGCGGGGCGGGCGTGGCCGCGCCGGCCTGGATCTGCAGCTTGATGAAGCCGGAGATCTTCTTGCTCTTGGGAGGCATTGCTGTGTTCCTTCTGTTGTGGTGGGCCTACGCCGTGGGCGATGACCCGGTTGCATGCTCCCGGGATGCCGGGAACAGGTGCTGCCGTGCGCTCAGATCTTGGCGACCTGGTTGAACGACAGCTCGACCGGGGTCTCCCGGCCGAAGATGGAGACGAGCACCTTGAGCTTCTGGGTGTCGGGGTTGATCTCGGAGATCGTGGCCGGAAGGGTCTCGAAGGGCCCCTCCATGACGGTGACGGACTCGCCGACCTCGAAGTCGACGACGGCGACCTCCTTGGCCTTGCCCGCGCCACCACCGGTCGCACCGGCGGTCGCGGGGCTCTCCAGGTCGGCCGGGGCCAGCATGGTGAAGACCTCGTCGAGGCTCAACGGCACGGGCTGGTGGGCGTTCCCGACGAACCCGGTGACCCCGGGGGTGTGGCGCACGGCGCCCCACGACTCGTCGGTGAGGTCCATCCGGACCAGCACGTATCCGGGCATCCGGACGCGACGGACCAGCTTCTTCTGGCCGTTCTTGATCTCGGTGACCTCTTCCATGGGCACCTCGGCCTCGAAGATGAAGTCCTCCATGTTGAGGGAGGTGGTGCGGTTCTCGAGGTTGGCCTTCACGCGGTTCTCGTATCCGGCGTAGGAGTGCACGACGTACCAGTCGCCGAACTTGGCGGCGAGGGCGTCCTTGAACTCCTGCACGGGATCGGCGGGGGCAGCGTCGACCGCGGACTCCTCGGCGGTGTCCCCGGCCTCGGTGCCTGCGTCGTCTGCGTCCTCCTCATCGGAGGCTGCGTCACCGGAGAAGGTCAGGGTCGAGACCTGGGGCTGGTGGGCCCCGGCGTCGGCCTCGTCGGTCTCGTCACGCTCGACCTCGTCGGTCTCGTCGGTCTCGTCGCGCTCGACGTCGGCCTGGCTGTCGGCCTCGACGGGGCTGGCGGTGTCCTCTGAGGCAGCACCGTCAGCCGCGACCTGGTCGGTCTCGGGCTCGGCCTTGTCGGTGGTCCACTGGTCGGACACGCTGATGACCTACTTCCTTCTGGTATTCGCCGGGCGAACCCGGGGTGAGTGCAGGATGACTGCGGCAGGGCGGCGTCAGCCGCCGAAGACCCACAGCACGAGCTTCGTGAAGCCGAAGTCCACGGACGAGACCAGCGCCATCACGAAGGTCACGAACACGATCACGACGATCGTGTAGTTGACCAGCTCGGACCGCGTCGGCCGGACGACCTTGCGAAGCTCGTCGAGGATCTGGCTGACGAAGAGGTTCATCGAGCGGAAGAACCGCGAAATCGGGTTGCCTCCGTCGTCCCTCTTGCGGCCGGTGCGACCAGAGCCGCGGGTGTCCGCGCTCACGTCCGTCACGATGCCTCTGCTTTCACTCATGTATGCCGTGACCGGGTCCGGTCACAGGTCCTGCTACGCAGGGCAGGAGGGACTCGAACCCCCAACCGCCGGTTTTGGAGACCGGAGCTCTACCAATTGAGCCACTGCCCTACGGAACTCGTCGCGGGGGCGATGGGTTCCGGGAGGCCGACCTGACCTGTTCGCGGGCACGCCAGAAGCATGGCCAAAGTCAACCGAGCAGAAAGCATACGTGAGGCCTGCTGCCGAACGCGAACTCGCCGCCTCGTGACCGGGGCTCGGACGGCGACTGCACCGCCGCGAGCGGCTCTGGGAGCATGGACGTCGTGACCGAGCAGACGACCACCGCCCGCACTCCCCTCGCCGAGCGCTCCGCCCCGGAGCTCGAGGCCTTCGCCGCCGAGCAGGAGCGGGCGTATGCCGCGCTCAAGGGTCGGGGCCTGGCGCTCGACCTCACCCGCGGCAAGCCGGCGGCAGCCCAGCTCGACCTCGCTGCGGGCCTGCTCGAGCTGCCCCACGGCGTCAAGGACGCCAGCGGGGTCGACACCCGCAACTACGGCGGCCTCGAGGGGATCAAGGAGCTGCGCGAGATGTTCGCGGAGCTGCTCTGGGTCGAGCCGGAGCAGGTCGTGGCCGGTGGCAGCTCGAGCCTGACGATGATGCGCGACGTGCTGGTCGACCTGTGGCTGCACGGCGCGGTCGACAGCGAGCGCCCGTGGAGCCAGGAGGAGAAGGTCACCTTCATCTGCCCCGTTCCGGGCTACGACCGGCACTTCACCCTGCTCGAGTGGTTCGGCATCGAGATGGTGACCGTGCCGATGAACGACGACGGCCCCGACGTCGAGGCGGTGGCCGAGCTGGCCGGCCGGGACGCGAGCGTCAAGGGCATGTGGCTGGTCCCGACCTATGCCAACCCCACCGGGTCGGTCGTCACCCAGGAGATCGCCGCGCGGCTCGCAGCGATGGAGACCGCGGCGCCCGACTTCAAGATCCTGTGGGACAACGCCTACGCGTTCCACCACCTCACCGAGGACGAGGCCAAGAGTGCCGACATCCTCAGCCTCGCGGCCGCCGCGGGGCACCCGCACCGGCCGATCATGTTCGCCTCGACCTCCAAGATCACCTTCGCGGGTGCGGGCGTGGGCTTCCTCGCGGCCTCGGTGGAGAACGTCCGGTGGTACACGGGCCACCTGGGCAAGGGGTCCATCGGCCCGGACAAGGTCAACCAGCTGCGCCACGCCCAGTTCTTCGGCTCCCCCCAGGGGGTGCGGGACCACATGGCCAAGCACCGCCTGGTCATCGCCCCGAAGTTTGCCGAGGTCGAGCGCATCCTCACCGAACGGCTCTCCGGCCTCGGCGTGGCCACCTGGACGAGGCCTCGGGGCGGCTACTTCGTCAGCCTCGACGTCCTGGACGGCACCGCGGCGCGCGTCGTGCAGCTGGCGAAGGAGGCCGGGATCGCGCTGACGCCTGCCGGGGCGTCCTTCCCGCACGGCGACGACCCGCGCGACCGCAACATCCGCCTCGCCCCCACCTTCCCCCCACTGGAGCAGGTGAGCGAGGCGATGGAGGCCGTGGCCACCTGCGTCCTGCTGGCGACCAGCGAGAAGCTGCTCGCCACCACCTGAGGCCTGGGTCTGAGCGGTATGCCGCCGAGTCACCTTGCGACGACGCCGCACGTCGCGCAGGGTGGGGGGATGAGCGATCAACCGGGCACGGAGAGCTTCGAGGACGACCTGGGCAGCGTCAGCCTCGACGACGGGGTGGACGCGGGCAGTGGGCAGGACCAGCTGCTCGACTCGAGCGAGGGCGACAACGAACCGTCGTCACCACCGGACCTGCAGCCGCGCGCCACCGAGTGGGGCACGACGGCGTTCGAGCAGGGCCAGGAGGAGACCATCGAACAGCGCATCAGGCAGGAGGTCCCCGACCCGGACTCGGCCTACGGTGCCCCCGACAACGAGGGCGGCCTGGACCCGGAGGTCCGCGTGGGCGGTTCGGACCCGGACGCGATCGCGGCGGAGGACGACTTCCTGGGCGACGACGGAGTCGGGGCCGCGGGGGTCGGCCAGCTCACCGACCCTGACGAGGGCGACCGGCCGGACGTGGACAGCGAGCTCCTCGGCTACGAGTCCGCTCCCAGCGGCGACCCGCTGAGCCCGGAAGAGGCAGCCATGCACGTCGTGGAGGACTAGCCCTGCCAGACTGCTCCGCATGCGTCTGGTGACCGCCCTCCCGAAGGCGCACCTGCACCTGCACTTCACCGGCTCGATGCGCGTGGGGACCGTACGGGACCTGGCGCAGAAGTACGGCAGCCGCCTCCCCGAAGCCCTGACGACGGGCTACCCGCCGGTGCTCAGCGGTCGCGACGAGCGGGGCTGGTTCCGGTTCCAGCGACTGTACGACGCGGCTCGGGGCTGCGTGCGCGACGAGTCCGACCTGCGCCGAATCGTGCGCGAGGCGGCCCAGGACGACGCGGCCGAGGGGTCCCGCTGGCTGGAGCTCCAGGTCGACCCGACCTCCTACGCCCCGTCCGTCGGTGGCATCTCGCCCGCACTGGAGATCGTCCTGGACGAGGCAGCGGCCGTCTCCCGCGAGGAGCCGACCCAGGTGGCGGTCGTGGTGGCAGCCAGTCGGGTGCGCCACCCCCTGGACGCGAGGACCCTCGCCAGGCTCGCCGCGCGCCACGCGGGCGAAGGATCGGGCACCGTCGTCGGGTTCGGGATCAGCAACGACGAGCGTCGCGGGCAGACGTCGGACTTCGCGCCCGCCTTCGAGATCGCGCGACGCGCCGGGCTCGCCCTCGTGCCGCACGCGGGCGAGCTCCTCGGCCCGGCGGCGGTCGAGGAGACGCTCGAGGCCATCCGCCCTGACCGGATCGGCCACGGCGTCCGCAGCGTGGAGGACCCCCGGGTGCTCGAGCTGGTGGCCGAGTCCGGCGTCGCCCTGGAGGTCTGTCCCCGGAGCAACCTCGCGCTCGGGGTCTACGACAGCCCGCAGCAGGTGCCGTTGCGCACGATCCTGGAGCACGGCATACCGGTGGCCCTGGGGGCGGACGACCCGCTGCTGTTCGGTTCGCGGCTCGCCGACCAGTACGAGCTGGCGCGCACCGCTCTCGGCTTCTCCGACGATGAGCTCGCGGAGCTGGCCCGGGGCTCGGTGACGGCGTCGCGGGCGCCCGCAGAGCTGCAGAAGGCAGCCCTGGAGGACATCGACGCCTGGCTCGCGACTCCTACAGCTCGTGACCGATGAAGACCGGCTCGTTGACGAGGGTGACGCCGAACGCGTCATGAACGCCCTGCTGGAGGTGCCGCGCGAGCTCGGCGACCTCGGATGCCGTGGCGTCACCACGGTTGGTGATGGCCAGGGTGTGCTTGGTCGACAGGGCGGCCCGGCTGCCGGGCAAGGCGAAGCCCTTCGCGAACCCGGCCCTGTCGATCAGCCAGGCTGCGCTCGTCTTGATGTTGCCGTCCGGGTCGGCGAACCTCGGCGGGGTCGAGGCATCCGGGCCGAGCCGGGTCCGCGCCCGGGACTCCAGGGCCGCGAACCGCCGCTGCGACAGGACGGGGTTGGTGAAGAAGGAGCCGCAGGACCAGGTGTCGTGGTCGTCCGCGTCCAGGACCATCCCCCGCAGGCGCCGTTGCGCCAGGACGGCCTCGCGCGCGTCCGCCAGCGGGACGCGCTCCCCCGGTGAGACGTCCAGCTGACGGGCCAGGTCGGCATACCCGACGGGCTGGCTGAGCTCGCTGGGGACGAGCTGGAAGAGCACGTCGAGCACGACGTACCGCGACGTGGCCTTGAAGGCGGAGTGGCGGTAGGTGAAGGCGCAGTCGGCCGCCGCGAGGGTCCGGACCTGTTGCTGCGCGCGGTCCCACACGCGGACCGAGGCGATGGTCTGCGCCACCTCCTGTCCGTAGGCGCCGACGTTCTGGACAGGCGTGGCACCGCTCGACCCGGGGATCCCCGAGAGGGCCTCCACGCCCGACCAGCCCTCGGCCACGGCGCGTGCGACGAAGTCGTCCCACACGAGGCCGGCCGCGACGCGCACCATCACCCCGCCGCACAGGTCGGCGGACTCGACGGTGACCCCGTCGGTGGCCAGCCGGACCACGCTGCCGCCGAAACCGGCGTCGGCGACGACCAGGTTGGAGCCGCCGCCGATCACCAGCAGCGGTTCGTCGGCGTCGTCGACCTCGCGGACGGCGTCGACCACCTCGTCGATGGTCTGCGCGGTGACGAGCCGGGCAGCAGGGCCGCCGACCCGCATGGTCGTCAGCGACGCCAGGGGGACGTCGTGCTCGTCGTGCATGGAGGGCCGGTCAGTCGAGCTGGACGACGGCGATGCACCGGCCGAGCACCTTGACGCCCTCGCTCGTGGCGGTCAGCTCGACGGAGGCCCGGCGAGTGTCCTCGTCGACGGTCTTCACGACCCCGCTCACCTCGACCTCGCCACCGCTGGACGGGACGACGACGGGCTTGGTGAACCGGGTGCCGAACTCGATGACCCGGCCACCGTCACCGGCCCACTCCTCGACGACGGAGCCGACGGCCCCCATGGTCCACATGCCGTGGGCGATGACGTCGGGCAGACCCACGGAGCGGGCGAAGGCCTCGTCCTGGTGGATCGGGTTCTGGTCGCCCGAGGCGGCGGCGTAGGCGACCAGGGCCTCTCGGGTGACCGTGAGGGTCCGCGGTCCGATGGTGTCGCCGACGGCTGCCTCGGCCAGGGTGCGCGCGCCCATCCTCACTCCCCTCCCCGGATGACGATGGTCGACGTCGAGGTGCACAGCGCCTCGCCGTCCTGCGTTGCGAGCTCGGTGCGGGTGGTGACCATCGCGTGGCCACCGGCCTCGCGCACCGAGTCGACCGTCAGGGTGCCGAGGACGGCGTCGCCCGCGGTGATGGGTCGGTGGTGGACGAACCGCTGCTCGCCGTGGACCACCCGGCTGAAGTCGATGCCCGCCTCGGGGTCCTCGACCAGCTGGCGGTCGCACTGCTGGGCCAGGGTCACCGCGAAGGTGGGCGGGGCGATCACGTCGCGGTAGCCGGCGGCGCGGGCAGCGTCAGGCGAGGTGTGGACCGGGTCCTTGGAGCCCACCGCGGCGGCGAAGGCGGCCAGCATCGCCGCGTCCACGGCATACGGGCCACTGGGCGGGTAGCTGCGCCCTGCGAATTCTGCGTTGACGGCCATGCGCCCCACCCTATGGGGCCGGGGTCCGGACACGACAAAGCCGCCCGGGACAGAGGTCCGGGGCGGCCGTCGACGAGCGTCAGGTCAGCGGGTCTCGCGGTGCAGCGTGTGCTTGCCGTCGCGGGGGCAGAACTTCTTCATCTCCAAGCGGTCGGGGTTGTTCCGACGGTTCTTCTTGGTGATGTAGTTGCGCTCCTTGCAATCCACGCACGCCAAGGTGATCTTGGGGCGGACATCGGTGCTCTTGCTGGCCACGGGGCAACCTGCTCTCGGAACTGACTGGTGGTCTGTCTTGGTTCAACGCTGTTCTGTCTGAAGACAGAGTGATGGTGGGCGCACCGTGAAGGCGCGACGCATCAGAATACGCGAATCCAGGGGTAATCCTGAAATCGCGGCTGTAGCGGGAGCGGGGCTCGATCCCGCGACCTCACGATTATGAGTCGTGCGCTCTAACCAGCTGAGCTACCCCGCCATGGGGTGTGCGCCTCGCGGCGCCGTTCCCAGAGCCCCCTGTCGGAATCGAACCGACGACCTTTTCCTTACCATGGAAACGCTCTGCCGACTGAGCTAAGGGGGCCTGCCCACCCGGGGCTCTCGAGAGCCGCGCGGAAGTGCGACGGTGAGACTACACGCTCCGATGCCTCCACCGAAAATCGAGGGTATGCCGCGTGGCCGGGTCCGCGCGAACGCCTTTCGACGAGCGGCTGCGAGGGGTCCTGGGGACCCGCCGCAGGCGGTCTAGCGGAAGGCCTGCTGGCCGGTCATCGCCTGCCCGACGACGAGCGTGTGCATCTCCACGGTGCCCTCGTAGGTGAGCACCGACTCCAGGTTGTTCATGTGCCGGATGACCGGGTACTCCAGGCTGATCCCGTTGGCGCCCAGGATGGTTCGCGAGGTCCGGCAGATGTCCAGGGCCTCGCGGATGTTGTTCAGCTTGCCGAGGCTGACCTGTTCGGGACGCAGGGTTCCGGCGTCCTTGCGACGGCCGAGGTGCAGGGCCAGCAGCTGGCCCTTGACGAGCTCGAGGGCCATGTCGGCGAGCTTCTGCTGGGTGAGCTGGAACCCGGCCAGCGGGCGCCCGAACTGGTGGCGCTCCATCGAGTACCGACGGGCGGTGTCGAGGCTGGACCGGGCCGCCCCGAGCGATCCCCAGACGATGCCGTAGCGCGCCTCACTGAGGCAGGCCAGGGGGCCCTTGAGGCCGCGGACCTCGGGGAAGACGGCGTCGCCCGGCAGCCGGACGCCCTCGAGGACGAGTTCGCTGGTCACGGAGGCGCGCAGCGACAGCTTGTGCTTGATCTCCGGAGCGGAGAAGCCGGGGGTGTCGGTCGGGACGACGAACCCCCTGACGACGCTGCGGTCGTCCCCACCCCGGGTCCCGGCCTCGTCAACCTGCGCCCAGACCACGGCGACGTCGGCGAGTGAGCCGTTGGTGATCCACATCTTCGAGCCGTCGAGCACCCAGTCGTCGCCGTCGCGACGGGCGCGGGTGCGCATCGACCCGGGGTCGGAGCCGTGGTCAGGCTCGGTCAGGCCGAAGCAGCCGATCGCCTCGCCGGCGGCCATCCGCGGCAGCCACTGCCGTCGGTGCTCCTCGCTGCCCCAGCGGTGGATCGCGTACATGGCCAGCGACCCCTGGACCGAGACCAGGCTCCGGACGCCGGAGTCGGTGGCCTCCAGCTCGAGGCAGGCCAGGCCGTAGTCGACGGCGCTCATCCCGGCGCAGCCGTACCCCTCGAGGTGCATCCCGAGCAGCCCGAGCGAGCCGAGCTCCTTGGTCAGGCCGCGGACGTCGTCGATCTCGCCGCGCTCGAACCAGTCGGCGACGAACGGCTCGACGCGCTTGTCGAGGAAGGCGCGCACGGTGGCGCGGATCGCCTTCTCCTCGTCGGAGAGCAGGTCGTCGATCCCTGCGAGGTCCATCGGGTCGAGCGCGGGCGCAGTCATGCCCGCAGTCTTGCAGGGTGGGTCGCTGCCGGGTGGTTCAGTGCCGGTCGTCGATGAGCTCGGAGATCCGGGCGATCGCGTAGGCGTAGCCGCTGGGGCCGCAACCGCTGATGACCCCGTCCGAGACGGCGGACAGGTAGGAGTGGTGCCGGAACTCCTCGCGCCGGTGCACGTTGCTGAGGTGCACCTCGAAGACCGGGATGCTCAGGGCCGCGAGCGCGTCCCGCAGCGCGATCGACGTGTGCGTGTAGGCGCCGGCGTTGATGACGATGCCGACCGCGCTCTTGCGGACCTCGTGGACGGCGTCGATCAGCGCGCCCTCGTGGTTGCTCTGGCGGAAGTCGACGTCCAGCCCTGCCAGGCTCGCTGCCTTGCGGCACAGCGCCTCGATATCGGCGAGGGTGTCGGATCCGTAGATCTCTGGCTCGCGCTCGCCCAGCAGGTTGAGGTTCGGTCCGTTCAGGACGACGACGGTCTGCTGGCTCATGTGGGCGCTCCTGTGCTTGCGGTGTGCCGGGTGAAGGTGCGGCGCTGCGGTGCGGCCACCTTGCCATGCGGTCGGCCACTTTCAGGGTAGGCCACCGGAGGTCGACATGACCGGACGATCCCGTCATCACCCGTTCGGCCGGAGCCGCCCCGCTGGTGGGCGCTCGCCTCAGCTCGCCTCAGCTCGCCTCAGCTCGGCTCAGCTCAGTGCCCGCCAGATCACGATCACGGCCACCACGACGACGACGCCGAGGAGCACCTGCTTCCCGTAGGTCTTCACCAGCACCGGGAGGACGGTGCCACCGAGGTCGAGCGCGTCGTCCGGCGCAGGCCTGGTGCCACCCGGGTGACGTGGCTGCGCCGGAGCCGGCTCGGGTGCCGGCTCGGGAGCCACCGTCAAAGGCGCCTCGCTCAAGTTGGGCTCTCTCGAGGGGGCCTCGCTCAAGGGGGCCTCCGTCGAGGGGGCCTCTGTCGAGAGCGCCTCGGGCGAGGGTGTCTCGCCGATCTTGCCCTCGATGCAGCTGACGAACTGCCCCAGCAGCTTGTCCGACACGTCCTGCATGACGCCCCGGCCGAACTGGGCCGGCTTGCCGGTGACGGCGAGGTTGGTCTGCACGTCGGCGCGGGTCGAGCCGTCGCCGACGTCGGTGAGCTGGATGGTCACGGTCGCGCCCGCGGTGCCGTTGCCGCGCTTGTCCTTGCCCTTGGCCTCGATCACCGCCCGGTGGGCGCCGTCGTCCTTCTCCACGAAGGCGCCCGTGCCGGAGTAGACCAACGAGATGGGACCCAGCTTCACCTTCACCGTGCCCGCGAAGCCCTCGTCGGTCACGGCCGTGACCGTGGCGCCGGGGAAGCAGCCACCCACCAGCGGGAGGTCCATGAAGGTCGCCCAGGCGCGGTCGACCGTCGCCGGCACGGTGAAGCTGTGGCTCAGCTCCACCGGCTCAGCCTCCCGCCGCGGCAAGGACTGCTCGGCGGGTCAGCACCGTCGCGAGGTGCCTGCGGTAGTCGCTGTCTCCGTTCAGGTCCGACGGTGGGTTGGTGCCGTCCGCGGCGGCCGCGCACGCGTCCCGGACCGCCTCGTCGGTGGCGGCCTTGCCCAGCAGTCCCCGCTCGACAGCCGTGGCTCGCAAGGGAGTCGAGCCCATGTTGGTCAGTCCGATCCGGGCCTCGGCGATGGTTCCGCCCTCGACCCGCACCGTCGCCGCGACGGCCACGATCGACCACTGGTGCGACACGCGCACGAACTTCTCGTACCGGTGGCCCCACCCCGTGTGCTTGGGGATCCGGATGGCGGTGAGCAGCTCGCCCTCTCCCACGGCAGTCTCGAACAGGTCCTGGAAGAAGTCGCCGGCGGCCACGGTGCGCTCACCACCGCTGCCGGTGATGACGAACTCGGTGTCGAGCGCGAGCGCTGGAGCGCCGACGTCACCGGCCGGGTCGGCGTGGACGAGGGCGCCCCCGACGGTCCCCCGGTGGCGGATCTGCGGGTCGGCCACCTCGGCGATGGCGTCGGTGAGCAGCCCCGCGTGCTGACGCACGAGGTCGCTCGCCAGCACATCGGCATACGTGGTCATGGCACCGATGACGAGGTGGTCTCCGTCCTCCCTGACCCCCTGGAGCTCGGTGATCCGGCCGAGGTCGATGACCTTCTCCGGGGCGTTGAGGCGCATCCGCAGGATGGGCAGCAGGCTCTGGCCCCCGGCCAGCACCTTGGCGTCGTCGCCGGCCTCGGCGAGGGCGGCCAGGGCCTCCGCCACCGAGGTGGGTGCGACGTAGTCGAACGATGCGGGGATCACTGGTCTGCTCCGTTCGTCGCGGTGCCGGTACTCGAGGTGTCCTGGTTGAGGGAGCCGGCCTCGAAGTGCGGCTGGACCTCGTCCGTGGTGCCGCGGCCCTGACCGGCGCCGGCCGACTGGATGGCCTTCCAGACCCGTTCGGGTGTGCAGGGCATCTGGATGTCGGTGATGCCCAAGGGGCGCAGGGCGTCCACGACGGCGTTGACGACGGCGGGGGTGGAGGCGATCGCGCCGGCCTCGCCGACTCCCTTGGTCCCGAGGGTGTTGGTCGTCGACGGTGACGTCGTGTTCTCGGTGACGAACGAGATCGTGTCGGCCGTGGTCGGCAGCGTGTAGTCGACGAACGAGCCCGACACCAACGTGCCCTGGTCGTCGAAGACCGCCTCCTCCCACAACGCCTGTGCGATGCCCTGGACGATGCCGCCATGCACCTGGCCCTCGACGATGAGGGGGTTGATGATCTGGCCGATGTCGTCGACGCAGACGTACTTGCGCAACGTCACCTGGCCGGTCTCGGTGTCGACCTCGGCCGCGCACAGGTGCGTGCCGTGGGGGAAGGAGAAGGCGTCCGGGTCGAAGGTGGCGTCGGCGTCGATACCGGGTTCGAAGCCGGCCGGGAGGTTGTGCGACGTGAACTGCGCGGTCGCCACCTCGGTGATGCCGATGCCGTTGTCCGTGCCGCGGACGGTGAACCGACCTCGGGAGAACTCCAGGTCGTCGACGCTCGCCTCCAGCAGGTGGGCGGCGACGATCTTGGCCTTCTCGACGACCTTGTCGGCGGCACGCACGACGGCTTCGCCTCCGACCACCAGCGACCGCGAGCCGTAGGTGTCGAGCCCGCGGGGTGCGATCTGGGTGTCGCCGTGCAGGACCTCGATGTCCTCGAAGGGCACCCCGAGCCGGTCGGCCGCGATCTGGCTCCACGCCGTCTCGTGGCCCTGGCCGTGCGGTGAGGTGCCGGTGATGACCTCGACCTTGCCCGTCGGCAGCATCCGGATGGAGGCGTGCTCCCATCCGCCGGCGCCGTAGTTGAGCGCGCCGAGGATCCGCGATGGCGCGAGACCGCACATCTCGGTGAACGTGGAGACGCCGATCCCGAGCTGGACGGGGTCCTTGCGCTCCCGCCGTTCCCGCTGCTCGCGCCGCAGCCCCTCGTAGTCGAACAGCTCCACCGCGCGGGCGGTCGCGGCCTCGTAGTTGCCCGAGTCGTAGGTCATCCCGGCCACCGAGGTGAACGGGAACTCCTCGTGCTTGATCCAGTTCTGCTCGCGGATCTGCAACGGGTCGACGCCCACCTCCGCCGCCAGCTCGTCCATCAGCCGCTCGACGGCATACGTCGCCTCGGGGCGTCCGGCTCCGCGGTAGGCGTCCACCCAGGTGGTGTTGGTGAGGACGGTCTGCACCGTGAACCGGTAGGCGCGGAACTTGTAGATGGCGTTGAACATCCACGCGCCGAGCACGGGGACACCGCCGCCGACGAGCCCGACGTACGCGCCCAGGTTGGCGACGAGGTCGACCTTCAGCGCGGTGACCGTGCCGTCCTTGGTCGCCGCGAGGGTCAGCTGCTGGTACTGGTCGCGACCGTGGTGGCCGGACACGAGCGACTCCGAGCGGGTCTCGGTGTACTTGACGGGTTTGCCGACGTGCCGGGCGGCGGCCAGCGTCGCGAACTCCTCCGCCGTCGTCTGCAGCTTGCCGCCGAAGCCGCCGCCCACGTCGGGTGCGATGACCCTCACCTTGGACTCCGGTATGCCGGTCGTGGCCGCGATGAGGAACCGCAGGATGTGCGGGACCTGGGTGGAGGTCCAGACCGTGATCTGTTCCCCGGTGGGGTCGACCACCGTCGAGCGAGGCTCCATGAAGGCAGGGATCAGGCGCTGCTGGCGGAACTCCCGCTCGATGACGATGCCGTCGGCGCGGGCCTTGGCGATCTCCTCGTCGACGTCGGTCCCGCTGCCCTGCTCCGCGGAGTCCAGCCGCCAGAGCGCCGACTTGTTGGTGCCGAGGTCCGGGTGGGCGAGCACGGCGTCCTCGACCGCGTCCTTGGCGTCCAGGACGGCCGGCAGCTCGTCGTAGTCGACGTCCACCAGCTCGGCGGCGTCGCGGGCCTGGGCGGCGGAACGAGCCACCACCACTGCCACGATCTCACCGGCGCACGCGACGTGGTCGAGCACGATCGGCAGGTGCGCCGGGGCTTTCTGGTCGGTCGTGATCGGCCAGGCGTTGGCCACGGCCCCCATGCCGTCCTTCACGTCCGCCCCGGTGAGGACGGCGATCACGCCGGGGGCCTGTCGCGCTGCCGCGGTGTCGATGCCGGTGACCATGGCGTGGGCGTGCGGGCTGCGGACCATCGCGGCGTGCAACATGCCCGGCAGGACGATGTTGTCGGTCCATCGGGTGCGACCGGTGATGAGGCGCTGGTCCTCCTTGCGGAGGCGCCGGTTGCCGACCTCGGCGGTGGGACGGGTCTCGACGGCGGTCATGACTGCGCTCCGTCCGCGGCGGCGACGGAGGCGGAGGAGGTGCCCGCTGCCTGCTGAACTGCTTTGACGATGTTGTGGTACCCGGTGCAGCGACACAGGTTGCCCTCGAGCCCCACCCGGATCTCCTGCTCGGTGGGATGCGGGTTCTCGGTGAGTACGTCGATGGCCTGCATGATCATCCCCGGCGTGCAGTAGCCGCACTGCAGCGCGTGGCACTCGTGGAAGGCCCGCTGCATCGGGTGCAGCTCGCCGTCGACCGCCAGCCCCTCGATCGTGGTGACGTCGTGGCCGTCGGCCTGCACCGCCAGCACGTTGCACGACTTCACGCTGCGCCCGTCGAGGTGCACGGTGCACGCGCCGCAGTTGCTCGTGTCGCACCCGACAACCGTCCCGGTCTTGCCCAGCTGCTCTCGCAGGTAGTGGACGAGGAGCGTTCTCGGCTCCACCTCGTCCGAGTAGTCGACTCCGTCGACCGTGACGCTGATGCGGGTCATTCGATCACCTCTCTGTGACGACAACACCTTGACGACTACACCTGTGCGGGCTGCTTCCTTCGTTGAGGACCCTGGCCGAGCGGGCCAGGCACTGCTTCGGATACTTCTCGCTGTGACCAGTGGTGGCAACTGTCATTCCGGGTGGTTTCCAGTGGCCTCCTCCGGTCCTGTGGAAGCCCCCACCAGCCCGGTGGCGTGGTGGTGGATCGGCCCATCGCGGTGACCCAGCCGGTCCCCCCGGCCTCCCCACTGCAGGGCGATGATCTCGGCGGCGATGCTCACAGCGGTCTCCTCGGGGGTCCGCGCCCCGAGGTCGAGCCCGACCGGGCTGGAGAGGTGGGCCAGCTCGTCCTCGCTGAGGCCCGCCTCGCGCAGCCGCGCCATGCGGTCGTCGTGGGTGCGCCGCGAACCCATGGCACCGACGTACGCCACTTCGGGCAGGCGCAGGGCGAGCTCGAGGACCGGCACGTCGAACTTGGGGTCATGGGTGAGCACGCAGATCACGGTGCGGGCGTCGATCCGGCCCGCATCCCGCTCCGCGGCGAGGTAGCGGTGCGGCCAGTCGACGACGACCTCGTCGGCCGAGGGGAACCGCGAAGCCGTCGCGAAGACGGGGCGGGCGTCGCAGACCGTCACGCGATATCCCAGGAAGTGCCCCTGGTGGGCGACGGCCGCGGCGAAGTCGATGGCCCCGAAGACGAGCATGCGCGGCCGGGGCGCGAACGCAGAGACGAAGACGCGCATCCCCTCGCCGCGGCGCTCTCCGTCCGGGCCGTAGGTGAGGGTCTCGGTGCGACCCGACGCCAGCAGGCCCCGCGCGTCGTCCGTCACAGCGTCGTCGGCCCGCGAGGATCCCAGCGAGCCCGTCGTCGCCTCGGTCGTCCCGATCGCCTCGGTTGCCCCGGGTGCCGCCGACCCCGGTGAGCCCGCCTCGGGTCGGACGACCAGCCGGCGCCCGAGCCAGGCCGGGTCGGGGTGCTCGATGACGGTCGCCAGCGCCACCGGGCGACCGGCCTCGATGTCCTGCGCCACCTCCCCCAGCTCAGGGAAGGTCGTGCGGCTGACCGGCTCGACGAAGACGTCGAGGATGCCACCGCAGGTCAGCCCGACGGCATACGCGTCGTCGTCGCTGACGCCGTAGCGCTGCAGCACGGCCACACCGTCGGCGACCACCCCCTGGGCCAGCTCGTAGACCGCCCCCTCGACGCACCCGCCGCTGACTGACCCGACGGCCTCGCCACCGGGCCCCACCAGCATGGCGGCGCCGGCTGGTCGCGGCGCGGAGCGCCAGGTGGCGACGACGGTGCCGACACCGACCGTGGCCCCCGCGCGCCACCAGCGGAGCAGCTCGGGCAGCACCTCACGCACGGGCAACCACCTCGAGGAGCTCCTCGAAGGCCGCCATCGAGTGACCTGCGACGAAGTCGTCGACGTGCGGCAGCACCGCCACGATCCCCTGCTGGACGGGTTCGTACCCCGGCTTGCCGCGATGGGGGTTGACCCACACCACGCGGTGGGCCAGGGCGCGCAGGCGGCGCATCTGCTCGCCCAGTGCGGCGGGCTCGCTGCGCTCCCAGCCGTCGCTGAACAGCACGACCACGGCCCCCCGCGCCATCCCGCGTCGACCCCACCGGTCGAGGAAGGCCCCGATCCCCTCCGCCAGCCTGGTGCCCCCCGACCAGTCGGGCACGCAGGCACCGCACGCGACGATCGCGCGCTCCGGATCGCGCTGCCGCAGCGGACGGGTGACGTGGGTCAGCCGGGTGCCGAGGGTGAACACCTCGACCGGCAGGTCGCTGGCGGCGTAGGTGTGGGCGAGGCGCAGCAGTGCGTCGGCGTAGGCGCTCATCGAGCCGGACACGTCGACGAGCAGGACCAGCCGCCGAGGTCGAGTTCCCTTGTGCCGCCAAGCGATCGGGCCTGGCTCTCCCATCCGTCGCAGCTGTTCCCGCAGCGTGCGGCGGGCATCCACCCCACCGCGCCGCGACGGGGTGTGCCGGTGGGCGGGTCGGCGCGGCGCCCGAGGCCGCAGGGTCGCGAAGAGGGCCGCCAGCCGAGCGCGGTCGGCACCGCTGAGCGAGGCCACGTCACGGTGGCGCAGGACCTCGACCGCACTCGCCGACGCCCGCACCACGTCCTGCGGCGACTCGGGGTCCGCCCCGCTGCCGCGGCCCGCGTCGAGGGGCGCGTGGGCGACGGCGTGGCTCTCGTCGCGACGCCTCCGGGAGGTGGCGCGCTCGAGGCCGAACCACGCGGCATACACCTGGTCGTAGCGCTCGAGATCCGCCGGCGAGGCGCACAGGGTGGCGCGTCCCGCCCAGTAGGCCGCGGACTGGTCCCCCACCCCGACGACCGCCACCGCGTCGAGGTAGGTGCGCTCGCGGTCCGCCGTGACGTTGACGCCGGCGGCACGCACCGCACGCGCGAAGCCCAGCAGGATCTCGTCCGCCGCGTGCACGGGCGGGGCAGGCGTCGCGCCGGCCGTCATCGCGCCGGTGGTCATCGCGCCAGGATCCGGTCGAGGGCCGCACGCACGCGCTCGGCGTCCTCGCGGTACTTCACGGCGACCCCCAGGCTCGCCGAGGCGGCATCGAGGTCGAGCTCGGAGGCGCCGAGCTCCCGCAGCGCGCGGACCCAGTCGAGGGTCTCCGCGATGCCGGGCGGCTTGATCAGGTCCTGCTCGTCGCGAAGGCGGTGGACGGTCGAAACCACCTGTGCGGCAAGGGACTCGGAGACTTCGGGGGCGCGGGTCCTGACGATCTGGAGCTCCCGCTGGAGGCTCGGGTGGTCGATCCAGTGGTAGAGGCACCGACGCTTGAGCGCGTCGTGGAGCTCTCGGGTGCGGTTGGAGGTGAGGACGACGATGGGCGGGGTCGCGGCGGCCACCGTCCCGAGCTCGGGAATGGTCACCTGCCAGGTCGAGAGCACCTCGAGCAGGAACGCCTCGAACTCGTCGTCGGCGCGGTCGATCTCGTCCACCAGCAGCACCACCGGCGACTCACGCAGCGCCCGCAGCACCGGCCGTGCCAGGAGGAACCGCTGGTCGAACAGCTGCTCCTCGACCGCCGCGACGTCGTGCTCGCCCGCCGCCACGGCCTCGACGGCCCGCAGGTGCAGGATCTGCCGGGGGAAGTCCCAGTCGTACAGCGCCTGGGTCGCATCGATGCCCTCGTAGCACTGCAACCGGATCAGCGGCAGGTCGAGCGCGGTGGCGATGCTCTCCGCGAGCGCGGTCTTGCCGGTGCCGGGTTCGCCCTCGAGCAGCAGCGGGCGCTGGAGCCGCAGGGCGAGCCAGGCAACCGTGGCGAGGGCGTCGTCGGCGAGGTATCCGGTGTCGGCAAGCCCCTGCGTCAGCTCCCCCGCGGACTCAAAGGCCTCGCGTGGCTCCATGTCCCCAGCATCACTCATGGCGACGGGTAATTGAAGGGGCACCCCAACCTCACAGGTCGTCCGGGGTGTCCACGTCACGTCCGGAGGCCTGGTGACCGACCTCGACGACCAGGTGGGCTCGGATGGCGAGGTAGTCACGAGCGCCGCGGTCACCGGTGGCGGTCTCGGCGATCGCCTCCCAGTGGTCCCGACCGATCACCACGGGATGCCCGGGCAGCCCCCGGTATGCCGCCCGGGCCAGGGCGTCGGTCGTGTCACCGGCGGCCGCCAGCACCGTGGCGACCACCTCGGCCCCGACATCCGGGAGGTCCACGAGCAGCACGCACGCCACGTCGGCGTCCGTGTCCCGGAGCGTCTCGAGACCGCGGCGCAGCGAGGCGCTCTGTCCTGTCGCCCAGTCGCGCGCCTCCACCACGAGCTCCGCGCCTGCCGCGGCCGCCAGTGCCGCCGCACGGTCGGCCTGCGCGCCCACCACGACGACGACCGGCGCGCAGCCCCCATCGCGCAGCACCCGGACCCCGCGCTCGACGAAGGAACCACCAGCCGGGTCGTCCACCAGCGCCTTGGCCAGGCCCATCCGGCTCCCGCCGCCGGCGGCGAGCAGCAGCCCGGCGGCCGGCTTGGCCAGAGGCTCGGTCAGGGGCTTGGCTCGAGGCGTGCCCAGCGGCTCGGTGGCGGGCTCGGCCGCGGGGTCGCGGGCAGGGCGTGCGGGGCTCAGCGTCGCAGCCCCGCCTCGAGGGCGGCGATGATGCGGGGCCGCAGCTCGTGCGGGTCGATGACGGCGTCGACCGATCCCACGCTGACCGCCCGGTGGATGTTGTGCACGCCGTCGAACTCCGACGCGACCTCGCCGAGCTTCTCGCTGCGCACCGCGGTGCGCAGCTCGGCGAGCTCGGTGGCCAGTCGTGCGCGCTCCGCACCGGAGGCGTCGCGCAGCCGTGACTCGAGCTCCCTGACCCGTGCATCCGCAGCCGTGCGCGCGTCGACGTCACGGGAGAACACGACAGCGGCGGCCGGAGCCCCGCCGAGGACGGACGCGAACGACCCCTCGACTGCCAGCACCGTCATGCTCGGGTTCAGCGCCTTGGAGAACACGACGAACGCGCCACCGTGGTAGCGGCTGACGACGCAGAACACGATCGGGCCCTTGAAGTTGACGATCGCCCGGCCGATCTCGGCGCCGTACTCGAGCTGGAGGCTGCGCATCGACTCCGGTGAGCCGTCGAACCCCGACAGGTTGGCGAGCACCACCACCGGACGGTTGCCGCTCGCGGCGTTGATGGCGCGCGCGGCCTTCTTCGACGACCGGGGGAAGAGCGTGCCGGCCGTGTAGGTGTCGGGTCCGTCGGTGGGCGGGAAGCCTCGTCGCGCCACGGTCTTGGACTCGATGCCGAGGAGGCAGACGGGGATGCCGCCGAGGTGCGCGTCCTGCACCACCGCGGTCTCGGCGTCGGCCATGCCGGCCCAGCGCTCCAGGGTCGCGTGGTCCTGGTCAGCCACCGCGGCCATCAGGATGCGGATGTCGAACGCCTTCTTGCGGTCCGGGTTCGTGGTCGGCGAGAAGATGTCGCCCACCGTCGTGAAGCCCGAGTCCGGCATGACGTGCGGGTAGGTCGTGACGTCCCGGGCGATGTCGTCGGTGGACTTCGCGCGGCGTGGACCGGGTTCGCCGGGGTGCACGTAGGTGTGCTCGTAGTGGGCCATCAGCACCCCGTACGCGTCGGCGAGGTCGCGCGCCCAGTACTGCGCCTGACCGTTCGGCCCCATCACCCGGTCGTAGCCGCCGATGCCGTAGTTGTCCTCGGCCGACACCCCGCCGGAGAAGTCGAGCGACTGCTTGCCGGTCAGCACCATGGCACTGTCCGGCGTCATCACCAGGATGCCCTTGGTGTGCATGAGCATGGTGGCTTCGGCGTTCCAGTAGGGCTGCGCGCCGACGTTGATCCCGGCGACGACGATGTTGATCTCGCCGCCGTCCTGGGTGAACTCGACGATCCGCTTCAGCGCCTTCGCGACCCAGTCCATGTTCTCGGTGCCCGAGTCCATCGAGATCCGCGCGCCGGCGGAGAGGGCGAACCACTCGACCGGGACGCGCATCCGCTCCGCGAGGTCGAGTGCCGCGATGACGCGGGCGCACTCGGCCTCGGACACGGCGCCGAGGGCCTTCAGCGGGTCGCCGCACAGCAGCACGCGCGTCATGCCCTCCGGATAGCGCTCGGTGGGAGTCGTGATGACACCGGCGATGATCCCCGCCTTGTTGAGGCCGTAGGGCCGGTCCACCGGCACGAGCACACCCGAGTCGTCCAGGTCGTACTCGGTGGCGGTGCCACCGGGGCCGGCGATCATGGCCTGCAGCTCGTAGGGGTAGACGACCCCGCGCCGGCGGGCGCGGACGACCTTCTGTGCGTAGTCGTCCAGCGGCTTCAGGCGGGTGGTGGGCGGCTCCTCGACGGAGGTCACGACGCCCGATCCGGGCTGGTAGTGGAACCGTGCCGCCAGCGGGGCGCTCGCGCCGTCGGGCGTCGCGATCCGGCCCTGCACCAGGACCTCCTCGATGCCCGCACCGGCAGTCAGCGGGGCGATCCTGGCCTGGAGGGCGGTGAGCTGGTTGAGGTCGGCCTCGATGGGCGGCCAGATGTGGACCCACACGTGGTTCATGTCGAGGCGGGCGCCGTCGGCTCCCCGGGCCGACCGCGCGCGGCGGATCGCCTCCAGGCAGTTGGCGATGGCGCGCTCGGCATGGGGCAGCGCGGTCACGCGCCCCTGCTCGTCGCGCACCACGACCAGCTGTCGGACCTGGGCGAGCGCGACCAGCCGCTGGTCCGCCTCGTTGCCGGGCGCGGTGCACAGGTAGAGCAGGACGTCGTCCGGGGCATCGAGACGGGTCACGTCGAAGTCCCGCAACCGCCACAGGTTGAGCCGGCGCCCGACCATCGGGTGGACCCCGCGGACGAGGCGGTCCTCGACCATCGAGCCGTCGCCCTCGGGTCGGAAGGTGAAGTACGCCACCGGTCGTCCGGCACCGGGGCACACGGCGACGGCCACCCGGCGCACCCGCTGCGCGAACGGCATACCGGCAAGGAGGCGACCCAGGTGCTCGGAGGCGTCCTCGGGCGACTCCGGCTCGTCGGGCCAGGACAGGTAGAGGTCGACCACCCCGTCGGCCCCGGCCGCGGCCTGGTCCAGCTGCGCCGCCACGGCGGCCCCGAGCTCGCCCTCGGGGGTCAGCTCGTCGACCCGGCCGACGCTGGTGACCAGCCGCGTGGGGCGGCCGTCGAGCGTGTAGTCGGCGATCGCGAAAGGCCTTGTCCCGACGGAGATCTCGCGCAGCCCGGTGAGGTCGTGGTCGCGGTAGTGGCGCTTGATGAGGACGGCCAGCATCGGCTCGCGCTGCGGCACCCCACGCTCCAGCCGCTCGGCGAGGAACTGCACGATCTGCTCCGGGATGGCGGCGAGGGCGTCGATCCGGCGCGCGCGCTCCTCGCTCTCCGGCATCGCCTCCAGGGCGGTCAGCTCGTCGCTGACCCCGCCCAGGATGCTGGCCCGGTCGGCGTCGACCAGGGGCTGGTCGAACCAGCGGAACCGCACGCTGCGGGCCAGGTCACCGACCACGGGGAAGCGCAGCTGGGTTGCCACGATGAGCCGGTCGAGGACCTCGCGCGCGGCGCTGTCGAGTGGCGGTTCGGGGCAGGGCTCGGCCATCCAGCTCTGCAGCAGCGACGTCGCGAGGGCGACGTCGGGGGCAGATCGCTGCTGGGAGAGGAAGACCCGGAAGACCGCCTGTTCCAGCTCGGGGGTGCGCTCGAGGCTGTCGATGCCGTAGTGCCGCAGCACGTTGGAGAGCTTGGCGCGGAACTGCTCGGGGAGCGCCCCGCGGTCGGGGTCGAGGCTCTGCAGGTAGGTGTGGAAGTGCTCGCGCGGGCTGTGCACCCGGTGTTCGACGTGGGCCTCCTCGCCGGCCGGCCGGTTGCGGCTCAGCTCGGCGAGGTCGGCGAAGACCTCCAGCAGGCCGACCTCGGCGGACACCTGCGAGACACCCGTGGCGGTGAGCTCGTCCCGCGCGGCGAGGTAGGTCGCCAGCGTGCTGCCCTCGTCGCGCTGGTCGAGGTCGTATCCCAGGAGCATCGCCGCGAGCGCGGAACGAGCCTGCTCAGCCACGGCCGCGGGGCCGTCCCCGGTCGTCGGGTCCTCGGGCAGGTCGAGGTCGACAGCCTCGTCGCCCGTCCCTGCGTCAGCCGCCTCGTCGCCGTCGCCCACCGGTTCCAGCCGCACCAGCGGGGTGCCGGTCTCGACCTGGCTGCCCGCCCACACGAGGAGCTCCTTGACCCGCCCCGCGAACGGCGCGGGCAGGACCGTCTCCATCTTCATCGACTCGAGCACGAGCACCGGAGCGCCCGCCGCGACCTGCGCGCCGACGGCGACGGGCGTGGCGACCACGAGCGCCGGCGCCGGCGAACGCAGGACGCCCCCTTCGTCGCGGCTGACGCGGTGGGTGACCCCGTCGACCTCCACGAGCTGCACGGGACCGTGGGTGGCCGTGATGAGGCGGTGGGTGCGCCCCGAGATCGTCAGGCGGCTGGTGTACTCGTCGAGGCGGTCGAGGTCGGCGTCGACGGTCTTCTCGGTGGCACCCGCGGCCAGGGCCACGCGGAACTTGTGCGGCCCGATGCGCCACACCGTGACCTTGTATGCCGTGCCGCGCAGCTTGAGGTCGATCGCACGGCCGGTCCGGTGCTGCACCTGGGGTCGCCCGCCCCGCGAGGTCTCGAGCAGCCGGATGCGTTCGACCTCCTCCTCGTCCTCGTATCCCTCGATGCCCGCGGCGACGAGGGCCACGCCGGAGTGGCGGTGGGACACGAGCCGACCCTCGGCGCGCACCCGGTCGATCCACCCGGTGTCGGCGCTGCCGTCGATGACCTCCGGCTGGTCGAGCAGGTCCAGGATGAAGCTCTTGTTGGTCGAGCCCCCCTCGATGACGACCGTGGTCTCGCCCATCGCGCGACGCAACCGGGCCAGCGCCTCGTCGCGGTCGCGTCCGACGGCGATGATCTTGGCGATCATCGAGTCGAAGTCGGCGGGGATCGAGTCCCCTTCTCCCACCCCGGTGTCCACCCGGATCCCCGGGCCCGAGGGCAGGTTGAGCAGGGCGATCCGTCCGGGCGACGGGGCGAAGTCGCGGTCGGGGTCCTCGGCGTTCAGCCGCGCCTCCACCGCATGGCCCTCCTCGCGCGGGCGCTCCCCCTCGAGCCGACCGCCGGCGGCCACGTGGATCTGCAGCTTCACCAGGTCGGTGTCGGTGGTGACCTCGGTGATGGGGTGCTCGACCTGCAGGCGGGTGTTGACCTCGAGGAAGGCGAAGAACTTCTCGCCCGGGTGGTAGAGGAACTCGACGGTGCCGGCCCCGGCATACCCCACCGCGACGGCGAGCCGCTCGGCGCTGGCCTTGACCTCGGCCACCTGCTCGGGGGCGAGGACGGGGGAGGCCGACTCCTCGATGACCTTCTGGTTGCGGCGCTGGATCGAGCAGTCGCGGACGCCGATGGCCCAGGCCGTGCCCTGGCCGTCGGCGATGACCTGCACCTCGACGTGGCGGGCGCCGGTGACGAGGCGCTCGAGGAAGACGACCCCGGAGCCGAAGGCACGCTGGGCCTCGTCACGGGTGCGTTCGTAGGCGTCGGTGAGATCCGCGTCGGAGGCCACCATCCGGATCCCGCGCCCGCCGCCGCCCGCGGTCGCCTTGAGCATGAGCGGGTAGCCGATCCGGGCTGCGGCGGCCTTGGCGTCCTCGAGGGTGTCGACCCCGCCGCCGCTCCACGGGGCCACCGGGACGCCGACCTCCTCGGCGATGATCTTGGAACCGATCTTGTCGCCGAGCTTGCGCATCGCCTCCGGGCTCGGGCCGATGAAGGTGACGCCGATCCGGGCGCAGACCTCGGCGAAGCCCGGGTCCTCGGCGACGAACCCCCAGCCGACCCAGGCGGCATCGGCACCCGTCTCGCGCAGCGCCTTCTCGAGGACGGCGTAGTCGAGGTAGGGGCGGTTGGCCGCCGGGCCGAGGTTGTAGGCGTGGTCGGCCTCGCGGACGAACATGGCCCGCTTCTCGCCTTCGGTGTGCAGCGCGATCGTCTCGATCCGGTGACCGTCGGGCCCGGCCTGCGCGTTGAGGTCGCGCACCGCGTGGATGAGCCGCATGGCGGCCTCGCCGCGGTTGACGATGGCGATGCGCGAGAACATCGGTTGGGCCTCCCGGCGACGTCGGACAGCGGAACGCTGCCGAGCCTGCCACCGATCACGGGTGACTCGCGAGTAATGCGGCCCCGGAGTCGCGCGGGCGTCGCCCAGCCACGCGGCATACGGTGGTTGCGCAAGCCGGACGGCACCTGCGACACTATTACAGACCGTTCGGTCAGTTATTCACCTCACTGCGGAGGGTCGCATGACGGACACCACCACTGCCCCGGCCGGGACGGGCGGCGAGGCCGACCTGCTCGCCGGGTTCGAGGCGACCATCAGCCACAACGACCGCATCGAGCCGCGCGACTGGATGCCCGAGGGCTACCGCAAGACGCTCATCCGCCAGGTCGCCCAGCACGCGCACTCCGAGATCATCGGCATGCAGCCCGAGGGGAACTGGATCGGCCGGGCCCCCTCCTTGCGCCGCAAGGCGATCCTGCTCGCCAAGGTCCAGGACGAGGCCGGCCACGGGCTCTACCTCTACTCCGCCTGCGAGACGCTCGGCGTGAGTCGTGGCCAGCTCACCGAGATGCTCATCGAGGGACGGCAGAAGTACTCCTCGATCTTCAACTACCCGACGCTGTCGTACGCCGACGTGGGGACGATCGGCTGGCTCGTCGACGGCGCGGCCATCTGCAACCAGGTGCCGCTGTGCCGGACCTCGTTCGGGCCCTACGGCCGCGCGATGATCCGCATCTGCAAGGAGGAGTCCTTCCACCAGCGGCAGGGGTTCGAGCTGCTCATGACCATGATGCGCGGCACCGACGAGCAGCGGGCGATGGTCCAGGAGTCCGTCAACCGGTTCTGGTGGCCGGCGCTGATGATGTTCGGGCCGCCGGACGACGAGTCGCCCAACTCGGCCCAGTCCATGGCGTGGGGCATCAAGCGCAACACGAACGACGACCTGCGCCAGCGCTTCGTCGACATGTCCGTGCCGCAGGCGAAGGTGCTCGGCGTGACCTTCCCCGACCCCGAGCTGCGCTGGAACGAGGAACGTCAGGCCCACGACTTCGGCCAGCCCGACTGGGACGAGTTCATGCAGGTCGTCAAGGGCAACGGCCCGTGCAACACCCAGCGCATCGCGCACCGCCGCGCCGCCCACGAGGACGGCGCCTGGGTCCGTGAGGCCGCGACCGCGTATGCCGCGCAGCAGACTTCGGTGCGCGAGGAGGGTCTGGCATGAGCGCCGACGAGCGAGTGCGCGCGGAGTGGCCGCTGTACGAGGTCTTCGTGCGCGGCAAGCGCGGGCTCAACCACGTCCACGTCGGGTCGCTGCACGCCGCCGATGACGAGATGGCCCTGCGGCACGCGCGCGACGTCTACACCCGTCGCAACGAGGGCGTGAGCATCTGGGTCGTGCAGTCCAAGGACATCGCCGCCTCGAGCCCGGACGAGAAGGACCCGATGTTCGCTCCGAGTGGCGACAAGGTCTACCGGCACCCGACGTTCTACGAGATCCCCGACTCCGTCCCCCACATGTGAGCTGCTGACCCATGCCCCAGAGCCCGCAGCCCCAGTCCCCGCAGCCCCAGACCCCGCAGCCCAACGGGCTGGACGCGATCCAGTCGGTGGCCGACGACCTCGTCCACCAGCCGTCCCATCCTGCGCCGGACCCGAACGACGCCCACGGCTCCGTCTACGACGGACTGCTCGGTGGCGACCCCTCGCACTGGGCCTTCGGCACCGACTTCGAGGACCCCTTGGCCGGGGTCGACACGACGATCCCCGACGGGGTCGACGCGACCGACCTCGGGACCTACTGCCTCATGCTCGCGGACGATGCCCTCATTGCCTCGCAACGGCTCTGCGAGTGGACCAGCCGCGCTCCCGACCTCGAGGACGACATCGCGCTGTCCAACATCGCCCTCGACCTGCTGGGCCAGGCCCGGCTGCTCCTGGCCCGGGCTGCGGCGGCAGACCCCACGCTCGTGCCGGCTCTGCCCGAGGGGTCGCCGGTGCCGCCGGAGGATGCCCTGGCGTTCTTCCGCGATGCCCGGCAGTTCCGCAACGTGCGCCTCGTCGAGCTCGACAACGGCGACTTCGCGGTGACGATCGTCAAGCTGCTGCTCAACTCGAGCGCGCGGATCGCCCTCTTCGAGCGACTGGTCGAGAGCCGGGACCACGTCCTCGCCGCGGTCGCGGCCAAGGGGGTCAAGGAGCTGACCTACCACCGTGACTACGCCGGCCGGTGGTTCCTCACCCTGGCCCGTGGCACGCAGGAGTCCCGGCGGCGACTCGACGCCGCCCTGATGAAGGTGTGGCCGCTGCAGGCCGAGCAGTTCACGACACACGAGGTCGAGGCCCGCGTGGCTGAGGCCGGCGTGGGCGTGGACCCCGCCGCGGTCGCCGACGACGTGTCCGTCGTCCTCGCGCAGGTGTTCGCCCTCAGCGGCGTCGAGCAGCCGACCGCCGCCCCGCTCGCCGCGATCCAGGGGCGCCAGGGCCGCGACGGCATGCACACGGAGGCCCTGAGCCGGATCGTCGGCGAGCTGCAGGTCGTCGCCCGGGCCCACCCCATGGGTCAGTGGTGACCGTGCGCCCGACCACCTCCCCCACCAGCCACGCGCTGGCCGTGGCCCGCACGGTGACCGACCCGGAGATGCCGATGCTGACCCTCGACGACCTCGGGGTGCTGCGCTCTGTCGAGGTGTCCGACACCGGGGCCGTGACGGTCGCGATCACCCCCACCTACACCGGCTGCCCTGCCATGGCGACCATGCGGGACGATCTCGTGCGGGTGCTGGGCGAGGCGGGCTACGACGACGTCAGCATCCGGGTGTCCCTCTCGCCGGCCTGGTCGAGCGACTGGATCACCGACCGCGGTCGGCAGGCCCTGGTCGACCACGGGCTGTCCGCCCCTGGTCCGGCGCCAGCGCGCTCCGGGCCGGTCGCCTTGTCCCTCAAGCCGATCCGGCGCGCGCTCCACTGCCCGCAGTGTGGCTCCGGATCGGTCGAGCTGACGTCCGAGTTCGGGCCGACCGCCTGCAAGGCGCTCTACCGCTGCTCGTCGTGCCTCGAGCCGTTCGAGCACGTGAAGGAGATCTGAGTGACCACCTCCACCGGCTCGCTGCTCCTGCCGAAACGGAGTCGCACCGCCCCCGTCTTCCACACCCTCACGGTCCACTCGGTCGAGCAGCTCACCGACGACGCGGTCGCCGTGAGCTTCGACGTGCCCGCCGAGCTCGCCGCGGCATACAGGTTCGAGGCGGGTCAGTCGCTGACGCTGCGGCGCACGATCGACGGGCAGGAGCACCGCCGCACCTACTCGATCTGCGCCGCTGTCGGCGATCGACCGCGCATCGGCGTCCGCGAGATCCCCGACGGACTCTTCTCGCGCTGGCTGGTCCACGAGGTCGGGCCGGGGACCGAGATCGAGGTGCAGACGCCGTCCGGGAGCTTCCGGGCCGACCCGTCGTCCGGCGGTCGGCACCTGTGCATCGCTGCGGGGTCCGGCATCACGCCGATGCTCTCCATCGCCAGCACGATGCTCGGCCACCCCGACGCCGAGGTGACCCTGATCTACGGCAACCGCACGACGGGTTCGGTGATGTTCGCCGAGGAGCTGGCCGACCTGAAGAACCGGCACGGGTCCCGCCTCCAGCTGATCCACGTGCTGTCCCGCGAGCCCCGCGACGTCGAGCTGTTCTCCGGACGCATCGACGCCGACCGGTTGCGCCGGTTGCTCGCACTGCTGGTGCCGGTCGAGGACATCGACGACGTGTGGCTGTGCGGACCGTTCGCCATGATCGGCGCCGCTCGGGAGGTGCTGGCCGAAGTGGGCGTGGCCGAGGACCGAGTGCACTTCGAGCTCTTCTACGTCGACGAGCCGCCACCGGAGCTGCACCGTGCCGACGCCGTCGTCGAGGGCGAGACCAGCGACGTCACGGTGGTGCTCGACGGGCTGAGCTCGACCACCCCGATGCCGCGCGGCCAGTCGATCCTGGATGCGGCCCAGGCCTCCCGCACGGATCTCCCGTTCGCCTGCAAGGGCGGGGTCTGCGGCACCTGCCGGGCCCTCGTGCGGGTCGGCGAGGTCGACATGCGGCGCAACTACGCCCTGGAGCAGGCCGAGGTCGAGCAGGGCTTCGTCCTCACCTGTCAGTCCTATCCCGTCAGCGACGCCGTGACCGTCGACTTCGATGCCTGACGTGCACCAGTCCCCGAGGAGCAGAGCATGACCGAGGCCTTCATCGTCGACGGAGTCCGCACCCCGATCGGCCGGTATGCCGGGGGGCTGGCTTCCGTGCGCCCCGACGACCTCGCGGCGCTGGTCGTGCGCGAGGCCGTCGCGCGGTCGGGCGTCGACCCCGAGCTCGTCGACGAGGTCGTGTTCGGCGCCGCCAACCAGGCGGGTGAGGACAACCGCAACGTCGCGCGGATGGCGCTCCTGCTCGCGGGACTGCCCCAGTCGGTGCCGGGCTTCACCGTCAACCGGCTCTGCGCCTCGGGGCTCACGGCGATCGCCACGGCACGCCAGATGATCGCCGCGGGTGACGCCGACGTCGTGGTCGCCGGCGGGGTCGAGTCGATGACCAGGGCGCCCTGGGTGACCGAGAAGCCCTCCAAGGCGTTCGCGCGGCCGGGAGCAACCTTCGACACCTCGATCGGGTGGCGGTTCACCAACCCGCGCTTCGACGCCGACACCACACTGACCATGCCGCAGACCGCCGAACGCGTCGCGCAGCAGTGGAACCTGACCCGGGAGGAGCTCGACTCCTTTGCGCTTCGCTCACACGAGCGGGCGCTGGACGCGATCAAGAACGGCCGGTTCGAGGCGGAGACCGTGCCAGTCCCGGTCGGGGACGGCGAGTTCACCACCGACGAGGGTCCGCGGGCCGACACCAGCCTCGAGCGGCTCGCGGCGCTGCGCCCACTGCACGGACCCGACGGGCTCGTCACGGCCGGTAACTCCAGCGGCCTCAACGACGGTGCTGCCGCCGTCGTGGTCGCGAGCGAGCGGTTCATCGTCGAGCACGGCCTGCAGCCGCGCGCCCGGGTCGTCGCGGCGGCCAGCGCGGGAGTTCCTCCGCAGATCATGGGAATCGGCCCCGTGCCCGCCAGCCGCAAGGCACTCGCGCGGGCCGGGTGGACGGTCGAGGACCTCGAGGCCGTCGAGCTCAACGAGGCCTTCGCCTCGCAGTCGATCGCGTGCATCCGTGACCTCGGGCTCGCGGAGGATGTGGTCAACTCCGACGGCGGCGCGATCGCGCTCGGCCACCCGCTCGGCTGCTCCGGCACCCGCATCGTCGTCACGCTGCTCGGCCGCCTGGAACGCGCGGGCGCCCACCGCGGCCTCGCGACCATGTGCGTCGGCGTGGGCCAGGGCAGCGCCCTCCTGCTCGAGCGTCCTTGACCTCCAACGCTTTCCTGCAACGAACGGAGCACCCATGACCGACTCCCCCATCGGCCTGCCCACCCGCGTCGGTGTCTACGGTGGTGGACGGATGGGCGCTGGCATAGCCCACACCTTCCTCGCGGCGGGGTGCACCGTCACGGTGGTGGAGAGCGACGACGACGCGGCGGACTCCGCCCGGGAGCGGGTCGTCACCAGCCTGGCCAAGGCCGCCGACCGCGGGGTCCTCGACGGCACCGTCGCCCAGGTCGCCGCCCGGCTGACCGCCACCGCGGACGGCGGGCTGCTGGGCGACAGTGACCTGGTCATCGAGGCCGTTCCCGAGGACGTCGAGCTCAAGCGCTCCGTCTTCGGACGGGTCGAGCAGGTCGCGCCGGAGGCGGTCCTGGCGACCAACACGAGCTCGCTGTCGATCGACGCCATCGCCGCCGGGCTCACGGCCCCCGAGCGGTTCATCGGTCTGCACTTCTTCAACCCGGTGCCCGCCAGCGACCTGGTCGAGGTGGTGGTGGGCAGCCGGACCACGCCCTCACTCGTCGGGCTGGCCGGCAGCTGGGTCGCCGCACTGGGCAAGACGGCGATCACGGTCAAGGACTCCCCGGGCTTCGCCAGCAGTCGGCTCGGCGTCGCCATCGCCCTCGAGGCCATGCGGATGGTCGAGGAGGGCGTCGCGACGGCCGCGGACATCGACACCGCCATGACCCTGGGCTACCGGCACCCGGTCGGGCCGCTCAAGACCACAGACATTGTCGGCCTCGACGTCCGCCTCGCCATCGCCGAACACCTGGCTCGCGAGCTGGGTCCGCGGTTCGAACCCCCTCAGCTGCTCCGTGACAAGGTGGCCGCCGGTGAGCTGGGTCGCAAGAGCGGGCGCGGCTTCTACGACTGGTGAGGCGGCGAGATCGACTGGTGAGGCGGCCCGATCGCCAGCCCGTCGAACGCGATCGTCGTGATTGCCTCGGACAGCTGTGCCCCGTCGACCCCACCACCCGCGCGGTGCCACTCGACGAGTGAGTTGACCATGCCGAACAGCAACCGGCTCACGAGCGCCGGTGGCACGTCGGTGCGCAGCGACCCCTCGTCGATGGCTTCCTTGACCAGCGCGGCGAGCCGCGCGTCGATCTCGCGGCGGCGGCGCAGCGCGTCGAGCTCGACCTCGCTGTTGCCACGGACCCGCAGCAGCAGGGTGACCGCGGGCTGGTGCTCGACGAGCACCTGGACGCTCCGGTGGACCGCCTGTCGGAGCCGCTCGTATGCCGTGCGCCCGGCGACGCCGCTGCTCGCCTCCTCGATCACCTGCGTCAGCGCGTCCAGGGCTTCGTCGAGGGCGAGGGACAGCAGGTGGGTCTTGCTCGGGACATGGTGGTAGATGGCGGACTTGGTGAAGCCGAGCTCCCGGGCGAGGTCGCCCATGCTGGTGCCTTCATAGCCCTGGTCGTTGAAGAGCTCGACCGCGCGGCGCAGCACCGTCTCCTGGTCGTAGCCGGGACGCCCACGCCGGGCGCTCCCTGGTGCCGGTTCGCTCACGCTGGCCAGACTCTCACAGGGCCTGGGCTGTGCCGATCACCCTGTCGAGGAAGGCGTTGCCGAACTTGCCGCCCGGATCGGCCGTGGCCCGCAGCCGCCGGAAGTCATCCCAGCGCGGGTACGACGGGGCGAGGTCCTCGGCCGCCGCCACGAAGCACTTGCCCCAGTGCGGGCGGGCCCCCAGCGGCAGCAGGGCCGCCTCGATGGCTGGCAGCACGGCATACACGCCGGGCTCGTCGAGGTGCCAGGTGAAGTGGAACCCCACGGTTGCTCGTCGGTAGGAGCTGCTCAGCCACAGCTCGTCGCTGGCCACCGTGCGGATCTCGACAGTCTGCAGGAGGGGAGCGATGCGCGGCTCCAGCCACCGCAGGGCCGCCAGTGCGTCCAGCGCCACGGAGCGGTCCACGAGGTACTCGCTCTGCAGCTCCTCACCGCGGCTGGGGGTGAAACCGCCGCGGAAGTGCGGCAGCCGGTCGAGCCAGGGCCCCGCCTCCCCGCTCTGGTCGGTGACGGCCTCGGTCGGGGCACCGTCGAGCGGGTGCACCGGCCCGGGGTGGCGGGGCGCACCGTGCAGGTCAGCGGGGCTCTCGTGCGACCGGCTCTTGCGCCAGACCTGCAGCACCCCGCGCTCATCGAGCCGGGTGAACAGGCTGACGCTGTCGGCACTGCTCGTGATGGCGTCGAACTCCGCCTCGAGCACGGGCCAGGGCAGGCCGGTGTAGACGTCCTGGCGCATGGTGTAGCTGGGTTCGACGTCGAGCGTGAGCCGGGTGACGATGCCGAGCGCCCCCAGGGCGACGACACTGCCCTCGAACTGTTCGTCACCGCGGGCCACCGTGCGCAGCTCGCCGTCGGACCCGACCAGCTCGATTGCTGCGACTGCCCCGGCCAGGGATCGGAGCCCGTCACCCGAACCGTGGGTGCCGGTGGCCGCGGCACCGGCGACCGAGATGTGCGGCAAGGATGCCAGGTTGGCCAGGGCCCAGCCCCGCGCCTCGATCGCGGTGGCCACCGTGGCGTAGTCCTGGCCGGCGCCCACGGTCACCGTGCGAGCCGTCTCGTCCAGAGTCACCTCCTCGGGCAGCCCGGACAGCCCGACGAGTATGCCGTCGGTGTCGGCCAGCTCCGTGAACGAGTGCCTCGACCCGACGGCCCGGACCCGTTCGGCGGAGCCGACGAGCTCCTGGAGCTCTGCGGTGCTCGTGGGTCGCGCGATCTCCTGGGCGCGATAGGTGACGTTGCCCGCCCAGTTCTGCTCGACCATGCGACCAGTCTGTCGCGGCGCGGTCAGTCCGGCGCGCCGGGCGGGTGCGCATGGACCACACTCGGTGCATGTCTGTCTTCTCGGCCTCGAAGAGGTCCACCGCCGACGTGGCCTACCCCCGGGACGCCGTGTGGGCGGTCCTGACCGACGCCAGCCAGGTCGCGAAGCTGACGCCGATGGTGCGGTCGATCGAGGACCACGGCGAGACCTGGCTATGGAAGCTCGCGCCCATCGAGGTTCTCGGCAAGAGCATCGGGGTCGCCTTCACCGAGCGGATGGACTTCACGCCGCGCGAGCGGATCACCTACACCCATGCTCCACGGGGCCAGGAGCGCGCCGGTGTCGAGGGCGTGTACGTCCTCGCCGACCGCGGTGACGGGACCCGGCTCTCAATCGAGCTGCGCGTCGACGTCGACCTGCCGTTCCCGAGGCTCGCCAAGCCGGCCGTCCAGGCGTCGATGCAGGCGGTCATCGCGGCGATGGGCGCAGGGTTCGCGCGCAACCTCGAGCGTCGGCTCAAGGCCGGGCACAACTGACTCAGCGCGCCCGACTCCTGACTCAGCGGACCACCACGCCGACCCAGGGCGGGTCGGACGTCAGTGGGCCGATGATGTCGCGATCGCGGTCGGGCACGTCCTCGTCGGGGACCGCCAGGGCTCGGTCGAGCGCTTCCTCGACCGGGGTGAGCGCATGGCCCGGCGGCAGCAGCTCGTCGACGAAGTCCTGCCCCCGACAGACCATGTCGTGGCGCAGGCTCTCGACCAGCGACTGGACCGTGCGAGCCGGCGCACGCGTGAGGATCGGCGCGAGCCTCGACACCAGGCCCGTCGGCAGGCCGGGGACGCTCACCTGGATCCGCCGCAGACCGGCGCGGTCTGCGTAGAGCCGCAGCAACGCGGCATACGCCATCCGCTCGCCGCTGCCGAGGTCGAAGGCGCGGCTGCGTGGCGGGGCCTTCAGGGCACCGACCAGTGCGGTGAGCACGTCGGTCACGGCCACGGGCTCGACGTGGGTGTCCATCCAGCGGGGCAGCACCTGCACGGGCAGCCGATCGCTCATCTGACGCATGATCTCGAACGACGTCGAACCGCTGCCGACCACCATCGCGGCGCGCAGCGCCAGGGTCGGCACCCCGGAGTCGGTGAGGACCTGCTCGACCTCGAGCCGTGACCGCAGGTGCGGTGACAGGTCACCCTCGGGGACGTCGGGGACCAGGCCGCCGAGGTAGACGATGCGCTCGAGTCCCGATCGGACGGCAGCGTGCGCTGCGTTGTAGGCGCCCTCGCGGTCGCAGGTCGCGAAGTCGTCACCACCGAGGCCGTGGACCAGGTAGACCAACGCCTCGGCGCCCACGCACGCCGCTCGCACCGCAGGCCTGTCGAGGACGTCCATCTCGACGACATCGACCTGGTCCGACCACCAGAAGCGCCCGGCCGATGAGATGTCGGTGAAGGTCGCCGTGACCGTGTGTCCCTCGGCGAGCAGGGCCGGCACGAGGCGACTGCCGACATACCCTCCAGCGCCCATCACGACGACCCGCACGACGCCTCCCTCCGGCCTGCGGCGGGCGCCACTGCCACGCGCCACCGTACGCGTCGCCGTCAGCAGGGCACCCGTCGCAGCACGACGCGGCTAGAGTGTGCCGCCGTGTCCTGGTCCGTGTGGTTCACCCTGCTCGCTGCAGCGGTGCTGATCTCGTTGACTCCGGGCGCGGGCGCGGTCAACACGATGTCCAACTCCATCGGCTCGGGCTGGGCGCGCTCGATCTGGGGCATCCTCGGCCAGCAGCTCGCCCTGCTGGTGCACATCGCCGTCGTCGCCGCGGGGGTTGGTGTCCTGGTGGCCAGCTCGCCGCTGCTCTTCACGGTCATCCGCTATGCCGGCGCGGCGTACCTGGTCCTGCTCGGCGTGCGGCAGCTGCGCGCCCAGCCCCAGCCAGTGGACCCCGAGGACCCTGGTGCCCCGGTGTCCCCCTGGGCGATGGCGCGCCAGGGGTTGTTGGTCAACCTCACCAACCCCAAGGCGGTCGTCTTCTTCCTTGCCTTCACGCCGCAGTTCATCCGGGCAGACCGCCCGCTGGCGACCCAGTACTGCGTGTTGGCGGCCACGGTCGTCGTCGTCGACATCCTCGTGATGTGGTTCGTCTTCGCCGTCGCCGCGCGCGGACTGCGACGGCTGACCCGCAGCGCGGAGGGACAGCTACGGCTCAACCGCATCTTCGGTGGCCTCTTCGTCGGCGTCGGCGCACTGCTCGCCTCGGTCCACTGACGACGTGGCGAACGCGGACGTGGCGGACGGGGACGCGGCGAACGGGGACGCGGCGTGCGGCACTCCGCCCGAGAGGCTGGAGTGCGAAGGCCATGATCGTGGGCCACTCTGACTCGCGGAATCTGGCGTGCGGACCGAAGATGGGGAGACGAAAGGTTAGTCTGACGGCCCGCAGCCGACACCAAATCCTGTCGGTCATGGCGACGGTGCTGTCCAGGGAAGGATGCTCACTTGCGGTCTGCGACTAGGACCCTTTCGCCCCCGTCGAGGCTGATGGTCGACGTGGGCCCTGGCTGGTCGCCGTGAACTACCCTCTGGTGGTCGCAGCGAGCCTGGCGTCCACAGTGTTCTTCGCCGTCTCGACGGTGCTGAAGCATCACAGCGCGGCGACGCTTCCGGCGACCCGGGGAGGATCCGCGGCCCGTGCGCGTCGCTTCGTCGCGTCGACGGTCAGCAGCCCGTGGTGGCTCGGCGGCATGGCAGCAGATGCCGGCGGGCTCGGACTGCAGGCATTCGCACTGCACATCGGTGCTGTCTCCGTCGTCCAGCCGCTCCTCGTCACCTCGTTGCTCACCTCGTTGCTCATGAGCCACCTCACCACCCGTACCCGGGTCACGAATCGCGAACTGCGGTGGGGGGCGCTTCTGGTGCTCGCGATCGTCGGCTTCCTGACCGTGTCTGGCGCATCCTCACCCCACCTCCAGCACCAGGCCCCTGACCGAGGTGCTGCAGCCATCTCCGGCGGCCTGGCGGTACTGCTCGCCATCTCGTGCGTGGTCGTGGCTCGGCGCGTTCCTTCCGGGCGCCGGGCGGCCCTGCTGGCCACCGCGGTGGGCACGTTATATGCGTTCACCGCGGTGCTCATCAAGGCAGTCACCGAGGTCCTGGCCACCAAGGGGCTCTGGTCGATGCTGACGAGCTGGCAGCTCCTGGTCCTCCTCACCTGCGGGGCCGCCGGTCTGCTCATGGCCCAGATGGCGTTCCGGGCCGGACCGCTGCACACCAGCCTTCCGATCATCGCCACCGTCGATCCCCTGCTGAGCGTGGCCTTGGGCGTGGTCGTCTACGACGAACAGCTCAGGTCCACCCCCGGCGCGGTCGTGGCGCAGGCCCTGCTCCTGGTCGGCCTGGCCATCGCCGTGTTCAAGCTGAGTCGACTCGAGCACTGAGCGCCAGCCCCCGGGGGCTCTGGCGCCATGGTCCGTGCAGCGCCGGCACTGATGCGCTCTTTGCTCTTTTTGCCTGTCGGTCGTAATCTTACGTCCATCAGTCAATAAGGAGTCCTGTCCATGAGCAGCAACGAACCCGTCATCACTTCCTATGCCGCAGCGCCGGCCCGCACCGTCACCACCCGGGGCGCCACGTACGCCTACCGTGAGCTCGGCCCGAGGGGCGGCATCCCGGTCGTCTTCTTCGTGCACCTGGCGGCGACCCTGGACAACTGGGACCCGCGGATCGTCGACGCGATCGCGAATAGCCGACACGTCATCACCTTCGACCAGCGGGGCGTCGGCGCCTCGCCGGGAAGGGTCCCCGACACGATCGAGGAAGCTGCCGACCACGCCTACGAGTTCATCACTGCCCTGGGGTTCGACAAGGTCGACGTGTTCTCGTTCTCGATGGGCGGCATGATCGCCCAGGACCTGGTCGTCAAGCATCCCGATCTGGTCCGCAGGCTCGTCCTGACCGGCACCGGACCTCGCGGCGGCAAGGACATGGACAAGGTCGTCGGCGTGACCTACTGGGACATCCTGCGCGCGACCCTGACCCGGTCGGACCCCAAGGAGTTCCTGTTCTTCAACCGCAACGCGGCCGGCAAGGCAGCCGGCAAGGCGTTCGTGAAAAGGCTGGAGGAGCGCACCGCGGACCGCGACAAGCCGATCGGGGTCAGGGCCTTCCAGACCCAGCTGAAGGCGATCCAGAGGTACGGGCGCTCTGCTCCCTCGGACCTCTCCCGGTTCACCCAGCCGACCCTGATCGCCAACGGTGATCACGACCGGATGGTGCCGTCGGTGCTCTCCGAGGGCCTCCACCGCCGGATCAAGGGCAGCGAGCTGGTCATCTACCCCGACTCGGGCCACGGGGGCATCTTCCAGTTCCACGAGGAGTTCGCACCCCTCGCGGCAGCGTTCCTCGCCGACTGACTCCTCGCCATTCCTTGCCGGGCGCCTGGCAAGGAATGGCTGACCGACGTTCGCGTTATAACTGTCGATCGACCTACAATGGAACTGATGCCCGCCCGGGCAGGCGTGGACCTGGACAGGAGCACCCCTTGGCGCGGTACAACAAGGAGCACAAGGAAGCGACCCGGAAGCGGATCATCGAGACCGCCGGCCGTCGCTTCAAGCAGGACGGCATCGACGGCTCCGGCATCGCCACCCTGATGGCTGATGCCGGCCTGACCAACGGTGCTTTCTACGCGCACTTCGACTCCAAGGACGCCCTCGTGGCGACCGTGGTCGGCGAGGAGCTCGGACGCCAGGCGAAGGAGTTCGCGGAGCTCCCGCCGGGACGAGCCGGGCTGGAGGCGTTCGTCGACTGGTACCTGTCGCGGGACCATCGTGAGCACCCCGAGGCGGGCTGCCCCTCGGCGGCTTTGCTCGACGAGATCGGCCGGACCGACACGGAGGCGAAGCGGGCGTACACCAAGGGGGCAAAGGCGATCCTCGACGAGATCAGCGTCCGCCTGGCCCCCGAGGACCCCGACTCCGCGCGCGGCACCGCCCTAGCTCTCTTCACGATGATGGTCGGCACCATGCAGCTTGCGCGTGCGGTGTCCGACCGGAGACTCTCCAACGCCGTTCTCGAGGAGGGAATCCGGTCCGCTCACGCCATGCTCGCCAACGCCTGAGGCGCCTCGGTGCGTTTGTTATTATGGTCGTACTGTGATGAACTGATGACGTTTCCATGGCGCTCCCAGCGGAGCGAGACACTGCGAAGGTGGTTGACATGTTGGCGTTCGTCGTCGAGAAGTACGGGGAGGACGGCCTGCGCGCCGCCGACGTGCCCGAGCCCGGGGTCGGCGAACGCGACGTCCTGGTCCGCGCTGCCGCGGCGAGCATCAACCCCCTGGACAAGCTGGTGCGCAACGGCGAGTTCAAGCAGCTCCTGAAGCACAAGCGGCCCTTCACGCTCGGCCACGACGTGGCGGGTGTGGTGACGCAGGTGGGCACCAAGGTGCGGGACTTCAAGGTCGGTGACGAGGTGTACGCCCGTCCGCGCGACTACCGGATCGGGACCTTCGCCGAGCTGATCGCGATCGACCAGGACGACGTCGCGCCCAAGCCCGCGTCCCTGACTCTCCAGGAGGCTGCTGCGGTCCCACTGGTGGCGCTGGCCGCCTGGCAGATCCTCGTGGAGCGCGCCGAGGTCCAGCCCGGTCAGAAGGTCCTCGTCCACGCGGGCGCCGGCGGTCTGGGTTCCACCGTCGTCCAGCTGGCCAAGCACCTCGGGGCCACCGTTGCGACCACCACAGGCACTGCCACCGTGGAGCTGGTCAGGAGCCTCGGCGCGGACGTCGTCGTGGACTACACCCAGGAGGACTTCGCCGAGGTGCTGTCCGGGTACGACCTCGTGATCGACTCCCTCGGCGGGGACAACCTCGCCAGGTCGCTCACGGTGCTGAAACCCGGCGGGCGTGCGATCGGCGTCGCCGGTCCCCCGGACTCCGGGTTTGCCAAGCAGCTCGGCGGCCCGGGCATCCTCGGCCTGGTCATGAACGCCATCAGCCGCAAGGTGCGCAGGAAGGCGAAGGCCCTGGGCGTCAGCTACGAGTTCTTCTTCATGCACGCCAGCGGGTCCCAGCTACGCACCCTCGGGGCCCTCTATGACAGCGGTGCCCTGCGGCCGGTGATCGACTCCGTGTTCCCGTTCGAGCAGACGCTCGAGGCGATGGCGTACGTCGAGCAGGGCCGCACCAGGGCCGGCAAGGTCGTGGTCGCGATGAACGTCGCCGACAGCTGAGTCACCGCCTCCCTGTCGCGTGATCAGGAGAGGCCGACGACATCGGGCTGCCGTGGGCTCTGGTCGCCAAGCGCCCTTACAACCTCCACCGTAGAAGTCCGCTCAAGACCGCCGGCAGCCGGACGCGGTCTAGAACGGCGAAGGGCCCCTGACCGGCATGCATGCTGGTCAGGGGCCCTCTCGTGCACTGGGTGGCAGGTGAAGGATTCGAACCTTCGAAGCTTTCGCGATGGATTTACAGTCCACTCCCATTGGCCGCTCGGGCAACCTGCCTGGGTGCGCGTGGAAGGATAGCAAGGACACCCACGAATGCCGAAACCGGTAGCCGTCCCACCGGGCGACTGTCGCGTGACGGCCAGGAAGGACTCGCCACCATGGCCGACAGCTCGTTCGACATCGTCAGCAAGATCGACCACCAGGAGGTCGCCAACGCCCTCAACAGCGCCGCGCGCGAGGTGGCGACCCGCTACGACTTCAAGAACGTCGGCGCCTCGATCGAGGCCAGCGGGGAGGACAAGGTGATCATCAAGGCGAACACCGAGGAGCGCGCGAACGCCGTCCTCGACGTCTTCCAGACCTGGCTGGTCAAGCGCAAGGTCTCGCTCAAGCACCTCGACATCCCGGAGCGCGGCCCGCAGCTGTCCGGCAAGGAGTACCGCCTCGAGATCGGCCTCCAGGAAGGCATCTCGCAGGAGAACGCCAAGAAGGTCGGCAAGATCATCCGCGACGAGGGCCCGAAGTCGGTCAAGTCGCAGATCCAGGGCGACGAGCTGCGCGTCACCAGCAAGTCGCGCGACGACCTGCAGGCCGTGCAGGCCCTGCTCAAGAGCAAGGACGACCTGGACTTCGCGATCCAGTTCACCAACTACCGCTGAGCCCTTGGCGGCTCACCCGCCGCCAAGACGCAGGTATGCCGCCGTCCCCGGCCGGGGACGGCGGCACACCTGGCTTTGACGGGGCTAGGCGCCCGGTTCGCTCTGGATGGCCAGGGTTGGGCCACCCAGGTCGGGAAAACGGATGACCGAGCCGTCCGTGTCGGGCGCGTCGTCCTCGGCCCAGCTGTCGAGCGCGCTGGCGAGGCCGAGCGCCAGCCCGGCCATCTCGTGGTCGCCGATGCCGACACGCGAGGCGACCTCGCGCGCGTTGGCCGGACGGTCCGCGGGTTCCTTCGCCAGGCAGTCACGAACCAGCGACGCGAGGTCCTCGGGCACGCCGTCCGGCAGTGGCGGGGGTGGCTCGGTGACGTGGCTGAGTGCAGTGGCGACAGGGGTACCCCGGTCGAACGGCTTCCTGCCCGAGAGCATCTCGTGGGCGACCACACCCAGGGCATAGAGATCGCTGGCGCCGGTCGCGGCCGCACCCATGGCCTGCTCGGGGCTGAGGTAGTGCGGCGTGCCGAGCATCTCGCCGGCCCTGGTGTGACCAGCGGCGTCCAGAGCGCGCGCGATCCCGAAGTCGGTGAGCTTCACCAGCCCGTCGGGGCGCACCAGGACGTTGGCCGGCTTCACGTCGCGGTGGATCACGCGGGCCTCGTGGGCGACGCCCAGGGCGAGCGCAGCCTGTCCCACGAGGGAGCGCACCTCCGCCGGGTCGAGGGGGCCGCGGCGCTTGAGGAGCAACGACAACGGCTCACCCTTGACGAGCTCCATCACGAGGAAGGCCAGTCCGTCGTCCTCGCCGTAGTCGAACAGCGTCGCGATGTTGGGGTGCAACAGCGCGGCCGAATGGACGGCCTCGTCACGGAACCGCAGCGCGAAGAGCTCCTCGTGGCCGGTGTCGGGACGCATGACCTTCACGGCCACGGTGCGCCGCAGGACCGTGTCGGTGCCGGCCCAGACGTCGGCCATGCCGCCGGAGGCGATCCGGACCCCGAGCTCGTACCGGCCGCCTAGCGTGTCACCTTCGTTGAGTCGGTTCATCCTGGGATATCCACCCATGCCTCCGTAGACGGAGGTGAACGTCAACTGACATCGCAAAAGCCCTCGCCACCGACGATGGTATCCCCGAAACCGCTGTCGCGCGCACTTGAGCGCAGGACGACTTGTCCTCGGACTTGCCTTCTGACCTGCACAGACGCCGAGAAGGGGCTCGTCAGGGGGCCCTCAGCCGAAGGTCGCCCGCGACCGCAGCGCCTCCCGGAGCTCGGACTCGGCGTCGACCACGCTCCGGCGCACCGCCACGCTGAGCCGGCCGCTCGCGACCGCCGCAGCGCTGAGCTCGGCGGTGGTCGCCTCGACGATCCGCGCCGGGTAGGCCAGGGTCGCGACCCGGGCGAGGGCGTCCTCCCCGACCCAGGCGGTCATGGCGGGGACCTCAGCGAAGTACCGCTCGACGTAGGGGCGCACCACGTCGAGGTCCGCGGCGAGCCAGAAGCCCTGCGCCAGTGCGTTCAGCTCGTAGTTGGAGCGCGTCCGGTTGGTCGTGAGCTCGGCCCAGGCCCACGCCTTCGCTTCCCGATCCGGCAGCGCCGCGGTCGCGGACAACGCGTGGAGCCGACCCTGCAGGGTGTCGTCCTCGGCGCGCCGCGCTTCGACGAAGCCGCGGTCGACCTGACCGCGGGAGGCGAGGTTCCGCACCGCGATCCAGCCGAAGTCCGAGTCCGCCTCCAGCCCCGAAGGCCGCTCCAGGCCTGCGGCCCAGGCGCGCAGCAGGGACTCGTCGTCCGTCGACCGGGCGACGGTCCGGGCGGCCACGAGGGCACGCGTCGACCCCAGCGGGGCGGACCGGAGAAGCTGCCCGGCCGCGTCCGCCACCACCCGTTCGGCCCAGGCCTGCTCGTCCGGCGGCAGGAAGGTCGGGATGAACCGGGACAGCAGGGCGAGGGAGGTCCGGCTCAGCACCGAGCCGTTGTCCTCGGCAGGCCAGGCGTTGCCGAAGGTCCGGACGAGCACGCGCGGGTCGACCGTCCCGAGGCAGACGCCGTCGAGGAGGGCGATCCAGACGACAGCCCGGGCCTGGGGGTCCGGCACCGCCGCCAGAGCCGTGGGGACCGCTTCGACAGAGGCAGGGTCGAGCGTCACGGTGGCCCAGGTGAGGTCGGCGGCGTTGGGCACGACCAGGTCGGCTGACGGGGCCTCACGCAACGCCTCGACCGTGGTGCGGTCCTGGGTCACGGTCACCGGGATGCGAAAGACCTCCACGCCGTCGGTGAACCCCGCGACGTCCATCGTGTGGGGGCGATCCGCGGGAAACTGTTCCGGCACAGTCCGATCGATGACACCTGTCGACGGGTCCACCGAGATCACGTCGAGCCCGGCCGTGAGCAGCCAGGCCTTGCTCCAGGCTGCCAGCGACCGGCCGGACGCGCGCTCCATGGACCCCAGGAAGTCCGCCAGCGTGCCATTGCCGAAGGAGTGCTCGCGCAGGTGCGCCGACACCCCGGCGATGAAGGCCTCGTCACCGATGTGGGCGATCAGCTGGCGCAGCGTGGCGGCTCCCTTGGCGTACGAGATGCCGTCGAAGTCCTGAAGCGCCGCCTGGGTGTCGAGGGCGGCTCCCCCGGCGACCGGGTGCGTCGACGGGGTGCGCTCGGCGGCATACCCCCAAGCCTTGCGGGCCATCGTCGAGTCGATCCACGCGTCGGTGAACTCCGTGGCGTCCACGCAGGTGCGGTGCGACATGTACTCGGCGAAGGACTCGTTGAGCCACAGGTCGTCCCACCACCGCATCGTGACGAGGTCCCCGAACCACATGTGGGCCATCTCGTGCGTGATGGTGTTGGTGCGGGAGAGCACCTCGTCGCGCGCGGCGGCCCCGCGGAAGATCATCGTGTCGCGGAACGTCACGCAGCCGGGGTTCTCCATCGCGCCCGCGTTGAACTCCGGCACGAAGACCTGGTGGTACTCCCCGAACGGGTACCGGATCCCGAAGAGCGAGTGGTAGTAGTCGAAGCTCGCCTTGGTCACCTCGAGCATCTGCGGCGCCTCCCGCTCCAGGTGCTCCCTGAGCGAGGCCCGGGCGTGCAGCCCGAGCGGTATGCCGTCGTGCTCGTCGCGCACGGAGGCGTAGGGCCCCGCGCAGACCGTGACGAAGTACGTTGCCAGTGGCTGCGTCCGCGCCAGCTCCCACCTCCCGGGCCCGACCTGGGTCGCCGCGCCGTTGCCGAGCACGATCCACCCCTGCGGGGCGGCGACGGTGACGACGTAGGGCGCCTTGAGGTCGGGCTGGTCGAAACAGGCGAACACCCGTGGTGCGGCGTCGAGGAAGAGGTGGCCGTAGACGTAGTGCTCACCATCGGCCGGGTCGACCGCCCGGTGCAGTCCCTGGCCGTCTCGGCTGTAGGTCATCACCGCGTCGGCCTCGAGGACGTTCTCGGCCTTCAGACCGGTGAGCTCGATCCGCCCGTCACGCAGGCCCGACACGTCGACCGGCGAGCCGTTGAGCACCAGCGAGCGCAGCTCGGAGGGCAACACGTCCAGGAACGTGGACTGCCCGGGCGTCGTGCAGGAGAAGGTGATCCGCACGCGCGAGTCGAAGCTCTCCGCACCCCGGTCGAGGTCGAGTGTGACCTCCATCCGCGTCACGTCGATGAGGGTGGATCGCTCGCGGGCTTCGGCGCGGGTGAGGGCGGGCATGTGCTCGATTCAACCAGCCGCTGGGAACGCCGAAGCCCCCGGCCGCAGGGCCGGGGGCTTCGATCTGGTTCAGAGGGTGAAGCAGGTCAGATGACCGTGACCTTCTCCGCCTGGGGACCCTTCGGGCCCTGCGTGATGTCGAACTCCACGCGCTGTGCCTCGTCGAGCGAGCGGTAGCCGCCGGACTCGATCGCGCTGTAGTGAACGAAGACGTCGGCGCCGCCGCCGTCCTGCTCGATGAAGCCGAAGCCCTTCTCAGCGTTGAACCACTTCACTGTTCCCTGTGCCATGGGATAACTCTTTTCCTAATTGGCCGATGTGGCCGCGGATGCGGACCACCAGCTGCGACATCACCACGACACGGAATACACCGCTTACGGAAAAGGCCCGCGCTCCGGCGGGCCCACTCACACGAGGAACTGCAACTGCGACCATGGTAACGCGTATCGCCTGGACTTTCATTCCCAGCCCTCCGCGAGTCGTGCGGGGGGCTGGGACGGGCTCGTCCCGGAGCACGGGACGTGCGCGTCCCGGAGCACGGGACGTGCGCGTCAGCAAGGGCGCCTCAGCGCTGGCGGAAGCCGTAGGCCTGCTGCTCGAGCCGGGCGATCCGCTCGGACATCGGCGGGTGCGTGGAGAAGAACCGCGACACGTCCTGCGGGCGGAACGGGTTGGCGATCATCATGTGGCTGGAGTTCTGGATCGCCGGTGTCGGCTGCAGGGGCGCCCGGGCCACGCCGACCTCGAGCTTGCGCAGGGCGGACGCCAGTGCCAACGGGTCCCCGGTGAGCTTGGCGCCGTCCTCGTCCGCGTCGTACTCGCGGGTGCGGCTGATCGCCATCTGGATCAGCATCGCCGCGAACGGCGCGAGCAGGGCCATCGCCAGCAGCGCGATGGGGTTCGGGCGGTCCTCGTCGTTGCCGCCACCGCCGAAGATGCCTGCGAACATGAGCATCTGGGCCACCGAGGTGATGATGCCGGCCACCGCGGCCGCCACCGAACCGGTGAGGATGTCGCGGTTGTACACGTGCATCAGCTCGTGTCCGAGGACGCCTCGCAGCTCGCGCTCGTCGAGCAGCCCGAGGATCCCCTCCGTGCAGCACACCGCAGCGTGCTCGGGGTTGCGGCCGGTGGCGAAGGCATTGGGCGCTGCGGTGGGACTGATGTAGAGCTTGGGCATCGGCTTGCCCGCGGCGGTGGAGAGCTCGCGCACGATCCGGTACATCACCGGCGCCTGGGCCTCGCTCACCGGATAGGCGTGCATCGCCTTGATCGCGAGCTTGTCGGAGTTCCAGTAGCCGTAGGCGGTCATCCCGACGCCGAACAGGGCGAACAGCCAGATGAAGCCAGGTCTGCCGGTGGAGCTCGCGATGAGGCCACCGATGGCCAGGAGGAGCGCGAAGATCCCCCCGAAGAGGGCTGCTGTCTTGAGCCCGTTGAAATGGTTGTGCATGTCAGCCTCAACGCTCCCTCCAGTGCTGGCGTTCCCGGGCTGGCCTTCCCCGGCGGCGCGTGTCGGAGCGCGTCGGAGCGCGGCTGCCGACCCTCAGCCGAGCAGGCCCAGCAGCAGCTGGGGCATCACGCTGGTGGCCACGAGCGCGAGCCCGGCCAGCACCAGGGCGGCGAGCGCGGGGCGCGGGATCGTGCGCAGGACGGGCTGCGCCGGCCCCTCCTGCGGATCGCGGAGCAGCACGGCGAACCAGCGCAGGTAGACCGCGACGCCGATCACCGCGTTGAGGACGGCCACGACGGCCAGCACCCACTGCCCCTGCCCCACCACCGGCCGCAGGGCGACCACCTTGGCGATGAGCCCGATGACACCGGGGGGCAGCCCCGCGAGAGAGAGCAGAGCCAGTCCCAGCGCCCCGCCGAGCAGCGGATGGGCCCGCAGCAGGCCCGTGTATGCCGTGAGCGTGCGTCCGTGGTCCACGGCTCCCCCAAGGCGCGGCGTCGACGTCACGACGTGCACCACCACGAAGGCGACCAGGGTGGCGACCACGTAGGCCAGCAGGTAGCCGCCCGAGGCAGCGGCGGCCCTGCCGTCGAGGGCGGAGAGCGGGAGCACCACCCACCCCGCCTGGGCGACCGTCGACCACGCCAGCAGCCGCACGGGGTCGTCCTGGACCAGCGCGAGGACGTTGCCAAGGGTCATGGACACCGCCGCCAGGAGACCGAAGGCGACGATGACGGGGGCACCGGCACCGACCAGCGCCTTCACGAGGACGAGCAGGGCGGCGAGTGCCGCCACCTTGGAGGTGGCCGCGAGGAAGGCAGCAACGGGTTCCGTGGACCCGGCGTACGCCTGCGGGGTCCAGACGTGGAACGGGGCGAGGCTGAGCTTGAAGCCCAGGCCTGCGAGCAGGAGGAGGGCCGCGAGGAGCAGCACCACCCGACGCTGCGGGTGGGCCAGGGCGTCGGCGGCAGCCCCGGGGGCGAACACGGCCTCGCCGGTCGACACCAGCCAGAGGGCCGCGCCGAGGACGACCATCGCGAACGAGACCAGCGAAGTGGTCAACAGGGCCAGTGCTCCGCGACCGGCGTGGACGTCGCCACGAAGGGCCACGAGCGCGATGGCGGGCAGCGTGGCGAGCTCGAGGCAGACCAGCCAGGAGCCGAGGTCGTGGGCGGCGGCCACCCCGGCCGCCCCGGCCGTGGCTGCCAGGACCAGGGACACGAGAACGGCCGGCCCGCCTCGCAGGTGCTCTCGCGGGTCCGTGCCGGGCCAGCTCAGCAGCAGCACCACCAGGGCGGACCCGATGGCGCCCAGCTGCAGCGCGCTGGCGAGCGGTCCGGCTTCGAAGAGGCACGCACCGTCGGGAGCTGGCAGGCACAGCGTGCGGAGCGGGGCGTCCCCCGCGCGCAGCGCACCTGGCATGGCCAGAGCCAGGCCGGCGGCGAGCGCGAGCAGCCCCACGGTGGCGTGCACCCGGACCAGACGAGGGGCGAGGACGTCCGCGACCAGCACGGCCACCGCACCCAGGGCCGGGACCACCACCGGCCCCAGGACGAGCCAGTCGAAGGTCACCAGGCTGGTCGAGGCCGCCGTCGGGGCGATCACGGTGCGGCTCCGATGATCGTGCTCACCGCGCGGCCGGTCATGGCCAGCAGCGGTCCGGGCGCGATACCGAGCAGCAGCACGCCCAGCACGAGGACGGCGATGACGCCCCACTCGCTGGCGCGGCTGTCCTCGATGAACGGGGTGGTTCGCTCACCGGCCCAGACGGTGCGGGCGACGCGCAGCGCGTAGGCGCCGGCGAGGACCGTGCCGAGGGCGGCCACGACGGCCAGGGCGCGGAACAGGCCCTGCGGACGGTCGTCGGCGGGTGACCACGCGGCATACACGCTGAGGAACTCCCCCCAGAAGCCGGCCAGGCCGGGCAGTCCGAGGGAAGCCGCGAGCCCGACGATGAGGGCGAAGCCGAGCCGTGGGCTGACCTCGCGCAGGGCAGCCCGAGCCGTCTGGAGGTCGGCGTCGCCCCACCGCTCCTTGAGCCCACCGACCACGACGAAGAGCAGGGCCGAGATGACACCATGCGCGACGTTGGCGAACAAGGCTGCCTGGAGGCCGGTGCGGGTGCCGCTCGAGAGTCCCAGCACGACGAATCCCATGTGAGCGACCGAGGAGTAGGCGATGAGCCGCTTGAGGTCGCGCTCGACGAGGCAGGCGAGGCCTCCCCAGATGATGCCCACCGCGCCGAGGACGGCCAGCACCGGAGCCACCCTCGAGAAGCCCTCGGGGAGTGAGGCGAGCGGCAGGCGGACGAGGCCGTACGTGCCCATCTTGAGCAGCACGGCCGCCAGCAGCACCGATCCTGCTGTGGGCGCCGTGGTGTGTGCGGGCGGCAGCCAGGTGTGCAGCGGAAAGACCGGCACCTTGACCGCCAGCCCGGCGACCAGCAGGGCCGCGACGAGGGTCTGGGTGCCCACGGAGATGCCGTGGCCACCGCCTTGGGCGAGGACGTCGAGGTCGGAGGTGCCCGCCTTGGTCACCAGCGCCAGGATGCCGACGAGCATGAGGGTGGAGCCGAACGCGGTGTAGAGGATGAAGCGACCCCCTGCGTCTGCGCGAGCTGCCGGGTCGTGGGCGTCTCCGAACCGGGTGATCAGCACCCACATCGGCACGAGGACGAGCTCGAAGGCGACGAAGAACAGGACCGCGTCGCGGGCGTAGAACGTCGCCAGCGCACCGAACTCGACGAGCAGCAGGCAGGCGTGGAAGGCCGCGGTGGTCCCACCCTGCGGGGGCCGGTCCAGGGTGTGCAGCACGACGCCCACCCCGAGGACCGCGGTCAGCAGCAGCAGCGGGGCGCTGATGCCGTCCACGGCGAGCTCCCAGCGCAGGCCGAGCGACGGCACCCAGCCACGGTCGACGGTGGGGCGCACGACCACGGCGATCACGACCGCGGCCAGGGCGACCACGCTTGCGGCGGTCGCGAGCCGGTTGGCGGAGCGGTGGGAGACGCCGCGACCACCAGTGAGCAGCCAGACGGCGACCGCCGCCGGGACCACGAGGCTGACGAGGATCACCACAGGACCACCCCGGCGAGGGCGACCGCGACGACGCCGGCGACGACCCAGGCCAGCCCGGACGCAGCGCGCTCAGCCCGGTGGGCGTGCTGGCCGCCTGTGCCACCGAGCCGGGCCGCCGCGGCGGCGCCACGCACGTACGCGTCCACGACCTCGCGGTCGAGGAACACCACGAGGTGGGCCAGGGCGACCACCGGGCGGGCGACGTAGTGCACGTAGAGGCGGTCCACGCCGAAGCCGTTGTCGAACAACGACATCCGTGCGCCGACGACCCGCACGGCAGGATCCGTGCCGCGCGCGAGAGACCGGATGGCCAGGCCCGCACCGACGAGCAGCAGGACGCTGAGCACCGCCATCAGCCAGCCGACGTGACCCCCGAGGTGCAGCAGCGGCGTGAGGACGACCAGCCCGCCGACCACCGTCAGGATGGCCAGGATCGTCACGGCCGCACGCACCGGGGCGCCGGCGGTGTCGGCCTCGTGCCGTGCGATGTCCGCGGCAGCCAGGTCGTCGAGGACCAGCCACGCGCGCATGCAGTAGGCGGCGGTGAGCGCGACGGTCAGCAGGCCGGCCACGAGGACGACCCACGCGCGGACCTGGCCGTCGGCCGCGCCGGCCCCGGCCGCCGCCAGGACGTGCTCCTTGGACACGAAGCCGACCAGCGGAGGCACCCCCGCCAGCGCCAGCAGGCCCACGAACATCGCCGGCCGGATGAACAGGTGTCCGCGCAGCCCGCCGCGCATCGTCGCCGCGGCGGTCCCCCCGACGGTCACGCTCAGCCAGCCGATCGCGAGGAAGAGCAGTGCCTTGAAGAAGGCGTGCGAGTACAGGTGCAGCACGCCTGCGCCCGGTCCCTCGTGCGCGGGTGCGACCGCCAGGGCCGAGAGCATCAGCGCGACCTGGCTGAGGGTGGAGTAGGCGAGCAGCCGCTTGAGGTCGCTCTGCCCGAACGCCAGCACGGCGGCATACACCATCGTGACGGCGGCGCTCAGGGCGAGCAGCCAGCGCGCCCCGTCACTGACGGCGAGGACGTCGAACAGCTGCGCGAGGACGAACGTGCCGGCGGCGACCATGGTCGCGGCATGGATCAGCGCGGACGCCGGGGTCGGGCCCTCCATCGCGTCGGGCAGCCAGTCGTGGAACGGGACCATGCCGGACTTGCCGAGCACCCCGATCACCAGCAGCACCATGGCGGCCGTGCGCAGGGTCGCATTCGGCGCCGCGCACAGCCCCGCGTCCCGGCAGTCCGACCCGGCCCACACCTGGAGCACCTGCGGGTATGCCGTGGACCCGGCACCCGCGGCGAGGATCACCACCCCGAGCACGAACCCGACGTCCGCGAGCCGGGTGACGAGGAAGGCCTTGAGCGCGGCGCGGCGCGCGGACTCCTTGCGGCTCCAGTGGCCGATGAGCAGGTAGGAGCACCAGCCCATCACCTCCCAGCCCACGAGGGTGAGCACGAGGTCGGCGGACTGGACGACGAGGAGCATGCCCGCCGTGAACAGCGAGACAGTGGCGGCGAAGATGCCGTAGCGGTCGTCCTCGCGCAGGTACCAGCCGGCGAAGGCCTGGACCGCCCAGCCGACGACGGCGACCACCAGGGCGATGAGGGCAGTCGCCGCAGTCGCCTGCAGCTGCAACGGGACCCGCAGCTCCCCGGCGTCGAGGCCCGGCATCGTGTGCACGACCGTCACCCTCGTCGAGCCATGGACGGCGACGACCTCGAGCAGGGCGGCGAGCACGGAGAGGAGGGATGCTCCGACGGCGACCGCACGGGGTAGGCGGACGTCGTCGCGACGGGCCAGCGCCAGCCCCACGAGAGCCGCGACGGCCGGGACCAGGACGACGAGCCGTACGGCGGCGGAGGTCACCGGATCACCTCGCTGGTGGCCCGGTCGTCGACCGTTCCTTTCGGCGGCATGCCTGTACCCGCATCGCCAGGAAGCGAGTCAGCCAGGTCGACGTCGCCCCGCAGGCGGTAGACAGCGAGGACCACGGCGAGTGCGACGACGACCTCGGCTGCGGCGATCGTGATGACGAACAACGTGAGCACGTTTCCGGCCGCCCAGCGGTCGGCACCCGCGGAGGCGACCGACACCAGCAGCAGGGTCGCCGCGTTGAGGATGAGCTCGACCCCGATCAGGACCAGCACGGCGTTGCGTCGGGCCAGGACCCCATAGGCACCGAGGCCGGCGAGGAGGGCGGCGAGCAGGTACGGCCCGGCGAGGTGGATCATGCGGACTCCCGGGCCTCGCGCTCGGCCCCCGCCTCGTCATCGGCCTGCACGGGGCGGGTCATCCGCGACACCGCCATCGCGGCGACCAGGGCGACGAGCAGCAGCAGGGACAGGACCTCGAACGGCCACACCCACGTGCCGAAGAGCTGCTGGGCCACCTCCGTGGTCGAGCTGACGTGGCGTTCGACCGGCGGTCCGGCGATGGGCAGGAGGGCGGCTGCCAGCAGGACCGTGACCCCCGCGCCGAGAAGAGCTGCGAGCACCCGGTGCAGGCGACTGGTGCTGATCTCGCGGTTCGGCCCGATGGGTGCGCGGGTGAGCATGAGGGCGAACAGCACGAGCACGACGATCGCTCCGACGTAGACCAGCAGCTGCACCAGCGCCACGAACTCGGCCCCGAGGACGAGGTAGCAGCCGGCCACGCCACCGAGGCAGACCACCAGCCACAGGGCGGCATGGACGAGGTGGCGTGTCGTCACGGCGAGCAGCCCGCTGGCCGCGGTGATGAGCCCCGCTGCGGCGAAGGCCACGTCCAGCGCGGTCATTCCCCTGTCTCCGGCGCGGTCTCCGGCGGGGTCTCCGGCGCTGTGTCCGGCGCTGACTCGGCCTGCTGCCCGGCCGGAGTCGCCCGTGAGGCCGGGGGGCGGGCCGGCGTCGTGCGGACGAGACGACCGGGGCGCGTGGTGGCCCCGATCTCGGCGGCCTCGGCCGAGTGCTCGTCGAGCGCCGACGGCGGGGGCACGGTGGGCATCCACTGCCCGAGCCGGTCCTTCTCGTGCAACAGGTCACGGATGTCGAGCTCGGCGTACTCGAACTCCGGGCTCCAGTGCAGCGCGTCGAAGGGGCACACCTCGATGCAGATGCCGCAGTACATGCAGAGGCTGAAGTCGATGGCGAACCGGTCCAGCACGTTGCGCTGGCGTTCGCGGCCGCCGGGGGTCGTGGCCGGGATCGTCTCCTTGTGCGAGTCGATGTAGATGCACCAGTCCGGGCACTCGCGGGCACAGAGCATGCACGAGGTGCAGTTCTCCTCCAGCAGGGCGATGACCCCGCGGCTGCGCGGCGGCAGGTGCGGTGGTGCGTCGGGGTACTCGGCCGTGTGGGCCGGCTTCGACATGGTGCGAGCCGTGGTGGCCAGACCCTTGAGGATCCCCGGTATGCCGATGCCTCCCGGCTTCTTCGCCTGCTGGCTCATGCGGTGGTCACCACCCAGACACCCGTGATCGCCAGCTGGGCGAGCGCGAGCGGGACCAGGACCAGCCACGCAAGCCGCTGCAGCTGGTCCTCGCGCAGTCGCGGCCAGGCCACCCGGAGCCAGATGACGACGACCGCGATGCAGAACCCCTTGAGCAGGGTCCACAGCCAGCCGAGCTGGTCGCTGAACAGGCCGCGCCAGCCGCCGAGGTAGAGCACCGCGAACAGCAGTGACATGACCACGATGCCGGCGTACTCGCCCAGCAGGAAGAACGCGAACCGCAGTCCGGTGTACTCGGTGTAGGCGCCGAAGACGATCTCGGAGTCGGCCACCGGCATGTCGAACGGCGGACGCTGGAGCTCGGCGACGGCCGCGACGAGGAACACGACGGCTCCGGGCAGCTGGAAGACGAGCCACCAGGGCGACCAGGCGGCCGCGATGCCCGACAGCGACAGTGAACCGGCCGCGAGGCAGACACTGGCAACGGCCAGCACCATCGGCAGCTCGTAGGAGAGCAGCTGCGCCGCCGCGCGCATGGCACCGAGCAGCGAGTACTTGTTGGCGCTGGCCCAGCCGGCCATGAGGGTGCCGAGGATGCCCACCGCGGTGGCGGCCAGCACGAACACGGCCGACGCGGGCAGGTCCGCGGCGACGACGTCCGGGCTGAGCGGGATCGCAGCCAGGGCAACGAGATAGGGCACGAGAGCCACGGCGGGGGCGAACCGGAAGATGCGCCTGTCGGCGGCAGCGGGAGTGATGTCCTCCTTCTGCACGAACTTGACCCCGTCGGCCACCAGCTGCGCCCACCCGTGGAACCCACCGGCATACATCGGGCCGAGCCGGCCCTGCATGTGCGCCATCACCTTGTGCTCGGTCTGGCCGACGAGCAGGGGCAGCACGAGGAAGGCCGCCAGCACCCCGACCGCGCGCAGCGTCACCTCGACGGCGTCGCTCATCGCGGCCCCCACTCGGGGTCGGGCACGCCGGGAGCGGAGACGCGGCGTCGACCGGTGGGCTTGGCGTGCTCGGACTCCCCCGGCTCCTTGGCCCCGGGCCACGGCTTGGACGCCCGGGCCGCGAGCACGAAGGACTTGCGCAGGGGCGTGCCCTCGAAGCCGTCCGGGAGCAGCAGCGGGCGCAGCCCGAGACCGGTGCCGTCGTCGAAGCCGTCGAACTCGAGCCCGAACATCTCGTGCGTCTCGCGTTCGTGCCACGCGACCCCCCGGAACACCCCCGTCAGGCTGCCGAGGCTGGCGCCGTCGGGGACGCGGGTGCGAAACAGCTTGCGCCGCAACGCCCTCGGGGAGGATCCGTTCATGAGGTGGCACACGACATCGAGGCCGGGAGCGAGCGCGTCGTCGGACTGGTCGACCGCCGTGAGCCAGTCGAAGAAGGTGTAGGCCGCGTCCCGGGCGGCCGTGATCGTCGCCACCCAGTCGGCCGGCTCGACCTCCACGCGCTCGAGCGTGGCGGGGTCGAGCGCGGCGGGGTCGCTCACGGGACGTCCTTGGTCGGGGGCTGCACCAGGGGGCGGCTGACCTCACCCGCCGACGCGAGGCGGTGGCCGGCATACTTGGCCCGGATTCCCTTGGTGGACAACGTCTCCGAGGCGATCTTCTCCTGCAGCTTGAGGATTCCCTGCAGGAGCGCCTCAGGCCTGGGCGGGCAGCCCGGCACGTAGACGTCGACGGGGATGATCGTGTCGACGCCCTTGGTGACGGAGTACGAGTCCCAGTAGGGGCCACCGGAGTTGGAGCAGGCGCCGAAGGAGATGACGTACTTGGGTTCGGGCATCTGGTCGTAGAGCCGGCGCACGGCTGGGGCCATCTTGTCGGTGACGGTGCCCGACACCACCATGAGGTCGGCCTGCCGCGGCCCGGGCGCGAACGGGATGACGCCGAGCCGGATGAAGTCGTGCCGGGCCATCGACGCCGCGATGAACTCGATGGCGCAGCAGGCGAGGCCGAAGTTGAAGACCCACAGCGAGTAGCGGCGACCCCAGTTCAGCACGACCCGGATCGGCTGGGGCGCGAGGTCCGTGGCCGGCCCCACCCGCGGCATCGGCAGCGGGGTCGGCTGCGAGGTCGGCAGCGGGGTCGGCTGGGCGGTGGCCATCAGAGCCACCTCAACAGGCCACGCCGCGCGGCGTGGACCAGCCCGACCAGCAGGATGCCGATGAAGACCGCGATCTCGAGCAGGGACACCGCGCCGAGCCTGCCGCGGACGACGAGGGCCCAGGGGAACAGGTAGACCGCGTCGACGGCGAAGATGACGTAGAGGAACGCGTAGACGAAGTAGCGCACCTGCGTCTGGGCCCAGTCCCGGCCCACCGGGTCGACCCCGGACTCGTACGTCGTCAGCTTGGCCCGGGTCGGCGCCCGGGGAGCCAGCAGCGCCCTCGCGCCCATCGCGGCCACGAAGAGCAGCAGGCCGACCGCGACCACAGCGGCGATGACGACGTAGGGCGACACGGTTGGCAGCCTAGTGGCCCGTCCCCGCGAGGGGGTGTTGCGCCGAGTCGTGGGCACCTACCGTGACGACATGGCGCGCCTCCCGCTGTTTCCCCTCGGAACGGTCCTGGTGCCTGGGGCCGCACTGCCGCTCCAGCTCTTCGAACCTCGTTACATCGAGCTGCTCAGCGACCTGGTCAACGCTATGGACGTGCCGGAGTTCGGCGTCGTGGCGATCCGCCAGGGCCACGAGGTCGGCCCCGACTCCGTGCATGACCTCCACGAGGTCGGCTGTGTGGCCCGGGTGAGGACTGCCGCGTCGGTCGGCGACGGACGCTACGTCGTCCTCAGCACGGGCGTCCAGCGCTTCCACCTCGACGGGCTCGTGGCCGGTGCCGGCACGGCATACCTGATGGGTGAGGTGACCGTGCTCGAGGAGGTCAGTGGTGACCCCGGCGAGGTCGCCGGCCTCGCCGAGTCCCTGCGCCTCGCGCTGCACGAGTACGCCCGGACGGTGGGCGCGCAGGAACCTGAGTGGCCCGCCGAGGCGGCGGAGCTGTCCTTTGCCGTGGGTGCGGCGGTCGGGCTCGACCTCGGCGAGCGCCAGCGCCTGCTGGCCGCCCCCGACACCGAGACCCGGCTGCGACTCGGGCTCCGGCTGGTCCGGCGGGAACGACAGCTGGCGGCCACTCTCCGGGTGGTGCCGCCCTCCCCGGAGCACGGGTACAACCTGAACTAGTCAGTGGCGCATCGTCGGACACTGCGACAGGGTCGGTCCATGACGCGAACCGACACCCCCCATGCCTGGGACGAGCGCACGACCCTGCTCACGATGCTGCAGTACACCCGTGACACGGCAGCCGAGAAGTGTCGCGACCTCGCCGAGGAGCAGGTGGGCCGCGCCCTGCTGGAGACGTCGCCGCTGATGACGCTCGGGGGGGTCGTCAACCACATGCGATGGGTGGAGCACTCGTGGATCGAGAACCGGTTCGTCGGTGGCCCCGACCTCGGACCGTGGACCGAGCAGGAGCCAGACCGGGAGTTCAGTCTCGGGGCCACCACGCCTCTCGCCCAGACGCTGCGGGAGTACGCCGAGCAGGCGGCCCGCACCGACGCCATCATCGCCGGGCTCGCCCTCGATGACCGGTCGGCCACGCCGTTCCGGTCCGGCGAGCGCCCGACCCTGCGTTGGGTGATGCTGCACCTCGTCGAGGAGAACGCCCGCCACAACGGACACCTCGACATCCTGCGCGAGCTCGCCGACGGCCGCACGGGGTCCTGAGGCACGTGGGCCTCCGCGCAGGGAGCCCCAGCGCACGGTGCGCGGGTGGGCGCCGGTCATTCACCGCCGCGCCCGGGGCCGGGCGGCACGGCATACCTCGGCTGGGCGGCAAGGTCAGCGCGCGACGAGGTAGCCGTCGGTGTCGAGGGTGACTGGGATGGGGTCGATGATCTCGAACCCGTCGAGCCCCTGCGGTTCCAGGTTGCGGAACCCGACGAGCACCCACGACCCGTCGCGCTGCTGGACCAGCGGCGCCGCGAAGAGGTCCGGCTCCGGGGTGAACGGGCGGGCCGCATCGATGTCCCACGGGCCCAGCGGTCCCGGGCCGGGGACGGACCAGGTGCAGAACTCTCCCGTCCGCGCGATCCGCTCCGGAGTCATCTCCTGCGGGTGGCAGGTGAAGACGAGGACCCAGCGGCCGTCGACCTGCTTGTTCTGAAGCACCTCCAGCTGGCCGAAGCCCGCCCCCGGCTCGCAGAGAGGCGGCCCGAGCGTCCAGGTCTCGAGGTCGGGACTGGTCGCGTGGGCGACGACCCCGTCGTCGTTGCGTGCCGCGTCCCGGGCTCGTGCACTGAGGAGCATGTGCCAGCCGTCGCCATCGGGGTCGGCGAACACCAGGGGGTCGCGCCAGGTCTCGCTCGACCCTTCCAGGTCCGGGCCCTCGGTGGGCGCCGGGGTGTTGGACAGGTTCTTGTACCAGCGCCCGTCGACGCCCACGACGGGGTCGGGGCCACCACGCTGCCAGTGGTGCAGGTCTTCGGAGACGGCGCAGCCGATGCGCTGGTCGTAGACGTGGTGGCCGGCGTGGGAGACGGCGGTGTAGTACATCCGCCAGCGCCGACCGTCGTTGACTACCGAGCCCGTCCAGATCGCGAGGTCGTCGAATCGCTGGGCACCACTGCGATCCGGCCCGAAGCACTCGCCCAGGTAGGTCCAGCTGACGAGGTCGGGGGACGTGGCGTGGCCCACGGTCGCCGAGGTATGGCGCTTGCCCGGGTCCTCGAGCGCGCGCGGCGCCTGGAGGAAGAACAGGTGGTAGAGGTCGCCGTCGTCGGCCACCCAGGAGTCCCAGACCCAGAGGTCATCCAGCCTCAGCATGACCAGAGTCTGGCAGCAGGCGGGTCAGCCAGCCACCACCCGACGAAGCCTGGGACAAACTGGTCGTCGGCTATTCGCCGACCGTGCCGCCCGCCCGCCAGTAGCGCCCGTCGCGACGTTCGACGAAGCCCTCCTCGACCAGGTAGCGACGCAGGGCGGCCACGTCGTCGTGCCAGGCCCGCAGGGTGTTGTTCACCTCGGTCTCGTCGTAGATCTCCTTTCGTCCCAGTGCTTTTCGGGCCCCGCGACCTCTTGGGTTGTCAGTGGTCACCGATACCCTGGACACATGTTCGAGAGCGTGGACCACGTGCAGGCGGCCGACCCGGCCGCGCTCGCGGCCGTGCTGTTCACCCTCACGGATGACGAGATCGCCGAGCTGCCGGTGGAGCAGGCGGAGGCGCTCGTCCTCGCGACCCAGCGGGTGGCCAGTGCGGTCCTGGCCCGCCAGCACTCTGCGATGGAGACCGTGGCCCGACGGTGCGACGAGCGCATGGAGCGGCTCGCGCACGATGCCCGTGCCATCGGAGGCCGGTCCTGCCACCTCTCCGGTCAGGCCCTCGCGGCCGGGTCGCTGGCCGCGCTGCTCCACGTGTCACCACGCACCATGTCGACGCGCATCGACCGCGCGCGACGGCTCGTGTGCGCCCTGCCCCGGATCCAGGAGCTGGCCTGGTCCGGCGACCTCGAGCCCTACCGCGTCGACGCCGTGGTCACGGAGTCGAGCGCCGTGCCTGTGACCAGGCTGCACGAGTTCAAGTCGCGCGTGCTCGAGGCAGGCGCCACCGAGCTGACGTGCGCCGCGTTGCGCCGACGCGCCCGCCGCAGCGCCGACCGGTGTGCGCCCCACGACGCCGAGGAGCTCGCCCGGCTGGCGCGAAGCCGCAGCGAGGTCAGGGTGCGCCCCGGCGAGTGCGCAGGCATGACCCGCCTCGTGGCCGACCTGCCGACCCCGGTGGCGATGCGCGTCTGGAGTGCCGTGGACGGACTGGCCGCCGAATACTCGCGCGCGCAGCCGGGCCTGCCGATGGGCGCCGCGCGGGCCGACGCCCTGTCCGACCTGGTCGGGGCCAACGCGTCGATCCGCACCATTGTTGAGCTGGTCGTCCCGGTCGGCGTCGAGCGAGGGGGGACGGGGACCCTCGGCGTCTCCGCGCAGTGCCTTGCGGCCGGCGCCGATCCCGGTGATGACGGGCCTTCAGCGGAGAGCGGCTCCACCGCGGGTCCCGGCGTCTACGAGGACCTCGGCGGGTGTGAGGAGCTCGACGACGGCGTCCTCCACGACCACGCCGGCACGCTGTGGTTCGTGTCCTCGCACACCGAGGTCCCACTGCTTGGTTCCTTGCTCCCGGCTGACGTGGCAGCCCTGCTCTCCGACCCCGACGTCACCATCCGCCTGTCACGCAGCGACTCCGTCACGGGAGCTGTCCGCTGGCAGGACCCACAGACGTACCGACCCGGTGCCCGCGTCGCACGAGCCGTGCGTTCGCGCGACGGCACCTGCCGCTTCCCCGGATGTGCGACAACCGCCCGCCGCTGCCAGCTCGACCACGTGGTGCGACATCCCGACGGCCCGACCATCGTCACCAACCTGCAGTCCCTGTGCGCGACCCACCACGGCTTCAAGCACCATGCGGGCTGGCGGGTCGAGATGGACCCCTTGGGCGTCTGCACCTGGACCGCCCCTGACGGGCGCACCCACACCACGTGGCCGATGGATCGCCACGCCTTCCGCCACGCCTTCCGCGCCGCCTGAGCTCAGGCTCGTGCGTCGAGCCCCGCGACGAGCTGCAGGATGACGTCGGCGACGTGGCCTGGTTCGGCCAGGTGTTGCAAGTGATAGTCGTCGTCGGGGAACAAGGGCGCCACGTCGGCGCGGTCCCACCACGACGGCCGCAAGCTCGAGGCCGCGGTCGCGCGCGAGCTGGTGCGGGAGGCGCACCACTCGACCCTCCTGCGGGTGTGGGATGCCTGGCAGTCCGCGCTGCCACCAATTTGACGGATCCGAAGGGTCCCTGCCCCGGCGTAGCGTGACCGCACCAGCTCAGGAAACAGGGAAGGGTAGCCATGGGTCAGTTCATGGACGTGCATACCAACATGCCAGGGGTCACCGCAGAGGCCCTCCTCGAGGCCCACCGCGCTGACGTCGCCATCCAGGGCGAGGAGAACGTCGACTTCCAGAAGGCCTGGGGAGATCCGAAGACCGGCCACGTGTTCTGCCTGTCCGAGGCCCCGGACGCCGACGCCGTCCAGCGCATCCACGAGCGGGCGGGCCACCCCTACGACGAGATCCACGAGATCACCGTCACGGCCTGACGACCACCATCCCGCGACCTCCCGGCGCTCCGGTGGGGTCGGGATCCATAACGCCACGTTTGGTGTCTCAAAAGCGGGGTGGTCAGGTTTACCTCACTCACGGCGACGTACGATGGACGGGCAGGCTGCGCTCAGCCGTGCGCGGGGCTCAGCGCCACCGGCGCTGCGGGGCGACAGTCCTCGTGAACTGTTCGTCTCCGACCGTCAGGACCGCATGAGCAAGAACGTCGAGAAGCTCGACCGCGTCGTCATCCGCTTCGCCGGGGACTCGGGCGACGGCATGCAGCTCACGGGGGACCGCTTCACGTCGGAGACCGCCGCGCTGGGCAACGACCTGTCCACGCTGCCCAACTTCCCGGCGGAGATCCGCGCGCCCCAGGGCACCCTGCCCGGCGTCTCCAGCTTCCAGCTGCACTTCGCCGACCACGACGTGCTCACCCCGGGCGACGCCCCTGACGTGCTGGTGGCGATGAACCCGGCCGCGCTCAAGGCCAACCTGCGCGACCTGCCCCGGGGCGCGACGATCATCGCCAACACCGACGAGTTCTCCAAGCGCAACCTCGCCAAGGTCGGCTACGCCGCCAACCCCCTCGAGGACGGCAGCCTCGAGTCCTGGCACGTGCACCCGGTGGCCCTGACGTCGATCACGGTGGAGGCGCTCGCGGCCTTCGACTCCTTGTCCCGCAAGGACAAGGAGCGCGCCAAGAACATGTTCGCGCTCGGGCTGCTCTCGTGGATGTACCACCGGCCGACCACCGGCACGGAGTCCTTCCTGGAGAAGAAGTTCGGCTCCAAGCCCGACATCCTGGCCGCCAACCTCGCTGCCCTCAAGGCGGGCCTGAACTACGGCGAGACCACCGAGGACTTCGCGGTGTCCTACGAGATCGCCCCCGCCGCGATGAGCCCCGGCACCTACCGCAACATCACCGGCAACGCCGCCCTCGCGCTCGGCCTGGTGACCGCCGCACACCGGGCCGGCATCCCGCTGGTGCTCGGGTCCTACCCCATCACCCCGGCCTCCGACATCCTGCACACCCTCTCGGGCCTCAAGCGCTACGGCGTCACGACCCTGCAGGCCGAGGACGAGATCGCCGGCATCGGCGCGGCGCTGGGCGCGAGCTTCGGCGGCGCCATCGGGGTCACCACGACCTCCGGACCGGGTGTCGCGCTCAAGTCCGAGACCATCGGCCTGGGTGTCTCGCTCGAGCTCCCCCTGGTCATCGTCGACGTGCAGCGCGGCGGTCCCTCGACGGGGCTGCCCACCAAGACCGAGCAGTCCGACCTCCTGCAGGCGATGTTCGGTCGCAACGGCGAGTCACCGGTGCCGATCATCGCCCCGAAGTCACCCGCCGACTGCTTCGACGCCGCCCTCGAGGCCGTGCGCATCGCGACGGCATACCGGACGCCCGTCTTCCTGCTGTCGGACGGCTACCTCGCCAACGGCTCTGAGCCGTGGTCGATCCCGTCGGTGGCCGAGCTGCCCGACCTGACCGTCGAGTTCGCCACCGAGCCCAACGACACCGACGACTCGGGGCAGCCGGTCTTCCACCCGTTCCTGCGCGACGAGGCGACCCTCGCCCGACCGTGGGCCGTGCCGGGCACCCCCGGCCTCGAGCACCGCATCGGCGGGATCGAGAAGGCCAACATCACCGGCAACATCTCCTATGACCCCGACAACCACGACCTGATGACCCGCCTGCGGGCGGCCAAGGTCGAACGCATCGCCGACACCATCGGCGACCTCGAGGTCGACGACCCGAGCGGTGAGGCACGCGTCCTCGTCCTCGGCTGGGGGTCGACCTACGGGCCGATCGCCGCCGCCGCGCGCAGCGTCCGCAACACCGGCGCGAAGGTCGCCCGGGCCCACCTGCGTCATCTCAACCCCTTCCCGGCCAACACCGGAGAGGTGCTGCGGCGCTACGACAAGGTCCTCGTCCCGGAGATGAACATGGGCCAGCTCGCCCTGCTGCTGCGGGCCAGGTTCCTCGTGGACGTGCACTCGTTCACCCAGGTGCGCGGGCTGCCGTTCACCACCGTCGAGCTCGCCGACGCCATCGTCTCGCTCGCCTCCGGCGACGACACCATCGCCCCTGACAGCACGGACGCCACCACAGACCGTGTGGTCGCCAAGGGAGGACATCCATGAGCACCGACCTGGGTATGCCGTCCATGGGCGTCCGCAGCGGCACCGCCGGTGTGCCGCGCCTCGCCGACGACGCCCCGAAGCAGACCAAGAAGGAGTTCACCTCCGACCAGGAGGTGCGCTGGTGCCCGGGGTGCGGCGACTACGCCATCCTCGCCGCCGTGCAGGGCTTCCTGCCCGAGCTCGGGCTCAAGCGCGAGAACACCGTGTTCGTCTCGGGGATCGGCTGCTCCTCCCGCTTCCCCTACTACCTCGACACCTACGGCCTGCACTCGATCCACGGCCGGGCCCCGGCCATCGCCACCGGGCTGGCCACGAGCCGCCCGGACCTGTCGGTGTGGGTCGTCACCGGTGACGGGGATGCGCTGTCGATCGGTGGCAACCACCTCATCCACGCGCTGCGCCGCAACGTCAACCTCACGATCCTGTTGTTCAACAACCAGATCTACGGCCTGACCAAGGGCCAGTACTCGCCCACCTCCGAGGTCGGCAAGATCACCAAGTCGACGCCCATGGGCTCGGTCGACAACCCCTTCAACCCGGTGTCCCTGGCGCTCGGCGCCGAGGCCACCTTCGTGGCGCGGACCACCGACACCGACCGCAAGCACCTCACCGGGATCCTGCGCGCGGCGGCCGAGCACCGTGGCACGTCCCTCGTCGAGATCTACCAGAACTGCCCGATCTTCAACGACGGCGCGTTCGACCTGATCAAGGACCAGTCCGAGCAGGAGGCGCGCATCGTCCACCTCGCCGACGGGCAGCCCGTCGGCGTCGGGCCGGAGGGTGACCGCCAGGTGCTGGTGCGCGGCGAGGGAGGTGCGATGGAGTTCGTCCCGCAGGCCCAGGCCCAGGGACGCGACGTCGTCGTGCACGATGCCGCCGCGCCGGACCCGACGCAGGCGTTCGCCCTGTCGCGGCTCGACTCCCCCGCGATGACGCACGTCCCGATGGGCATCTTCCGCAGTGTCAGCCTGCCCACCTATGACGACCTCGTCCGGGCCCAGGTGGACGCAGCGATCGACACCGCGGGCGGGCGCCCCACCGACGCCGACATCGACGCGCTCATCCACGGGCGAGACACCTGGACCGTGGCGTGACGCGCTCCGCGGCCCCCGCCTGACGTGCCGCGCGACGACGAGAGGCGTGGCACGGTCTACGGGCTGCTGGCCTATGCGATCTGGGGAGCCTTCCCCCTCTACTTCGCTGCGCTGAAGCCGGCCGGGGCCTGGGAGATCCTGTCGCACCGCATCCTCTGGACGCTGCTGCTCTGCGCACTGGTCCTGCTCGTGCGCCGCGACCTGGCCTGGGCCCGTCAGCTGTGGCAGCGGCCGCGCCTCGGCCTCGGGGTCACCGCCGCAGCTCTACTCATCGCCACGAACTGGGTGATCTATGTGGCCGCCGTGATCGGCGGCAAGACGACCGAAGCCGCCCTGGGCTACTTCCTCAACCCCATCGTCACCGTCGCACTCGGGGTCGTCGTGCTGCGCGAACGACTGCGCCCCCTGCAGTGGGTGGCCGTCGCCATCGGTGCCCTGGCAGCCATCTACCTGAGCATCGCGGCAAGATCGGTGCCGCTCATCCCCGTCAGCCTCGCGATGTCGTTCGGGCTCTACGGACTCGTGAAGAAGAAGGTCGGCGCGTCGCTGGAGGCCATGCACTCGCTCGCCGCGGAGACGGCGGTGCTCGCGCCCGTCGCCCTCGTGATGCTGGCCGTGCTCACAGCTCGCGGAGACACCACCTTCACCACGCATGGGGGCGTGCACACCGCGCTGCTCGTCGCCGCCGGAGTCGCGACCGCCATCCCACTGCTGCTGTTCGCCGCCGCCGCACGCCGCGTCCCGCTCGTCACCATCGGCCTGCTGCAGTTCATCACGCCGGTGCTCCAGCTCCTGTGCGGCGTCCTGCTCCTCGGCGAGCACCTGTCCGGGACCCGCTGGATCGGTTTCGGCATCGTGTGGGTCGCCTTGGCAGTGCTGAGCTACGACTCGCTGCGCAACCTGCCTCGGCGCGGCCGGCCGGACGTCGAGGCCGTCCTGCCCTGACCCGCGTCAGCGAGGCACGTGGTGGCCGGTGCCACCGTCGATCAGCTCGCGCAGGATGTCGGCGTGGCCCGCGTGCCGGACCGTGTCCTCGATCATGTGCACGAGCACCCAGCGGAGGCTGACGGTCCGACCGGTGTAGGCCGTGCCGGTGTCCTCCAGTGCCAGCTCGTGGATCGCCGCATCCGACGCCGCCGCGGCCCGCCGGTAGAAGGCCACGATCTCCTCGGTGGTCTCGCCCGCGGCAGCGCGCATGTCGGCCTCGGGGTCCTGCGAGATGTCCGTCAGCGGCTCGGTGGGCCGGCCGAACGTCTCGCAGAACCAGCCGTACTCGGCGTTGGCGAGGTGCTTGACCAGCCCCAGGAGGTTGGTGCCGCTGGGCACCATCGGACGGCGCACCTCCTCGTCCGACAGGCCCTCCAGCTTCCAGAGCATCACGTCGCGGTGGCTGCGCAGTGCGGCGAGCAGGACCGACTTCTCGTCGGCGGTGTAGGGCTGCAGAGTCATGTCATCGGCCCAGGACGTGGTCCAGGTAGGCGTTGGCGAACCGTCGCTGTGGGTCGAGCCGGTCCCGCACGGCCACGAAGTCGTCGAACCGCGGGTAGAGCTCCCTGAGCCGATCGGCGCCGAGGGTGTGCAGCTTGCCCCAGTGCGGTCGAGCCTCGTGCTCGGCCACGATGGCCTCGAACGCCGCGAAGGCCCCGTGGTCGTCCATCCGGTGGTACTGGTGGATCGCGAGGTACGCGTTCTCCCGCTGGTATGCCGTCGAGAGCCAGATGTCGTCGGCCCCGATGAACCGGATCTCCAGCGGGAAGGTCAGGGGCGCCCGATGTCGCTCGAGCCAGCTCCGCACGGCCAGGACGACCTCCGTGACCGCGGCGCGGGGCACGGCATACTCGCTCTCCCTGAACCGCACCTTTCGTTCGGCGACGAACACCCGCCACGAGTCGTCGGTGTACTCGCGCGCGCCGAGCAGACGCGCGCTCACCGCGTTGAGCCGGGGGACCACGGCCGGCCACCGCGACGCACCGCGGTTGGTGAGCTCGAAGAGCCGGTTGGACAGCAGGTCGTCGTCGAGGGCGGCACGCCAGCGCGGCAGCGGGGTGCCGGTCTCCCCGTCGGGGACCCGGTCGTTGTGCTTGACGAGGACCCGGTCGGTCAACGGGAACCAGTGCATGTCGACGTGGTCATGGCGCTCGACGTCCTCCTCGAGGCGCTCGAGCACCTCGAACAGGTCGGCGCCGAACTCCTTGGCGTGCAGGCGAAAGGCCGGCACGCACTGGAGCTCGACCTCCGTGATCACGCCCAGCGCCCCCAGGCCCACCCGCGCAGCCTGGAAGACCTCCGGCTCGACCTCCGCCGAGCAGGCCAGCACGGAGCCGTCGGCCAGCACCAGCTCCAGTCCGGACACCGCGGCAGCGATCCCCTGTAGGCGGATGCCTGTGCCGTGGGTGCCCGTCGAGATGGCCCCCGCGACCGACTGCCGGTCGATGTCGCCGAGGTTGGGCAGCGCGAGGCCGAGCGCGTGCAGCGCCGGGTTGAGGACGTGCAGCGGGGTCCCCGCCAGCACCCTGACCCTGCGCTGCTCCCGGTCCACGTGCGTGATGCCGCTCAGCCCGTCGAGGCTCAGCTGGAGGCCGTCCGTGGCAGCCACTCCGGTGAACGAGTGCCCGGCCCCCAGTGCCTTGACCGGTATGCCGCGGGCGTGTGCCCGTTCGACCGCCGCCACCACCTCGTCCGGGCGGCGCGGCGCGGCGACCTCCGCCGGATGGCACGACTGGTTGCCGGCCCAGTTGGTCCAGGTGGTCATCCGAAGTTCTTCCCCTCACCACGGTAGGTCGGCACCGTCTCGACCAGCCGATCCCCGCTGACCAGGTGGAGGGAGTCGAAACGCTCACACATCTCCCCCGCCTTGGCATGCCGGAACCACACGCGGTCTCCCAGCCGCAGGTCGCGAACTCCGTTGCCCTGCAACGGCGTCTGGACCTCACCCACCCCCTCGGACCTGACCAGCCTGGCATCCGACCTCCCGAACGACGCGGGCACCCGCGCCCACCCCGGCGGACCGGACGCCACGTAGCCACCCCCGAACGCGGTGACGAACCCCGGGCCCGGGTGACGGACGACCGGCAGGGCGAAGGCCGCGGCGGGCCGCGGGGTGAAGTCGTCGTAGCCGTCGAACAGGGTCGGGGCGTACAGCCCGGACCCGGCCGCCAGCTCGGTGAGCGACGGGTCGCGACCGGTGACGTGCAGGGAACCGGTCCCCCCACCGTTGACGAACTCGAGGTCGGCCACCTCGCGCACGGCAGCGACGACCTCGGCGCGCCTGCGCAGCAGGGACTGCGCGGAGCGTCGCTTGACCAACCGCACCGCGGGTGAGGAGTCGGGTAGCCCGGCGATCTGGGCGTCGTAGAACATCACCCCCACGACGGACAGACCAGCGGCCGCCGCGGCGCGAGCCACCGCCACCACGTCGGCCGGCTCTCGCAGCGGCGACCGCCGGACGCCCAGGTGCAGGCGGCCGATCCGCAGTGAGGCGTCGACGTCCAGGGCGACCCGCAGCCCGTGCGGTCGATCCAGTCCCGCGAGCAGCTCCACGTGCTCGCGGGAGTCGACCGTCAGGGTGATCTGTGCGGCCTCCCGCGCGTCCGAGGCCAGGGCAGCCAGGCCAGCCCGGTCGACGCTGGGGTAGGCAACGAAGACGTCCTCGAGTCCCTGCGCGACCAGCCAGCGCGCCTCGGGCACGGCATACGCCATCACCCCGGCGAAGCCCGGCTTGGCCAGCACCCGTGACAGGAGCGCGCGACAACGCACCGACTTGGAGGCCACCCGGATCGGTTTGCCGAGCGACCGCCGCACGAGGTCGGCGGCGTTGGCGTCGAAGGCGTCGAGGTCGACGATGGCGAACGGAGGTTGCACGGCCGCTGTCGCCGCGTCCCACGAGAGGGTCACACCCGCGACCCTATCCACGACTGTCAGGGCCGGGGCGGGAACTGCGGGTCAGCCGACGCGGGTGACGACGCTGGTCGCCAGGGCACGCAGGGCCGTCTTCGCCTCGCTGTCGGGCAGCGGGTCGAGGACGTCCTGAGCCGAGCGGGCCACGGTGGCGGTGTGTTCGCGCGCCCGCTCCATCGCCGGGTGGGCGCGCAGCAGGCCGAGCGCCTCGTCGAGCAGGCCCTGGTCGCGCAGCTCCGCCTGCAGCAGGTCACGCAGCCGTTCGTCGGCCGGGTCCGTCGAGGCGAGGGCGTAGAGGACCGGCAGGGTGCGCTTGCCCTCGCGCAGGTCGGTGCCGGGGGTCTTGCCCAGGTCCTCGGCATCCGACGAGACGTCGATGAGGTCGTCGGCGAGCTGGAAGGCCATGCCGAGCCGCTCGCCGTACTCGCGCATGATCTCGACGGTGCGCTGGTCGCACCCGGAGAACATCGCGCCGTAGCGGGCCGCGGTCGCGATGAGCACGCCGGTCTTGTCGGCCAGCACCCCGAGGTAGTAGTCGACCGGGTCCTGGCCGCTGGGGCTGGGCCGGTCGTCACGGATCTGACCGGCGCACAGCCGCACGAACGTCTCGGCCTGGATCTTGACGGCATCGGCACCGAGGTCGGCGATGATCGACGACGCGGTGCCGAACAGCATGTCGCCCACCAGGATCGCGGTGGAGTTGCCGTACTTCGCGTTGGCGCTGGGGGCGCCACGGCGGACGTGCGCCTCGTCCATGACGTCGTCGTGGCACAGCGACGCGACGTGGGTCAGCTCGACCCCTGCGGCCGCGGCCACGACGTCACCGTTGATGCCGGTGCCCAGCTCGGAGGCCAGCAGGGTCAGTAGCGGCCGGAACCGCTTGCCACCTGCCTCGATCAGGTGGGTGTTGGCCTCGGCGATGAACGGGTCGTCGTGGTCGACCTCCCGGCGAAGCAGCAAGTCGACCTCGTCGAGCCCGGCCTGCAGGCGCGCCGAGAGCTCCTCTGACGTGCCCGGCAGGACGAAGACGGCAGGCGTCATCGCACGAGGAACTGCGAGGACCGCTCCGCGAGGTCGAGCGCCTGAGACGGGAGCACCCCGAGGAAGAGGGTCACGAGGGTGCCGATGGTGATCGCGATGGTGGTGAACGGCGAGGCCGTCTCCGCGACCACGGCGTCCCCGGCCGGCGGCTCGGTGAAGTACATGAGCACGATCAGCCGGACGTAGACGAACGCGGTGACCACGCTGCTCACCACGCCGATGATGACCAGGGCCACCCCGGAGCGGCCGCCGAAGTTGAGGGCGGGCGAGAACGCGGCATACTTCGCGGCGAAGCCGGACGTCAGCGGGATCCCCGCGAAAGCCAGCAGCAGGAAGGCAAAGACGCCCGCGACCACGGGGTGGTTGCGGCCCAGGCCGGCCCACTGCGACAGGTGCGAGGCCTCGGAGCCGGCCTGGCGCACGAGGGACACCACGGCGAACGCGGCGATCGTCATGAAGCCGTAGGCGACGAGGTAGAACATCGTGCCGGACACACCGGTCCGGTCGAAGGACAGCACGGCGACGAGGATGAAGCCCGCGTGCGCGATGGAGGAGTAGGCGAGCAGCCGCTTGACGTCGGTCTGGGTGACGGACAGGACCGCACCCACCACCATGGTCAGGGCGGCGACGGCGATCATCCCGCCGCGCCAGTCCCACCTGTTGGCCTCGATGCCGACGTAGACGACGCGCAGGATCGCGCCGAAGGCGGCGACCTTGGTGCAGGCCGCCATGAAACCGGTCACCGGGGTGGGAGCGCCTTGGTAGACGTCGGGGGTCCACGAGTGGAACGGCACCGCACCGACCTTGAACAGCAGGCCGACCAGGACCAGCAGGACGCCGGGAAGCAGCAGCCCCTCGAAGGCCCCGTTGGCCGCGCTGACAGCCGTCGCGATGTCGGCGAGGTACAGCGAACCGGCGTAGCCGTAGAGCAGGGCTGCTCCGAAGAGGAAGAAGGCGGAGCTGAAGGCACCCAGCAGGAAGTACTTCAGCGAGGCCTCCTGCGACAGGAGCCGGCGACGACGCGCCAGTCCGCAGAGCAGGTACAGCGGGAGCGAGAGCACCTCGAGCGCGACGAACATGGTCAGCAGGTCACCGGCCGCGGGGAAGAGCAGCATGCCGACGACCGAGAACAGCGTCAGCGGGAAGACCTCGCTGGTCGCGAGCCCGGCCCGAAGGGCTGCCGCCTCGTGCGGTGACCCGGGGACGGCGGCACCCATCGGGGTGAACGCGTCCGCGCCCTGGCCGCCGAACTTCTCGGCCATGGTCAGGACACCGAGCACAGCCATGGCCAGGATCGCGCCCTGCAGGAACAGCGCCGGGCCGTCGATGATGACCGCCTGGGCCAGCGTGCCACCGCGGTGGCTCGCCCCCGTCGACACCGTGACGAGGACGACGAACGCCGCGACGAGCGTGACGAGGGCCAGGCTGACCTGGACCGGGTGCCGCAGCCGCCGCGGGACGAAGGCCTCGACGAGGACACCGACCATGGCCCCCCCGACGACGATGAGCATCGGGGCGATGGCGCCGTAGTCGACGTGGGTCGCCTGGAAGGCGCTCACGAGCATCGGCGTGGACAGGACCGTCATGGCGGGCATTACTTCGTGCTCCCGTCAGCAGCGGAGGTGTGGGCGGTAGGAGCAGGGTCGGTGACGCCGACGAACTTCAGCGTGGTGCTCACCGCCGGGTTGAGCGTGTCCAGGGCGAGCTTGGGGTAGAACCCGAGGACCAGGAACGCCGCGATCAGCGGCGCCACGACGAGCTTCTCGCGCAGCGTGATGTCCCGGACCGGGGCGTCGAGCTCGGGCACGGGACCGGTCATCATCCGCTTGTACATCAGCAGGATGTACAGCGCCGCGAGCACGATGCCGGCCGTCGCGATGACCGCGGGCACCGGGTAGCGCTGGAACGTCCCGACCAGGACCATGATCTCGGAGATGAACGAGCTCAGTCCCGGCAGGGCCAGGCCCGACAGCCCGGCCACCAGGAAGACACCGGCCAGGCCCGGCGTCAGGCGTTGCCAGCCACCGAAGTCGGGGATCCGCTTGCTGCCGCGGCGCGCGACCAGCATGGCCCCGATGAGGAACAGCGCGGCCGTCGAGAACCCGTGGTTGAGCATGTAGAGCGTCGACCCGGCCCCACCGGTCCTCGTCAGGGCGAAGATCCCGAGCACGATGAAGCCGAAGTGGCTGATCGAGGTGTAGGCGATCAGTCGCATGATGTCGGTCTGGCCGATCGCGAGCAGTGCGCCGTAGAGGATCGAGATGACCGCCAGGGTCAGCACGACCGGGGTCGCCCACCGCGACGCTTCCGGGAACAGCTGGAGGCAGAACCGGATCATCCCGTAGGTCCCGACCTTGTCGAGGACACCGACGAGCAGCACGGCCGTGGCGGGGCGCGCCTCGGTCGCGGCGTCGGGCAGCCAGGTGTGGACCGGCCACATCGGGGCCTTGACGGCGAACGCGATGAAGAACGCCACGAACATGAGCCGCTCGGGCGTCGCCCCCAGCGACAGACCGGTGAGCTTCGAGATGAGGAAGCCGTCCGAGCCGCCGGGGCCGTAGTGGTAGAGCGCGATCACGCCGACGAGCATGACCAGCCCACCCGCGAGCGAGAAGAGCAGGAACTTCACCGCGGCATACTGCCTGCGCGGCCCCCCGAAGGAGCCGATGAGGAAGTACACCGGGATGAGCATCGCCTCGAAGAAGACGTAGAACAGGAACACGTCGGTGGCGGCGAAGACGCCGACCATGAAGGTGGCCAGCACGAGCATCAGCGCGAAGTAGTTCTTCTCGCGCTTGCCGCCCTCGGGCACGTCGTTCCAGGCGGCCAGGATGCAGACCGGCGTCAGCACCAGGGCCAGCAGGATCATCACGAGCGCGATGCCGTCGACGCCGAGGGCGTAGGACACCCCGAACTGCGGGATCCACTGGTGCTGCTCGGTGAGCTGGAACTGCGCGTGCGAGCCGTTGTCGAACTGCAGCGCGGCAGCGATGCCGAACACCAGCGTGACCAGCGAGAAGCCGAGGGCGACGTGCTTGGCGCGGTCGGTCAGCCCGACCGGCAGCCCGGCCACGACGGCAGCACCGATGAGCGGGATCAGCCCGACCACGGTCAGCCAGGGGAAGTTCGTCATCACTGGATCACCCACATGGCACCGAGGATCACGACGACGCCGGCGAGCATCGTCAGGGCGTACGAGCGTGCGAAGCCGTTCTGGAGGCGACGCAGGCGGCTGGACGTGCCACCGACGAGGGCGGCCAGGCCACCAACCGCGCCGTCCACGCCGCGGTTGTCGGCGAAGACCAGCGCCCGGGTGAGGTGGACACCGGGTCGCATGAAGACTCCTTCGTTGACGTCGTCCTGGTAGAGGTCGCGGCGCGCGGCGCGGGTGACCAGCGAGCCCGCGGGCTGGACCAGCGGCACCTCGTCACGCCAGTAGCGCATCCAGGCGAGGGCGATCCCCCCGGCCACCAGCAGCAGGGTGAGGGTCATCAGCAACCACACCGGCAGGACCGGGTTCTTGCCGGTCTCGTGCGCACCGACCACCGGCTCGAGCCAGGAGGTGAAGGTCCCGCGGATGGACAGGACGAGCCCGAGCAGGCCGGACCCGACCGCCAGCACCATCATCGGGACGGTCATGGTCAGCGGCGACTCGTGCGGGTGCACCTCGTCGGTCCAGCGCTTCTTGCCGTGGAAGGTCATGAAGAACAGCCGGGACATGTAGAACGCGGTGATCCCAGCACCGACCAGCGCCGCACCACCGAACACCCAGGGTCGCCAGCCGTCACCGATGAATGCGGCCTCGATGATCTTGTCCTTGGAGTAGAAGCCCGAGAAGGGCGGGACCCCCAGGATCGCGAGCCAGCCGAGCCCGAAGGTCACCCAGGTGATCTTCATGGCGCCGGACAGGCCGCCGAAGCGGCGCATGTCGACCTGGTCGTTCATGCCGTGCATGACCGAGCCGGCGCCGAGGAACATCCCGGCCTTGAAGAAGCCGTGGGTCAGCAGGTGGAAGATCGCGAAGGCGTACCCGACGGGACCGAGCCCGGCGGCCAGCATCATGTAGCCGATCTGGGACATGGTCGACGCGGCCAGCGCCTTCTTGATGTCGTCCTTGGCGCAGCCGACGATGGCCCCGAAGACCAGCGTGATGGCACCGACCCCCGCGACCACCAGCTGGGCGTTGGGCGCGTGGTTGAAGATGAAGCTGCTGCGGACCACCAGGTAGACACCGGCGGTGACCATGGTCGCGGCGTGGATGAGCGCGGACACCGGCGTGGGGCCGGCCATGGCGTCGCCGAGCCAGCTCTGCAGCGGGAACTGCGCCGACTTGCCGCAGGCCCCGAGCAGCAGCATCAGGCCGATCGCCGTGAGCACGCCCTGGCTGGCACCGTGGCCGGCGGCCTGCTGGACGCCCGCGAAGGTGACCGTGCCGAACGACGCGAACATGATCATGATGCCGACGGAGAGGCCGAAGTCACCGACGCGGTTGACGACGAACGCCTTGTTGGCGGCGGTGGCGTAGGCGGGGTTGTGGTTCCAGAACCCGATCAGCAGGTAGGACGCCAGGCCGACGCCCTCCCAGCCGACGTAGAGCAGCAGGTAGGAGTCCGCCAGCACCAGCAGCAGCATCGCCGCCACGAACAGGTTGAGGTAGGCGAAGAACCGGCGCTTGTCCGGGTCGTGCTCCATGTAGCCGAGGGAGTAGACGTGGATGAGCGACCCGACGAAGGTCACCAGCAGCACGAAGGTCACCGACAGCTGGTCGACGAGCATCCCGGCGTCGAGGTTGAACGACCCGGCGGGCACCCAGTTGAACAGGTGCAGGTGCACGTTCCGCTCCCCGGCGGGACGGCCGAGCATCGAGATCCAGACGACGAAGCCGACGACGAAGGCCGCCCACGACATCGCGACGGCGAACAGCGGCCCCCACTTGTCGGTGGCGCGGCCACCGAACAGCAGCACGGCAGCGCCGAGCAGCGGGAGGGCCACCAAGAGCCACGCGTATGCCGTGACGCCGGTGGCCGCTGTGGCAGCGGTCTCCGACGTGGTGGCGGCGGTGGCGAGATGGGCGAGGGAGGTCACCTGGTGGCTCCTTCTACAGCTTCAGCAGGTTGGCGTCGTCGACCGAGGCCGACCGGCGGGCACGGAAGATGGCCATGATGATGGCCAGGCCCACGACCACCTCGGCGGCGGCGACCACCATGACGAACAGGGCGATCACCTGGCCGTCGAGGTTGCCGCGCATCCGGGAGAACGTCACGAACATCAGGTTGGTCGAGTTGAGCATCAGCTCGACCCCCATGAACACGATGATGGCGTTGCGCCGCATGAGGACGGTGGCGCCGCCGATCGCGAACAACAGGGTCGCGAGGTAGATGTAGTTGACGAGGTTCATCGCTGCGACCCCTCCTCGAGCTCGTGCTCGATGTGGTGCTCGGACTCGACGTGGCGCGCGGGGGCGACGTTCTGCTCGCGGGCGGTGAGCACGCGCGAGACGGACAGCTCGCTGGGCGAACCGTCGGGCAGCAGGGCGGGGGTGTCGACCGCATTGCTGCGGGCGTAGACGCCGGGGGCCGGCAGACCCGCGACGTTGCGGTTCTCCAGCACCCGTCGCTCCGACCACGCACGCTGGCTCGGCTTCGTGCCGATCCGCTCACGGTGGGCCAGCACCATCGCACCCAGGGCGGCGGTGATGAGCAGGGCGGAGGTGATCTCGAACGTCCAGACGTACTTGCCGAAGATCAGCTGGGCGACGCCCGACACGTTGCCGGGGGCCTTGTTGATGGCCGACAGGCCCTTCATCGGACCGAACTGCGCGCGGCCGACGGCCGCGAAGAGCAGCGCGGCGAGGCCGAAGACCAGCAGCAGGCTCGCCCACTTCTGGCCCTTGAGGGTCTCGACGAGGGAGTCCGAGGAGTCGACGCCGACGAGCATCAGCACGAAGAGGAACAGCATCATGACCGCGCCGGTGTAGACGAAGACCTGGATGATGCCGAGGAACTCCGCCTGCTGCGCGATGTAGAAGATGCCGAGGTTGATCATCACCAGGGCCATGCCGAGGGCGGCGTGGACGGCCTTCTTGGCGAAGATGAGGCCCAGCGCGCCCAGCACGCTGATCGGCCCGAGGACCCAGAACATGATCTGCTCACCGAGGCCGGTCATGCGAGGACCCCCTGAGGACACGAGCGACGAAGGAGCGAGGCCCGGAAGGTCGACGAGCCTGGCCAGTTGGACATGGTCATCGGCGCACCGCCCCGGTGGTGTCGCGGCCGGGCTGTCCGGTGGTCACGGTGTCCACTCCCTCGACGGGGTCGCCGCTCGGGGCCAGACCCTCCTGGGGCTCGGCCTCGTGCGCCTGCACCCAGGCCTGCTGCTCGGGCGTGGATCGAACGACCTTGCCCTGGTAGTAGTCGCGCTCCTCGAGACCCTCGACCATCGGGTGCGGCGCCGGGAGCATGCCCTCCTGGAGCGGGGCGAGCAGCTGCTCCTTGGTGAAGATCAGGTCGGCACGGTTGTTGTCCGCGAGCTCGTAGAAGTTGGTCATCGTCAGCGCCCGGGTCGGGCAGGCCTCGATGCACAGCCCGCAGAAGATGCAGCGCAGGTAGTTGATCTGGTAGACGCGCCCGTACCGCTCACCGGGGGAGAACCGGCCGGTGCCGCCCTCGGAGTCGTCGTTCGAGGCGCCCTCGACGAGGATCGCGTCCGCGGGACAGGCCCACGCGCACAGCTCGCACCCGACGCACTTCTCGAGCCCGTCGGCGTGCCGGTTGAGCTGGTGGCGTCCGTGGAAGCGCGGCTGGGTGGGCCGCTTCTCCTCGGGGTACTCCTCGGTCTCCAGCTTGCGGAACATGGTGGCGAAGGTGACGCCGAACCCGCCGACGGGGGCGAAGAGGTCCGCGAGGAACCCGGGCTTCTTCTTGTCGTCAGCCACGGGTGGCCTCCTTGTCGGTTGCGTTGCCGGCTGCCCGCTCCGCGAGCACCAGGGACGGCTCCCTGAGCCGCTGGCCGGGCAGCGGGGGCACCGGGTAGCCGCCGGCGAAGGGATCGATCTCCTCCGGCGGTGGCGTGTTGCGGATGGCTTCCTGCTCGATCTTGCGGTTGTCACGCAGCCACGTCCCCAGCAGCACGGCCCCGGCCAGGACGACGATGAAGATGACGCTGAGCAGGGGGTACTGGCGGTTGCCGAGCTTGACGCTCGGTCCGTGGATGAAGCCCAGCTGGCTGGCCTTCATGAACGAGGCGATGACGACCCAGGTGAGGGTGGCGGGGATCAGGAACTTCCAGCCGAACCGCATGAACTGGTCGTACCGGACGCGGGGCAGCGAGCCGCGCAGCCAGACGAAGAAGAACATGAACAGCCACAGCTTGACGACGAACCAGAGCAGCCCCCACCAGCCGTGGTTGAACATGCCGTGGTTGATGGCCGCGATGCCGGGAGGGGCCTGCCAGCCACCGAGGAACATCGTCGTCGCGAGCGCGGAGACCGTGAACATGTTGACGTACTCACCGAGGAAGAACATCGCGAACTTCAGCGACGAGTACTCGGTGTGGAAGCCACCGGTCAGCTCGCCCTCACCCTCGGCGAGGTCGAAGGGCAGCCGGTTGGTCTCGCCCACCATGGTCACGACGTAGACGAGGAAGCTCGGGATGAGCGGCAGGACGTACCAGAGGTCCCGCTGCGCGCCGACGATCTGCGAGGTCGACATGGACCCGCTGTAGAGGAACACCGCGACGAGCGAGAGCCCCATCGCGATCTCGTAGGAGATGACCTGGGCTGTGGAGCGCAGGCCTCCCAGCAGCGGGTAGGTCGAGCCGGAGGACCAGCCGGCCAGGACGATGCCGTACACACCGACCCCGGCCACGGCGAGCACCAGCAGCACGGCGACGGGGATGTCGGTGAGCTGCAACGGCGTCCGGTGGCCGAACATCGAGACGGTCGGCCCCATCGGGATGATCGCGAACGACACGAAGGCCATCGCCCCGGCGATGGCGGGAGCCAGCGCGAAGACGACCTTGTCGGCGTTCTTGGGCGTGAGGTCCTCCTTGAGGGCCAGCTTCACGCCGTCGGCGAGGGTCTGCAGGAGACCGAACGGTCCGGTGCGGTTCGGGCCCGGACGCTGCTGCATCCGGCCGATCACGCGACGCTCGAACCAGATCACGAGCAGGGTGTTGATCAGCAGGAAGACGAAGACCAGCAGCGCCTTCACCAGGTGCAGCCACCACGGGGTGTCGCTGAAGTTCGCGGTCGGGTTGTCCACGAACGGCGCCGAGGCGCCGAGGCCGACCACGTCGTGCGGTATGCCGGTGAGGGCCTGTGCGGCATACGTCAGGGTGCTCACTGGGCGCCTCCCTTCGTGACGGTGACGACGTCACCGGCGACCGCCCCCAGGGCGGCCCGGACGGTGGAGCCGTCGGAGTTGGTCGGCAGCCAGATGACGTGGTCGACCATGCCTTCGGTCACCGCGACCGGCGCCGACACGGAGCCCGCTGCCGTGGACACGGTGACCGTGTCGCCGTCGACGAGGCCGAACGACTCGGCCGTCGCGGAGGACACCCGCGCGAGGGCCTTGGCTGCGGTCCCCGCGAGGAAGGGCTCGCCGTCCTGGAGGGAGCCCCGGTCGAGCAGGTGGTGCCAGGTCGCCAGCACGAGCTCGCCGGCCCCGGCGCTCGGCAGGTCGCCGACCTGGACCGACGGGGCGGGCAGGCGCTCACCCGTGGCCGGTCCGAGCGCCGCCATCTCGCGACGGACTTCGGCCAGCGTGCGCGCGCCGAGGAAGGAGCCCATCTCGGAGGCGAGCATGTCCAGGACGCGGTAGTCGGACTGGGCGGCGCTGGTCAGCGCTGCCTCGAAGGTGCGGGGGCGGCCCTCCCAGTCGACGAACGTCCCGCCCTTCTCCGCGTGCGGCGCGACGGGGAGCACCACGTCGGCGACTGCCGTCACGGAGGAGGGCCGGAAGTCGAGCGAGACGACGAACGTCTTGGCCAGGGCTTCCTCGGCGTGCGCGCTGGCCAGGTCGGCCGCGTCGACGCCACCGATGACCAGCGCGTTGATCGCTCCGGTCGTGGCGGCCTCGAGGATGCCGGCGGCGTCGCGGCCGGGCGCGTCCGGCAGGCCGACGACGTCCCAGGCCTCGGCGACCTGCGCACGGGCCGCCGCGTCGGCGACCAGGCGGCCACCGGGCAGCATGGTGGGAAGGGCGCCCGCCTCGAGCGCACCGCGCTCACCGGCACGGCGCGGCACCCAGGCCAGCCGGGCGTTGTTGGACGTGGCCAGGGCCGCAGCCGCGGACAGCGCACCGGGGACGGTGGCGAGTCGCTCGCCCACCATCACGATGGCGCCCGGCTCCTCGAGGGCCTGGGCAGCCTTGGCGGCCGCTCCGTCCCCCGTCACGCCGTCGACCAGGGCGCGCAGCACCTCGGCCTCGGTGCCGGGTGCCGCCGGGATCAGCGTGCCGCCCAGCTTGGCGAGGCCACGCGTCTCGAAGGGCGCCACGGCATACACGGCGGTCTTGTTCCTGCGGTTCGCCTTGCGCAGGCGAAGGAACACGATCGGGCTCTCCTCCTCGGGCTCGAAGCCCACGAGGACGACGGTCTTGGCCGTTTCGAGGTCGGCGTAGGTGACCGCGCCACCATCCGGGCCCGTCGCGACGACCGACGACGCCAGGAAGTCGGCCTCCTCGGCCGAGTGCGGCCGGGCGCGGAAGTCGACGTCGTTGGTGGCGAGCACGGCGCGGGCGAACTTGGCGTAGGCGTAGGCGTCCTCCGCGGACACCCGTCCACCGGTCAGCACCCCGACGCCCTTGGACCCGCGCAAACCCTCGGCCGCGACGGCCAGGGCCTCGGGCCACGAGGCGACCTGGAGCTCGCCGGACTCGTCACGCACCAGGGGGTAGTCGAACCGGTCACCGGTGCTCGCGTACTGGAAGGCCCAGCGACCCTTGTCGCAGTTCCACTCCTCGTTCACGGCCGGGTCGTTGATGGCCATCCGGCGCAGCACCGCGCCGCGGCGGTGGTCGGTGCGGATGGAGCACCCGGACGCGCAGTGCTCGCAGACGCTCTGGGTCGACATCAGGTCGAACGGACGGCTGCGGAACCGGTAGGCCGCGCCGGTCAGGGCGCCCACGGGGCAGATTTGGACGGTGTTGCCCGAGAAGTAGGACTCGAAGGGCTGCTCCTCGTAGATGCCGACCTGCTGCAGGGCACCACGCTCGACGAGGGCGATGAACGGGTCACCGGCGATCTGGTCGGAGAAGCGCGTGCAGCGGGCGCACAGGACACAGCGCTCACGGTCGAGCAGCACCTGGGAGGAGATGTTGATCGGCTTGGGGTAGGTGCGCTTGACGTCCTCGAAGCGAGACCTGGCGCGGCCGTTGCTCATGGCCTGGTTCTGCAGCGGGCACTCGCCACCCTTGTCGCAGACCGGGCAGTCCAGCGGGTGGTTGATGAGCAGCAGCTCCATCACGCCCTGCTGCGCCTTGTCGGCGACCGCCGAGGTCTCCTGCGTCTTGACCTCCATGCCCTCGGACACCGTGATGGTGCACGAGGCCTGGGGCTTGGGCATCGCCCGCAGGGTGCCGTCGGGACCGGGGGTCGCGATGTCGACGAGGCACTGGCGGCAGGCGCCGACCGGCTCGAGGAGGGGGTGGTCGCAGAACCGCGGGATCTGCACGCCGACCTCTTCGGCGGCGCGGATCACCAGGGTGTGCTTGGGCACCGACACCGGCACACCGTCGATGGTGAGGTTCACCAGGTCGACGGGTGCGGGGATCGAGGCGTCGCCCCCGGTGCTGACGGCGTTGCCGCCGGCGCTGGGGCTCGTGGTCACGCTCATGCGGACACCGCATCCTTCGCGAACAGGGTGGAGTCTCGTGGGTCGAACGGGCAGCCGCCGTGCGTCAGGTGCGCGAGGTACTCCTCGCGGAAGTACTGGATGCTGCTGGTGATCGGGCTCGTGGCGCCGTCACCGAGCGCGCAGAAGCTGCGGCCGAGGATGTTGTCGCAGATGTCGAGCAGCTTCTCGAGGTCCTCCTCGGACCCCATTCCGTGCTCGAGCCTGCCGAGGATCTGCTTGAGCCACCAGGTGCCCTCACGGCACGGGGTGCACTTGCCGCAGGACTCGTGCTTGTAGAAGTCGGTCCAGCGGTCGACGGCGCGGACCACGCAGGTCGTCTCGTCGAAGATCTGGAGCGCACGGGTACCGAGCATCGACCCCGCCGCGGCCACCGACTCGAAGTCGAGCGGGGTGTCGAGGTGCTCGTCGGTGAACAGCGGGGTGGACGAGCCACCGGGCGTCCAGAACTTGAGCTTCTTGTTGGGGTCGCGCATGCCGCCGGCCATGTCGAGCAGCTCGCGCAGCGTGATGCCGAGCGGCGCCTCGTACTGGCCCGGACGCTTCACGTGCCCGGAGAGGCTGAAGATGCCGAAGCCCTGCGACTTCTCCGTGCCCATGCCCGAGAACCAGTCCGCGCCGTGCAGCAGGATCGGGGGCACGGAGGCGATCGACTCGACGTTGTTGACGACGGTCGGGCGGGCGTACAGGCCCGCGACGGCGGGGAACGGCGGCTTGAGGCGCGGCTGGCCGCGACGACCCTCGAGGCTGTCGAGCAGCGCGGTCTCCTCGCCACAGATGTAGGCACCGGCACCGGCGTGGACCGTGATGTCGAGGTCGAAGCCCGAGCCGTGGATGTTCTTGCCCAGGTGTCCGGCGGCATACGCCTCCTCGACCGCGCGCAGCAGGCGACGGTAGACGTGCACCACCTCGCCGCGCAGGTAGATGAAGGCGTGGTTGCAGCCGATGGCGTAGGACGTGATGACGCAGCCCTCGATGAGGAACTGGGGCGCCGCCATCATCAGCGGGATGTCCTTGCAGGTGCCCGGCTCGGACTCGTCGGCGTTGACCACGAGGTAGCGCGGCCCACCGTCCGGCGGGGGCAGGAAGCCCCACTTCATGCCGGTCGGGAAGCCGGCACCACCACGGCCACGCAGGCCGGAGTCCTTGGTCATCTGGACGAGGTCGGCGGGCTTCATGCCCAGCGCCTTCTTCAGCGCCTGGTAGCCCTCGTTCTTCTCGTAGGTCTCGAGGGTCCAGGACTGGGGGTCGTCCCAGAACTTCGTGAGGATCGGGGTCAGCGTGGTGCTCATGCCTCGTCCTTCCCGGTGCTCTTGCCGTCGGCCTTGGCAGCGCCCTTGTCGGCCTTGGCAGCGCCACCGTCGGGCGCGGTCCAGCCGCGTTCGTTGGCGATCTCCAGGCCCACCAGCGAGGCCGGACCGGCCCCGACACCCTGGTCGGCGAGGCCGTCGTGGAACCCGGCCAGGACGCGCGAGACCTGCTTGAAGGAGCAGACCTTGTCCGGCCCGCGGCTGGGCTTGACGTCCTTGCCTGCGCGCAGGTCGTCCACGAGTGCCTTGGTGGACTCGGGTGTCTGGTTGTCGAAGAACTCCCAGTTGGCCATGACCACGGGAGCGAAGTCGCACGCAGCGTTGCACTCGACCCGCTCGAGGGTGACCTTGCCGTCCGGCGTCGTCTCGTCGTGCCCGATCCCGAGGTGCTCGGACACCTCGTCCCAGATCTGGTCGCCGCCCATGATGGCGCACAGGGTGTTGGTGCAGATGCCGACGGTGTACTCGCCGTTGGGGTGCCGCTTGTACTGGGTGTAGAACGTCGCGACGCCCGACACCTCGGCCGTGCTCAGGTCGAGGACGTCGGCACAGAAGTCGATGCCCCGGCCGGTCACGTAGCCGTCCACCGACTGCACCAGGTGCAGCAGGGGCAGCAGCGCCGAACGCTTCTGGGGGTACCGGGCGACGACCAGCGCCGCGTCCTCGTGCAGCGAGGCCAGGACGTCCGCGGCATACGGCTCCTTGGACTCCGCAGGGACGGTCAGGTGCCCTGCCGCCAGCTGGATCCCGTAGTTGTCGCCGCTCACCGGTCGACTCCCCCCATCACAGGGTCGATGGATGCCACGGCGACGATGACGTCGGCGATCTGGCTGCCTTCGCACATCACGGCCGTGGCCTGCAGGTTGTTGAACGACGGGTCCCGGAAGTGCGCGCGGTAGGGGCGCGTCCCGCCGTCGGACACGGCATGGCAGCCGAGCTCGCCCTTGGGGCTCTCCACCGCGGCATACGCCTGGCCCGGGGGCACCCGGAAGCCCTCGGTCACCAGCTTGAAGTGGTGGATGAGCGACTCCATCGAGGTGCCCATGATCTCGCGGATGTGGTCGAGGCTGTTGCCCATGCCGTCTCCGCCGATGGCCAGCTGCGCGGGCCAGGCGATCTTCTTGTCCTCGACCATGACCGGGCCCGACCCGGCCTGCAGCCGGTCGATGCACTGCTCGGCGATCTTCAGCGACTCGTACATCTCGTCGATGCGGATCCGCAGGCGCGAGTAGGCGTCGGCCTCGGTGCGGGTGATGACCTCGAAGTCGTAGGTCTCGTAGCCGCAGTACGGGTCGAGCTTGCGCAGGTCGTGCGGCAGACCGGTCGAGCGCAGCATCGGGCCGGTGATGCCCAGCGCCATGCAGCCCGAGAGGTCGAGGTAGCCGACGTCGACGGTCCGGCCCTTGAGGATGGGGTTCTCGTTGAGGAGGAGCTCGAGCTCACCGAGTCCCTTGCGCACCAACGGGATCGTGTCGCGGACCTTGTCGATGGCACCGGGCGGGAGGTCCTGGGCGACGCCACCGGGGCGGATGAACGCGTTGTTCATGCGCAGGCCCGTGACCATCTCGAAGATCGACAGGATGCGCTCACGCTCGCGGAAGCCGACCGTCATGACGGTGGTGGCACCCATCTCCATGCCACCGGTCGCCAGGGCGACGAGGTGGGAGGTGATCCGGTTGAGCTCCATCATGAGGACGCGGATGACGCTGGCGCGCTCGGGGATCTGGTCGGTGATGCCGAGCAGCTTCTCGACCGCGAGGCAGAACGCGGCCTCGTTGAAGAACGGCGTGAGGTAGTCCATGCGGGTGCAGAACGTGACGCCCTGCGTCCAGGTCCGGAACTCCATGTTCTTCTCGATGCCGGTGTGCAGGTAGCCGATCCCCGCGCGGGTCTCGGTCACCGTCTCGCCGTCGAGCTCGAGGATCAGCCGGAGCACGCCGTGCGTCGACGGGTGCTGCGGACCCATGTTGACGACGATCCGCTCCTCGTGGAGGGCCGCGGCCTCGTCGACGAGCTGGTCCCAGTCGCCGCCGGTGGCGTTGAAGACGTGGGCTCCCGCCGCGGCCGCCGTGTCGGCGCCCGAGGTGGCGTAGATGTCCCTGTCCTTGAGTGAGTTGGCAGTCATCAGCTGTAAGACCTCCGCTGGTCCGGCGGCGGGACGGTGGCGCCCTTGTACTCGACGGGGATGCCGCCGAGGGGGTAGTCCTTCCGCTGCGGGTGGCCCGGCCAGTCGTCGGGCATGAGGATGCGCGTGAGTGACGGGTGACCGTCGAACTCGATGCCGAACATGTCCCACGTCTCGCGCTCGTGCCAGTCGTTCGCCGGGTAGATCTCGACGATCGAGGGGATGTGGGGGTCGTCGTCGGGTGCGGTGACCTCGACGCGGACCCGGCGTCCACCGTGGGTGATCGACAGGAAGTGGTAGACCGCGTGGAGCTCACGGCCGGCCTCATGCGGGTAGTGCACCCCGGAGACGCCCGTGCACATCTCGAAGCGCAGCGACGGGTCGTCGCGCAGCACGCGGGCGACGGCGGGCAGGTGCTCACGCCGGACGAAGAGGGTCAGCTCGCCACGGTCGACGACGACCCGCTCGACGGCCTCGGCGTAGGAGGCGGTGCCGCCCAGGAGGCCACGCTCGAGCTGGTCCGCGATGGCGTCGAAGTAGCCGCCGTACGGACGAACTGCCGCGCCGGGGAACAGGATCGGGCTGACCATGCCGCCGTAGCCGGAGGTGTCACCGGTGTCGGCCGAGCCGAACATGCCGCGTCGCTCGCCGACCACGACGGGGTCGGGCGTCGTGCCGGGGGCCGCGGGGAGGCGCTCGCCGCTGTCACGCTCGACCACCTCACCGGGCTGGACACCGACCGTCGAGGCGGCGGCGACCGGCGCCGGGTGCTCGGGGCCGTCGCCCTTGTCGGCCGCGGCGTCCTCGGCCTTCGTGCCGTCGATGTCGCTGTTGGCCGTGGCCTGCTTGGGGTCCTCGACGGGTGCGTCCTTCGGGTCGTCGCTCATGCGACACCACCGTGGGAGACGTCCGTGCCGTGCAGGTGGCCGTGGGCGTGGGTGTGACCGCTGCCGGCGCCCTGCGCGAGCAGGCCGGTCATCTGGTGCGTCGGCGTCGCGGACAGTGCCGCCGCCTCGGCCGCGCGGGCGGCGGCGACGCGGTTGACGCCGAGCTTGGAGCCCTGGATCTGCTCGTGCAGCGTGATGATCGCGTTGAGCAGCATCTCGGGGCGGGGCGGGCACCCGGGCAGGTAGACGTCGACCGGGATGATGTGGTCGACCCCCTGGACGATCGCGTAGTTGTTGAACATGCCGCCGGAGCTGGCGCAGACGCCCATCGAGATGACCCACTTGGGCTCGGGCATCTGGTCGTAGACCTGGCGGACGACCGGGGCCATCTTCTGGCTCACCCGGCCGGCGACGATCATCAGGTCGGCCTGGCGCGGCGTCGCGGAGAACCGCTCCATCCCGAACCGGGCGATGTCGTAGTCGGGGGTGCCCACGGCCATCATCTCGATGGCGCAGCAGGCGAGGCCGAACGTGGCCGGCCACACCGAGCTCTTGCGCATGTAGCCCGCGACCTGCTCGACCGTGGTCAGCAGGAAGCCGGCTGGCAGCTTCTCTTCGATTCCCATTGCTTGGTCCTAGTCCCTCTTCAGTCCCTGGTCAGTCCCACTCGAGGCCGCCGCGACGCCACACGTACGCATAGGCCACGAACACGGTCAGGATGAACAGCACCATCTCCACGAGCGCGAACAGGCCGAGCTGGTTGAAGGCCACCGCGAACGGGTAGAGGAACACCGACTCGATGTCGAAGATGATGAAGAGCATTGCGGTCAGGTAGTACTTGATCGGCACTCGCCCGCCACCGGCCGCCTGCGGCGTCGGCTCGATGCCGCACTCGTAGGCGTCGAGCTTGGCGCGGTTGTAGCGCTTGGGTCCGGAGACCGCGGCGGCGCCGACCGAGAAGACGGCGAACCCGCCACCGATGGCCAACAGGAAAAGCAGCGGGACGTAGGGGTTGCTCATCGCCGTGCCACTCCCTTTCTGTGATCGCTTCGGTCCTGGGTGCTGCTGCCGTCGTCCCTGCCGGCTGTGGCCCCGCTCACATCCGTGCGGTGCGGCCCAATCCTAGGGGCGGCGCCGGGGATTGCACGCCGGGTCATGCGTCCGGAGCCATCTTGGACAGGGCCGTGATGAGGCGGTCGCTCGCGTCGCCCCCGTGGGGTTCGGCGAGGTTGGCCATGACCTTCAGGAGGAACTTCATCAAGGTGGTGCGGGGCAGTCCGTACTTGGTGGCCAGCCGCATGATCTCGGGGTTGCCGATCATCTTCGCGAAGTAGCGACCGAGCGTGTAGTAGCCGCCGAGGGCGTCCGCCATCACCCTGGGGTAGGACTGCAGCACCCGCTCGCGCTGTGCGTCGGTCCCGCGCGCGAACGCCTGCGCGATCACCTCTGCGGCCAGGCGGCCGGACTCCATGGCGTAGGCGATGCCCTCACCGTTGAACGGGTTGACCATGCCGCCGGCATCGCCGACGAGCAGCAGCCCGTTGTCGTAGTGCGGCTGCCGGTTGAAGCCCATCGGCAGCGCGGCGCCGCGGATCGGGCCGACCATGGTCTCGTCGTTGTAGGTCCAGTCCTGGGGCATCGTCGCGACCCAGCGGCGCATGACGTCCTTGTAGTCCGTCTTGCCGAAGGCGCTGGAGGTGTTGAGGATCCCGAGGCCGACGTTCGAGGTGCCGTCCCCCACCCCGAAGATCCAGCCGTAGCCAGGGAGCAGGACCTTCTTGCCGTTGTCGTCGGTCGACCACAGCTCGAGCCAGGACTCGAGGTAGTCGTCGTCGTGGCGGGGGCTCGTGTAGTAGGTGCGCACGGCCACGCCCATCGGGCGGTCCTCGCGCTTCTCGCGACCCATCGCCAGGGACAACCTCGAGGAGTTGCCGTCCGCCGCGACGACCAGCGGCGCGGCATACCGGAGCTCGGGTCCGGTGGCCCGGCCCTTCTCGTCCATGGCGCGGGCGGTGACGCCGACGATGGCGCCCTTGCTGTCGAGGATGGGGCCGGTCACGTTGGTGGCCTCGCGGAGGCGCGCGCCGTGCTTGACGGCGTGCTTGGCGAGGATGTCGTCGAAGTCCTGCCGGGTGCGGACCAGGCCATAGGGCGGGAAGCTCGCGAGATCCGGCCACGGCAGGGACAACCGCATGCCGCCGCCGATGATCCGCAGGCCGTGGTTCTTGATCCAGCCCTCGTCCTCGGGGGTGGGGATGCCGAGGGTGATCAGCTCCTTGACGGCCCGGGGGGTGAGCCCGTCGCCACACACCTTCTCGCGCGGGAAGCTCGTCTTCTCGAGGACGAGGACGTCCAGCCCCGCCATCGCGAGGTATGCCGCGGTGGCCGATCCCGCGGGACCGGCACCGACGACGATGACGTCGGCGGTCTCGGTGGGTGCCCCGGCTGCGGAGCTGCCTCCGACGGCCTCGCTGATGGTGTCTGTCACGCCTGCCTCACACGCTTGTGAACGTCTTCACGAACTTCAACTGCGGAGTCTATTCCCGACTCGCCGTCCGGTCACCAGTGAGGCGACCCTTACCCGGCCTCCCGGGCTGGACCGGCGCCCGCAGGCTTGACCGCTCGGTGCAGCGCCACGATGCCACCCGTCAGGTTCCGCCAGCCGACCTCACCCCAGCCGGCGGCGGCGATGCGCTCCCCCAGCGCGCGCTGCGCCGGCCACGCCTGGATCGACTCGGCGAGGTAGACGTAGGACTCGGGGTTGCTGCTGACCTTGCGGGCGATCGGGGGCAGCGACCGCATGAGGTACTCGCTGTAGACCTTGCGGAACGCCCCGTTGACCGGCTGGCTGAACTCGCAGACCACGAGGCGACCACCCGGCTTGGTCACCCGCAGGAACTCCCCCAGGGCCTCCTCGACGCCGGCGACGTTGCGCAGGCCGAACGACATCGTCACCGCGTCGAAGCTGTTGTCCGCGAAGGGGAGTCGCATCGCGTCGGCCGCCGTGAAACCCAGGTCGGGCCGGCGCCGGTTGCCCACCCGCAGCATGCCGAGCGAGAAGTCGGCCGGCACGACGTCGACACCGTGGTCGGCGAACGGCTCGCTGCTCGTCCCCGTGCCCGCGGCGATGTCCAGGACCGTCTCGCCGGGTCGGGCGGCCACCGCCTTGAGCACCGCCCGTCGCCACAGCCGGTCCTGACCGAGGGAGAGGACGTCGTTGGTCAGGTCGTACTTGCCGGCCACGTCGTCGAACATCGCGGCGACGTCGCGGGGATCCTTCTCCAGGCTGGCGCGGGTCATGGTGCCATCCTCCCATCCGGGCGCCATCCACCCCGACGGCCACCTCCCGGCGTCGTCGGGGGGCCGCGCCGTAGGCTTGCCCCCGACATGACCAGCCTTCCGACGCCCCAGCCGGCGAGTCGACCCCACGGTGCTCCTGTGGTCGCCCGCACCGTGGCGCTGCACGACCCCGGCAGGCTGCTCTCCCTGCTCCCGGACCGCGCCGACCCGGCCGAGCTGTTCAGCTGGGTACGTCGTGGCGAGGGCCTCGTGGGATGGGGTCGGGCCCTGGAGTTCACGGCGGTCGGGCCCGACCGGTTCGAGCGGGCCGAGGCCTGGTGGCGCGAGGTCGTCGACGGTGCCGTCCTGCGCAACGAGGTGGGCCTGCCCGGCACCGGTCCGGTCACCTTCGGGTCCATCTCGTATGCCGCTGGCTCACCGTCCGGAGCCACCCTCGTCGTGCCCGAGGTGGTCGTGGGTGCCCGGGACGGTCGGTGGTGGGTCACCACCATCGGGACCGGCGACGAGCTGCCGACACCCGTCATACCGCAGCAGTCACAGCCGCGTGAGCCGTCCGGTGTGGCGTTCGCGGACGGTGCGCTTCCACCCGCCCAGTGGGCCGGGGCCGTGGAGCGAGCCGTGCAGCGCATCACCGCCGGGGACCTCGACAAGGTCGTCCTGGCCCGCGACCTGCGCGTCAGCGCCGAGCGGCCCATCGACGCCCGGTGGCTGCTCGCGCGGCTCGCCGAGCGCTACGACACCACGTGGGTGTTCGCCGTCGACGGCCTCGTGGGCGCGACCCCGGAGATGCTGGTCCGCCTCGAGAAGGGCCTGGTGACGTCGCGGGTCCTGGCCGGGACGATCCGCCGCACCGGAGACGACGAGCACGACCTCGCGCTGGCCGCCTCGCTGGCCCGCTCCAGCAAGGACCTCGAGGAGCACGAGTACGCCGTCCGTTCGGTCGCCGACGCCCTGCGGCCGCACTGCTCCTCGACCAACGTGCCCGAGTCCCCGTTCGTCCTGCACCTGTCCAACGTCATGCACCTCGCGACCGACGTCGCGGGCGTCCTCGCCGACCGGGCGACGTCGCTGACCCTCGCCGCGTCACTGCACCCGAGCGCGGCGGTCTGCGGCACGCCCTCGGCCGTGGCCGACGACCTCATCTCCGAGCTGGAGTCCATGGACCGAGGGCGGTATGCCGGTCCCGTGGGCTGGATGGACGCGTCGGGTGACGGGGAGTGGGGCATCGCCCTGCGCTGCGGAGCCTTCGAGCGGGACGACCCCACGTCCATGCGGCTGTTCGCGGGCTGCGGGATCGTCGCGGGTTCGGACCCCGAGAGCGAGGTCGCCGAGTCCGACGCCAAGCTCGTGCCGATGCGCGACGCCCTGACCGCGGGCTGAGCGGGCCCGAGCCTCAGGCCTGGAGGGCGGCGGCGGCGCGCTGGCGCAGCTGGTCGTGGAGGTCGCGGTGGCCGCCACGGTCCACCCTCACCTCCAGGACCCGGAGTCCGGACGGCCGTTCCGCCAGGGCGTCGACGAGCTGGTCACGGGTCAGGACCTGCTCGTGCCGGACGTCGTGGGCCGCGCACAGCGCGGCCAGGTCGACGCCGGTCGGGGTGCCGAAGAGCCGTTCGAAGTCGCGAGCCCGCGCGGGCTCGCCCGGCTCGAGGAGGGTGAAGATGCCGCCACCGTCGTCGTTGGTGACGACCACGGTGAGGTCAGGACGAGGCTCCAGCGGACCGACGAGCAACCCGTTGGAGTCGTGCAGGAAGGTCAGGTCGCCCATCAGTGCATAGGTCGGCGAGCTGTCCGCCAGGGCCAGGCCGCTTGCGGTCGACACGCAGCCGTCGATGCCCGCGAGCCCGCGGCTCGCCACCACTCGCAGCTCACCCCGGCGGGGGCCCGACAGGTCGACGTCGCGGGCGGTGTTCGACGAGCCGAGGAAGAGCGTGGCACCGACCGGCAGCCCGGCCAGGACGGCCTCCGCGACGGCGGCGCCACTGTTCCACGGCGGTTCGTCCTCGGCCAGGGCAGCGGCCAACCGTTCTCCGGCGGCGCGCCAGGCCTCGCTCCAGACCTCGTCGCGGGGTGCCGTCCCGCCTCCACCGTGCACCTCCTCGACCGGAGCGTCGAACACCGAGATCGGGTGGACCTGCTGGACGTCCGGACGCGACACGATCCAGGCGTGCGCGCCCACGGCCTCCACCCGGACACCGGGTCTGCGCAGCAGCGCCGCGACCGGCCGTGACAGGGTCAGCCGTCCGACCGCGATCACCCGCTGCGGGGCGTGCGAGTCCAGCCATCGCGGGTCGGACAGGACCAGCGGACCGTGCGGGATGACGTCACGCCTCGGGTGGGTGCCGAACGGCTCGGCGAGGACGGGCCAGCCCCGGGCCGTGGCCCACCGGACGGCAGCCTCGAACTGGCCGGGCTCGGGGAGGTCCCCGACCAGGACCACGGTCCGCGCGGGTTCACGCGAGACGTCGATCGTCGTCGCCGACCCAGCGGCGGCCACGACGGCCTCGGTGTGCTCGGTTGGCTCGGTTGGCTCGGTTGGCTCGGACGGCCGCTCGTCGATGGGCTCGGGCCAGGGTTCGTCGTCGGTCGGGACGAGCGGGTCGCGCAGCTGGACATTGACGTGGACCGGTCCAGGTTCCCCGACACCCGTGGCACCCGTGGCACCTGTGGCGTGGCGGACTGCGTCGGCGGCGACCTGCCGCCACCGCGCGACCTCGCCGGTGGTCCGGCGCGGGGCGTCTGCATCGACGGACCACCGGATGGCATCGCCGAAGATGCCGGGCTGCACGGTGGTCTGGTTGGCGCCGGTCCCCCGCAGCTCGACCGGCCGGTCGGCCGTGAGCACGACCATCGGCACGACGCCATGGTGCGCCTCGAGCACCGCAGGGTGCAGGTTGGCGACAGCCGTGCCCGACGTGGTCACGACGACCGCCGGCACCCGCGTGAGCTTGGCCAGACCGAGGGCGAGGAACCCGGCGGACCGCTCGTCCACGCGGACGTGCAGGGTCAGCCGTCCCGCCCGCTCGGCTTCCTGCAGTGCGTAGGCCAGCGGCGCCGACCGCGATCCGGGACACAGGACCGCGTGCCGCACTCCGCGCCTGACGAGCTCGTCGACGAGCACGGTCGCGAGCGCGGTCGACGGGTTCACGCCTGGGATTGTGTCACCCGCCCGCACGGCGCGAGGCCCCTCATCACGTGATCCGCTCGACGGTGTAGTCGCGGACGACGGGAGGGCCGTGGGTGTCGCCGGCGAAGAAGTCGCTCGCGCCGCTGCGCCACGCCGCCAGCCCCGGATCGGTGGACTGGTCGACGAGGGCTGCGGTGCGCACGTAGAGGCGCGTGTCATGGGCCTCGCTCGCCCGGTCCAGCCCGGCCGGATCGGTCGGGTCCTCGCCGCCACCCAGCTCGCGCGACACCGTGACCCAGGTGGCTCGATCGGGGTTCGGTACCCCGTCCAGCCGAGGCACGGCGTCCTGCCGGTGCTCGAGCGAGAGGACCTGGATGTCTGCCGGGATGGGCATGCGCCCGACGGGCGAGCCCATGGTGACGACGTGCGTCACCGGCTGCGCCTGGGTGAAGCGCGGCGAGGAGGCGAGTCCGGCTGCTGCCATCCCGCCGAGGCTGTGACCCACGAGCATGACGGGGCCCGGGGTCGGCACCGTGGAAGGCTGCGCGGCCGACGCCTGCGCGGATAACGCCCGCGCGGATGAGGCCTGCGCCTGCTCCAGGGCCTGCTGGACTCCCTCGGCGAGCACCGTCCCGTCCTGGGCCATGGTGCGCACGTCCGTCGTGAGATCGAACGGGTTGCGTCCGGCGCCCGGGTCCCAGACCTGCGTGCCGCTGATCTCGACGATCCACGCGGAGCCCTGCGCCCGCGGCACCTCGATGACCCGGACGTGCCCGGCATACGCCTCGCTGTCGCCCACGTTCCGCTGGTCAGCCGCGAGGTCCTCGAGCGAGCGCGGGACGCGGGCTCCGGCGCGGGGCGAGGCCTGCGGGGTCACCCGCGCGCGACCACGGTCGGACAACAACCCCCACAGCGCGGCCCCGTCGGCCAGTGCCCGCACAGCCACCTCGTAGTCCTGCCCGGCGGTGAGGCCCTCGGTGCGCGGGGGCGTCGCGATGAAGGGGCGCGTCAGCGGGTCCGACCGCAGCCCGGCGACCAGTCCCTCCGCGCCTCCGGCCACATCCGCGATGGCGGGGGTGGCGAAGACGGCCTCGTCGAGCAGACGGGCCACCTCGACGCCCAGCGCATCGAGCGCCAGCACGCCCACGACGATCGCGGGGGCGCACGCGCCCACGGCGTACATGACGGTGTCCTGCGCCAGCTCCAGGGTGCGGGCCGCCGCCTCCTCGGCCTGCCGGTAGGACCTCGAAGCGGCAGCCAGGGCGACGGACAGCGAGAGCAGGGCGGCCATCTCGCCCGGGAGTCCGAGCGGCCCGACCGCCTCGATGAGTGCGGCGTCGGCCCACGCCCCGGTGAGCGGGCTCAGCACCGAGCCCGCCACCAGATCCGGGTCGGTCGCCACGGCGGCCACGTGCGACACCACGACGGCCGCCTCGTGTGCCACGTCGGCCAACAGACCGGCGGCCGCGTCGAGCGAGTCCAGCCCGACGGCAGTCCCGGACGACCCACCCCGGACGCGGATCGGCTTCCCGTTCACCAGCTCCCCACTGGCCGCGAGACCGGCGTGCTCGTGGCGCGGGCGAGGTCGGCGGCGAGCGCCGCTCCGCGCAGGAGCTCGACCCGGGCGGCCTCCACGGCGTCGGCGTGGGCCTGTACCCGCCGGGAAGCCTCGTCGAGCCGGCGTGCCGCGTGCTGCAGCGCATGCGCACGCTCCTGGGCGCGCTCGCGGAACAGCGTCGCCGCCGGCGACCGCCAGGTCACCTCACGGGCAAGCGCGACCCGCCACGCCAGCCTGCGAACCTGCTCGGCCTCGGCTCTCAGCCGCACCGCCAGAGCCCTGATCTCGTCCGGGTCCCCCACCATGCGACGACCCTGCCGCGCCGCAGGAACCCACGCACACCGCTCGTCCGGCGCCTGTGGGCTCAGGATCCTGTCGGGGAAGGCTGTGGACCGATCAGTCCGCTGCGGCCCCGGGCTCGAGCAGGCCGCCCAGGTCGGCGAGGAACAGGGCCTGCGTGAGCGCGGTCCGCCGCAGCTCCTGTGGGTCGACGCTCTCGCCGGGTGCGTGGATCCGCGCCGCAGGCTCCTCCACGCCCAGCAGCATGATCTCGGCGTCGGGGACGAGCTCCGCCAGGGCGGTCGCGAGCGGGATCGAGCCACCCTGTCCCGTGGTCACGGCGTCCCGACCGAACGCCGTCCGCATCGCCCTGCGCATCGCCGCGTAGGCCGGTCCGTCGGTCCTCGCGCGGAACCCGTGCCCCAGCGAGACCGGCTTGATCTCCACCTGCGCGCCGAACGGGGTGTGTGCCCGCAGGTGGGCGATCAGCAGCCCCTGGGCCGCGGCGGCATCGGTGTCGGCCGGCACCCGGAGGTTGACCACCGCCCGGGCCTCGCCCTGGGCTGCGGCGGTGACCTGGCTGACCGGTGGACAGTCGATCGCCAGCACGGTGGCCGCCGGTCGCGCCCACAACAGGTCCCCCACGGTCCCGGTGCCGGTCAACGGCTCAACCCCCTCGAGCAGCCCCGCATCGGTGCGGAACCTGGCGGTGTCGAAGGGGGCCCCGTCCCACACGCCACTGTGGTCGAGCCCGTCGACCGTCGTCTCGCCCGCCGCGTCGCGCAGACTGGCCAGGGCCGTCAGGAGCGCCTGCAGCGCGTCCGGCGCGGCGCCGCCGAACATGCCGGAGTGCGCCGGGTGCCTCATGGTGCGCACGGTCATCAGGACGCTGCCGGTGCCGCGCAGCGAGGTCGTGAGGGTGGGGAGGCCGACCTCGACGTTGCCGGTGTCGGCGAGCAGCAGCGCGTCGCACTGCACGAGCTCTGGGTGCGCCCGGGCCAGCGCCTCCAGGCCGCCGCTGGACTGCTCCTCGGAACCCTCGCAGACGACGGCCACCTCGACCGGCCACTCGCCGAGGACCTCGCGCAGCGCCCGCAGCGCCAGGATGCTGGCCATGAGGTTGCCCTTGCAGTCGGCGGATCCCCTGCCGTACCAACGACCCTCGCGTTCGGTCAGCTCCCACGGTGGCGTCTGCCAGTCAGCCGGAACGCCGACCGGCACGACGTCGTAGTGCGAGTACAACAGCACCTGGGGCGCCCCGTCAGGGCCGCCCGAGCGCCCGACCACGGCGAGCGACCCGTCGGGCGTCTCGTGCGCCCGTATGCCGTCGATCCCGGCCTCGGTGAACAGCTCGCCGACCAGCGCGGCAGCGGCCCGGCACTCGCTCTGCGGCTCGATCGCCGGGTTGGCCACCGATCGCAGCGCGACCAGCCGCGCGAGGTCGTCGCGGACCCGCGGCATACCAGCGTCGACCGCGGCGGCGAGGCGCTCAGCCAGGGACGCGGCACTCACGGCACGAGGTCGTCGAGGTAGAGCGGCAGCATCTCCCACCAGGTGGGCCAGTCGTGGTCGTAGCGGTCGCCCCAGTCGTCGACCCGGTTGGGAACTCCCTTGCGGCCCAACGCATCAGCGGCCGCCCACGACTCACCCACGTCCTCCCACCGGCCACTGCCGGAGGCGAGGACGACGTACCGGCGGCGCAACAGCTCCAGGGTGGGGCCCTCGAGCCCGGGCAGGAACTGCAGCGGCGAGGCGAAGTACCAGTCCTGCGTGGTGTCGGCGCCCTCCATGAACCGCTCCACGTGGTAGGTGCCGCTCATGCAGATGGCAGCACCGAACAGGTGTGGGTAGCGACAGATCATGGCGAACGAGTTGAACGCACCGATCGAGGCGCCCGCCACGATCACGGCCTGGGGAGAGCTGTCCGCGTGGATGGCCGGGACGACCTCCTCGGCGACCGCCTGGTGGTACTGGTTGAACAGCCACATGCGGTGCTCCGGCGATCCCTCGTTGCGCTGGAGGGCCTGACCGGCCGCGCTGTCGCAGGAGTAGACCTTGATCCTGCCCGCCTCGATCATCGGTGCGAGCCTGCCGACCAGGTGGTGACGTTCCACCTCCTCGGCATCCCCGCCCGCGGTCGGGAAGAGCAGCACGGGCACGCCGTAGTGGCCCCAGCGGACCAGGGTGATGTCCCGGCCCATCCGATCGGAGTGCCATCGTTCGGTGACCTTCATGCGGTGCTCCATCTCGTCGGGTGCGGCTACTCGTACACGAACTTCTGTGGTCCGGGGAACAGCCAGGACAAGCCGTCCCGCAGGCGGTCCCGCCAGTCCTCCCAGTTGTGGCCGTCCCGCGCCTCGACGTACTTGACCGTCATCCCGGCCCCGCGGAAGACCGGCACCATCGACCGGTTGGGGGTGATCAGCGGCTCGTAGGTGCCGCAGCTCATGAAGATCCGCTCGACCGGCGCGGTGGGCTTGGCCCGGTAGCGGTTGACGAACTTCACGACCGGGTCGAAGGCCGGCCCCCCGCCGTGGTCGGTGCCGATGTCGGTGAAGACCAGCGAGGCGGACTGCAGGAACAGCGACCCGAACACCCCCGGGTACCGCACCGCCGTCGACAGGGACGCGATGCCACCGAAGCTCGACCCCATCAGGGCCCGCGCGTGCGGGTCGTCGATGAGTGGCAGGCGTTCGGCCAGGGTGGGGAGCAGCTCGCGGGCGATGAACCGGGCGTGCGGTGCGTAGTTGGGGTACTCCCTCAGGCGGTCCCGGGGTGGCACGAACGCGGCGACCAGCGGGGCGACGTCGAGGCGGTGGATGAGGTTGTCCAGCACGGTCTTCATGGCGGCGTAGTCGAGGTAGTCGGTGCCGTCGTGGACCACGAGCAGCGGATACCGCAGGGCAGGGTTGTACCGGGCCGGCAGGTAGAGCTTGACCGGCTGCTCTCGACGCAGCGCCTTCGAGCGCAGGGTGTCCTCGACGAGCTCTCCCGGACGGGCCTCCGGGTCGTGGTGCACCCAGTCGGGCACCTCGTAGCCGGTCGCGGCGCAGACCGAGCTCGACCCCATCGGCGAGTGGGCCACCCGCTGGTTCAGTGGGTCGTTGAAGGTCTCGTAGTGGTCGCCATGGCGCGTCTCCAGCTGGTACTCCACCCGGGAGCCGGTGGGCAGCTCGGTGGTCACCGCCCACAGGTCCGTGTCGGGCAGGCGCTTCATCGGCATGGGGTCGGCGAGCCCCACGACACGGTGCCGGACCCGCACCTCGTCGACCTCCCCCCGGAAGAGGAAGGTCGCCCGCTCGCCCTCGATGATCGGTGCCCCGTACCGCGCGACGAACCGGTCGATCGCCGCGCCGTCCACGGGCAGGCGTTCGCGCAGCCGGTTGATGGCCAGCCGTCCCTCGCTCACGAGACCGCCCCCCTGCCGTTGGCGCCGTGCGACCCGTTCGGCGCGCCCAGCTCGTGGATCGCGCCGTCGATCCCCAGGATCCGAGCGCCCAGGGGCAGACCACCGTCGGCCGTGAGCTCGAGGGCCGTGCCGTCGTCGAGGAGGACACAGTGCTGGTCGGTGAACCGGCGTGCCATCACCGCACACCGGTCCCGGTCGTCCAGGCGCAACCGGCGACGGGCATGCGGCAGCGCCACCAGGCCGCGGACCCGCCTCAGCCCGCGGTCGAAGACCTCGGCCTCGGTGTTGCCCTCCGGCCCGTGGTCGTGGAACAGCACCACCCGCTCGGTCAGGGCCATCGCGCCGGCCGACCAGGCGACCACCGGCACCTCGTCGGGGATGCGGATCGCGAACAGCCGCAGGGTCCGCAGCAGGGTGCCCACGTGCCCACCGGTGAGCACCACCGCGGCCGCCTGGCCCAAGAGGTCGGCGAGCTCACCACGGTGCCAGCCGATCACGCTGCTGGCATCGATCGGAGAGGCGGCGTCGAGCTCGGCGTACAGCGACTTGAGCTGGGCGGCGTACCACTGGTCGACGTGGCGAACCACCTCGATCGAGTCGTCGAGGGCCGAGTAGGCCGTGGCCTCGCCGCGCGCCCGCCCCTCGGCCTCGCGCGTGCGGCGCTGCACGGCATACACGCCGTCCATGGCGTTCTGGAGGCGCAGGCGGTAGAGCGAGAGGAGGGCGTCGTGGCGGTCGCGGAAGGCGAGCGCGGCGGCGCCGAAGACCTCGTCCTTGGTGATGACGTCGAGGCTGCGGTGGTAGAGCCGCAGGTGGCGGGTGTCCCCACCCAGCACCGTGTCGAGCTCGTCGACGACGTCCTCGCGCTCCTCCCACCCCGCGTTGATGGTCGCGACAGGGCCGTCGACGCCGAGCGAACGCAGGGCGGTGCCGGCCGTGGTCATGAACCGTTGCGGCCCGAGGAGGACGGTGCGCATCAGGGGCGGCGACTAGCCCGCGTGGACGTGGATAGTGCGGCCCACGTCGTCGAGCATGGCGCGCAGGGTGTCGTAGTCGGGGTGGCGCATCCGGACGTAGGCGTTGGCCATGTACCCCGCCTCGACCGGCTGGGTGAGGTGGCCCACCGGCGGGAAGTGGCCGTCGATGATCCACTGGCCGTAGCGACCCTGGATCTCGTCGATGCCGCTGTAGCCGGTGATGCTCCCGTCGGCCTCGGGTCGCAGCGCGATGATCCCAGCCGAGTAGGGACGCCGCATCGGCTGCTCGGGACCGCCGTGGACGATGACGTGGGCCCACTCGCGGTACACGTCGACGTCGTTGCTCGCGGAGTAGAGGTCCCAGCACCCGACCCCCGGCGGACGGCAGCCGATCTCGGAGAACTTCAGTCCCTTCGGGCCGTGGAACCACTCCATGTGGGTGGCGCTCGTCCCGATGCCGAGGGCTTCGATGACGCGAGCGCCCATCTGCGCCACCTCGGCGTAGAAGGGCGAGTCGGCCACCCGGTTGGTGGTGGCGAACTGCGGGGAGATCCAGCGGTTGCGCATCGCCTCGAGGACGTTGGGGTAGTAGTGCGTGGTCCAGTCGTGGACGACGCGGCCGTCCCGGGCGATGGTGTCGTAGAAGCCCTCGTGGCCCTCGACGAACTCCTCGATCGCGATCGACGCGGCCCCGTGCGAGCCGAACTCGGTCAGGGCGTGGGCCAGCTCGTGGTCGTTGTCGACCCGCGTCGTGTCCTTGGCGCCGGCCCCGTCACGCGGCTTGAGGATGAGGGGGTAGCCGACCGCCTCCGCGAAGCTCCACGCCTCGTGGGCGTGGTCGACCGCGGCGGACGCAGCCGTCGGCACCCCCGCCTCACGAAGCGCCTGCTTCATCGAGGGCTTGTCGCGGCAGAGCCAGGTGGTGCGCACCGAGGTGCCGGGTATGCCGGTGGCCTCGCGGACCTGCGCGGCGACCATCGTGTGCGCCTCGACAGTCGCCTCGAGGGCGTCCACCCAGACCCGGGACTGGATGAAGCGCACCGCCTCGGTCATCGCCCGCAGGTCGGTCACCGAGCCGACCTTGTAGTAGCCGCTCATCGCGCCGCGGAGCTCGTCGTCGAGGGTGTACTCGTCGGACTCGCCGATCCCGATGACGTTGGCCCCCACGGAGGCCAGCGCGAGGGCGAAGCGTCGCTGGTTGGCGGGGAACCCCGGCTCGACGAAGACGATGTTCACGGACCCGACCTTATGCCGAGGCGGGCCCGCGTGCGCGTCACGGCGCCACGAGCCGACCGTGCGCGGCCGCGACCCGCTCGCGCCACCACTGCTCACGCTCGGTCGTTGCCGCCCACCGGGCCAGCAGGGCCTCGTCAGGCTCGACCCGGCCGACGGGAAGCACACCCGCGCGGGGCGCCAGCGGGTCCGTGCAGACGTCCCCCTCGAGCAGGGCGACCGTGCCGAGGCCACAGGCGAACGGCAGGTCGGGCAGGGCTGCCGCCAGCGCGACTCCCGCGGCCATCCCGACGGAGGTGTCCAGCGCCGACGAGACCACCGCCGGCAGCCCGCAGTCCGCGACCACCTCCAGCGCGCGCTCGACGCCCCCCAGCGGCGCCACCTTGACGACGACCACGTCGGCAGCCTCCTCACGGGCCACCCGCGCCGGGTCCTCCGTCTTGCGGATCGACTCGTCGGCGGCGACGAGGACGTCGATCCCGTTGCGTGCCAATGCCACCCGCAGCTCGCGCAGCTCGCTCACCTGCGCGCAGGGCTGCTCCGCATACTCCAGTCCGTATGCCGAGAGCCGGCGCAGCGCGTCGGTCGCCTCGGCCACGGACCAGCCCCCGTTGGCGTCCACCCGGATCCGCCCGCCGGGTCCCATCGCGTCGCGGACCGCGGCCACGCGGTCCACGTCGTCCTCGAGGTCCTGGCCCGCCTCGGCGACCTTGACCTTCGCCGTCCCCGCGCCCGGGAAGCGCGCCAGGACGCCGGCCACCTCGTCGGGCGACACGGCGGGAACGGTCGCGTTGACCGGGATGTCGGCGCGCCTGGCTGCCGGCCACTGGCCCCAGCCGGCCTCGACCGCTGCGGCGAGCCACCGCGAGGACTCCTGCGCGCCGTACTCGAGGAAGGGCGAGAACTCGCCCCAGCCCGACGGGCCGCGCACCAGGGCAGCCTCGCGGACGGTGACGCCGCGGAACCGCACCCGCATCGGGATCGCGACCACGCGCATCCCGGCCAGCAGCGCCTCGAGCGGAGGCAACGCCGGGGTGGTCATGCGTTCCATTGCACCAGACGCGCCCGGACCGCTGGTCGCGGCCCGGGCGCGATTCCTGCGGTCAGTGATGGTCGTGCGGCCTCAGCTGGTTGCGGATCTCGCCACCGGGGTACTTCGTGCTGTGGACGTTGGCGTAGGTCGAGTCCGCCCGGATCGCCGCGAGCAGCTCCGAGAACTCCCCCGGAGCGATGCCCTGGCCACTGGGTCCGATCACGTCGGCCGCCCGCAGCGTCCCGCTGACCTCTCCCGGGTTGGTCGTCGGACAGGCGGGGGTGCCCGCAGGTCCGTTGCCCAGGTTGCTGCAGAGGAACACGCTGATGCCACCCGTCTGTGACGGTGAGCCGAAGTGGATGTGCGACTGGGTGACGGTGCCCTCGAGATTGGCGTAGCGCACCGTGTAGGCGATCGTGCCGGCACCGGGGTCGATCCGCAGCCTGATCGAGCCCTGCCCGCTCGTGGACAGGGCCAGCGGCGTCTCGTGGTACCCGCTCAGCCGCTCGGTGATCGTGAAGGAGCCGTGGTTGCCGTCGCCGGCCGAGGCCACGGCGCCTGCCCCGAGGACGGCGACGGCGCCGAGCCCGGCGGCTGAGGCGACCACGCACCACTGCTTGAGTGTGTTCATGCGGACCTCCTGGGAAAAAGGGGGCGAGACGGGAATCCGCCCACCTCTGTGCTACGAATCCCCATCGACAACAGTTCATCGACGGTGCCCTGAAACCGTCAGACGAGAGGACACCCGTGCCGACCCTGTCCGATTTCTCCGCAGTCACCCTGTCCGGCGAGGAGCAGCCGCTGTCCGCGTATGCCGGGAAGGTCGCCCTGGTCGTCAACACCGCGAGCGAGTGCGGCTTCACCCCCCAGTTCGAGGGCCTGGAGAAGCTCTACGGCGAGTACGCGGACCAGGGCCTGGTCGTGCTGGGCTTCCCGTGCAACCAGTTCGGCGGACAGGAGCCGGGCGACGAGGCCCAGATCGGCGAGTTCTGCCAGCGCAACTACGGCGTCAGCTTCCCGATGTTCGCCAAGGTCGACGTGAACGGTGACGAGGCACACCCGGTCTCCGACTGGCTCAAGTCGGAGAAGGGCGGCCTGCTCGGCAGCAAGATCAAGTGGAACTTCACCAAGTTCCTCGTCGGCCGCGACGGCAAGGTCATCAAGCGCTACGGCTCGACCACCAAGCCCGAGGACATCACCAAGGACCTCGAGGAAGCCCTCGCCGAGGCCGCCTGACCCGCGGACGCGCCAATCGCGGCCTCAGCGGTCGCGGCTGGACAGCACGCAGAACTCGTTGCCCTCCGGGTCGGCCAGGACCGTCCACGTGACGTCGTCGTCCTGGCCGACATCGGCCAGGGTCGCGCCCCGCTCGAGCAGGGCAGCGATCTCGGCGTCCCGGTCCTGGCTCGTGTGCGGCGCGAGGTCGATGTGCAGGCGGTTCTTGATGGTCTTGCCCTCGGGGACCGGCACGAAGACCAGGCCTTGCGCCTGCCGCATCCACGTCGCGCCGTCCTCGATCACGTCCTCACTCATGTGCTTGGGGATGACCGCCACCTCATGTGCGTCCTCGTAGACGATCCGAAAATCGAGGGTTTCCGCCCACCAGCGCGCCTGGGCGGCGATGTCGTGGCTGTCGATGACGGTGGTGTACCAACGAAGGGCCATGCACCCCAGCCTAGAAGGGCTGCGCGCGGTTCACTTGCGTTGGACGAACGCCACCGTCTTGCGCGCGGTGGCCGCATCGGTGATGACCCGATGGTGGTAGATGGGGTCGTGGGCGCGTCGATGGTGGTGGCCGCAGAGGGGGACGGCGAGCGCGAGGTCGGTTTTGCCGCCGCGGTGCCACGGGTCCTCGTGGTGCAGCTCGCACCAGGCATACGGTCGATCGCACCCGAAGGCCGCACACGCGTCGTACCTCGTGGCGAGGGCGACCCTCTGGGCTTCCGTGAAGAAGCGTTCTGCGCGACCGAGGTCGAGCGGGAGTGACGCGCCGTCGAGGACAGCCGGCACCAGGCCCGCGTTGCAGGCGAGCCGGCGAGCCTCGCTCGCCGACACGTCGTGGGCGGTGTCGAGGTGGGCCGTGCCCCACGCCCTCGCGAAGTGTCGTCAGGTCGAGCGTGACGACCACCGTGGCCGTGACCTTCCCGGCGAGCCGGTCGGTGGGCAGGTGCTCGAGCAGCTCGACGAGGCTCAGACCGTGCTCGTGAGCCCAGCCACCGGTGGCTCCGGATGGCCGGGCCCGGCGCCGGCGGGGGGAGGACAGTTGCTGCACGGCCTTGCGCAGCACCGCTGCCGCGAGCGTGGGCACCGTGAAGTGTCCGGTCGTGGTGCCGTCCCCGTTGTCGTGCATCGTCAGTCTCGTCGCGGCCAGGGCGACCTCCTCCTCGGAACGCAGGAGGCGGTCCTCATGGAGGACGACCTCGTCCCGGTCGGCCGTCACCGCACCGAGTGCTCGCCGAGCGATCGCCCGAAGCCGTCGTGGGTCGCTGTGGCGCGACTCCTCGACCAGCGTCCGCTCGATCGTGGCGCGCTGGTCGGGCGTGAGCGAACCCGGCAGCTGGGCCGTCGAGGTGGCAATGACGCGGGCGTGCTCCGCCGACAGGTGCCCGGCCGAGAGCGCCTGCCGTGTCTCGTGGAGGTCGTCACCGAGCCTGCTCGCCAACGCCACGTCACGCGACGCCGCAGCCGGCTCCTGCAACGTCACGGTCGCCGCCCAGGCACCCGTGTCGGTGTGCGCAGCCCCCTCGCAGACCTGGTGCCGCTCGGCGGCCGACAGCACTGCCAGCCGCAGCGACTGCACCCTCGCCAGGAGGCGGTCCACCTCGCTGAGGGCCGCGCCCAGGTCGGTGCCCACCGGGAGGCCCCAGTCGTCAGCCCACCCGGCATCGAGGACGTCGTGCATCGCTCGCACCACCAACGGCGCCGAACGCGGCGAACGCGCGACAGCTGCGACCGGTACCGGTCGTTCGACTGTCGTCACTGTCCCCATGCCTGCCATTCTATTCGAACATTTGTTCGAAAATCCAGTCATCCACAGCCAGTTCTTCGCCCAGCATCAACCGCGCGGCATACCTCACGCTGGGCGCGGCTAGGCTCGCGCAGGTGAGCGAGCAGCGTGTGGTGAGCCAGACCTTCGACCCCGGCGCGTGGGATGCCGTGGAGGGGTTCGAGTTCACCGACATCACCTACCACCGGGCCCGCGGAGTCGGGGCGGTGCGGATCGCGTTCGACCGACCCGAGGTGCTCAACGCCTTCCGGCCACACACCGTCGACGAGCTCTACCGGGCGCTCGACCACGCTCGCCGCACGCCGGATGTCGGGGTCGTCCTGCTCACCGGCAACGGCCCGGGCCCCGAGGGGACCGGCAGCGAGGGCAAGTGGGCCTTCTGTTCCGGCGGTGACCAGCGGATCCGCGGTCGCTCGGGCTACCAGTACGCCGCCGGGGACACGGCCGAGACGGTCGACGAGCGTCGGGTCAAGGCCGAGGGCGGCAGGCTGCACATCCTCGAGGTCCAGCGACTCATCCGCACCATGCCCAAGGTCGTCATTGCCCTGGTCAACGGCTGGGCGGCAGGCGGTGGTCATTCGCTGCACGTCGTCTGCGACCTCACCATGGCCAGCCGCGAGCACGCCCGGTTCAAGCAGACGGACGCCGACGTGGGCTCGTTCGACGGTGGCTACGGCTCGGCCTACCTCGCCAAGATGGTCGGCCAGAAGTTCGCCCGCGAGATCTTCTTCCTCGGGCGCACGTACACCGCCGACGACATGCACCGGATGGGCGCGGTCAACCTCGTCAGCGCGCACGCCGAGCTCGAGTCCGACGCCCTGCAGGTCGCTCGGGAGATCATGGGCAAGAGCCCGCAGGCGCAGCGGATGCTCAAGTTCGCGTTCAACCTGCTCGACGACGGACTGATGGGCCAGCAGGTCTTCGCCGGGGAGGCGACCCGGCTGGCCTACATGACCGACGAGGCAGTGGAGGGGCGCGACCAGTTCCTCGAGAAGCGGGACCCTGACTGGTCCCCCTTTCCCTGGTACTTCTGAGCGTCCGGCGACCCGGCGCGGCTCAGTGCCAGGTCGCCATGACGCGGTACGGGTCGAGGAACCGGTCCTGGTGCAGCGGCGTCTCCAGCAGGATCCACGAGACGTTGTCGACGGCGACGGCCTGGCACAGGGCGCGGGCCAGCGCCAGGTCGAGCCCCGCGACCTCGACCAGCTGGTCCAGCCGGCGACGCAGGGCGCGCTCCGGGTCGCCCGTCGCGAGGGCGTCCTGCCACCGGTTGCGCATGGCCGCGATCACGTCGAGCTCTGCCGGCCCGGCTGACGGCAACGGGTCGATCGCCCGCCAGCCGGGGTCGGGATCGCCGGCCCGGGTGTGCAGGACGTTGCAGTAGTGCAGGTCGCCGTGGATGGCCGGCCAGGGTCCGTGGGCATCGATCTGCGCAGCCACCGCCGAGAGCGTGTCCAGCGCGCCGTCGACGTCGCGTCGGGTGAGCCCCTCCACGGCAAAGTCGCGACGCCGGTGGACGTGTGCGCGGATCCGCCGGAGCTCCTCGGACAGGCTCGGCACCCCCTGCGGGGCGGGCACCTTGGCGAAGCCCGCGATGAAGCCACCGATCACCTGCGTCGCGGCGTCGATGTCCGCCTCGCCCTCGAGGTCGCGGCCGGCGTCCAGAGCCTCCAGCAGGAGCGCGCGCGTCTCGGCGTCGTGCCGGACGAGCCCGACGACACCGCGGCCCTGCCAGGCACGCAGCACGAGCCCCTCGGCACGCATCCGGGGGTCGTCCTCCCCCAGCTTGAGCACCCAGGACTGCCCCGCCGGCCCACGCACCGGCCACACCACGGAGACATAGCCCCACATCGGGTCACCGGCAGGCTCGAGCGACCACTCCTGCGCGAGTCGTGCCGCCACCGAGCCCAGCGACCGGGCCCACTCCCGTTGGGTGTCGTCAGCTCGGTTCGCGACGAACGGCGCCGGCACGGTCCAGGTCATGGGTGGCCATGCTGCCCCACCGGGCCCGCGGCCTCCACCGACTTGGTGCGAACGTCAGCCGGAGCCGCCGAGGTCCACCTCGAAGGCCTCGTAGACCAGGTCGGCCCCGCGCTGCCGGTGGCGGACCAGCTGGCCCATCAGCGTGGTGACCTCCTCGCGGAAGGCAGGAAGGTCTGCGATCGTGCCGCCGTGCTCGAGGACCGCGAGGTAGCCGCCGATCGCCTCCGCATACTGCTCGTGCTCGCCCATCAGCCGGTCCACTGCCCTCATCAGCCGTGGAGCCCCGCGTCGCACCCCGTCATAGATCCCGCCGGGTCGTTCGGTCAGGTCGACGTGGTCCCGGAAGTCGTGGGACAGCTCCGCGAGCGCCGCCCGGACCCGTTCGCGCCAGGCGCCTCCGCGGGCGATCGGCGAGGCCAGCGCCTCGTCCACCGCCGCGACCGAGTCTCGCAGCTCGCCGCGGTGAGCCCGCACCCGCTCGATGTATGCCGCGAAGTCGGCGTCCATGGCACCTCCTGTGATCCATCGTCCCGCCGCGCGTCGGGCGCGTCCACCCGGCGGCTAACCTGACCGGGTGACGTCGCTGCGACCGCTGGCCATCGCCGCCGGCCGGGCCGCGGTGGCAGTCCTGCCGACGTTGCGTCAGGCCCTCGACGGGGAGTTCGCCGTCCTCCCGTATGCCGCGGGGGGCCACCCGCCACCCCTGCCGGGCGCGGCTCGTCGCGTCGGCGCTGCCGCCGGAGAGCACCTCCCCGACGACGGGACGGCGCTCGTCGTGGGGACGTCCGGCTCCACCGGCACCCCGAAGCTCGCCATGCTCCCGGGCACCGCCCTGGCCGCGAGCGCGACGGCCACACACGAACGACTCGGCGGCCCCGGCGGCTGGCTGCTCGCCATGCCACCGCACCACATCGCCGGCGTGCAGGTGCTGCTGCGGTGCCTCGCGGCGGGCACCGAGCCCGGGTTCGTCGACCTGTCCGAGGGGTTCACCGCCGCCGCATTCGTGGAGGCGGCCGCGGGCTTCGGCGGCCCTCGCCAATACACCTCCCTCGTCCCGACCCAGCTGCTCCGGCTCCTCGAGGACGCCGGCGCTGCCACGGCCCTGGCCGGGTTCGACGCCGTGCTCGTCGGGGGTGCCGCCAGCCCACCCGCGCTGCTGGCCCGGGCGCGCGCGGCCGGGATCCGCGCGGTCACGACCTACGGCATGAGCGAGACCTGCGGCGGTTGTGTCTACGACGGGGTCCCGCTGTCCTGCACCGAGGTCCGCGTCGACGACGACGGACGGATCCACCTGGGGGGCGCCACCCTCGCGACCGGCTACCTCGGCCGCCCGGACCTCACGGCGGAGGCGTTCGGCACCGGCCCCGACGGGCAGCGGTGGTTCCGCACGGATGACCTCGGCCACCGCGACGGCGGGCGCTGGCACGTCGACGGCCGACTCGACGACCTGATCGTCACCGGCGGCCTCAAGGTCGCGCCGCGACTCGTCGAGGACGCCCTCACAGCCCTGCCGGGGGTCATCGAGGCCGTCGTCGTCGGCACTCCCGACGACCAGTGGGGCCAGGCCGTCAGCGCGGCGGTGGTGCTGCGCGAGGACCCCGCCGGCCCGGTCCGGACGGCACCCACGCTGGACGAGCTCCGCGAGCTGCTGCGCGGCATACTCCCGACCCACGCACTGCCCCGACGCCTCCTGGTGCTGGCGGCGCTACCCCTGCGCGGGCCCGGAAAGCCGGACCGGGCGGCAGTCGCCGCACGCTTCGCCGACGGCCCGTGACACCATGGAGAGATGATCCGGCTGCTGCCCTGGCTGCTGACGCTCGCCGTGACCATCTACGCCCTCGTCGACTGCATCCAGACCGACGATGCGCAGGTCAGAGGCCTGCCCAAGCTCCTGTGGCTGTTGCTGATCCTGCTCTTCCCGGCCCTGGGGGCCATCGGCTGGTTCATCGCCGGACGACCGCAGCGAGGGAGCACGGGACGCGGCCCGCGCGGGCGTGGGCCATCTCACCAGCCGCCGCCCCCGCGTGGCCCCGACGACGACCCGGACTTCCTCCGTAGGCTCTGAGCACCCGCCTGCCCGGAGAGGGGATCCGCGCCACTTGAGCGCCACCCACCACCGCGCGCAGCACCGACCCTGACCGCACGATCGCGAGTGAGAACACCACCCGAATGGCCACCCTGAACCAGTGGATCGCCGGCGCCCGCCCGCGCACCCTCCCCGCTGCCATCGCACCCGTCGTCGCCGGCACCGCCGCAGCCATCCCGCTCGACCGGGCCAGTCTCGGCCTGGCGCTGCTCGCCGTCCTCGTGTCGCTCGGCCTGCAGGTCGGCGTCAACTACGCGAACGACTACTCCGACGGCATCCGCGGCACCGATGGTGAGCGGGTCGGCCCGGTCCGCCTCGTCGGCCAGCACCTCGCCGATCCCGGCAACGTCAAGCTGATGGCGTTCTCGTTCTTCGGGGCTGCCGCCCTCGTCGGCCTGGCGCTCGTCGCGATCAGCCAGGCCTGGATCATGATCCCGCTGGGGGCGCTCGCCGTCGTCGCCGCCTGGAAGTACACCGGGGGCGACAACCCCTACGGGTACCGCGGCCTGGGCGAGCTCTACGTCTTCCTGTTCTTCGGCCTGATGGCCACGCTCGGGACGCTCTACACGCAGGCCCACCGGCTCACCTGGACCGGCCTCGCGTGCGCCGTCGGGGTCGGTGCCATCGCCACGGCGATCCTGGTCGCGAACAACCTGCGCGACATCCCCACCGACCGTGAGAGCGGCAAGCTGACCCTGGCCGTCCGGCTCGGCGACCGCGGCACCCGCGCCCTCTACGTCCTGCTGCTCGTCGTCGCGGCCGTCGCGCTGCTGGCCGTCGCGCTCGACCAGCCGTGGGCGCTGCTCGGGCTGCTCGCCTTCGGCATCGTCGCCAAGCCGGTCAGGTCCCTGCTGTCGGGTGCCACCGGGCGTGACCTCGTGCCGGTGCTGGCCGCGACCGGCCTCTTCGAGATCGCGTATGCCGTGCTCCTGGCCGTGGGCGTCGCCGTCAGCGCTCACTAGCTTCTGCTAGCAGAGGTTCGCCGGCTCAGCGCAGGCTGCAACGTCTGCTGAGTGAGCCAAAGTCTGCTAGCAGAGGTTGGCTCGGAGGGGTCGCAGGCCCCGCGGACCGGTCTAGCGGTACTCGGCGGGCCCTCGGTCGTCCTCGGCGTCCTCGGCCTCCTCGTCGACGCCGTGCACGGCCGGCTTGCCCGCCTGCTTGGCCTCGACGCGTCGCTGCAGACGCTCGGCGATCGCCGTGGTGCTCTCCTCGCGGAACCGGGCGAGCACGAAGAACGACAGCACCATGGAGATCAGGGCGCTGAGGACGAGCAGCATCCACTGCTGGTCCTGGCCACGGAGCCCGAGCAGCCACAGCAAGGTCAGCACGCCGAAGAAGAGCAGCAGGCGAAGGACGGAGTAACGCAGCATGACTCGATGAATCCTTACAGCCCGGAGTAGGAGTGCTGGCCGACGAAGAAGACGTTGACGACCGCGAAGTTGACGATGATGCAGGCATACCCGGCCAGCGCGATGTACGACACCGTCTGGCGGCTGATGCCGCTGGTCGCCCGCGAGTGCAGGTAGGCGGCATAGACGACCCAGATGACGAACGTCCACACCTCCTTGGGGTCCCAGTTCCAGTAGGACGCCCACGCCTGGCGAGCCCAGATGGCGCCGGCGATGAGGGTGAAGGTCCACAGCGGGAACGCCACGATGTGCAGGCTGTAGGCCGTGCGCTCGATGGCGGGCGTCTCGGGGAAACGGTCGAGGACGGTGGCACGGCCGGACCGCTCGAACGCGTCCTTGAGCAGGTACACCAGGCTCAGGGCCGCGCCGATCGTGAAGACCGCCGTCGCGAGCGTGGCCACCGTGACGTGGATGACGAGCCAGTAGCTCCGCAGGGACGGCATCAGCTCTGCCGCCTCGGTGTACCAGACCGCCACGGCCATCCCCAGCACGAGCAGCACCGGTCCGGTGATGAACACGCCCAGCCACCGCAGCTCGCGCCGGGTCGACCAGATCGAGTACGCCAGCACGGTGAACATCGAGCCCATCACGGCGAACTCGAACATGTTGCCCAGCGGCCAGCGGTGCACCGCGAGGCCTCGCAGGACGACCGAGAGCAGGAGCAGGAAACCACCCAGCCAGGTGGTCGTGGACGCGATGCCCGCCGCGGTGAGCGCCCGGCGGGACAGCTCGCCCCCGGTATGCCGGGTGGGCGCCACCGGGGACTGCGTGCGGCCGGGGCCGGCGCCGGCCGCCACCAGCTCAGCCTCGCGGTCGGCAACTGCAGGGGTGAGGTCATCTCGCAGGCGGTCACGGGCTGGGAGCAGGGCGGCGAGGTAGATCGCGTGGCACACCATGGCGACGGTCAGGACGGCCATGGCGGAGTAGAGGCTGAGGTTGGCGTAGCCCGCCAGGTTTTCGTTCGTCATCCTCGTGCGTCCAATCTGCTGTCCAGCTCGGGTTCGAGCGCCGGGTCGGTGCCGGGACCGGTGGGAAATCTGGCCTCCAGGGCGGCGACCAGCCGGTCCACCACCTCCTGCAGCCCGTCGTCGTCACCCTTGGCCAGGCCTCCGACGGCTACCACGGTACGACCGGGGCCGGTGCCGGGGGAAACCCGCACGAACACCCGCCGCCGACGGATCACCAGCGAGGCGATCAGGCCCGCCAGCGCGAGCAACGCCGCGCCGAGGGTGACGAACTTACCGGGGTCGTGCCTGATCGACAGCCCGGCGAACCGCTGGACCCCGTCGAAGCTGATGCTGCCCCGGCCCCCGGGCAGCTGGTAGGTCTGGCCGGGCTCGAGCCAGATGCGCAACGGCTCGCCCTTGGCGTTGCGGAGCTGGGTCATCTTCACCGTGTCGAGGAGGTAGACCGACTGGGGGCGTCCACCGGGGAAGAGCTCACCCTCGTAGACCGTCAGCGCGAGCGCAGGCTTCTTGGCATCGGGGAAGAGGGAGATCGGTCCGAGGTCCTTGTCGACGGTGGCGGTGGGCAGGAACAGCCCGGAGAAGCCTAGCTGCTTGGGCTGGGCACCGGTCACCTTGACCACGCCGACGGACTTGTAGTTGTTGTCCTGGGCGAGGAACGGGGTCGCCCCGCTGTAGACCTTGGTCCCGGCCGCGTCGCGGACCGTGATGACGGGCGCGTAGCCGTTGCCGAGCAGGAAGACCCCGGCGCCGTCCATCTCCAGCGGGTGGTTGACCTTGATCGTGGACTTCACGGCGGGGGCCGTGGGTGTGGCCTTGGTGGTGACGTGGGCCGTGAAGTCCCGCGGCTGGCCGAACTGCCCGCGACCGGTGACGGTCTCCTCGAAGGTGGCGTCGAGCTTGTCGACGGTGAGCTGGAACGGGGACAGGCTGTTCGGGTCGACCCAGGGGCCCGGGCTGAACGTGTCGTAGCGCGCGAGCGTGTTCGCGAAGGTCTGCCCGACCGGGATGATGACGTCACCCTTCCACCCGAACAGGTGCCCGATGGCGACGCCGACGATCACGAAGATCAGCGACAGGTGGAAGACCAGGTTGCCGGTCTCCTTGAGGTAGCCCTTCTCGGCACTCACCGACGTCTTGTCGTGCGAGACCGTGCGGAACCGCCTGCCGTGCAGGGCCTCCCGCGCCGCGTCGACGACCTCGGCCGGTGGGGCCGTCAGCTCGACGGTGGCGTTCGCAGCCAGCCTGGCCGGCTTGGCCGGCGCCCTGGGCGGGCTCGACCGCATCGCGTTCCAGTGGACCTTGCTGCGGGGCAGCACGCAGCCGACCAGTGAGATGAACAGCAGGAGGTAGATGGCCGCGAACCACGGGGACGCGTAGACCTCGAAGAAGCCCAGCCTGTCCAGCCACGGGCCGGTCGTGGGGTGGTCGGCGATGTACGTCGCCGTGCGGGCGGCGTCGATGCTGCGCTGCGGCCAGATCGACCCGGGGACCGCGCCGACGGCCAGCAGCAGCAGCAGGAACAGCGCGGTGCGCATGCTGGTGAGCTGCCGCCACATCCAGCGCAGCCACCCGAGCAGGCCCAGCCGGGGCTGGGTGATCGTGTCGGTCACCTAGATCACCGTCCGGAAGCCGCTGATGAGGGTGGTCTGGACGTACCGGGTGAGTGACTCCCAGAGCCCGCTCACGAGCAGCAGGCCGACGACGAACAGCAGAGCCCCACCACAGAGCTGGATGACGCGCTGCCGCTTGCGCAGGAACGCGGACACCGGCCCGAACCGCTCGTAGCCCGCGGCGATGAGCAGGAACGGCAGGCCCAGGCCGAGCGAGTAGACCAGCGCCAGCACGATCCCGCGGGTCACGGCCGACTGGTCGCCCGTGGCGGTGGCCAGGACCTGCACCGCACCCAGGGTCGGCCCCGTGCAGGGCGCCCAGCCGAGTCCGAAGACAGCCCCGAGCAGGGGTGCCCCCGCGAGCCCCGCCGCGGGTCGTCGGTGCAGCTTGAGCTCACGCTGCGAACCCGCACCGACGAACACCAGGGCCATCAGGATGACGAGCACCCCGCCGACCCGCATCAGTACCTCGCGGTGCTCGATGAGGGCAGCTCCGAGCCCGGCGATGACGATGGTGGTGGTGAGGAAGACGACCGTGAAGCCGAGGACGAACAGCAGCGCGCCCAGCACCATCCGGTGGCGCTTGCGCTCCGCGAGCGACTCGTCGGACAGGCCGGTGACATAGCCCAGGAACCCGGGCACGAGCGGCAGCACGCACGGCGACGCGAACGACACCAGACCGGCGAGCAGGGCGACCGCCATCGCCACCGGCAGGGCCCCAGAGGTCACCGCGTTCGCCGCGTCAGCCGTCATCAGCGAGGCGTTCTACTTCTCGGCCAGGACGTCGTCGACCAGCCCGCTGAGGGTGGACGCGGTGACCGGTCCGCTGACCCGGGCGGCGATGCGTCCGGCGCGGTCCAGCACGATCGTCGTGGGAGGAGAGGTGACCTTGCCCTGCAGGGCGAGGATGGTCGTGCCGGCCGGGTCGTCGAGGGACGGGTAGGGGATCCCCCAGCGCTTCGCCGTCGACCGTCCCGAGTCGGGGTTGTCGCGGTAGTTGATCCCCATGAAGACGACCGGCTTGGCCGAGGCCCTGATCGCGTCCGCGGCCTTCTTGAGGTCCGGCGCCTCGGCCTCGCACGGGGGGCACCAGGACGCCCAGAGGTTGAGCACGGCGACCTTGCCGAGCACGTCGCGCGACGACCAGCGCGCGTTGTCCAGGGTGGTCCCGGTCAGGTCGACAGGCTGCTGGCGGTCGGCCGCGGCAATGGTCTCGACGTTGCCGTCCCCGGAGATGTAGCCCTGCCGGTTGCCCGACTTCGCCTGCGCCGCGATCGAGTTCGGGTCGCTCCCACAGGCCGACAGGGACAGGACCAGCAGGGGCGCCGCGAGCAGGACGGCCGCCCGCGGCATACGCGGGTGGGTCATCCGGTGCCGCCGTGGGACTGGGCCAGCAACGACACGGCCGGTTCGGAGTAGGTGACCGACTCGAGGTCGTCGCCCAGGTAGGTCAGCGTCGTGAGCGAGGCGAGCCGGCACTCGCGCTTGCGCGGGTCGTGCCACAGGTGCTTGCCCATCAGCAGGTTGCGGGCGGTCCAGATCGGCAGCTGGTGGGACACGATCACGGCCTCGTGGCCACGGGCGGCGGCCCGGGTGTCGTCGATCGCGGCGGTCATGCGCGCGGCGATCTGGTCGTAGGGCTCACCCCACGACGGACGGAGCGGGTTGACCAGCTTGGACCAGTGCGCCGGCCTGACGAAGTCCACCGGGCGCATCTGGCCGACTCGCTGGCCCTCGAAGGAGTTCGCCGCCTCGATCACCCTGTCGTCCGTGGTGATGGGTATGCCGTGCGCCTCGGCGACGGGCGTGGCCGTCTCCTGGGCCCGCAGGAGTGAGGACGCGACGACCCGGGTGACGTCGTGGTCGGCGAGGTGGTCGGCGACGGCGCGCGCCATCTCGTGCCCGAGGTCGGACAGGTGGAAGCCGTCGAGCTGCCCGTAGAGGATGCCGTCGGGGTTGTGCACCTCCCCGTGGCGCAGGAGGTGCACCACGGTGCGGTCGGTGGGGCTGGTCACGAGTCGATTGTCGCAAACGCCGCTGCGGCTGCCGACGCCGCTGCCGGAATCGCCGCGAGCACCCGGTCGACGGCAGCCTCGTCGTGCGCTCCGCTGACGAACCAGGACTCGAACGCACTCGGCGGCAGGTAGACCCCCTGGCTCAGCATCGAGTGGAAGAACGCGGCGAACGCCGGGACGTGCTGGGCCCGGGCCTCGTCGTAGTCGCGCACGGCGCCGTCCCTGAAGAAGACGCTGAACATGCTGCCGGCCCGCTGGATGACGTGGGGGACGCCTGCCGCGCCCAGGTGCTCGTGGAGCCCGGCGGTGAGCGCGTCGGCGACCTCCCCGAGCCGGGAGTACAGAGCCGGGGTGCACTGCTGGAGGGTGGCAAGCCCGGCGGCGGTCGCGACCGGGTTACCGGACAGCGTGCCCGCCTGGTAGACCGGGCCGACGGGTGCCAGCAGCGCCATCACGTCAGCCCGGCCGCCGAACGCGGCCGCAGGGAAACCGCCACCCATGACCTTGCCGAACGTGAACAGGTCGGGTGCGCCCGCGGCATACCCCTGCTCCCCTGCCTCGAGACCGAACCAGCCGGCCGGGCTGCAGCGGAAGCCGGTCATGACCTCGTCGGAGATGAGCAGCGCACCATGGGCGGCGGTGATGCGGCGCAGCCCCTCGGTGAAGCCCGGCGCCGGCGGGACGACGCCCATGTTGCCCGGGGACGCCTCGGTGATCAGGGCCGCGATCTCCTCACCGCGCTGGGCGAAGGCCGCCTCCACGGCGTCGAGGTCGTTGAACGGCAGCACGATCGTCTCGGCGGCCATCTCCTTGGGCACCCCCGCCGAGTCGGGCAGCGCGAAGGTCGCCACCCCTGACCCGGCCTGCGCCAGGAGGGAGTCGACGTGGCCGTGGTAGCAGCCGGCGAACTTCACGACGAGGGAGCGGCCGGTGTAGCCACGCGCGAGCCGGATGGCGCTCATCGTCGCCTCGGTGCCGCTGGACACCAGGCGCACCTGCTCGACGGGAGCGACCCGGCGCACGATCTCCTCACCCAAGGAGACCTCGTTCTCCGAGGGGGTGCCGAACGAGAAACCCCGCGCCGCGGCGTCGCTGACGGCCCGCTGGACTGCCGGGTGCCCGTGGCCGAGGATCATCGGCCCCCACGAGCAGACCAGGTCGACGTACTCGCGACCGTCGGCGTCGGTGAGGTACGGGCCGTTGCCGGACACCATGAACCGCGGCGTGCCACCGACGGCGCGAAAGGCGCGAACCGGCGAGTTCACCCCACCGGGCGTGACCGCCAGGGCTCGCTCGAGGAGCGCCTGCGAGGCGGGTGCGTCGAAGGGGTATGCCGTCATGGGACCAGTCTCCCAGCCGTACCTGAGTGCCTGCTCCCCTGGGGTCCGGGGCGGCCTACGCCTGCGTCTGCGGCTGTGTCTGTCCCTGGGTCTGTGCCTGCGGGATCCGTGTCTGGTTCGGGCCGTGTGCCTCGAGGGCGACGGCTTCGCGGGCCACCGCGGGATGCTCACCCTCGTCGCCGCCAGGCGCCAGCACGGTCCGGATCACGTCCATCGCCTCGCCGAGGGCCTTGAACAGCGGCGCCGGCACCGGGTCGATGACCGCGCGCCGGACGCTGGCCACGTGCACCCGCGCCATGTCCTGGACGGCTTGCCACCCCGCGTCCGTGAGGACCAGCTCCACACCCCGCCTGTCGTCGAGGCAGGACTCGCGCACCACCCAGCCACGCTTCTCGAGCCGGGAGGCCGTGTGGGTCAGGCGACTGCGGGACTGCACGACCAGGTCGGCCAGGCTCGACATGCGCAGGCGTCGCGCGGGGCTCTCGGACAGCATCGAGATGATCTCGTACTCGGTCAGCTGGACACCGTGGGACTGGAGGTCACGGTCGAGGGCCTCCTCGATCAGGCGACTCCCCCGCAGGTAGGCGCGCCAGGCCCGCTGTTCGTCCTCGCTGAGCCACTGCGGCTCACCCGATGGGGTGCTCATGAGCAGGAAGTATGACAGGTGGACGGTTAGTTGAAATATAAATGAACCGTGCTACGTTCGAAGAGATGAAGCGACCAGGACCGTCCCGGCCGCAGACCCAGCAACAGGAGACTTTCATGGCAAGCATCAACGACCTCCCCGCCGGCACCTGGACCGTCGACGCCTCGCACAGCGAGATCGGCTTCGTGGCCCGTCACCTCATGGTCACCAAGGTCCGCGGCCAGTTCAAGGAGTTCGAGGGCACCGTCAAGGTCGGCGACGACATCACCGACTCGCAGGTCACCGCCGTGGCGCAGATCGCCTCTGTCGACACCGGCTCCGCGGACCGCGACGCCCACCTCAAGTCCGGCGACTTCTTCGACGCCGAGACCAACCCCACCATGAGCTTCACCTCGACCCAGGTCACGCCTGACTCGCTCACCGGCGACCTGACGATCAAGGGTGTGACCAAGCCGGTCACGTTCGACCTGGAGTTCACCGGTCTGGCCACCGACCCGTGGGGCAACGAGAAGGCCGGCTTCGAGGCCACCGCCGACATCAACCGCAAGGACTGGGACCTCGGCTGGAACGTCGCCCTCGAGGGTGGCGGCGTGCTCGTCTCCGAGAAGGTCAAGCTCAACCTGGACATCCAGCTCACCAAGGCTGCCTGACCACCCCAGCACCCAGCAGCTTCCGCAATACGGCGGTTGCGTCCGCTTCCGCCCAGCAACAGCTGGGCGGAACGGGGCGCAACCGCCGTTTTGCGTGGGGTATGTCCACAGGTCCGGTCCCCGGCGCGGTCCGTCCCCAGGCCCTCGTGCCGGCCAGCTCGTCGTTCCCTTGCGCAGTCCAGGGTGCCAAGGTGCAGACCTCCGTCGTCCCGGCCATCCCTGACTCGAGGGTGCGCGCCCTCCTCAGCGCCCAGTCCGGAGTCGTCGCGAGCGCGCAGCTCGCCTCCCTCGGCATCTCCGGCAGCGACCTGCGGCGCTGGCTTCGCGAGGGCGCGCTGGTCCGCCTTCGTCGTGGGGCGTTCGTCGAGGGAGGGGTGTGGCACCACTCGAGACAGGATGAGCGGTACCGGCTCACCGTCATGTCGGTGATGCGCTCGAGGAGCACGGAAGACACCGCCAGTCATCACTCCGCACTCGCCCTCCACGGACTCCCGCTCTGGCACGTCGACCGAGCGTTGGTTGTCCTGGCCGCAGACGTCGCGGAGACGACCACGTGGAACGGGCTTCGTCTCATGCGGTTGCGGGCACTGGTGGCGCCGACCCGCTTCCTGGGGCTGCCCCTTCTCGACGTTGCGGACGCAGTCGTCACCACCGCCTCGGTGTCCTATGAAGGCGGCCTCGTCGCCGCGGACGCAGCAACGCACAGCGAGGCGTGCACCACGGAGGACCTTCATGAAGCAGCCGAGCGACTGCTGGGCGGCCTCAGGGGCCGACGACGGGTGCGTTCGATGCTTGCCGATGTCGATCCTTTGTGCGAGTCGCCCGGAGAGAGTCGCACTCGAATCATCCTCCGCGCACTCGATGTGCCGGTGCGGTCCCAGGCCGAGATCCGGGACCGACTCGGCGACGTCGTGGCACGCGTCGACTTCCTCGTCGGCGAGCGGTGCGTGATCGAGTTCGACGGCGCCGTCAAGTACGGCGGTGCTGAGGGGCGGGAAGCGCTGGTGCGCGAGAAGCTGCGCGAGGACCGGCTTCGCGAGCTTGGCTACATCGTCATCCGCCTGACATGGGACGACCTGACCCGCCCACAGGTGCTCCTCGCTCGAATCCGCGTCGCCCTCAGCATGCGCGACTGACCCCGCAAAACGGCAGTTGCGTCCACTTCCGCCCAGCAATAGTTGGGCGGAAGCGGACGCAACTGCCGTTTTGCCGGGCGACGGGTCAGGGGCGCAGCAGCCGGGCGGCGTCGACCGCGTAGTAGGTCAGGATGACCTGGGCCCCGGCGCGGCGGATGTTGAGCAGGGACTCCATCATCGCCCGGTCGCGGTCGATCCAGCCGTTGGCCGCGGCGGCCTCCACCATCGAGTACTCGCCCGAGATCTGGTAGGCCGCCACCGGCACGGTCGACATGGCCGCGGCAGCCGCCACGATGTCGAGGTGGGGCGTCGCCGGCTTGACCATGACCATGTCGGCGCCCTCGGCGATGTCGAGCTCGAGCTCGCGCAGCGCCTCGGTCGCGTTGGCCGGGTCCTGCTGATAGGTCGCGCGGTCTCCGACGAGGGAGGACTGGACCGCCTCGCGGAACGGGCCGTAGAGACCAGAGGTGTACTTCGCGGCATACGCGAGGATGACGGTGTCGGTGAAGCCCTCGGCGTCCAGCGCGTCGCGGACGTAGGCGACCTGGCCGTCCATCATCCCGGACAGCCCCAGCACGTGGGCGCCGGCGCGGGCCTGCGCGAGGCCCATCGCGGCATACCGCTCGAGGGTGGCGTCGTTGTGCACCCGGCCCGAGGCGTCCAGGACGCCGCAGTGGCCGTGGTCGGTGAACTCGTCGAGGCACAGGTCGGCCATCACGACGAGTCGGTCACCCACTGCGTCGACGACGGCGCGCAGGGCCACGTTGAGGATGCCGTCGGGGTCGTCGGCGCCGGAGCCCACCGCGTCCTTGACCGACGGCACGCCGAACAGCATGAGACCGCCCACCCCGGCGTCCGCGGCTTCGCGGGCGGCGTCGACGAGCGACTCCAGCGTGTGCTGGACGACGCGCGGCATCGTCGAGATGGGCTGGGGGGACTCGATCCCCTCGCGGACGAAGATCGGCAGCACGAGCTCAGCAGGATCGAGGCGGGTCTCGGCCACCAGACGCCTCATGGCCGCCGACTGACGCAGCCGACGGGGCCGGATCACCGGCCCCGTCGGGTGGGTGTGGTCAGCCATCCGCGACGGCTACTTCGCCCGGCGGCGGGACGCCGCCTTCTTGGCACTGGGACGCACGACCGGTTCGCCGGCCTCGGCCGCAGCCGCCGCCAGCCCGAGGCCGTAGTCCGCGAGCGCGTCGACGAGCGAGTCCGACGACGCCTCGGGTGCGAGGACGTCGACCCGCAGGCCGTGCTCCTCCGCCGTCTTGGCCGTCGCCGGGCCGATGCACGCGATCACCGTGGACGGGTGCGGCTTGCCGGCGATGCCGACGAGGTTGCGCACCGTCGAGGAGGACGTGAACACGGCCGCGTCGAACTGCCCGCCCTTGATGGCCTCACGGATGTGGGCGGCCGGCGGCGCGGCGCGCACCGTGCGGTATGCCGTGACGTCGTCCACCTCCCAGCCCATGCCCTGCAGACCGGCGACGAGGGTGTCGGTGGCGATGTCGGCCCGGGGCAGGAAGATCCGGTTGATGGGGTCGAGCACCTCGTCGAACGGGGGCCAGTCCTCGAGCAGGCCGTTCGCGGACTGCTCACCGGACGGCACCAGGTCGGGCACGATGCCCCACTCGCGCAGGGCCTCGGCGGTCACGCCGCCGACGGCGGCGATCTTGAGCCCGGCGAAGGCCCGGGCGTCGAGCCCGAACTCCTCGAACTTCTCGCGCACGGCCTTGACCGCGTTGACCGAGGTGAACCCGATCCACTCGTAGCGGCCCGTCACGAGTCCCTTGACCGCGCGCTCCATCTGCTGGGGCGTGCGCGGGGGCTCGACCGAGATCGTCGGGACGACCTCCGCGGTCGCGCCGAAGGACTCGAGCCGGGCGATGGTCGCGCCGGACTGCTCCTTGGTGCGAGGCACCAGGACGTTCCAGCCGAACAGCGGCTTCGTCTCGAACCAGGACAGGTTCTCGCGCAGTGCCACGGTCGTGCCCACCACGGCCAGGGCGGGGAACTCCAGGGTCTTCATGACCTTCGAGACCTCACCCAGGGTGGTGACCCGGGTCGCCTGGCGGATGGTCGTGCCACGCTCGGTGAGGGCCACCGGGCTGTCCGCCGCCCTGCCGGCCGCCAGGAGCTTCGCGAGCGCGACCCCGAGGTCGTCGGGCTGGCCGAGCAGGACCACGGTGACCGACTCGGCCACTGAGGCGGCCCAGTCGACGTGCCGGTCGTTCGCGGAGATGACGTGGACGGCCGCCGAGCTGCTCGAGGTCAGCGGGATGCCCGCGTACGCCGGGACGGCCGAGACGGCGCTGACGCCGGGGACGACGTCGAACCCGATGCCGGCCTTCTGGCACGCGAGGGCTTCCTCGGCGAGGCCGTTGAAGGTGCCCGGGTCGCCGTCCATGAGCCGGACGACCAGTCCGCCGGTCGCGGACTTGGCGGCCTTGACGACCAGCTTGGCCCGCATGGCGTGGGTCAGCGGCTGGCCGTGGTCACCGTGGCCGGCGTCGACGATCTCGACATCGGCCCGGCAGTAGCGGGCGACGAAGTCCTCGCGGGCGACCTGGTCGATGACGACCACGTCGGCCGCGGAGAGGAACTCCAGGGACCGCACCGTCATGAGTCCGGAGTCGCCGGGGCCGGCGCCGACGAAGGCGACGCGTCCCGGGACCCGGCTCTGGCGAGGGGTCGGGTGGGTGGTGGGCTGGGTCGAGCGCGTGGGGCTCACAGGGCACGCTCCGTGCTGTCGTGTTCGGGGTGGCGGTCGGGGGCGGCGAGCGGAACAGGTCCGGTCGCCTCGGCTGGGTCTGGGGTCAGTGCGTCGGTGACGGCGCTGGCGGGACCCGTGCCGGCTGGCACCGGCCGGGCAGGCGGGCGGTCCTCGGGTCCCCGGAGCAGGTCGGCACCGTCCTCCAGCAGCACGGCGGCGAGCCGGCGGCCGAGGGCCTCACCGTCGTCGACGCCTCCCACCAGGGACCGGCGCAGGTCGAACGACCCGTCGACGGCACCCACGAAGGCCCGCAGCGAGAGCTCGAGCCCGTCCTCACCCTCGACGATCTCGGCCAGTGCGCCGACCGGTGCGGAGCAGCCGGCCTCGAGCGCGGCGAGGACGGCACGCTCGGCGGTCACGCAGGCCCGGGTGTCGGGGTCGTCGAGCGGGGCGACGGCCCCGAGGGTGGCGCGGTCATCGGCCCGGCACTCGACGGCGAGCGCACCCTGGCCGGGTGCGGGCAGCATCTGGAGCGGGTCGATCGCCTCGGCGACGTCCGCCAGGCGACCGAGCCGGGCCAGGCCGGCCCGGGCCAGGACCACGCCATCGAGGGCGCCGTCCCTGACCAGACCGACACGGGTGTCGACGTTGCCGCGGATGTCCTTGAACGACAGCCCGAGCCCGAGGGCCGCGAGCTGGGCGACGCGGCGCGGCGAACCGGTGCCGATGACCGCGCCCTCGCCGAGCTCGCCCAGGGTGCGACCGCCCGAGGAGACGAGCACGTCGCGCGGGTCCTCACGGACCGGGACGGCGGCCACCACCAGACCAGGCTCGGGAGTGGTCGGCAGGTCCTTGAGCGAGTGCACGGCGAGGTCGACCTCACCGGAGAGCAGCGCCCGCCGCAGCGCAGCGGCGAACACCCCGGTCCCGCCGATCGAGGCGAGCGAGGCGGTCGAGGTGTCGCCCTCGGTGATGATCTCGACGAGCTCGACGACGTGGCCCCGGGCGCGCAGCAGGTCCGCCACCCAGGTGGACTGGGTGGTGGCCAGGGCGCTGCGCCGGGTGCCCAGCCGCAGGGTGAGCGGCGCGACGGATGGTGCGCTCACGGCATACCTCCCCGGCCGGGCGGCGGCACGGACGCGGTGACGGCTTCGCCGGGGCGCAGGTCGAACAGGTCGCGCAGGGCCTGGGCGTAGTCGGCGCCCTCGCCCCCCACGGCCCGCTCCTTCATCCGCACGGTCGGCGTGTGCAGCAGCTTCTCGACGATCCTGTGGACGGCGAGCTGGACCTCGGCGCGAGTGACCTCGTCGAGGTCGGGGAGCCGCTGGTCGAGTCGGTTGAGCTCGCCCGCGACGACGTCGGCGGCGTGCGAGCGCAGCGCGGCCACCGTGGGGGCGACGGTCTCGGCCGCGCGCGAGGTGAGGTATGCCGCGACCTCCCCGATGACCAGGTCCGCGACCTCAGCCACCTGCGGCGGTGTCTGACCGCCGGACAGCTCCTCGCCCAAGGCGGCCAGTCCCACGACGGTGACCGCGCTCAGCGAGGCGACCTCGGGGGCGACGTCGTGGGGCAGGGCGAGGTCGATGTAGGCCTGCGGACGGCCCGCGCGAGCCACCTGGGCGTCGCCGGCCGTCGCGAGGTCGACGACCACCCCGGTCGAGCCCGTGCAGGAGATGACGACGTCGGCGGCAGCCAGGGCCACCGAGAGGTCGTCGAGCGGGCGGGCGGTGCCCCCGGTGCGCTCCGCCAGGCGGACCGCCTTGGCCAGGGTCCGGTTGACGATCGTCAGTCCGGCGGCGTGGCGGCGGGCGACGGTCGTGGCGGCCAGCGAGCTCATCCCTCCGGCACCCACGACGAGCACCCGCAACCCGCTGAGGGACCCCAGCTCCCGCTCGGCGCGGGCCAGGCCGGCCTCCACGAGGGAGACGCTCACCGCATCGATCCCGGTCTCGGTGTGGGCGCGCTTGCCGACCCGCAGCGCCTGCTGGAACAACGTGTTGAGGGCCGGGCCTGCGTGTCCGGCCTTCTGCGACTCGCGCAGGGCGATGCGCATCTGGCCGAGGATCTGGGCCTCACCGACGGCCATCGAGTCCAGGCCGCAGGCGACCGTGAAGGCGTGCGCGATGGCGCGGTCCTCGTAGTGCACGTAGAGGTGCTCGCGCAGCTCCTCGCGGTCGACGCCGGTGAACTCCGTGAGCGCATCGGCGATGTCGGTGACGGCCCCGTGGAAGGTCGTCGACTCGGCATACACCTCGGTGCGGTTGCAGGTGGACACGACGATCGCCTCGGAGAGGTTCTCGCGTCTGGTGAGGCCGGCCGCCAGGGCGCGGCGGCCGTCGGCGTCGAGCGACATCGCCTCCAGCAGGGGCAGGGGCGCGGTGTGGTGGGACAGCCCCAGGATGACCAGGCTCATCGACCGACCGCCTCGGCCACGGGGTCGAGCGCGCCCTCGGCCGCGAGGGCCCGGCGCTGCTCGTGGAACGCCAGGATCTGCAGCTCGGTCGACAGGTCGACCTTGCGGACGTCCACGTCGTCGGGCACGGCGAGCACGCACGGGGCGAAGTTCAGGATCGAGCGCACCCCGACTGCCACGAGCTGGTCGCAGACGTGCTGCGCGGAGGCCGCGGGCGTCGCGATGACCCCGATGGCCAGGCCCTGGTCGGCCACCAGTGACGGGAGCGCGTGCATGGGCTGGACGGTGATGCCGGCGATCTGCTGCCCCAGCAGGGCGGAGTCCTGGTCGAGCAGCGCGACCACCCGGAAGCCCCGGGTCGCGAAGCCGCTGTAGGCCGCGAGCGCGTGGCCCAGGTTTCCCATCCCGATGATGGCGACCGGCCAGTCCTGGGTGAGGCCGAGCTCGCGGGAGATCTGGTAGGCGAGGTGGTCCACCTCGTAGCCGACCCCGCGCACTCCGTAGGACCCGAGGTGCGAGAGGTCCTTGCGCAGCTTGGCGCTGCGGACACCGGCCGCGGAGGCCAGCTCCTCGGAGGACACCGACGTGATCCCGCGCTCCGCGAACCCGGTCAGGGCACGCAGGTACTCGGGTAGCCGTGCGACCGTGGCGTCGGGTATACCCCGACGGGCGCTCGGGTCGGCAGACACAGTCTCTTCCGGCTCCTTCTCATCACGGGCAGTCCGCGCCTGGCTGGGGCGGATGGGAGCCTCGCCAGATTACGCTTTTGTGAACGGATGCACAAAGTCACAAGCGACCGTCTCATCGAGCACGTGAGCCAGGTCACTGCGGACCGGTGAGAGCGCTCCTCAGCCGGGTCTCGTCGACGCGCCAGTAGTCATGCTGGCGGCCGTCCACGAAGGTCACGGGGATCTGTTCCCAGTACTGCTCCTTGAGCGCGGGGTCGTCCTCGATCGAGCGCTCCACCCAGCCCACGCCCAGATCGGCGGCCACCCGCTCGATCACGGCCCTCGCCTCGTCGCACAGGTGGCACCCCGGCTTGCTGACCATGGTGATGCGTGGGGCCGCAGTGGCTTCAGTGAAGTCAGTGGAGTCCTGGGGCATACCTGCAGGGTATGCCGCATGGCCGTTGCCCCCATGTGGTGGAAGTCTCCTGACACATCCCCCTGACAATCCGGCCGATATCGGGGAAACTGTTCCCTTCAGGAGGTCCTCATCCGGATTCGTGCACCGCGCAGTACCGCGAGTCGCCTCGCGGTGCCCCGTGCTGCCCGGGGGCTGGGCTCGCCCGTTGGTTTCGGCGCCGGTTTCGGGTCTGCGTTCGGTGGTGCGACCTGGGCAACGAGCCGTCCCGCGATGGGTTACGCCGGAGCAGGTGACCACGGCCACCACGGCCTCGGCCCCGCCACAGCGGACTTCCTCAGCAGCCTCCGCGTCGCGCTGAGCATCGTCGGAGAGGCCGGGACGCTGTCCGACGGCCATGGCGGCCGGGGTGACCAGGGCGGCTCTGGCGGTTCGGCCGCACGCGCCGGTTTCGGCCCGGGTGAGGCCCCCCAGGACTTCGAACGGATCTCGGCCCTCGTCGAGCTCGCCCAGCGGGGCGACGGCGAGGCCTTCGGGATGCTCTACGAACGCTACGTCGACGTGGTCTACCGCTACGTCTACGTGCGGGTGGGCAGCAAGCAGCTGGCCGAGGACATCACCTCCGAGACCTTCCTGCGCGCGCTGCGCCGGATGGACTCCTTCTCCTGGCAGGGCCGGGACATCGCCGCCTGGTTCATCACCATCGCCCGCAACCTGATCACCGACAACGCCAAGTCGGCCCGGTTCCGCATGGAGGTGACCACCGCCGACATGCTCGACGCGGACCGCAGGGTGGACGCGCCCGACCAGGAGGTCCTCGACCGCCTGCGCGACCAGCGCCTCCTGGCCGCCGTCAAGGGGCTCAAGCCCGAACAGGCCGAGTGCGTGGTGCTCCGGTTCCTCCAGGGGCTGAGCCTCGCGGAGACCGCCAAGGTCCTCGGCAAGTCCGAGGGTGCCGTCAAGCAGCTCCAGCTGCGCGCCGTGCGCGCCCTGCACCGGGAGCTCGCCGATGTCGACATCTGAGCGGCGAGGATTTCGCTACGCGGCGCAGCGTAACTTCCGCGATGGACGCTCGTTCTCAGACCGAAGCACGATGACCGACGCACCTGTTCGGGACATCAGCAACGGCACCGTCATGACCCGGACGCACCTCACCGGGACGACCACGTTCGGTACCGATGTGACCGGGAAGATCGCAGGGCTGGGGAGGGAGATGCCGGCATGCCAGTACTGAACCGCGCGGCGGACCGTTTCCAGTCCGCCCTCGACGGCGAGCGCATCACCGACGCACACCTCGTCGAGCTCGTCGAGACCAGCCGCCACCTCGTGGACCTGGTCCCCACGATCCCGGCGCCGGACGCCACCTTCGTGACCACCCTGCGCGAACGCCTGATGCGCGAGGCCGCGATGATGCCCGCGCCCAGCCCGGTCGCTGCACGGGCTGCTGCCGCCCGCCGCGCCGCCGCGAGGACCACCCCCGTGGTGGTCGTGGTGGGTCGCGGCCTGCCCCGCCTGGTCGCCGGCGCTGCCGCCTCGCTGCTCCTGGTGGGCGGCGTCGTGGGCGCCGTCTCGCGCAGCGCCGTGCCCGGTGACGCCCTGTACCCGGTGAAGAGCTGGGTCAACGGCGTCGAGGTCCGCCTCGCCGACAACGACTTCGACCGCGGCCAGACCTACCTGGACCAGGCCCAGGGACACATCTCCGACGCCCGCCAGCTCGCCGAGACGCAGCACCAGGACGCCACCGACATCAACGTCGCGCTGGGCGGGGCCATCGATTCGGTCCGCAAGGGCCGCCAGTCCCTCGACACCTCGTATGCCGCGACCGGCAACCCCCAGGCGCTGCTCGCCATGCGCGACTTCACGGCGCGGGCGCTGCCCCAGGTCGACGCCCTGCGCAGCGAGGTGCCGGCCGGCTCCCAGCTGGAGCTCGGTCGGCTCGAGGCACTGCTGCGCGACACGCAGGAGAGCACCGCGCGACGGGTCGCGCTGTGTGGCAACTGCACCGCCAACCTCGCGTCGACGATCGGGCCTGGTTCGCTGCCGGGTGCGGTGACGGCGTCCCGTTCGGGTGCGTCACCGGGATCCGCGGCCACGTCCGGACCCGGCGGGTCGGCCACCAGTGGCACGTCCACCGGCATCACCGTGCCCAGCACCGCTGTCACCGCACCCGGTGGCAGCGTCCTGTCCGGTGGGTCCAGCAGCTCCGGGGTGGTCGTCCGTGGGGGCGGTGGGAGCGCCAGCCTGTCGACCCACGGGGCGACCATCAAGCTGCCCACCGTGACCGCCTCGGTGCCGATCGTCCCGTCGGCCCCCGTCACGGTGCCACTGCCCTCAGTCAGCCTCGGCACCGGAGGCGTCAGCGCCACCCTCCCGAGCAGCACGCTCGGCCCGGTCACGCTGCCGGGCGTCACCCTCACCCTCCCCTGAGCCCTCTCACCCTCCCCTGAGCCGCGGGCCCCGTCAGAAGAAGACCGAGCGCCGCTGCATGAGCAGCGAGTAGAGCGTCTGCTGGATCGTCTCGCGGACCTGGTCGGTGAGGTCGAAGACGAGCATCGGGTCGTCGGCCGCGCCGGGGCCGAGGTCGGCCGTCTCCACCGGCGCGCCGAACTCGATGATCCACTTGCTGGGCAGCGGGATCAGGCCCAGCGGGCCGAGCAGCGGCCAGGTGGGCGTGATCGGCGCATACGGCGCACCGAACAGCCGGGCGACCGTCTTCATGTTGCCGATGATCGGGTAGATCTCCTCGGCACCGATGATCGAGCACGGGATGATGGGCACGCCGGTCTTCAGGGCGGCGGAGACGAAACCGCCCCGGCCGAAGCGTTGCAGCTTGTAGCGCTCGCTGAACGGCTTGCCGACCCCCTTGAAGCCCTCGGGCCAGACGCCACACAGCTCGCCGCCGGACAGCAGCCGCTCGGCGTCGGGGTTGGCGGCCAGCGTCGAACCGGACCTGCGGGCGAGCTGGCCGACGACCGGGGTCTGGAAGACGAGGTCGGCACCCAGCATCCGCAGGTGGCGGTGCGCCGGGTGCTCGTCGTGGACCGCCACCTGGGTCATCAGCGAGTCCATGGCGATGGTGCCCGAGTGGTTGGCCACGACCAGGCCGCCACCCTCACTGGGGATGTTCTCGATGCCCCGCACCTCGACGCGGAACCATGACCGGTAGAGCGGTCGCAGCACGGGCAGGTAGAAGTGCCTGGTGAAGTCCTCGTCGAAGCCGAACTCGTCGACGGTGTAGTCGCCGGTCACCCGTCGGCGCACGAACGACAGCAGCGACGCGAGATGACGCTCGACGTCGTCGGAGGAGATGCCCGCCGCCTCAGCGGCGACCCGGACCGCGGCGATCCCCGCCGTCAGCAGCTCTTCGATGCCCGGCGCGACGCTCCTGGACGTCGGGGGCTCGGCGACCGCCACCGGCACGACGGTCTCGTCGGTCACCGCCTTGAGCGCGCGCACCTTCGGCTCCGCCGTATGCCGGGTGCTCGCCTTGCGCGCACCGGTCCCCGCCCGCGGCGTGCGGGGCGGCTTGGCGACTGCGGGAGTGCGAGCTCCGGAACGGGAGACGGCCTTGCGGGTGGGCACCGCCTTGGCCACCGGTCGGGGCCGGTGCTTCCCGCCGGTCGCCACGCTGGCCTGGGCTTTCGTCGTCGCAGTGGTGGTGGTCGTGGAAGTGGTCGTCCTGGGACTCGTCGTAGGAGTGGCCGACGCCGTGGTGGCTGCGCCGACGCGCGCTTCGGCGCCGGTCGACGCGATGAGTGGCGTGCTGCGCCGCTTGGCCCGCTCCCCGGAGGCGCGGGCGGCGCCGGCTGCGAGGGCACCCTTGCGGGCGGTGGGCTTGGCCGATTTCTTCGGCGTCGAGGCCATCAGTCGTTCCTCCCTGCAGCCCACACGTGGCTGATCGCGCCGACGGCTGTCTCAGCGGCGCCGGTGACGGCCGACCGGAAGATCCCCGCGCCCGGGATCACCGGGCCGACACCCTGCGCGAAGTCCGCGAAGGCCGCCCGCGTCGTGTACTCCGGCTCGTACCCCAGCACCTCACGCATGCGGCGGGTGTCGAGGCCACGGCCGAAGGCCAGGAACTGGATCTGGTCGCCGCTGAAGTCGGCGAGGCCGGACCGCTTGACCAGGTTGCCGAAGATGCCGGCCGCGGGCATCGGCACCGGGATGATGGGCCTGCCGGCCATCCCCGCCGCCTGGCTCACGGTGATGACGCCGTCGCCCGCGACGTTGGTGATCCCCGTGCTCGGGCCGGTCGTGGCGAGCAGCAGGGAGCCGATGGCGTCGCTCTCGTGCACGAACTGCAGCCGGGCGTCATACCCGAACGGCACAGGGACGACGGGGAGAGCGAAGTAGTCGGTCAGCGACGTGCGGATCCCGCGGCCGATGATGTTGGCGAACCTCAGCATGGAGATCTCGACGTCGGGACGGCGACGCGAGAAGCCCCGGACATACCCCTCGACCTCGACGGAGTCCTTGCCGAACCCCGCTCTGGGCAAGGACTTCGGGCCCATGTCCTCGGTGAACATGGCGGGGTCACGCGGGCTGGAGCCGTAGATGGCCGCCGACGACTTCACCACGAGCCGCTTGATGCTCGGCGCCTTCTGGCATGCAGCGAGGAGCTGCATCGTGCCGATGACGTTGATCTCCTTCTGCGACGTGCGGCCACCGGCGTGGGTCGGCGTGGCGATGACGTTCATGTGCACGACGGTGTCGACCTCGGACTGCGCGATGATCTTGCCGATCATCGGGTTCCGGATGTCCGCGCGCACGAACTCGGCGCGGCCGATGTCACCGGGCGGCGGGATGACGTCGACGCCGATGACGCGCTTGACCGACGGGTCCTGCGTCAGGGCCCTGGCGAACTGCCCGCCGAGATACCGCGAGACGCCCGTCACGAGGACGACATCAGCCACGATCACTCCCGGTGGGTCCGATGGTCGCGAGGCTCGCGACCCGTGCCAACCCTACCGAGACGGGTGCCACGGCTGGCAGGGAAGCACCATCCGTGGACGCGTGCCTCGTCACATCTGCAGCCGACCGCCCACCCCCACCGCGCACACCAACCGCCCTCCCCGGCAGACAAAAGGCCCCCGCTGTGCGGGGGCCCTCGATCACTTCTTGTTGCGACGCTGGTGGCGCGTCTTGCGAAGGAGCTTGCGGTGCTTCTTCTTCGCCATGCGCTTGCGGCGCTTCTTGATGACAGAGCCCATGGTGTCCTCTTGGTCGTGGTCGGTGTTGCCGGACGGGGCAACGAACCAACGCACCACGCCGAACTGTCACGACACTCTAGCGGCCCACGTCCCCGCAACCCAAACCCACCTCTGCCCGGGCACCCACACGGACCCACACAGGCGGGGTGGGCCGGGACTGTCGTCCCGACCCACCCCGTCGACGTGCGGTCAGCACCAATCAGGCGGTGTCGACGTAGGACGTGCGCAGGTACTTGTGCACGGCGTCCTCCGGAACCCGGAATGACCGTCCCACGCGAATGGCGGGAAGCTCTCCTGCGTGCACCATGCGGTACACCGTCATCTTCGACACGCGCATGATCGAGGCCACCTCGGCGACGGTCAGGAACCGCACCTCGGCGAGCTGTCGCTCGTTGGACATGATTACCTCGATCTTCTACACGCGCGCATCGCCGGCTTCCCGTCCGGCGGACCTCTACGCTCGTGCAAGAGGAACTGTAGGGGCTGATGTGACTCGTGGGGAAGCCAACTGAGAAAACTGGTTGGACTTGTCCAGCCGACACGCCGCGATGACCTCGGAAATCACAATCATGTCACTCCCCTCAGTCGAACCAGGGGTCCAGCCCGTGCAGTGCGAAGACGGCCTCCCGGGTCGCCATGATCGCCCGGTCCACCTCGTCGTGGGGGTTGTATCCCATGTCCCAGGGCTGGTGCCAGATCGGTCCGTCCGCAGGGTCGAGGTCGCCCATCCGGCGGGGGCCCTCGCGGCCCAGAGCCTGTCGCACGTGGTCGAGCCACTCCTGCGGCACCGGCTCGGTCAGCGGGATCGGCCGGTGCGCGGCGATGGCGGTCAGGTGCGTCCACGTCCTCGGCACGACCTGGACCAGCTCGTAGCCGCCGCCGCCCAGGGCGACCCAGCGGCCGTCGCAGACCTCGTGGGAAAGGCGGTGCAGCGCGTCCGCGGCCATCCGCTGGGCGTCGACCGACAGCGCGAGGTGGGCCAACGGGTCCTGGGCATGGGTGTCGCAGCCGTGCTGGGTGACCAGCACGTCAGGCTTGAAGGCCCGCACGAGGGGCAGCGCCGTGGAGTGCAGCGCGCGCAGCCAGGCGGAGTCACCGGTCCCCGGCGGCAGTGCGACGTTGACCGCCTCACCCTGCGCCTGCGGGCCTCCGATGTCCCGAGCGAAGCCGGTGCCGGGGAACAGCGCCCGCCCGGACTCGTGCAGCGAGATCGTCAGCACCCGGGGGTCGTTCCAGAAGATGCGCTCGACCCCGTCCCCGTGGTGCACGTCGACATCGACGTACGCGACGCGCTGGGCACCGTGGTCGAGCAGCCACTGGATCCCCACGGCGACGTCGTTGTAGATGCAGAAGCCGGAGGCGTTCCCGGCCATCGCGTGGTGGAGCCCGCCGCAGAAGTTGACGCCGTGGCGGGTCCGGCCCTCCCAGACGTCGGCACACACCTGGCGCGTCCCCTCGACCACGCGGGCGCTCGCGTCGTGCATGCCCGTGAAGGCCGGGTCGTCCTCGGTGCCGAGCCCGTAGGCCGGGTCGGCCGACGAGGGGTCGGCGGACGCGGCCTTGACGGCGGCGACGTAGTCGGCGCTGTGCACCGTGGCCAGGACCTCGTCGTCCGGCACGGCCGGGGAGAACACCTCGACGTCGTCCGCGTCGAACACCCCGAACGCCTCGCAGAGCCGCGCCGTCAGGTCGAGGCGGGCCGGGTTCATGGGATGACCCGGCCCGAAGTCGTAGGCAGTGAAGCCTGGGTCCCAGACCACCCGCACCTGTGAGGGCATGACCCGACGCTACCGGGCAGGAGCCGATCGCGGACACCACGGTCCCGCCTGCAGGGACGCGCTAGCGTTGGAGGTCTCAGCATCACCAGGCCCCGGAGGACCGCAGTGGCGAAGAAGCTCTACGAGGACGACGTCCTCGTCATCGGCCTGGGCCGGTTCGGCGGTGCCGTGGCCATCGAGCTCCAGCGGCTGGGACACCACGTCGTGGCCGTCGAGCGCGACCCGCAGCTCGCCGAGTCGTTCCTCGGCAAGGTGACCCGCATCGTGCAGGCCGACGCCAGCCAGCCCCAGTCGGTCGCCAACCTCAAGGCGCGCAGCTTCCAGATCGCGGTCGTCGGCATCGGGTCCTCGGTCGAGGCGTCGGTGCTGTGCGCCATGAACCTCGTGGACGCGGGCATCCCGACGATCTGGGCCAAAGCGCTCTCGCCGGAGCACGCTCGCATCCTCGACCGCATCGGCGTGCACCACGTCATCTCCCCCGAGGCCGAGACGGGTCGCCGCGTCGCGCACCTGCTCAACGGCAAGCTGATGGACTACATCGAGTTCGACGACGGGTTCGCCATCGTCAAGATGAAGCCCCCCCTGGAGTCGATCGGTTTCACGTTGGCGCAGAGCGCCATCCGCAGCAAGTACGGCGTGACCGTCGTGGGCGTGAAGTCACCGGGCGCCGACTTCACCTACGCGGTCCCGGAGACCAAGGTGTCGGCCCACGACACCCTGATCGTCAGCGGACCGACCGACCTGCTCGACCGCCTCGCCGCCCGTCCCTGATCCAGGGGACGTGAGGTGTGCGCGCGGCCGGCCGCGCGGCATACCTTGCGGCACACGGGGGTTCAGAACGACCTCAGAACCTGGGGACGCCGCGGTCCTCGCCGAGGGGAAGCACCATGGCGACCTCGTCCTCGGGGTCGCCGGCACCCTGGACCCGCATCGGCCGGCGGCTGTCGGTGGGCCGGAAGCCGAAGCCGCTGGCGAAGGCCACCGCGCGACCGTTGTCCACCCCCACCCAGTAGGCGAGGTGGCTGCGCCCCTGCTGCCGGGCGGCATCCGCCCCCGCCTGGACCAGCTGCGTCGCGACCCCGGTTCCCCGGGCACTGGGCGCGACCCACAGGCCGAACAGCTCCGCGACCTTCTCGTTGTCCCGCTCACCCTCGTGGCGGGCCTGACCGACGCTCGCCACTCCGACCGCAGTGCCATCCTGCTCCGCGATGAGTCGCTGCGAGCGCCGCATCCTGGTGCGCCAGAAGTCCTCGTCGTAGGCGCGTTCCTCCTCGACGCTGGCCACGAAGGCGTCAGGTGAGTCCTCGAGCGCGCTGAGCCGCACCGATCGGTACTGCTCCCACTCGTCCTCACCCAAAGACCGCACGGTGATGTCGCTCATGGACCCACTCTCGCACGATCAGCGCGGGTTGGGTCAGGGCGTTTGCTGGGTGTTCACCCAGAGACGGCTGGGACCTCGTCGAGGACGTGCTCCATCTCGAACTCCGCCACCTGGGGCTGGTGCGGCAGGGCACCGACCCGCCCGGTGCGGGTGAATCCGACACGTTCGTAGAACCCGATCGCCCGGTCGTTGTCGTCGGCCACGTCGAGCGCGACCCGCCGCAGGCCGGCGCCGCGGGCGTGCTCGAGCAGGGCGTTGACCAGCGCGTCCGCCACGCCCCGGCCGCGGGCGTGCGAGGCCACCCACATCGCCACGAGCCGGGTCTCGTCGTCGGGCTAGTCCGGCGGGCGGAAGGAGGTGACCGACCCGAGGGGCAGCTCGCCCTCGAACGCCAGCCACGCGTGGCTGTCGTCCATCCGTTGGACCCACAGCTCGTCGGGGAACGCGACCTCACGCGCAAAGGTGCTGCCGTACGCCAGGGGCGTGTCGAGCAGCATGGCCAGGCGGACGCCGCGGACGACCCGCCAGAGCGACGGCTCCACCGCCACGACGGCGAGCGACGCGGACAGCAGCGGAGCAGCCTCGGAGTCTGCGGCCACGCTCGACTCAGTCATTCCCGGACGCGAGCTCGTGCGATCGGGTCGCGGCGGCCTCCATCGCCGTGATGAAGGCGGCCCGGACCTTGTGGTCGTCGAGCTGGCGCAGCGCGGCAGCCGTGGTGCCCCCGGGCGAGGTCACCTGCTCGCGCAGGACGGTGGGGTGCTGGCCGGTCTCGCGCATCATCGTCGCCGCACCGAACAGCGTCTGGACGACGAGCTCGGTGGCGGTGGGGCGAGGCAGCCCGAGCACCACGCCCGCCTCGATCATCGCCTCCACGACGTAGAAGATGTAGGCGGGGCCACTGCCGCTGATCGCGGTGACGGCGTCCTGGTGCTTCTCGGCGACCTGGACGACCCGGCCGCAGGACCGCAGGAGCTCGGCAGCCTCCTCGAGGTGCGCCGGGTCCGCACTGCGCCCCGGGCTCACGGCGGCCATGCCCTCGTCGACGAGCGCCGGGGTGTTGGGCATGACGCGGACGACGGCGACCCCCGCGGGCAGCCGGCTCTCGAGGTAGGCGGTGGGGATGCCAGCGGCCAGGCTGACCACGAGGTTGCCCGGCGACACGTGGTCGCGGATCTCCTCGACGAGGCCACCCATGTCCTGCGGCTTGACGACCAGGACCAGGGTGTCGGCGACCTCCGCCGCCTCGACGTTGGACATGGCACGCACGCCGTACTGCTCGGCCAGCTGGTCCGCCCGGTCCGGGCGCCGAGCGGTCACGACCAGCTCGTCCACCCGACGACCCGACCGGATCAGCCCGGACAGGAGCGTCTCGCCCATCACGCCGGCCCCGAGGATTGCGACAGTTCCCATGAGGGCAGTCTCTCAGCCGTTCGATGTCAACGCGCCGGGATTCTCCGGCGCGTTGACATCGAACCGGTGGGTATGCGGCGGGGCGGGGTCAGTTCTTGGTGGCGAGGCCGCGCAGGAAGAACATCGCGTTGGCGGGGCGCTCGGCCATCCTGCGCATGAGGTAGCCGTACCACTCCTCGCCGTAGGGGATGTAGACCCGCATCTGGTTGCCCCGGTCGGCGATCCGCTTCTGCTCCTCGGGCCGGATCCCGTAGAGCATCTGGTACTCGTAGCTGTCCGCGTCGCGCTGGTGGTGCGCGGCCAGCGCGCCGGCGATCTCGATCAGCCGCGGGTCGTGGCTCGCCACCATGGGGTAGCCGGAGCCGGCCATCAGGATCTTCAGGCAGCGCACGTAGTTCTGGTCGACGTCCGAGCTGCTCTGGTAGGCAACGGACTCCGGCTCCTTGTACGCCCCCTTGCACAGCCGCACCCGGCTGCCCTCGTGGGCCAGGTCGCGGCAGTCCGCCTCGCTGCGGTGCAGGTAGGACTGGATCACGGCCCCGACCCAGGGGAAGTCCTGGCGCAGCTCGCGCAGCGACTCCAGCGTCGCGTCCGTCGTGGTGTGGTCCTCCATGTCGAGGGTCACCGTCGTGCCGGCGTTCGCCGCGGCCTGGCAGATCTCGCGGGCGTGGTCGAGGGCGATCTTGTGGCCGTCGCCCGGCAGGTACTGGCCCAGGGCGGAGAGCTTGAGGCTCACCTCGCCCATGCCGTGCTGGGACAGGTCGGCGTCCGAGAGCGCCTTGAGCAGCTCGAGGTAGTGGTCACGGGTGCGGATCGCCTGCGTGAGGTCGGTCGTGTCCTCCCCCAGGTAGTCGATCGTCGCCAGCCGGTTGGTCGCACGCAGCTCGGCCGTGGCGCTGACCGCATCCCCCGTGCGGTCGCCGGGGACGAACCGCCGGACGACACTGCGGCTCACCGGCGCCTTCTCGATCGTCTGTCGCACGGCGCCGCTCTTGGAGAGCTGGAGCAGGCTGTTGCGCAGCAGGTCACTGGCGTCCACGGCGGTCCTTCCTAGCGGTGGTCGCGGAGGTCACGACCGCCGACAAGGCTAACCGCCCCGCAGGTATGCCGCGTCGCGGGTCCCGCCCCTGACCTGCCCTGACCTGCCTTGACTCCGCCCCTGACGCTGCCCCTGACGTTGCCCCTGACCAGGCGCCCCGCCCGCTCAGGCGGTGCGGCGACGCAGGGTCAGGCTGCCCAGGACCAGGGCGACGAGCACCCACAGACCGATGACTGCCGCGTCACCGGCGACGGCGGCTCCGGGAGTGGCACTGGAGGTGACGGACTTCATGGCGTCCACGGCATACGACAGGGGGAGCACGTCGGAGAGCCAGCGCAGGACGTCGGGGAGACCGTCGCGGGCCACGAGCAGCCCGCACAGCAGGAACTGCGGCAGCACGAACGCCGGCATGAACTGGACCGCCTGGAACTCGGTGCGCGCGAAACCGCTCGCGAGTAGGCCCACCGCGGTCCCGAGCAGGGCGTCGAGCACGGCCACCACCACGAGCAGCCACAAGGGTCCGGCGACGTCCAGGCCGCACACGTACACCGCGAACGCCGTGGCGATGAGGGCCTGCAGGATCGCCATCACCCCGAACGCGAGGGCGTAGCCGAACATGAAGTCGCCCTTGCCCATCGGGGTGGTGAGCAGGCGCTCGAGGGTCCCGGAGGTCCGCTCGCGCAAGGTCGCGACGCTCGTGACGATGAACATCACCACGAAGGGGAACACGCCCAGCAGCGGCGCCCCGAGCCCGTCGAAGACCGGGGTGCCGTTGAAGATCCAGGCCAGCAGGCCGATCAGCACGCAGGGGACGACGAGCATGAGCCCGATGGTCCGGTGGTCGGCGCGCAGCTGGGCCAGGACCCGGCCGGCTGTGACGAGAGTGCGGTGGACGTTCATCGGGCGGCCTCCTCGGCGCGGTCGATCAGGGACAGGAACGCGTGCTCGGCGTCATCGGCTCCGGTGCGGGCGAGCAGCTCAGGCAGCGTCTCGTCGGCGAGGATCCGGCCCTCGCGAAGCAGGAGCAGCCGGTCGCAACGGCTCGCCTCGTCCATCACGTGGCTCGAGACCAGCAGCGAACGTCCTTGCGCTGCAAGGCGTTTGAACAGCTGCCACAGGTCACGCCGCAGCACCGGGTCGAGCCCGACGGTGGGTTCGTCGAGGACCAGCAGCTCGGGGTCGCCGACGAGGGCCGCCGCGAGCGACACCCGCGACCGCTGCCCCCCGGAGAGTCGTCCCACGAGCGAGTCGGCATGGTCGGCGAGGTCGACCGCCTCGATGGCCTCGTCGGCCGCTGACATCGCCACGCCCAGGATGCTGGCGAAGTAGCGCACGTTGGCCCGTACCGACAGGTCGTCATAGACGCTGGGGATCTGGGTGACGTACCCGATGCGGTGGCGCAGCGACGGCGAGCCTGCGGGCTCCCCCAGCACCATGACGTCGCCGGACTCCACGACCTGGACCCCCACGACCGCCCGGATCAGCGTCGACTTGCCGCTACCGCTGGGGCCGAGCAGCCCGACCACCTGCCCCGCGGGGACCGACATGGTCAGGCCGGGCAACACCTCACGACCGCCGCGCACCACCCGGAGGTCCGTGATCTCGATGGCGTTTTTCATCATGCGATGAAATGTACTCCTGGGATGACCCCTGGACAAGACCCCGGTGTGCCGGACGGCCGGTCGCCTGGGGAGCAAAGGCCTAAGGAGCGTGGCCTAAAGGAGCGGGGGCTACGGAGCGAGGTAGCGCTGGATGGTTGGGCCGACGAGGGCGGCCAGCTCGTCGTGGTCCGCGTCCACCACGGCGGGGAACTCGACGATGTAGCGCATCATCGCCAGGCCCACCATCTGGGAGGCCGCCAGGCCTGCCCGCAGCTCGAGGTCGGCCGGGCGGTGGCCGTCGGCTGCCAGCGCCCCGAGCACCCTGCCGAACACCTCGCGGGTCAGGAACTCACGCAGCATCCGGGTCGCCTCCTCGTGGCTGACCGCGGCACGCATGAGGGCCTGGAATCGCTGCCGACCTTCCTGGGAGTCCCACACGCCCAGGAAGGTCCGCACCAGCGCCTCGCCCACCTGGTCCCGGGGCCCGTCGACGACGGCGCCGATCAGGGCCGCCGGGTCGGCCGGGATGTCCATCACCGCTGCGAAGAGCTGGGCCTTGCCACCGAAGTAGTGGTGCACCAGGGCCGGGTCGACCGCCGCCCGGCGGGCGATGCCGCGCAGCGAGGTGCCGTCGTACCCCTGGTCGGCGAAGTCCACCCTGGCCGCCTCGACGATGGCCTGCCTCGTGTCCACGCCTCCGGGTCGCCGGCCACGGGGACTCACGGCGCGCCCACCGCCGACGCGGTGGCCAGGTGCAGTCGGGCGAAAGCCAAGGCCTCAGCGAGGTCGACCTCGCGCTCCTCGGCCGTCAGCTTGCGGGTCCCGACCTCCACGACGACGGAACCGGAGAACCGTTGCACCGCAAGCATCTCCAGGAACTCCGCGCAGGGCTGGGTGCCACGTCCGGGGACGAGGTGCTCGTCCTTGAGGGACCCGAGCCCATCCGCGAGGTGGACGTGCGCGAGGCGCGGCCCGAGTGCCGCGGCCATGGCCATGGCGTCGGAGCCCGCCGTCGAGGTGTGCGACAGGTCGAGGGTCACGTGGTCGTAGGCCTGCGGCACCGGGTCCCAGTGCGGCAGGTAGGCCTCGAACTCCCGCTGTCGGGCGCGCCAGGGGAACATGTTCTCGACGGCCAGCGCCACCCCGGTCTCGTGCTCGCGCAGCGCCACGCCCTCGACGAACTCGCTGGCGTACTCCTTCTGCCAGCGGAACGGCGGGTGCAGCACCACCGTCGACGCGCCCACCTCCTGGGCCAGCGCGATCGAGTTGTCGACCTTCGTCCACGGGTCCGGCCCCCAGATGCGCTGGGTGAGCAACAGCGTGGGCGCGTGCACGGACACGACGGGTATGCCGTGCAGCCGGGACAGCGCGGCCAGCGCCCCCGCCTCCTGCGAGACCGGGTCGGTCCAGACCATCACCTCGACGGCGTCATAGCCGAGCCGAGCCGCCGTGGCGAAGGCCGAGGCACAGGTGTCGGGATACACCGAGGCGGTCGAGAGGGCGACCGAGGCTCCTGGGATCGACACGGCTCCGGCCATGCACCGAGCCTACCGAGCAGGCGTCAGCGCATCGCGTCGAGCCTGCTGAGGATCACGCCTTCACGCAGTGCCCACGGGCAGATCTCGAGGCGCTCCAGGCCGAGTAGGTCCATCGCCGCCTCAGCCACGAGAGCGCCCGCGAGCAGCTGTCGGGAGCGGCTGGCAGAGACGCCTGACAAGCGCTCCCGCTGGTGGGCGGTCATCCCACTGAGCTCGGCCACGACCGAGGCGAGGGCGCTGCGCTCGAGGCTCCGCGCGGCATACGGGCCGTCGCTGCTCGGCGCCGCGCCGGTGACCCGGGCGAGCGAACGCATGGTCTTGGAGGTGCCCACGGCACGGTCCGCGGCGCCGGCCTTGGCCAGCGGTCGCACGGCCGCGGCGAGCCGCAGCCGGATGGCCCTGCGGGCGTCCCGGACCACCTCGGCCGTGGGTGGGTCACCCGGGAGGAGGTCGCGCGTCAGCCGCCCGGCCCCCAGGGGCAGCGACACCGCGGCGTCGGGGTCCTCGTCCATGCCGGCAGCGAGCTCGAGCGACCCACCGCCGATGTCCACGACGAGCAGCGTGCCGCTCGACCAGCCGAACCAGCGGCGCGCGGCCAGGAAGGTCAGCCGCGCCTCGTCCTCGCCGGACAGCACCTGGAGGGCCACTCCGGTCCGCGCTCGCACCCGGGCCAGCACGTCCTCACCGTTCGGTGCCTCGCGGATCGCGCTGGTGGCGAAGGCCATCACCTCCTCGACGCCCTGGTCCTCGGCGACCGTCAGGCACTCCTGGATGAACTCGATCAGGGCGGCCTCGCCCGACTCGGCGATGTCACCGCTGTCGGTGACGTGCTCGGAGAGCCGAAGCTCGATCTTGTGCGACGTGGCGGGCAGCGGCTGGGCGCCCCGGTGCGCGTCGACGACGAGCAGGTGGACGGTGTTGGAGCCGATGTCGATGACCCCGAGACGCATGGCTGCACGCTATCGGCTGGGCGCGACGTAAGGTTGCGACGTGCCCGAGACCCCGCTCGACACCGCCCGCATCTGGGTGGAGTTCACCGACCCCGCCGACACCGGACAGCGCTTCCGCTGCGACCTGACGTGGCTGACCTCGAGCTGGACCTGCATCTTCGGCAGCGGCTGCCAGGGCATCTACGCCGGTCGACCGGACGACGGCTGCTGCACCCTGGGCGCCCACTTCACCGACGACGACGACATCAAGCGGGTCAAGAAGGTGGTCAAGGAGCTCGGCGAGGACGAGTGGCAGCTGCATCCCGGCTCCACGAAGGCGTCGGCCTGGACGGAGACGGAGGACGACGCCCTCAAGACCAAGGTCGTCGACGGCGCCTGCATCTTCCTCAACCGGCCGGGCTTCCCCGCCGGGGCGGGCTGCGCGCTGCACCAGCACGGCGTCCTCACCGGCAAGGCGCCCCACACGGTCAAGCCCGACGTGTGCTGGCAGCTGCCGATCCGTCGTACCTACCGCAAGGTCGAGCTGCCCGACGGGTCGAGCTGGCAGGAGGTCTCCATCACCGAGTACGACCGCCGCGGCTGGGGACCCGGTGGTCACGACCTCGACTGGTACTGCTCCTCCAACCCCGAGGCCCACGTCGGCCGCGAGCCCGTCTTCCGCAGCAACCGGGGCGAGCTCGTCGAGCTGATGGGCGAGGAGGCGTACGGGGAGCTGGAGATCCGCTGCGAGGCGCACCTGGCCAGCGTGAAGGCCGCCAGCAACGCCTACTCCCGCAAGATGCTCCCGCTGCTGGTGCATCCCGCGACGCTGGCTGCGCAAGAGTCCCGCAAGTCCCGATGAGCCCGACCTCGGACGGGCCCGACCCGACCGAGCCGGAGCCGACCGAGCCGCGGCCGGAGCCGACCCGCAGCCCCAACATCTGGGACTTCCCCGACGTCTACGAGGTCGAGAACCTCGGGGTCGACCGCGCCGGGCTGATCGAGGCCGCGATGGCTTCGCTGCAACCCTTCGCCGGCGCCGACCTCCTCGACGTCGGCTGCGGGACCGGCTTCCACCTGCCCCGGTTCGCCTCCCTCGGGTGCGTGAGCGTCGTGGGGATCGAGCCGCACCCACCCCTGGTCTCCCTTGCCGAGCAACGCATCTCGGGTATGCCGGGCGTGCGGGTCCTCGAGGGCGCTGCCCAGTCCCTGCCGCTGGCCGATGCCTGCGTGGACATCGCCCACGCGCGGTGGGCCTACTTCTTCGGGGCCGGCTGCGAACCTGGCCTGCGCGAGCTCGAGCGGGTCCTGCGACCCGGCGGCACGGCCTTCGTCGTCGACAACGACCCCACGCGCTCGACCTTCGGCAGGTGGTTCACGCGTACCCATCCGTCCTACGATCCCGTTGCGGTGGAACGCTTCTGGGCACGCCAGGGCTGGTCCCGTGAACGCCTGGTGATCGACTGGTCGTTCGACTCGCGCGCAGACTTCGAGTCGGTGCTGCGGATCGAGTTCCCCGAGACGGCCGCGGAGGGGATCCTCGCGGAGCATGAGGGCAGCGGGGTCGACTACGCCGTCAACCTGTGGTGGCGCCGGTTCTGAGGGTGCGGCAGGGTGGGGAGGCACGGCAGGTCCCGAGCCAATGGAGGTTGTCATGACCGGCTACGAAGCCACCGCCGGCGTCGAGGTCGACGCCGCACCCGACCGGGTGTGGGCAGCGCTCACCGACCCGGAGCAGATTGCGCAGTACATGATGGGCTCGCGGGTCGAGTCCGACTGGGAGATCGGCGGCCCCATCACGTGGAGCGGCGAGATGGACGGCAAGCCGTACCGGGACAAGGGCGAGGTGCTGGAGGTCGACCCGGGCATCCGGCTCTCGGTCACGCACTACAGCCCGCTGATGGGCGAGGAGGACGTGCCGGAGAACTACCACACGGTCTCGTACGACCTGGCTCCCTCGGGGGACGGCACCTCGGTGAAGCTGACCCAGGACGGGTGCTCCACCCAGGAGCAGGCGCAGCAGTTCTCGCGGAACTGGCAGGGCATGCTCGACGGCCTGAAGAAGGTCGTCGAGGGCAGCGTCGCGGGCAGCTGACCGCGCCCCCGCGCCCGCTGGTCGGCGGGGCGGGACCGCGCTGTCGGCGGGGCGGGACCGCGCTGTCGGCGGCCCCCCGTAGGTTGTCGGCCATGGCAGCCAAGACGTCGACCAGGTCGAGCGGTTTCCGCTGCTCCGAGTGCGGCTGGACGGCCGTCAAGTGGGTGGGCCGGTGCGGGGAGTGCCAGGCCTGGGGCAGCGTCAGCGAGATCGGCGCCGTCACCCTGCGCACGACGGCCGCCACTCGCGTCGATCGACCCGCCATCCCGATCGGTCAGGTCGACGCGCGACGCGCCGAGGCGGTGAGCACCGGAGTCGGTGAGTTCGACCGCGTCCTGGGTGGCGGACTCGTGCCCGGCGCGGTCGTGCTGGTGGCCGGCGAGCCCGGGATCGGCAAGTCCACCCTGCTGCTCGACGTGGCCGCCCGCGCCGCCCGGTCCGGGGACGGCCGCACCGTCCTCTATGTCACCGGTGAGGAGTCGGCCGCCCAGGTCCGGATGCGGGCCGAGCGGATCGAGGCGATGGCCTCCTCGCTGTTCCTCGCCGCCGAGACCGACCTCGCCACCGTGCTCGGCCAGATCGACGCGGTGCAGCCCGACCTGGTGATCGTCGACTCGGTGCAGACCGTCTCCAGCGGCGACGTCGAGGGGGCCGCCGGCAACGTCACGCAGGTCCGTGAGGTCGCGGCGTCGCTGATCCAGGTGGCCAAGGCCCGCGGCATCGCCACCCTGCTCGTCGGGCACGTGACCAAGGACGGGTCGATCGCCGGTCCGCGCGTCCTGGAACACCTCGTCGACGTGGTCGTGCAGTTCGAGGGTGACCGGCACTCCCGGCTCCGGCTCGTGCGCGCGGTGAAGAACCGCTACGGCCCCACCGACGAGGTCGGCTGCTTCGACCTCTCCGACGTGGGCATCGTCGGGCTGGCCGACCCCAGCGGCCTCTTCCTGTCGCGCGGCACCCTGAGCGTGCCCGGCACCTGCGTGACGGTGACGCTCGAGGGCCGTCGACCCCTGATGACCGAGGTGCAGGCGCTGGTCGCCAAGAGCGAGATCCCCACCCCTCGGCGTGCCACCAGCGGGCTGGACTCCGCTCGGGTCGCGATGATCATCGCCGTGCTGGCCAAGCGGGCACAGGCCCCGATCGGCAACGCCGACGTCTACCTCTCCACCGTCGGTGGCGTGCGGCTCACCGAACCGGCCTCCGACCTCGCGATCGCCCTCGCGGTGGCCAGCGCGGTCAAGGACCAGCCGCTGCCCGACCATGCCATCGCCTTCGGTGAGCTGGGACTGGCCGGCGAGATCCGGCCGGTGACCGGCATACCTCGTCGACTGGCGGAGGCGGGGCGCCTGGGCTTTCGCACCGCCTACGTCCCGTCTGGCGTCCTCGGCACCGCTCCCCTGCCCGAGGGCATGCAGGTGGTCGAGTGCGACGACATTCGGACCGCGGTGCGCGCGGCGTTGCTGCCCGGGCACAGTTAGACTCGCGCCAGACCGACGCCAGCGGCACCAAAGGGGTTTTACCAGTGGACATTCGCGAGGACGAGGTGCTGCGCGCCACCCTCGCCGCCGTGGCACCCGGCACCGAGCTGCGTGATGGACTCGAGCGCATCCTGAGGGGGCGCACCGGTGCGCTCATCGTCCTCGGCCACGACCGGACAGTGGAGCAGCTGTCCACCGGCGGCTTCCCGCTCGACGTGGAGTTCTCGGCCACCCGCCTGCGGGAGCTGGCCAAGATGGACGGCGGCATCGTGCTGGACCGTGAGGCCTCGCGCATCCTGCGCGCCGCCACCCAGCTGGTCCCCGACCCCTCGATCGAGACGAGCGAGTCGGGCACGCGGCACCGCACTGCCGAGCGGGTCGCCAAGCAGACCGGCTACCCGGTGATCTCGGTGAGCCAGTCGATGCGGATCGTCGCCATCTACGTCGACGGCCGGCGGCACGTCCTCGAGGACTCCAGCGCGATCCTGTCCCGTGCCAACCAGGCCCTGCAGACGCTCGAGCGCTACAAGGCGCGTCTCGACGAGGTGACCGGCACCCTCTCCGCCCTCGAGATCGAGGACCTCGTCACCGTCCGCGACGTCGCTAGCGTGCTGCAGCGTCTCGAGATGGTGCGACGCATCCGCGACGAGATCTCCGGCTACGTCGTCGAGCTGGGGGTCGACGGACGCCTGCTCACGCTCCAGCTCGAAGAGCTCACCGGCGGTCTGGGCAACGACCGCGAGCTCGTCATCCGCGACTACCTGCCCGTCACCAGGGCCGACCTGACGCTCGAGGAGGCGATGGCCGCGCTCGAGGAGCTCACCTCCACCGAGCTGCTCGACCTGTCCGCCGGCGCCAAGGCAGTCGGGTTCGCCGTCGGCGGCGACTCCCTCGACTCGGCCGTCAGCCCGTGTGGCTATCGCCTGCTGACCAAGGTGCCGCGCCTGCCCGGCGCCATCGTCGACCGGCTGGTCGAGCACTTCGGCAGCCTGCAGAAGCTGCTGGCCGCCAACCTCGAGGAGCTCATGGACGTCGAGGGCGTCGGTGAAGGCCGCGCCCGCGCAGTCCGCGAGGGACTGTCCCGCTTGGCCGAGTCGAGCATCCTCGAACGCTACGTGTGAACACCGGCGCCAGTCCCGAGCAGCTGCACCACCGGGTGCTGGACTGGTACGCCGTGGCCGCGCGCGACCTGCCCTGGCGTCGGCCCGACTGCACCCCGTGGGGCATCTTCGTCTCCGAGGTCATGCTCCAGCAGACCCCGGTCGTCCGGGTCGAACCCGTCTGGCGCGAGTGGATGTCGCGCTGGCCCACGCCGGCTGACCTCGCCGCGGACTCGCCCGGCGAGGCGGTCCGGGCGTGGGGACGGCTGGGCTACCCCCGCCGGGCGTTGCGGTTGCACGCAGCCGCGGTGGCCATGACGGATCGCCATGCGGGAACCGTGCCCGCGACCGAGGCCGAGCTCCTGGCGCTGCCCGGCGTCGGCACCTACACCGCGGCCGCCGTCGCCACGTTCGCCTTCGGCGAGCGGACCACCGTCGTCGACACCAACGTGCGTCGGGTCCTCGCGCGCGTCGTGACCGGCCAGGAGTATGCCGCGCCCTCACCGACCAGGGCTGAGCTCACCGTGGCTGCCGACCTCGTCCCGGCGGACGCCGCCACGGCCCGCACCTGGAGCGTGGCCCTCATGGAGCTCGGGGCCCTGGTCTGCAGCGCGCGGTCACCGCGGTGCTCGGCCTGTCCCGTCGCGGACCTGTGCGCCTGGCAGGTCGCCGGCCGACCGGCATACCGAGGTCCGGCTCGCAAGGGCCAGGCCTGGGAGGGCACGGACCGCCAGCTGCGCGGGGCGTTGCTCGCTGCTCTTCGCGCCAGCCACACGCCCGTGCCACGGTCCGCGCTCGAGTCGTTGTCCGACAACGAGATCCAGCGTGAGCGGTGCCTCGACTCGCTCGTCGCCGACGGCCTGGTCGAGCCACTTGCCGGCGGCCGCTACCGACTACCCGCATCGCGCGAGGCGAGCTGAACCGGCGATGACCCCCACCGCGCCGGGTGACAGCACCGCGTCGAGTGACAGCACCGCGTCGAGTGACAGCACCGCGTCGAGTGGCACCACTGCGTCGAGTGCGGGTAGCACACCGAGCGCCGCGAGGCGGACCGCCCGGACCCTGCGCACCGGGGCCCTTCGCACCGGGCGCGTGGTGGGTCGAGGCACGATGGCCGGCGCCAGGCTGGCCGGTCGGGGCAGCAGGGCGGGCGCCCGTCGGGCCCGCGCCTACACGCACTCGGCCGGCGCCGGCGAGAGTGGCCTAGCGCGCCTCGTCGAGCTGCACTTCGTCAACCTCATGGGTGACGCCGCCCTCACCGTCTCGCTCGCAGGGACGATCTTCGCCATCCCGACCGACGAGGCCCGCGGCCACGTGGCTCAGTTCCTGGTCCTCACGATGGCTCCCTTCGCCCTGCTCGCCCCCTTCATCGGTCCGCTCCTCGACCGGTTCCGGCACGGCCGCCGCTGGGCCATCGGCACCACCCTCGCGCTGCGCGCCTTCCTGTGCTGGGTGCTGGCGGGCGCCGTCGCCAACGACTCCGTGTGGCTCTTCCCCGCCGCCCTGGGCTGCCTGGTCGCCTCGAAGGCGTACGGCGTCACGCGGGCCTCGGCGGTGCCGCGGCTCCTGCCCCCAGGGTTCAGCCTGGTCAACGCCAACTCCCGCAACGCCCTGGCCGGGGTGGCCGGCATGGCCGTCGGTGGCGGCCTCGCGGGCGCCGCTGCCCGGGTGGGCCCCGAGTGGTCGCTGCGGCTGGCCTTCGTCATCTACGTCGTCGGGACCGTGCTGGCCATCCGGCTGCCGTCGCGGGTGGACTCCAGCAGCGGCGAGCAGGACATCGAGGACTCCGGGCCCGTGCCCGTCCGGCGGCACGACGGTCGCCGCCTGGGCCTCTTCCAGCGACTGCGGGCGCGGGTGGCGGCCCTGCCCATCCCGGTCCTAACCGCGCTCTGCAGCGCGGTGGGCGCACGGCTGCTCACCGGGTTCCTCACCCTCTTCATGGCCTTCCTGATGCGCCAGCACCCGCTGCCCGGACACAGCGGGACGTTCGTCCTGGCCCTGGTCGTCGGCGCCGCCGGCCTCGGCAACGCCCTGGGCACCGTCATCGGCAACGCCCTGCGCCGGCTGCGGCCGGACCTCATCATCGCGGCGGCCCTGATCGTCAACGTCGTGGGCGCCCTGGCCGCAGCCCTCTTCTACTCCCTGACCACCGTGCTCGTCCTGGGCCTGGTCGCGGGCCTCGGCGCACAGCTCATCAAGCTGAGCAGCGACGCCGTGGTGCAGCGTGACATCGAGGAGTCCGTACGCACCCGGGTGTTCGCCTGGTCCGAGACGGTGCTGCAGATCGCGTGGGTCATCGGTGGCGGGATCGGCATCGCCCTGCCCCTGGTCCCCCAGCTCGGGTTCGGGGTGATCTCAGCGCTGCTGCTGCTCGTCCTGGCCGCATCGGTGCGGATCAGGATGAGCCGCCACGTCCCTTCCCCGCGGTCGATGTAGAAACGCCGGGATCCCCCGGCGTTTTTACATCGATCCGGGGGCAGGGTCCCGGGGGGACGTCAGAGGGTGCGGAGCATCCTGGTGTTGCCCAAGGTGTTGGGCTTGACCCGCTCGAGGTCGAGGAACTCGGCGACGCCCTCGTCGTACGAGCGCACCAGCTCAGCGTAGACCTCGGGTTCGACCGCCTGCCCCTCGATGACCTCGAAGCCGTGACGGGTGAAGAAGTCCACCTCGAAGGTGAGGCAGAACAACCGCTCGACGCCCAGCTCCCGCGCGTCGGTCATGAGCGCCTCCAGCAGCAGCGAACCGATGCCGCGCCCCTTGGCGTCCGGGTGGACGGCCAGGGTGCGGATCTCGGCGAGGTCCTCCCACATGACGTGCAGGGCCCCGCAGCCCACGACGACGCCGTCCAGCTCCGCCACCCGGAACTGCTGCAGCGCCTCGTAGTAGGTCACGGCGTCCTTCGACACCAGCACCCGGGTGTCGGAGTGCGGCCGGACGATCTCGCGGATGGTCCGGATGTCGCTGGTCCGGGCCGCGCGCACCGTGACGCCGGGCGGCGCCTCAGCCACCGAGGCGAGCGTTCGCCATGTCGGCGAAAAGGGCCTTGGCGCTGCTGTCGAGGACCACCACCGAGGCGCCACCCTTGGTGGCCACGCCACCTTGTGCCACCTGGTTCGGCACCGCCGCGGTCGTGCGGAACACCGACGACGCGAGGTTGAGGGCCATGGTCGCGCTGATGTCGGTCTTGACGTTGGCACCGATGACAGTGAGCAGCTTGGGCAGTCCGGCCGGTCCCTTGGCCTTGGCGACCGCCATGGCCGCGAGCAGGATGGCATTCTGGTTGGCGGACCGACCGAAGTCGCCGTTCGGCAGGCTGTGTCGCTCGCGCGCCAGGCCCAGGCCGGTCGAGCTGTCGAGCAGGTTGCGCCCCACCTTGACCAGCAGGGTCCCGCCGTCGCTCTTGAGCATCACCTTGGAGACGTAGGGAATGCCCCCGACCCCGTCGAGGATCGCGCGGAAACCCTTGAACCCCGTCAGCATGTACCCGTCGATCTTCACGCCCGTGGTGTTCTCGATCGTCCGCACGATGCCGTTCGTGCCGCCGAAGACGAGCGCGGCGTTGATCTTGTCGGTGCCCCCCGTCGACAGCGGCACGTACGAGTCGCGGGGGATCCCCACGATGCCACCAACGCCTCGCGCGTCCACGCCGATGATGTGCAGGGCGTCAGCACGGCACTTGTCGGGGGTCTGGTTCGGACGCGCGTCGGAGCCGACCGCGAGGATGCGCGTCGGCGCGGTCGGGACCATGGCCGCCTTGAGCGAGGGCCACCAGCCACCCACGACCTTCCAGGAGGAGTCCTTGACGAGGAGGGTGACGTCATTCTGGTGGGCGACGACCGCGATCGGCACGCCCTGCCACGTGCCCACGCCGCCGGTGACGGCCAGGGCCACACTCCCGGGGGTTCGCTTGGCCAGGACGGCACTGGCCGCCGCCGTGGCCGGGACCTTGCCGCCCAGGTACACCGAGGTCATGACGGCCAGCAAGTCGGCCGGCAGCCCGGCGCCGGTCACCTTGGTCGGCGGTGTCGTGGCGCTGGTCGACGACGGCGTGCCGTGCGATGCACCGCTCGATGCGGCCGACTTGGGCGTGCCACCCGAGCAGGCGGCGACCGTCAGGGGTGCGGCGAGCAGGCCGAAGAGGAGCGAGCGGCGGGGCAGGGAGGACTCGGACACGCGCTCCAGAGTAATGCCGGGACCACGACAGGCCGGACAGGCCCACCGATGGGCCTGTCCGGCCCGCGCGGACTGCCCGCGGCGTGCGGGGCCTGGAGGCCCAGCACGCGCAAGGGGAGGCACCCGATCGGGTGCCTCCCCTTGCGTGATGGGTATGCCGCGTGGTCACCACGCGGCATACCGCATCAGTTGGTCCTGCGTGCCTCAGCCGGCGTCGGCCGAGTCGCCCACGGTCTGCACGACGGGGAGCTCGATGCTGCCCGGGTGCGGCGTGCCGACGAAGGTGAACGTGCCGCTCTTGCCCTCGCCGTCGGCTCCGACGAGCACGAGCTCGCCGGACTTGAGCTCGCCGTAGAGGATCTTCTCGGACAGCACGTCCTCGATCTCGCGCTGGATGGTGCGACGCAGCGGGCGCGCACCGAGCACGGGGTCGTAGCCCTTCTTGGCCAGCAGGTTCTTGGCCTCGATGGTGAGCTCGATGCCCATGTCCTTGTCCTTGAGCCGCTTGTCCAGCTTGGCGATCTCGAGGTCGACGATCATCACGATCTCTTCCTGCGTGAGCTGGGGGAAGACGATGATGTCGTCCACGCGGTTGAGGAACTCGGGCCGGAAGTGCTGCTTGAGCTCGTCCGTGACCTTGTTCTTCATCCGGTCGTAGTCACTGCGGGTGTCCGCTCCGGCCGAGAAGCCGAGCGAGCCCTTGGTGATGTCCCGGGTGCCGAGGTTGGTCGTCATGATGATGACGGTGTTCTTGAAGTCGACCATCCGACCCTGGGAGTCGGTGAGCCGGCCGTCCTCGAGCACCTGCAACAGCGTGTTGAAGATGTCGGGGTGGGCCTTCTCGACCTCGTCGAACAGCACGACGGAGAACGGCTTGCGGCGGACCTTCTCCGTCAGCTGGCCACCCTCTTCGTAGCCGACGTAGCCGGGAGGTGAGCCGAACAGCCGCGAGACGGTGTGCTTCTCGGAGAACTCGGACATGTCGAGCTGGATGAGGCTGTCCTCGTCACCGAAGAGGAACTCGGCGAGCGTCTTGGCGAGCTCGGTCTTACCGACACCCGTGGGCCCGGCGAAGATGAACGAGCCACCGGGGCGACGCGGGTCCTTCAGACCCGCACGGGTGCGACGGATCGCCTGGGACATCGCCTTGATGGCGTCATCCATGCCGACCACGCGCTTGTGCAGCTCGTCCTCCATGTGGAGCAGTCGGCTGGACTCCTCCTCGGTGAGCTTGAAGACCGGGATGCCGGTGCTGGCGGCGAGGACCTCGGCGATCAGCTCCTCGTCGACCTCGGCCACGACGTCCATGTCGCCGGACTTCCACTGCGTCTCGCGCTCGGCCTTGGCGGTGAGCAGCTTCTTCTCGTCGTCGCGCAGGTGCGCGGCCTTCTCGAAGTCCTGGCCGTCGATGGCGGACTCCTTCTCGAGCCGCACGGCCGCGATCTTCTCGTCGAACTCGCGCAGGTCCGGCGGAGCGGTCATCCGGCGGATGCGCAACCGCGCGCCCGCCTCGTCGATGAGGTCGATCGCCTTGTCGGGCAGGAACCGGTCGTTGATGTACCGGTCGGCGAGGTTGGCCGCGGACACGAGGGCGCCGTCGGTGATGGACACCCGGTGGTGCGCCTCGTAGCGGTCGCGCAGGCCCTTGAGGATCTCGATCGCGTGGCTCAGCGTGGGCTCGGCGACCTGGATCGGCTGGAACCGGCGCTCGAGGGCCGAGTCCTTCTCGATGTGCTTGCGGTACTCGTCGAGCGTGGTGGCGCCGATGGTCTGGAGCTCACCGCGGGCCAGCATCGGCTTGAGGATGCTGGCGGCGTCGATCGCGCCCTCGGCGGCACCCGCACCCACCAGGGTGTGGATCTCGTCGATGAACAGGATGATGTCGCCGCGGGTGCGGATCTCCTTGAGGACCTTCTTCAGCCGCTCCTCGAAGTCACCGCGGTAGCGGCTGCCGGCCACGAGCGCGCCGAGGTCGAGGGTGTAGAGCTGCTTGTCCTTGAGGGTCTCGGGCACCTCGCCCTTGACGATGTCCTGGGCGAGTCCCTCCACGACGGCGGTCTTGCCGACGCCGGGCTCGCCGATGAGGACAGGGTTGTTCTTGGTGCGGCGGGACAGCACCTGCATGACGCGCTCGATCTCCTTCTCACGCCCGATGACCGGGTCGAGCTTGCCCTCGCGGGCCGCCATCGTGAGGTTGCGGCCGAACTGGTCCAGCACGAGCGAACCCGCTGGGGTCCCCTCCTGCTGCACGCTGCCCGTCATGCCGGCCCCCGAGCCACCTTCCTTGCCCTGGTACCCGGAGATGAGCTGGATGACCTGCTGCCGCACGCGGTTCAGGTCGGCACCCAGCTTGACGAGGACCTGGGCGGCGACGCCTTCGCCCTCGCGGATCAGGCCGAGCAGGATGTGCTCGGTGCCGATGTAGTTGTGGCCGAGCTGCAGCGCCTCGCGCAGGCTCAGCTCGAGGACCTTCTTCGCGCGGGGCGTGAAGGGGATGTGGCCGCTGGGGGCCTGCTGGCCCTGGCCGATGATCTCCTGCACCTGCTCGCGGACCGACTCCAGCGAAATGCCGAGGCTCTCCAGAGCCTTGGAGGCGACGCCTTCACCCTCGTGGATGAGACCGAGCAGGATGTGCTCCGTGCCGATGTAGTTGTGGTTGAGCATGCGCGCTTCCTCCTGCGCAAGCACGACCACCCGACGGGCCCGGTCGGTGAACCGTTCAAACATCTTCTGCTCCTGCCTATCGAGATCACCTCGATGCTATCCGTGCTACGAGGCCACGGCGTACGCCTTCCGTGCACCGATACCCGATCGGGACGGAAACAAGCTCTCTCACACGACTCGATGAAGGAACGCGGGGCGTTCCTCGCCTGTTCCCCGCCCTGAGCGGAGTCGGCTCATGTTCGCCGTGGGCGGACGGAACCGCCGGTATGCCGCGCCGCCCGCCACGCGGCATACCGGACCCCGCCGGTCAGGCGTCGGGGCCCTTCTTGCGGACCTCGTCCACGTGCGCCATGGCCTCGCGGAGCTCGCCCAGCCAGCTGTCCGACTTGTCGGCGACGAGCCTGACGCACCAGGCGAGCGCCTCCGAGCGGCTCTTGGCGACCCCGGCGTCGACGAGGGTGTCGAGCACCTTGCGTTCGGGCTGGCGCAGTCGCGTCATGACGGGCGCTGCGAGATGGGTGAAGAGCGCCTCGGTCTCGCCGACCCGTACACCCCAGGAGACCTTCCGGCCGCTGAGGTGCTCGAGCTCGCGGGCGATCTCGATGCGTCGTTCGCGGGTGTCCTCGCGGAACGACTTGATCCGGCCGCGGGCGGCGATGGTGCGGTCGGTGTCGTCGACGTCGCCGTCCAGGTCGGGCTCGGCGAGGGTGCCGATGATGATGAGCTCGTCGCGGTCGCGGGTGACCTCGACGGGGCCGGTGAACCAGTCGGTCGGGAGGCGGCCGGCCAGCCACGCCTCTGCTGTGGTCTTCGTTGCCATGTAATGATGATTACACGATTACGAGCCTTCGGGGCCGCTTGTCCGCTGCAGGCGAAACCAGAGGTCTGTGCACAGACCTTCCGACCGCCTCCCGCTGACCCGCTCCATGCGCAGTCGCCTAGTCATCTGTGCACAGACTTGCGCTCAACCAGGGCACAGACGGCGCTCAAGGGTGCTCAGCGGGGGCGCTGGTCGCTGATCCGCTTCGCCTTGCCCAGCGATCGTTCGAGGGCGTGCGGCGCGAGGACCTCGACCCGGATCGTCACGCCGACGCGGTCCTTGACCCGCCGCTGCAGGTCGCCGGCCATGCGCGCGCGCTCGTCGTCGGTCGAGGCCTGCGACGCCGCCTCGACCTGCACCGTGAGCTCGTCCATCCGGCCGGGCCGGGTCAGGACGCACAGGTAGTGCGGCGTGAGTCCCTCGACGGTGAGCAGGTGCTCCTCGATCTGCGAGGGGAACACGTTGACCCCGCGCACGATCATCATGTCGTCGCTTCGTCCGGTGATCTTGGCCATCCTGCGGAACTGGGGGTATGCCGTGCCCGGCAGCAACGTCGTCAGGTCCCGCGTGCGATAGCGCACCACCGGCATGGCCTGCTTCGTCAGCGAGGTGAAGACGAGCTCACCCTCCTCGCCGTCGGGCAGCACCTCACCCGTCAGCGGGTCGACGACCTCGGGGTAGAAGTGGTCCTCCCAGATGTGCAGGCCGTCCTGGGTCAGGCCCGACTCCTGCGACACCCCCGGCCCGATGACCTCCGACAGGCCGTAGATGTCGACGGCACGGATGTTGCTGCGGCGCTGGACCTCCTCGCGCATCTGCTCGGTCCACGGCTCGGCCCCGAAGATCCCGATCTCGAGCGAGGTCTCCTTGGGGTCGATCCCCTGCGCCTCCAGCTCGTCGAGGATCGACAGGAAGTAGGACGGCGTGACCATGACGATCCGGGGCTTGAAGTCCTGGATGAGCTGGACCTGCCGCTCGGTCATGCCGCCACTGACGGGCACCACGGTGCACCCGAGCCGCTCCGCGCCGTAGTGCGCCCCCAGCCCGCCGGTGAACAGCCCGTAGCCGTAGATGACGTGCAGCAGGTCGCCGGGGCGGCCTCCGGCGGCTTCGATCGAGCGCGCCATCACCTCGGCCCACATGTCGATGTCGTCGCGGGTGTAGCCCACCACCGTGGGCTTTCCGGTCGTGCCGCTGGAGGCATGGACCCGGACGACCTGGTCGCGTGGCACCGCGAACATCCCGAAGGGGTAGTTCTCCCGCAGGTCCGCCTTGGCCGTGAACGGGAACCGGGCCAGGTCGGCCAGCTCGTGCAGGTCGTCGGGGCGGACCCCGGCCGCGTCGAAGGCCGCCCGGTAGTGGGGCACGTTCTGGTAGGCGTGCGCCAGGCTCCAGCGCATCCGGTCGAGCTGGAGCACGCGCAGTTCCTCGACCGTGGAGACGACGTTGTCCATGCCGGCAAATCTACGACCCGCGCTGGACCGAACCTGAGAGTTGGCCCTGAATCCCTGACTCCCGTATCGCGGCGGCGAGATCGGACGTACGCTGCGAAAGGTGGACCGGGTGGGGTCGCCTCTGGTCGTCGAGCCACCGCGGGATGGGGTCGACGAGACCCCGCGCGTCCGAAGGGGACCAGACGCGCAGCACTTACTCGCGCAACAACTTCCAGGACGACTTCCAGTGCGACGTGCAGCCGACCGACTGCGCGAGCACCGGTGGCTGCTCGCCGCGATCGTGGTGCTGGCGATGTTCTCGCTGGCCGCTCTCGCAGTGATGAGAGGGTCGGGGCCGTCGCCGATCACGGCCGGCGCCGTGGACAAGGCCGTCAAGGACGGCCTCGCCAGGGCGAAGGCGGACGCCGCCAAGGCACCGCCGGACGCGGCGGCGGCATACCGGGTGGCGTTGCCCTCACTGGTGACGATCTCCGCCGATCGCACCAGCAGCAAAGGAGCGCTGCACAGCAACGGCGCCGGCGTGGTGGTCAACGCGGCAGGGGCCGTCCTCACCGCGCTGCACGTGGTCGACGGAGCCAAGAGCATCCAGCTGAAGTTCTCCGACGGCAGCACCTCGGGCGCGACCGTCGACCACCGCGACCGCGCGTCGGACATCGCCGTGCTCACCCCGGATCGGCTACCCGGGGTCGTCGTCCCCGCGGTCCTGGGCGGTGGTGAGCAGGTCGGCGACCCGGTGTTCGCCCTCGGTCATCCCCTCGGCCTCACCGGGTCCCTGTCCGCCGGAGTCGTGTCAGCGCTGGATCGGACGATCCAGGTGGGCGCCAACCGCACCCTCGCGGGACTCATCCAGTTCGACGCCGCCGTCAACCCCGGCAACTCCGGCGGCCCGCTGCTCGACAGGGCCGGCCACGTCGTCGGGATCGTCACCGGCCTGGCGAACCCCTCCGAACAGAACTTCTTCGTCGGCATCGGTTTCGCCGTGCCCATCGCCACCGCTGGGAGTGTCGCCGGCAGCCCCCCGCAGTAGCCCCCAGCAGCAGCATCTGCACGCGTGAGAGCAACGCACCGAAGGAGAGGGCATGGACCCGCAGCACTCCGAGCTCGGCCGACAGCACCCACTGGAGAGGGCCCTCTACGAGGTGAAGAAGACCATCGTCGGGCAGGACGTCCTGCTCGAACGGATGCTCGTCGCCCTGCTTGCTCGTGGCCACCTGCTCGTCGAGGGCGTCCCGGGACTGGCCAAGACCATGGCGATCAAGACGCTCGCGCAGGCGATCGGCGGCGAGTTCCAGCGGATCCAGTTCACTCCCGACCTGGTGCCCGCCGACATCATCGGCACCCGCATCTACAACCAGAGGGACGGCGAGTTCCAGGTCTCGCTGGGCCCGGTGTTCGCGAACCTCGTGCTGGCCGACGAGATCAACCGCGCGCCCGCCAAGGTGCAGAGCGCCCTGCTCGAGGTCATGCAGGAGCGTCAGGTCACCATCGGGCGGGAGACGTTCAGGGCGCCCGACCCGTTCCTGGTCATGGCGACCCAGAACCCCATCGAGTCCGAGGGCACCTACGCGCTCCCCGAGGCGCAGGTGGACCGGTTCATGCTCAAGGCGCTCGTCGGATACCCCACTGCCTCAGAGGAGTTCGTCGTCGTCGAGCGGATGACGACGACGTTCGAGGCCGCGCAGAAGGTGCTCGAGCCGGGACAGCTGGTGGAGTTCCAGAAGCGGGCGGACGCCGTCTACGTCGACCCCGCGGTGATCGAGTATGCCGTGCGGCTGGTGGGCGCGACCCGCACCCCCGCAGCGGTGGGGCTGCCCGACCTGGCGCGGTACCTGTCGTTCGGAGCCAGCCCCCGCGCATCCATCAACCTGGTGCTCGCGGCCAAGGCACTGGCGTTCCTGCGTGGTCGGGACTTCGCCCGGCCGCAGGACGTCCGCGACCTGGCCCGTGACGTGATGCGCCACCGCCTGGTGCTGTCCTACGAGGCCCTGGCCGAGGGCATCGGGGCTGACGAAGTGCTGAGTCCGGTCCTGGACGCGGTGACGATGCCGGACATGCCGCTGCGCGAGCGCCGTCAGCCGACCCAGCCCCCCTCCGAGGCGCCATGGGCCGCCGGACCCCGCTGAACCCTGACCCCGTCGCCCCGGGACCGCCGAGTCCCGGGCCACTGACCGCCGAGCGCCTGCTCCGGCGGCTCGAGTGGCGCGTGGTGCGCCGCCTCGACGGACGGCTCCAGGGCGACTACCGGACGCTGTTCCGGGGGACGGGCGTCGACTTCACCGACCTGCGCGAGTACGAGCCGGGCGACGACCTTCGGCACATCGACTGGAACGTCACCGCCCGGATGGACACGCCGTACGTCCGTGAGTACGTCGAGGACCGGGAGGTCACGGCGTGGCTGCTGCTCGACCGTTCGGCGTCGATGGGCTTCGGACCGGTGGACCGTCAGAAGTCGTTGGTGCTGGCCGAGATCGCGACGACGGTCGCGCACATCCTGGTCCGGGGCGGCAACCGCGTCGGCGCGGCGTTCTTCGACGGCACCGTCGAGACGATCCCTCCCGGGCACGGTCGCAACCAGGTCCTGCGCATCAGCCAGGCCCTGCTGCGACCGCCCGACGCAGTCCGCCCCAGGGAGACCACCGACCTGTCCCGGCTGCTCCGCGCGGCCCTCGGGCTGGCGCGGCGCCGCTCGTTGCTCGTCATCGTCTCGGACTTCATCACCCAGCCAGGCTGGGAGCAGCCGCTGTCGTTGCTGACCCGACGGCATGACGTGGTGGCCATCCAGGTGGTCGACCCGCGCGAGTCCCAGCTGCCTGCGGTCGGGATGGTCTACGTCGAGGACGCCGAGACGGGCGAACAGATCTTCGTCGACACCGACGACCCGGCGTTCCGCGAGCGGTTGGCCGCTGCGGCCCGGGAGCGACAGGCTGCCCTGGTCGCGGCAGCTCGCCGGTCGGGGACCGAGATCCACCCGGTCGCGACGGACGACGACCTGGTCAGGGCACTGGCCCGGATCTCCGAGCTGCGCCGACGGAGGCGCCGATGACCTTCGAATGGCCGAGGCTGCTGCTGTCGCTGCTCGCGGTGCCGGTCCTGGTTGTCGCGTACCGATCGCAGCTGCGGCGCCGCGACAGCCGACGCGCGCAGCTGGCCGCCGAGGGCCTGGTGGCCACCGGGATGCAGCGTCCGGACCGCTGGCGTCACGTCGCGCCGGTCCTCCTGATCGGCGCCCTGACGCTGTTGCTCGCCTCGCTGGCGCGGCCCTCGGCGACCGTGTCCGAGCCACACCGTGAGGGCACCGTCATCCTGGCCTTCGACGTGTCGACGAGCATGGCCGCCAAGGACCTCGCACCGACCCGCCTCGATGCCGCCAAGGCCGCCGCCCGCACCTTCGTGGCGAAGCAGCCGTCGTCGATCCGGCTGGGGGTCGTGGCTTTCGGTGACTCGGCCGTCATCTCGCAACAGCCGACCGACGACCGTGCTCAGGTGCTGGCCGCCATCGACCGGCTGGTCCCGCAGGGCGGCACGGCGCTCGGGCGCGGCATCGTCTCGGCCATCAGCGCCATCGCAGGGAAACCTGTCAGCGTCGACCAGAGCGGCCAGGACGGCGCCGCCGGGGGCCATGACCTGGGCTACTACGGGTCGGCCGCCGTCGTGCTGCTCTCCGACGGGGAGAACACCACCGACCCCGACCCGCTCGTCCTGGCCCAGCTGGCCTCGACGGCCGGGGTGCGGATCTACCCGGTCGGGCTGGGCAGCCCCCAGGGCACGGTCCTCGAGGTGGACGGGTTCCAGATCTCGACCAGGCTCGACGAGGCCACCCTCCAGGCGATCGCGAAGACCACCGACGGCACCTACTACGCCGCCACCGACGCGCCCTCACTCAGCAAGGTGTACAGCTCCATCAACCTGGCGTGGACTGCCCGCACGGAACGCCATGAGATCACCTCGTGGTTCGCCGCCTTCGCCGCCGTCCTGCTCCTGCTGGGAGCGTCGGTCTCGGTCCTGCGGTCGGGGCGGGTGGTCTAGCCGTGTCCTTCGCCCTCCCCGTCGCCCTGCTCGGGCTGGTGACGATCCCGCTGCTCGTCGCGGCATACCTGTGGCAGCTGCGCCGGCGGCGGCGCGCCGCCGTCCGGTTCTCCAACGTCGCCCTGATCCGCAGCGCGCTGCCCCGCCAGCGGACGTGGCGACGACACGTGCCGCTGGCCCTGATCCTGGCCAGCCTGGCCCTGCTCGGTCTCGCCGCGGGCCGACCGCAGGTGCGCGCCCAGGTGCCGATCTCGAGCTCCGCCGTCATCCTGGCCGTCGACGTGTCGGGCTCGATGTGCGCCACGGACGTCAGCCCCAACCGCCTTGCGGCGGCTCAGGATGCGGTGCGCAAGTTCATCGACGCACAGGACGACCGCACCCGGATCGGACTGGTCGTGTTCTCGGGTTTCGCCCAGGTGGCCGTCGCGCCGACGACCAACCACGACGACCTCCTGCACGCCGTCGACGGGCTGACCACAGGTCGCGGGACCACGATCGGCGCCGCGATCCTCAAGTCGATCGACGCGATCGCCGAGATCAACCACGACGTCGCGCCCGCCGACACGAGCGGCACGACCCCGGGCACGACGCCGGGGTCGCCGACACCCAGGGGCAAGACCGTCCCCGAGATCGTCGTCCTGCTGACCGACGGCGCCAACACCCGTGGCGTGACTCCCCAGGAAGCAGCGGTGCAGGCCGCGGCGCGCGGGGTGCGCGTCTACCCGATCGGCTTCGGCACCACCGACCCGACCCAGATGGTCTGCACGCGCGACCAGCTGGGAGGAGGGCTGTTCGACGGGCCGCCCAGCGGGTTCGGCGGCGGCCTCGGGCCGGGAGGGCGCAACTTCCTCGTCGTCGACGAGGCCGCGCTGCAGACGGTGGCCCAGATCACCGGTGGGGAGTACTTCAAGGCCAGCGATGCCGGCCAGCTGCAGGGCGTCCTGAACGACCTGCCCAAGCACGTCGACGTGCAGGAGCGGAACGTCGAGGTCAGCGTCGCCTTCGCGGGGTTGGCGGCACTCCTGCTGCTCCTCGCCCTCGGACTCGCCGGACGGTGGACCGCCCACCCCCAGTGAGCTGCCCACGCTCAGGGACGCGGGCCCGGGACGAAGGGGACTGTCAACGGCGACGTTGGCAGCGACCGCACCAGAACAGGTTGCGGCCGGCGACCACGCGGGTGCGGATCCGCGAGCCGCAGACCCGGCACGGCTCACCCGCGCGGCGATAGACGTAGGACGTGCGCTCGGTGAGCCGGTCCACGTCGCCCACCGCCAGCGCGGCCCGGACCTGCTCGACCTGCTCGACGACGGTCACGATCTTGCCGGTCGCCACCCCGAGCGGCAGCAGGTCGACGAGGTCGAGCCAGATGGCGTCCCAGGTCGTACGACGGATTTCCCGGCCCGGCCGGAACGGGTCGACCCGCTGCCGGAACAGGACCTCGCTGCGGTACACGTTGCCGATGCCCGCCAGCACGGACTGGTCCATCAGCAGCTCGGCGATCGACTTGGAGCTGCGCGAGATCTTGCGCCAGGCCATCTCGGGATCCGGTTCCGGGCGAAGGGGATCGGGGCCGAGACGGGCCATGACCGCCTCCACGCGGTCCGGCGTGATCACCGCACACAGGTTGGGGCCGCGCAGGTCGGCGACGTGCTCGTCGGTGGCCAGCCGCAGCCGGACCTGACCCACGACCGGCACCTCCCCGGCATACGGCCGGTCGTCGATGCTGAAGGTGCCGATGAGGCCGAGGTGCACGTGCAGCCACGCGTCCTCCTCGAACTCGGCGAACAAGTGCTTGCCCCAGGAAGTCGCGTGGACGAAGGTGCGTCCCGACAGCAGTGCGGCGCCCGCCGCGAACTTCCCCTGCGGGCTGGTCACCGTCGGCCGCGTCCCCCGGTATGCCGCGTCGAGGTCGCGCGCCAGCGCGAACAGGGTGTGGCCTTCGGGCATGGCCCCATCATGGCCTGACCGCCAGCAGACCTCTCAGCTGGCCTTCTTGGCGGCCTTCTTCGCGGCGGTCTTCTTGGCAGAGGCCTTGGCGGCCGGCTTGGCGCTGCCGGACGTCGCCTCCCCGCGCGACGCCTTGGCCTTGTCCACCGACTTCTTGAGGGCGGCCAGCAGGTCGACCACCTCGCCCGACTCGTCCTTGGACTCGGGCGCGAACTGCACCTCGCCGCCTTCGACCTTGGCCTTCACCAGCGCCTGCAGGGCCGAGGCGTAGTCGTCCTCGTAGTCGTCCGGCTGGTAGTCCCCGGCGAGCTGCTCGATCAGCAGGTCGGCCATGGCCAGCTCCTGCTTGGTGGCCTTGCTCTCCCCGTCGAGGGTCGCGAAGTCGGGCTTGCGGATCTCGTCCGGCCACAACATCGTCTGCATCAGGATGACGCCCTCGTGGACCCGCAGCACCGCCATCGTCATGCGGGTGCGGATCGACACGGTCACGACCGCGACGCGGTTCTCCTTCTCCAAGGCGTCGCGAAGCAGGATGTACGGCTTGGTCGAGGCCTTGTCGGGCTCGAGGTAGTAGGACTTGTCATAGAGCATCGGGTCGATCTGCTCCGCGGGGACGAACTTCTCGACCGAGATCTCCTTGCTGCTCGTCGCCGGCAGCTCCTTGAAGTCCTCGTCGGTGAGGACGACCATCTCGCCGTCCTCGGTCTCGTAGCCCTTGGCGATGTCGTCGTAGGACACGATCTCGCCGTCGATGCTGCAGATGCGCTGGTACTTGATCCGGCCGCCGTCCTCGCGGTGCACCTGCCGGAACTGCACGTCATGGTTCTCGGTGGCGGAGTAGAGACGGATCGGCACGTTCACCAGGCCGAATGACACCGCGCCCTTCCAGATCGCTCGCATGCTGGGTGGTCCTCCCCTGTCGTCGGGCTGCACTCGTGCCGCTGGCATCGCCGTGGCCTCTCGGGCTTCGCACGTGGAAACCAGCCTATGCGTCAGGATGGCCCCATGCGCCCCATGCTGGCCAGTCCCGCCCCGAGCATCCCCGTCGGGGACGACTGGATCCACGAGGTGAAGTGGGACGGTATGCGGGTGCTCGCCGACGTGCGGGACGGCGCGCTCACCCTCACCTCGCGCATCGGCAACGACGTGACGGTCAGCTATCCCGAGCTGGCCGGCCTCGCCTCCTCCTATGACGACATGCTGCTGGACGGCGAGGTCGTGGCGCTGCAGGACGGGCGCCCTTCGTTCGGCGCCCTGGCCGACCGGATGCACGTGCGCGACCGCCGCAAGGCCGAGCGGCTGGCCACGGTGCGGCCGGTGACGCTGATGATCTTCGACCTGCTGCGGCTGTACGGATCCGACCTCACCGCCCAACCACTCTCGGCCCGGCGTGAGCTCCTCGAACGACTCGACCTCTCGGGTCGGCACTGGCAGGTCCCTCCCGTCTACGAGGACGGCCAGGAGCTCTTCGGTGCCACCCTCGAGCAGGGACTCGAAGGCGTCGTCAGCAAGCGGCTCTCGGCGCCCTACCTGCCCGGCCGCCGCTCCACCGACTGGCTGAAGTCCCCGCACCGGACCACCCTGTCCGCCGTCGTCGGCGGGTGGCGATCCGAGAAGACCAACGACTCGGGGCGGATCGGGGCGGTGCTGCTCGGCGTCCCCGACGGTGGCGGAGGCTGGCGGTTCGCCGGGCGGATGGGCAGCGGCATCGCCGGTCGCGCGGCCACCCAGCTCGCCGAGGCGCTGGCGCCGCACACCCGGCAGGACTCACCGTTCAGTGACGAGGTGCCCCGCATCGACAGGGTCGGTGCGACCTGGGTCGATCCGGTCGTGGTGGTCGAGGCTCGCACCCTGGAGGTGACCCGGGACGGCAGGCTCCGGCAGCCGGCATACCTCGGCATCCGCTCCGACCTGACCCCCGAGGACCTCCAGGAGGTGGACGGTGGCTGAGCGCTACGTTCCGCAGGCGACGCGGGTCGAGGTGGCGGGACGGACGCTCAAGCTCACCAGCCTCGACAAGCTCCTCTTCCCCTCCACCGAGACCACCAAGGGGGAGGTCCTCAACTACTACGCGCAGGTCTCGGAGGTGCTGCTGCCGCTCCTGGCCGACCGTCCGGTGACGCGGGTGCGCTGGCCGCACGGGACCGGCGACCAGAGCTTCTTCGAGAAGAACCTGCCGTCGGGCGCCCCGCAGTGGCTGCCCCGGGTCACGATCGACACGGTGACGTACCCGATGGTCGAGGACCTCGCCCAGCTCACCTACCTGGTCAACCTCAACTCGATCGAGCTGCACATACCCCAGTGGCGCGTGCACGACGACGAGCGCCAGAACCCCGACCGGCTCGTCATCGACCTCGACCCGGGCGCGCCGGCAGGGCTGAAGGAGTGCGCCCAGGTCGCGCTGATGGTCCGCGACCGGCTCGGCGCCCTGGGGCTCGACCTCTACCCGGTCACGAGTGGCAGCAAGGGGATGCAGCTCTATGCCGGCCTGCCCGGCGACCTCACCTCCGACCAGACCCGCGACCTCGCTCAGCAGCTCGCGCAGGAGCTCACGAAGAAGCACCCCGACCTCATCGTCTGGAAGATGACCAAGTCCCTGCGGCCGGGCAAGATCTTCCTCGACTGGAGCCAGAACGTCGCGGCGAAGACGACGGTGTGCCCGTACTCCCTGCGGGGCAAGGAGACACCCACGGTCGCGGCTCCGCGCTCGTGGGACGAGGTCGAGGCCGGAGCGGGCGGGGCGAAGTTCGAGCAGCTGATGTTCGACCAGGTGCTGGACCGGCTCGACTCCGAGGGCGACCTGCTGGCCCACCTGCTGGACTAGGCGGCTTGGACTAGGCGCCTGCTGGACTAGGCGCCTGCCAGCCGCGGGCAGCCCGAGCACTCGTGCACGCCCGGCAGCACGTAGATGAAGCAGCACGACCCACGGGCGGGCGGTCGCTGGCCGCTGGCTCGCGCCAGGGTCATGGCCCACACGTCGTCGACCATGGCGCGCCGGGTGTGCTGACCGAGCCGCACCGGCGACCGGTAGCCGAGCGCGAGCTCCAGCGCATCGACCCGGTATGCCGCGCGCGCGGCTTCCAGCCGGTCGTCCAGGGGCTCAGTCGTCACCCGAGGACGCTCGAACTGGGCCGCGACCGGGTACAGCTGGCTCGGCTGGAGCTCGAAGCTCAGTCCCGACTCGACGGGGTGGACGACCCAGGGATGATGTCGCGCAGCGTGCACCCCGGCCTCGGCGGCCGCCTCGAGGGTCCACTGGAGGACGAACGCCGAAGGCATCGAGTCGGGTACGACGGCGGCATACTGCCGAGCCGTTGAGATGCTCAGGCGTTCGCGCCAGTCATGCAACGCGTCGATTCCGGCGCGCTGCTTTTCGACAATATCGCGCCAGCTCCAGGACAATACCGAATCTCCGGCTACGCCCGGACGTGCCGCAGAACCCTCCGGGACGTGCCTTACCTCCAGGGTCAGTGCGCCTTGTCGTAGGCGGCCTGCACCTCGGCGGAAATGCGCCCGCGGTCACTGACCTTGTGCCCGTTGGAGCGGGCCCACTCGCGCACGTCGCCGAGGTCGCGCTTGCCGGATCCACGGCCACCAGAGGTCCGCCCCGCGGTGCGTCGGCCGGCCGCCCGACGCGCATGACCGACATACGGCGCCAACGCATCACGCAGCCCGGCAGCGTTCTTGCTGCTGAGGTCGATCTCGTAGGTGACGCCGTCGAGGGCGAAAGTCACCGTCTCCTCTGCGACCGAACCGTCGATGTCGTCCTCGAGCACAATGCTCACGCGCTGGGCCATGGAGATTCCTCTCGGCAAACAATGAAAAGGGAGTACGTCAAAGATAGTGGCTCGACAGGCCATTTCCCAAACATTGTCCGGACTCCCCGAAAGTCACCCCGACAAAACGTTCTCAGGAAATCTTCTCGCCATTCGCCGAGGGCCCTGAATCGGCCTTTCCCTCATCGCCCCCGCCGCGCTGGGCCTCCCATTGGGAATGCGCGAGGCGTTCCTTGCGGTCGCCCTCGATCATGTTCTTGATGACCAGCCAGAAGAGGAACCCCACGCCGGCCGACGGGATCAGGGCGGCGACGTAGGGCCAGATCCCGCTCATCTCGACCCCTCCGGCTTGAGGTGCGGGAACAGGATCGTCTCGCGGATGTTGGCGTCGGCGAACAGCATGACGAGGCGGTCGACCCCGAAACCCAGTCCGCCCATCGGCGGGGCGCCGTACTCCAGGGCTCGCAGGAAGTCCTCGTCGAGCTGCATCGCCTCGGGGTCGCCCCCGGCCGCCTTGACCGACTGTGCGGTGAGCACCTCGCGCTGGACCACCGGGTCGATGAGCTCGGAGAAGCCGGTCCCCCGCTCGACCCCGGCGATGATGAGGTCCCAGGCCTCGATCAGCCCGGGCTCGGTGCGGTGCGGGCGGGCCAGCGGCTGGGCAATCGCCGGGTAGTCGCACAGGAACGTCGGCTGCAGCAGACGCGGCTCGACCAGCTCGCCCAGCAGCTCGAGGAAGACCTTGTCCTTGTCCCACGAGGGGTCGATCGCCACGTCGTGCTTCGCGGCATACCCACGCAGGGTCTCGACGTCGGTGTCGATGGTGACCGTCTCACCCACCGCCTCGGAGACCCCCTGGTAGACGGGCAGCCAGCGCCACTCGCCGTCGAGGTCCACGGTGCCCGCGGCGGTCTCGACCTGGCGCGAGCCGAGCGCGTCGGCGACGCCGAGGAAGACGTCGCGCATGAGGGCGGCGATGCTCGTCTGGTCGCCATAGGCCTGGTAGGCCTCGAGCATCGTGAACTCGGGGCTGTGGGTGGCGTCGACGCCCTCGTTGCGGAAGATGCGGCCCATCTCGTAGACACGGTCGACTCCGCCGACCACCGCCTTCTTGAGGTTGAGCTCCAGCGCGATGCGCAGCGTCATCGCCTGGTCGAAGGCATTGAGATGGGTCCTGAAAGGCCGGGCCGCGGCCCCGCCGTGGATGAGCTGGAGCACGGGCGTCTCGACCTCGAGGTAGCCCTGGGCCTCGAGGACCCCGCGGATCGCGGACAGTGCACGCGCCTTGGTGCGCACCATGTCGCGCGCCTGCTGCCGGACGATGAGGTCCGCATAGCGCTGGCGCACCCGCGACTCCTCGGAGAGGTCCTTGTGCAGCACCGGCAACGGGCGCAGCGCCTTGGACGCCATCTCCCAGCGGGTGGCCATGACCGACAGCTCGCCGCGACGCGAGGAGATCACCCGGCCCTCGACGAACACGTGGTCTCCGAGGTCGACGTTAGCCTTCCAGTCGGCGAGGGCCTCCTCCCCGACCTCTGCGAGGCTGAGCATGACCTGCAGCCGTGTGCCGATCCCCTCCTGCAGGGTGGCGAAGGCGAGCTTGCCGGTGTTGCGGATGAAGATGACGCGTCCGGCGACGCCCACCACGTCCTGGGTCTCCTCGCCGGTCTCGAGGTGGCCCCACTGCTGCCGGACCTCCTCGAGCGTGTGGGTGCGCGGCACCTGGACCGGGAAGGCCTGCCTGCCCTCGGCCAGCAACCGGTCCCGCTTCTCCCGACGCACCTTCATCTGCTCCGGCAGGTCGGCATCCGTCAGGGCCGCCACGGGGGTGGCGTCTGTCGCCATGCTCGTGGCGTCGGTCGCGCTGGGGGTCTGGCTCACCCGCAAAGGGTACCTACCGCCAGCGCGTGCCTCGCAGGGCGGACCCGGCCGACGGGCTCAGCCGTCGGTGAGGTCGAGGGCCAGGTCGAGGATCGGCGAGGAGTGGGTCAGGGCGCCGACGCTGAGGTAGTCGACACCCGTCTCGGCGTACTCGCGTGCGACCCGCAGGGTGAGCCCACCGGTGGCTTCGAGCTCGACGTCCTCGCCGGTGGCGCGCACCGCACCCACCGTCTCACGCAGCAGGTCGACGGACATGTTGTCGCACAACAGGAACCGCGCCCCGACCCGCACCGACTCGAGCGCCTCGGCGGTGGTGGTGACCTCGACCTGGATCGGGACGTCGGGGAACTTCGCCCGCACCGCGGCATACGCCTTGCTCAGCGAGCCTGCGGCGAGCTTGTGGTTGTCCTTGATCATGGCCACGTCGAACAGGCCCATGCGCTTGTTCGTGCCGCCCCCCGCGCGGACGGCGTACTTCTCGAGGGCTCGCAGCCCCGGGGTCGTCTTGCGGGTGTCGAGGACGGTGGCGCCCGTGCCCTCGAGGCGCTCCGCCCACGCGTGGGTGGAGGTCGCGATCCCGGACAAGCGGCACAGCAGGTTCAGCATCGTCCGCTCGCCGACGAGGGTCACCTGGGTCGAGCCGGCCAGCGTGGCGACCACGTCCCCCTTGCTCACGAGGTCACCGTCCCGGTGCTGCGTCGTCGTGCGCAGCGGCTCGGCGCCCATCCGCCTGGCCACCTCGTCGAAGACCAGGCCGATGAGCGGTATGCCGGCCAGGGTGCCGTCCTCGCGCGCGACCACGGCCGCCCTGCTCACCTGGGCGGCGGGGATGGTCGCCATCGTCGTGACGTCGACCCCGTCGGGTCCACCGAGGTCCTCGGTGAGGGCGGTGCGGATGACCGCCAGCGCGTCGGCCTCGGGGAAACGCAGGTCGCCGGTGGGCGCGTGGGTCATGCGAGATCCTGTTCGGGAACGGGTTCGAAGGTGGTCGAGAGTGTGCCGTCGGAGCCCCGCACGACGAGGGTGTGCCCGCGCCAGCGGGGGTCGACCTGGCTCGGATGGTCGCTGCGCAGGTGACCGCCACGGGTCTCCTCGCGCAGCGACGCCGCAAGGGTCAGCACCTGGCCGATGTGGAGCAGGTTGGTGGTCTCCCACGACTCCGGGCCGGGCTCGCTGGAGGTGGCGGCGAGCGCGAGTCCTTGCAGGGCGAGCGCCGTGGTGGCCAGCGACTCGGCCGAGCGCACGGCTCCGGACCCTGCCGTCATCGCGGCCTGCACCTGCACCCGGGCCGAACCGTCGAGCAGGGCCGCGTCCTCGCCCGGGGCCACCTCGTCGGCCGGGGCCGTCCCCGTGGCCAGGGTGCCATCGGTCGCCTCGACCGCCGGATCCGCCTGCGGCAGCTGGCCACCCGCCATCCGCTCGCTGATGTCGTCGGCGATGCGGTGGGCGAAGACCAGACCCTCCAGGAGCGAGTTCGACGCCAGTCGGTTGGCGCCATGGACTCCCGTGCAGGAGACCTCGCCACAGGCGTAGAGGCCGTCGAGGGTGGAGCGCCCGACCAGGTCGGTGCGCACGCCGCCGCTGGCGTAGTGCTGCGCCGGGGCGACCGGCAGCAGCTCGGTCGCCGGGTCGAAGCCGAGCTCACGACACCGCGCCACGATGGAGGGGAAGCGCTCCTCGAGGAACTCCCGACCCAGGTGCCGGGCGTCGAGGAACACGTGGTCCTCGCCGGTCTCGAGCATCCGGTCGACGATCGCCCGCGACACCACGTCACGCGGTGCCAGGTCGGCCAGCGGGTGACGCCCCTGCATGAACCGCACTCCGTCACGGTCGACGAGGAAGGCCCCTTCGCCGCGCACGGCCTCGGAGATGAGCGGCTGCTGGCCGCGCGACCCCGGGCCCAGCCACAGCACGGTGGGGTGGAACTGCACGAACTCGACGTCCGCCATCACCGCTCCGGCTCGCAGGGCGGCCGCCATGCCGTCGCCCGTGGCGACCGAGGGGTTGGTCGTCGCGGAGTACACCTGGCCCAGGCCCCCGGTGGCGAGCACGACGGCCCGTGACCTGGCGGCGCCGACGCCGTCCATCTGTCCCTCGCCGATGACGTGCAGCGTCACGCCGCAGACGCGCGACTCCTCGTCCTGGAGCAGGTCCACGACGAGGGCGTGCTCGATGACCTCGATGCCCGGGTCGTCCTGGACACGGTGCAGGGCGGCGATCAGGGCCCGGGAGATCTCCTTGCCCGTGGCGTCCCCGCCGGCATGCGCGATCCGGTCCTTGTGGTGGCCACCCTCACGGGTCAGCTTGAGCTCGCCGGCGTCGTCGAGGTCGAACTCGGCGCCCAGGGCCACCAGCTCGCGGACCCGTTCGGGACCCTCGTGGACGAGGGCCGTGACGGCGGGGACGTCGCAGATCCCGCACCCCGCCACCAGGGTGTCGTGCAGGTGCTCCTGCGGTGAGTCGCCCGGGTCGAGGGCCGCCGCGATGCCGCCCTGGGCCCACTGCGTCGACCCCTCGTGGAGCACGGTCTTGGTCACCAGGAGCACCCGGTCCACCCGCTGCCGCAGGCGCAGGGCCGTCGTGAGGCCGGCGATGCCGGAGCCCACCACGATGACGTCCGCCGACGTCGTCCAGCCGGGTTCCGCGGCCACCAGCCGGCGCGGGATCCGCAGTCCCGGACCGTCAGTCATGGTGGCGCCGGGTGACCGCTGAGGTCCTCAACCCGAAGCCGTCGGGCACGTCGCCGCCGTCGTGGCCGATCTCGACGATCTTGTTGTCCTTGTCGACGAAGACGACCTCGGGCTCGAAGGTCCTCGCCTCGTGGTCGTCCATGGCGGCGTACGCGATGATGATGACGGTGTCGCCGGGCGAGATGAGCCGGGCCGCCGCACCGTTGATGCAGACGATGCCGGAACCGCGCTCGCCCTCGATGGCGTAGGTGGTCAGCCGGTTGCCGTTGTCGACGTCCACGACGTCGACCTGCTCACCCGGGAGCAGGCCCGCAGCGTCCATGAGGTCGCGGTCGATGGTGAGCGACCCGACGTAGTGCAGGTCCGCCTGGGTCACCGTGGCCCGGTGGATCTTGGCGTAGAGCATGAAGCGCTGCATGTGCACGTTCCTCGATGTGTGGGGCCTCGGGGTCCTCGGCCCGGGGCGTCAGCTGCCGGCGGAGTCGACGTCGGAGAAGACCTCGAGCGCCCCTCCGCCGGGTCCGACCGAGATGGGCAGGTTGTCGATCAGCCTGGTGGTGCCCACCCGGCCGGCGACGGCGAGGAGCGCCTCGCCGCGGTACCACTCGGGCACGTCCTCCAGGGTCGAGGGGTGCACGAGGACGAGGTAGTCGATCAGCGCCAGCGGCTCGCGCACCAGGACGGTGCGAGCCGCCCGGCGGATCGCCGAAGGTCCCTCGGGTGCCGCGGCCGCACCGGCCCGCAGCGCCTGGGACAGGCACAGCGCCGTCTCGCGGTCGGAGGCGGTGAGGTAGGTGTTGCGGCTGCTCATGGCCAGCCCGTCGGACTCGCGCACGGTCGGCACCGAGACGACTTTCACCGGGAAGTCGAGGTCGCGCACCATCCGCCGGATGAGCAGCAGCTGCTGGGCGTCCTTCTGCCCGAAGTAGGCGGAGTCGGCCCGGGTGAGGTGCAGCAGCTTGGCGACCACGGTGAGCATCCCGTCGAAGTGGCCCGGGCGGGCCTGCCCCTCCAGCACGTTGCCCAGCGGTCCCGCCGAGACGCGCACACCGGGGTCGCCGTCCTCGTAGATGACGTCCGGGGTCGGTGCGAACACGACATCCACCCCCGCCCGGCGACAGATCTCCATATCGCTGTCGAAGGTCCGGGGGTAGCGCGACAGGTCCTCCCGCGGCCCGAACTGCAGGGGGTTCAGGAAGATCGTGACGACCACGTGGGCGGCACGCCGACGAGCCGTCTCGATGAGCGTCGCGTGCCCCTCGTGCAGGGCGCCCATCGTCATGACCACCGCGACGTCGCCGTCGGTGAGTCGTCGCCTGGCGGTCCGCAGCTCGTCGCGGGTGCGCGCCACCACGGGTTCGGCACCAGCCGTCACGACGGCGGCCAGCGAGGCAGACGGCATACCGGGGTGTTCGCTCACTTATCGCTCCTGGTCGGTCGCGAGGATGTCCAACAGTGGCTCGGCCACGTGGGGCTTGAGCCGGCCGCTGGCCAGGGCTCGCTCGGCGGTGGCCCGCGCGAGCGCGAGGTAGGTGGGTCTGATGTCGGGGCTGACGTGCTGCAGTTGTCGCAGGTGCTCGGCAACGGTACCCGCATCCCCCCGCGCGACGGGGCCGGTGAGGGCAGCGTCACCTGCGCGCAGGGCGTTGTCGAGCGCGGCGGAGACCAGGGGTCCGAGCACCCTGGACGGCTTCTCGACCCCCGCCGCCCGCAACGCCTGCAGCGACTGGGCGACCAGCGTGACGAGGTGGTTGGCCCCGTGCGCGAGGGCCGCGTGGTAGAGCGGCCGGTCGGGCTCCTCGATCCAGACCGGCTCGGCGCCGATCTCGAGGACGAGCGCCTCGGCGACCGGCCGCAGCGGCTCGGGAGCGGTCACCCCGAAGCAGCACTCCACGAGGCGTTCGAGGTCCAGGCCGGTGCCGGTGAAGGTCATCGCCGGGTGCAGGGCCAGCCCGAGCACGTGCTGGTCGAGGGCCGGCGCGTACACCTCGAGCCCGTGTCGGCCCGAGGTGTGCGCGACGAGCTGGCCGGCCTGCCAGGCCCGGGTCGCACTCAGCCCCGCGACGAGGTCCGCCAGGGCGTCGTCGGGGACCGCGAGCAGCACGAGCTCGGACCGCCGCACGACGTCCTCCGGGGACACGACGGGGATGCCGGGCAGCAGCTGGGCGGCGCGCGTGCGGGACTGCTCGCTCACGCCCGAGACGGCGACCACGCGGTGGCCGACCCGCTGCAGGGCCGCCCCCAGGACGGCACCCACGCGTCCGGCGCCGACCACGCCGACGTCGAGTCGGGCGGGACGCTCGTCGGCCGAAGTCACGCGCCCAACCTATCCCTCACGGGGAGGAGGTCGGCACGCGGTTTGACCTGCGGTCCGGCACGCGGTTTGGCGGGTGCCGGACCGCCCGACCCGCACTAGGTTGGCCCGGTGACCCTCCTCGACTGGCAGGTGGCCTGGCAGGGCGCCCTCTACGGTCCCGACGGCTTTTACCGCGCCGCTTCGGGCCCTGCCGGCCACTTCACGACGGCCACGCACGGCGCGCTCGGCGAGGTCCTCGCGGGAGCGGTGGCCCAGCTGGCGCGGGAGAACGGCCTGACCCACGTCGTCGACATCGGGGCGGGGCGCGGTGAGCTGCTCACCCACGTGGCTGCCGCGGACCCGGCGCTGCGCCTCACCGGGGTCGACGTGGTGACCCGGCCCGAGTCCCTCGATCCCGCCGTCGAGTGGCACGTCACGCCCGGCGGTCGGGCCCTGCCGCACGAGCTGCGCGACCTGGACGGCGCGCTCGTGTTCGCGCACGAGTGGCTCGACGTCGTGCCGTGCCCGGTGGCCGAGGTCGACGACGACGGGGTGCTGCGCCGGGTGCAGGTGGACGTCGACACGGGTCAGGAGGCCCTCGGCCCGACCGTCAGCGGCCACGACCTCACCTGGGCGCAGACCCACTGGGAGACCTCCGCACCCGGATCCAGGGTCGAGGTCGGCCTGCCCCGCGACCTCGCCTGGGCAGAGCTCGTCAGCCGGGTCGACCGAGGGGTCCTCGTGGCCGTCGACTACGGGCACCGCGGCGGCGACCGGCCTGCGGGGGGCACCCTCGCGGCATACCGACGCGGCCAGCAGGTGGCGCCGGTGCCGGACGGGACCTGCGACCTCACCGCGCACGTGGCCATGGACACCCTCGACCACGACGAGCTGCTCGACCAGCGCACGGCCCTGCGCGGGCTCGGAGTGGATGGTGGCACCCCCGCCCACGAGCTGGCCAGGCGCGACCCGCAGGGCTATCTGCAGGCGCTGGCCTCGTCGTCGGCCGCAGCGGCACTGACGGCGCCGGGCGGCTTCGGCGACTTCCTGTGGGCGGTCAAGCGCGTGGGCTGACCACCAGCCGCTCGAACCCGCGCAGCACGAACGTCGGCCGACGCAGGGCTTCGGCCACCTCGAGGTCCGGGAAACGGGCCAGCATGGTGCGCACCGAGATCTCGAGCTCCAGCCTGGCCAGCGGGGCGCCGATGCAGAAGTGGATCCCGGCGCCGAACGCCAGGTGCGGGTTGGGGTCGCGCTGGGCATCGAACCGGTCGGGGTCGGCGAACACCGCGGGATCGCGGTTGGCCGCCCCGAGCAGCGCCGCCACCTTGTCGCCCGGCTCGAGCAGCACCCCGGCCACCTCGGCCGGCTCCTTGGCGGTCCGCTCGAACAGGTGCAGGGGCGAGTCGTGGCGCAGGAACTCCTCGACCATGCGCGACACCGCCGCGTCGTCCGCGACGTCCAGCCCCTGCCGGTCGCCCGCGGTGAGCCACGAGTGCAGACCGTTGCCGAAGCCGTTCACGCTGGCCTCGTGACCCGCGTTGAGCAGCAGCACTGCCGTGGCGACCAGCTCGTGTGCCGAGAGCCGGTCCGACCCGTCGCGCGCCGTGACGAGGTCGCTCAGCAGGTCGTCACCCGGCGCCTGGGCGCGCTGCGCCGCGAGCTCCTCGACGTATGCCGCGAACGCACCGCAGGCCTCGCGCGCCGCCGCCTCGTCCGCGGGGGTCCGGCCCACCTCGTACATCCGCACGATGGCCTGCGACCAGGGACGCAGGTGGTGCCGGTCCGACTCGGGGACGCCGAGCAGCTCGGCGATCACCAGGACGGGCAACGGCTCGGCATAGTGCTCGATGACGTCGAACTGCCCATCGGGCAGGTCTGCCAGGAGTCCCTCGGCCAGCGCCCGGATGCGGGGAGCCAGGCGCTGCACATGGCCCCGCCCGAAGGCACCGGCGACGAGGCGGCGCAGGCGGGTGTGCTTCGGGGGCTCGCTGTCGAGGATCGAGTCGGCGTGCAGCCAGTTGAAGGTGTCCCAGTCGGCCTCGGGGGTGCGGGGTGCGAAGACCCGGCCCAGGCGTCGGTCGCGCAGCACCGCTCCGGCCTCGGCGTGGCCGCTCGCCAGCCAGACCCCCAGGCCGCTGTGCCAGGCCACCGGGGCGGTCGAGCGCAGGGCCGCGAGGTGCGGGTAGGGGTCCGCGACGACCGCTGGGTCGCCCAGATCGAGGAAGTCGGCGGCATCGACAGTGGGCTGGATGGGCACGCCGTCAGCCTGCCGCAGATCGCCGCGTTTTGTCAGGCGCTCCATCGAGGGCAGACTTTGCTGTTGCTGTCACTCGAAAGGACCGTCGTCCCCATGAAGCACCAGCACCACCTGCGCGCCACCACCGCGGCGGCCCTGGCCGCCCTGGCGGCCGGTGCCCTGCTGTCCGCCTGCGGGTCAGGGGCCCCTGCACCCGACGTCACCGTGACCGTCACCCCCACCGTGACCGCCAAGGGCCCGGGCGGCCCGTCCACCCCCACGGTGCCCACGTCTGACGTCAAGGGCCGCGCCTTCGACTTCGGCTTCGTGAGGAAGGTGAGCACTGTCGCCGGCACCACGGTCCTCGAGCTGGACCGGTTGACGTGGACGGGGCTGTCCGACGCCAAGCTGGCCCAGACCGGCGTCCCCACCGGGCCTTTCGTCGGCGCCGTGCCCTACACGAACCAGAACGCCAAGCTGACCTACACGATCCCCGTGGTCAACGGAGCGCGGATCCTCTACAACCACTGCATCGCCCACGACCAGCCGATCCAGACCAAGTCGATCGACCCCACGGCGCTCACGGGCCTGGCCGACCGCGAGAACACCGTGCTGGTCCAGCTCGACGCCGAGGGCCGGGCCACCTCGATCCAGAACATCCCCGGCTGCCCCGCCTGACGCGACGCCTGACTGCCCGCGGCGGTGACCACGCGGCATACGGCAGACTGGCGAGGTGACCACGACGCAAGGCCGGCGCGAGCTCACCGTCGGCATGGGCGCGGGCAGCCTGGCCACCGCCGACATGGTGCTCAACATCGGCCCGCAGCACCCCGCGACCCATGGTGTCCTGCGCCTGCGGATCGTCGTCGACGGGGAGCGCATCGTCTCGGCCGAGCCGATCGTGGGGTACATGCACCGCGGCGCGGAGAAGCTGTTCGAGGTCCGCGACTACCGCCAGATCATCGTCCTGGCCAACCGGCACGACTGGCTGTCCGCGTTCTCCTCCGAGCTCGGGGTCGTGCTCGGCGTCGAGCGGATGCTCGGCATGGAGGTGCCGCCGCGCGCGGTGTGGGCCCGCACCCTCCTGGCCGAGCTCAACCGGGTGCTCAACCACCTGATGTTCCTCGGCTCCTACCCGCTCGAGCTCGGCGCGATCACGCCGATCTTCTACGCCTTCCGCGAGCGCGAGGAGCTCCAGGCAGTCATGGAGGAGGCGTCGGGCGGGCGGATGCACTACATGTTCAACCGCGTGGGCGGCCTCAAGGAGGACCTCCCCGCGGGCTGGCTCGACCGCGTCGCGTATGCCGTGTCAGCGGTCCGCGGGCGGCTGCCCGACCTCGAGGCGCTCATCGTGGGCAACGAGATCCTCGAGGCGCGGACCCGGGGGGTCGGCGTGGTGTCGCCGGAAGTGGTTGCGGCGTATGGGGTCTCGGGGCCGATCGCGCGTGCGGCCGGGGTCGACATGGACCTGCGGCGCGACGAGCCCTACCTGGCGTACGACGAGCTGTTCGCGCCGGGCGGCCCGGGTCGCGTGGTGACGCGCACAGCCGGGGACTGCCTCGCCCGCCTCGAGGTCCTGCTCGAACAGGTGCACGTCAGCCTCGACCTCGCGGAGGCCTGTCTGGACCGACTGCGCACGCTCCCCCAGGGTCCGGTGAACGTCAAGCTGCCCAAGGTGCTCAAGGTCCCCGAGGGCGATCTCTACACCGCCACCGAGAACCCCCTCGGCTTCAACGGCTACTACCTCGTCTCCCGCGGGGAGAAGACCCCGTGGCGGCTCAAGCTGCGTTCCGCCTCGTTCAACAACGTGGCCGTCCTGGCCGAGGTGCTGCCCGGCAACCTCATCGCGGACATGGTCGCGATCCTCGGCTCGATGTTCTTCGTCGTGGGCGACGTCGACAAGTAGCGCCCCGGTCCCGCCCGGCGGTCAGGAGTGCGGGTCGCGGTCCGGGTCCCCGGACGGGTCGACGCGACACATCCGCTGCGTGACCATCCCGGCCGTCATGAGCACCGCCGACGCGAAGCAGAGGGCCAGCAGCTTCCACAGCAGGCTGCGGTAGCCAGGCAGGTCCAGCTCGGCGAGGGCGTGCGCCACCTGCGCGGCATACCACCCGAGCACCCCTGCCCCGGTGAGGGCCGCGGCCTGGGCGAGCACGAGGGTGCGCGCGGCCCTGATGGGGCTCAGCGACTTGCGGGCCTCGCCCCGCAGGAAGCGCCGCACCGGTAGCCCGGCGGCGACGACGAGGAACGCCATCGCGACGATCATGACCGCCGACACCCACGACGCTGGTCCGAGCAGGTGCCCGTTGTTGAGGTAGAGCCGCCAGCCGACCCACGACAACAGCCCGACCACGGCGACGATCGCGGCGAGCTGCGCCCAGCGCAGCCCGCGACCCTCGTTCACCACGGCCCCTCCAGCAGGTCGACGTCCGGTCCCGGTCGGACGCCGGACACGTCCATCCCGCTCACCAGGTCGGCCACCCGGCGGACCTGGCCGCCCACCCGCAGCACCGCCTCGGAGTCGGCCTGCAACCAGGGCACCAGCACGAAGCCGCGTTCGTGGGCCCGGGGGTGCGGCAGGGTGAGGGTCGGGCTCTCCATGACGATGTCGGTGTCGAACACGGGGTCGCCGTACTGGATGAGGTCGAGGTCCAGGGTCCTTGGCCCCCAGGGGATCTCGCGGGTGCGCCCGTGGGCCCGCTCGATGTCGTGCAGGGCGGCCAGGAGCGACGAGGGGGCGAGGTGGGTCGTGCCCGTCACCACGGCGTTGAGGTAGGCCGGCTGCTCGGGGCCGCCGACCGGGTCGGTCTCGACGACCGAGGAGACCTCGACGATGTCGATCAGGCCGTACAGGGAGATCGCCGCGTCGTGCAGCGTCTCGACGGAGTCGCCGATGTTGGAGCCCATCGCGATGACGACCTGCGCCCGACGCTCGCGGTTCACCCGCACCTGCACGTCGGTGAACGGGTGCCCCACGGGGGCTTCGGGCTTGTGGACGACGACCTCGACGGCCTCGACGAGCGGCCGCAGGAGCACCCTGTCGGCGATCCGCGACGCCAGGGCCTCGATGAGGTCGAGGGAGTCGCCCTCGATGAGGGCCACGACGTCGCCGGCGACCTCGGCGTAGTTGACGGTGTCGGCCAGGTCGTCGCTGGTGCCCGCGGGCCCGAGGTCGAGGTGCATGGTCACGTCGACGACGAAGGTCTGGCCGTCACGCTTCTCGAAGTCCAGGACGCCGTGGTGCCCGCGGGCGGAGATCCCTTTCAGGACAATCTGATCCGTCATCGCTGCACCCGCGTCATCGCTGCACCTCTGGTCGATGTCGCCCGCGTCACTGGGCCTCCTGGATGGCGCGGGCGACCCGCATGGCGTCGAGGGTGGAGGGGATGTGGTGGACCCGCACGCCCCACGCGCCGAGCCGAGCGGCATGCATCGACGTCGCGGCCGTGGCCGGGTCGCGGTCCAGCGGTGGCCTCGGCTGCCCACCGGCCGGCACCCCGATCCGGCCGAGGAAGGTCTTGCGCGAGGTGCCGACCAGGATGGGGTGGTCGAGCGCCAGCAGTCGGTCCAGCCCGCGCAGCAGGGACCAGTTGTGCCCGGTGAGCTTGGCGAACCCGAAGCCGGGGTCGAGCACGATCCGGTCGGCGGCGATCCCGGCAGCCACCAGCTCGTCCGCCCGACGGGACAGCTCGGCCACCACCTCACCGACCACGTCGCCGTAGACGGCGCGGGACTGCATGTCGGCGCTGTGCCCCCGCCAGTGCATCGCCACGAACGGCACGCCCGCCTCGGCGACCATCCCGGCCATCTCGGGATCGGCCATCCCACCGCTCACGTCGTTGACGATCGCCGCTCCCGCGGCAAGGGCGTCCGCAGCCACCTCGGCGCGCATCGTGTCGACCGACACGACGGCACCCGCGGCGGCAAGGGCGGTCACGACGGGCAGCACCCGACGCCGCTCCTCGGCCACCGAGGGGCGCTCGGCCCCCGGCCGGGTCGACTCCCCGCCGACGTCCACGATGTCGGCTCCCTGGGACATCAGCTCGCGACCGTGCTCGATCGCGGCCGACGGCTCGAACCACTGACCACCGTCACTGAACGAGTCGGGGGTCACGTTGACCACCCCCATGACGACCGGCAGGCCGTCGGACCGGCGCAGCGGCCAGGCGACGGTCGGGGGCGTGCTCATCCCCGGCCACCGAGCCAGCTGAGCGTCGGCCAGGTGAGGAACGCCTCCGCCTCGAGGGCGGCGAGACCGACCCGCGGCAGGTCGGACGCCGAGGGGTAGACGAGGAACCGAGGCTGCCACTGCGGCTGGAACTTCGCGTTGAACCGGTAGAGGCTCTCGATCTGGAGCCAGCGCGACGCGAAGAGCAGCAACCGCCGCCACATCCGCAGGATCGGGCCGGCGCCCAGCTTGCCACCGCGTTCCAGCACCGAGCGGAAGGCCGCGAAGTTCAGGGACACCCGCTTGACGCCCATCCCCGGCGCTGCCGCGAGCGCCTCGGTGATCATGAGCTCGTTGACCCCCGCGTCGGCGCTGGCGTCGCGCCGCATGACGTCGAGGGACATCCCGTCGGCACCCCACGGCACGAACTGGAGGAACGCTCGCACGACCCCGTCCTGCCGCGCCACGACGAACACGCACTCAGGGTCGTCGTCGTCGAGCAACCGGCCCAGGGCCATCGAGAACCCCCGCTCCGTGGCGCTGGAGCGCCACGCGGCGGCATCCCTCATCGCCCGGTCACGCACGTCGGGGCTGACGTCGCGGACGCGACACACCTGCACGTCATACCCGGCGCGGGCGACCCGACCCACCATCTGCCGCACGTTGCGCATCGGCCGACCCGCGAGGGTGAACGCCGAGGCGTCGACGACGGCCTCGTCACCGAGCTCGAGCGCGGTGAAGCCGGTCTCGCGCACCCAGATCGTGCCGGCGTGCTCGGAGCACCCCAGCACGGCCGGCGTCCACGCGTGCGCGTCGGCCTCCGCCAGGAACGCGTGCATCGCCCCGGGCCACGCCTCGGGGTCCCCGACGGGGTCCCCGCTGGCCAGCATCACGCCCGACACCACGCGGTAGGCGATGGCCGCCTTGCCGCTCGACGACCAGATCACCGACTTGTCCCGCCGGGTGTTGAAATAGGCCAGCGAGTCGCCGTGCCGGTCGACGAGGGCGCGGAGCCTGGCTTCGTCGTCGGGCGTCAGCGACGGCATCGGCTCCGGGGGACGCAGCGCGAGGTAGACGGTCGTGAGCATCGTCATCAGGCCGAGCCCCAGCAGCAGCGAACCGACGATGTCGGAGGCTCGGTCTCGGGTGAACACCAGCGGTCCGTTGGCCCCCACCATGCCCAGTACCAGCTCCTGGGCGAGGTTCCACAGGCCGGGGAAGCCACCGACGATCATGTGCCGGTTGAGCCACAGGACGAGGCTGCCCGTCACGACCGACACCGTGAGCAGCACCACGAACGCGCGCACCGCGCGCCACCGCGTGGTGGGGTCACCCAGGGCGCGGAACTCCCCGCGGTAGCGCACCAGCAGCAAGAGCCCCACGACGGCGATCGCCGCGGCGACGGGCTCGGTCTTGATGGTGTGCAGCCCGGCCGACAGGGCCAGCAGCCCGATGGCCGCCCGCCAGGCTCGACGCTTGCGCCGCTTGAGCGAGTGCCCGAGCACGACGAGGAAGATGCCGGACACGACGGTGGCCGCGGCGGCCGCGTCGGACAGCGCCCCCGGGAGCATCTCGGTCAGACCGTGCAGGTGCACCCGCCACGAGTGCGCCAGCCCCGTCAGCAGGTCGACCGTGCCGATGAGGTAGGTGAGGTTCCCCAGCAGTCGCGGTGCCTTGGACGCCGCGAGTATGCCGGGAAGCTTGGAAGGGGTGGGCCGCGCGAGTTCGCGTCCCCTCACCGCTTGCCTCCCAGCAGGAGCGCCATGGCCTCGGCCCTGGTGGCCGGGTCCCGCAGCTGGCCGCGGACGGCGGAGGTGATGGTCCGGGACCCCGGCTTGCGGATGCCGCGCATGGACATGCACAGGTGCTCGCACTCCACGATGACGATCACGCCCTGGGCGCCCAGGTGGGTGACGAGCGAGTCGGCGACCTGGGTCGTCAGCCGCTCCTGCACCTGGGGCCGCCGGGCATACATCTCGACGAGGCGCGCCAGCTTGGACAGTCCGGTCACCCGGCCGTCCTTGGCCGGGATGTAGCCGACATGGGCCACCCCGTGGAAGGGCACGAGATGGTGCTCGCACATCGAGTACACCTCGATGTCACGCACCAGGATCATCTCCTCGTGCTCGATCTGGAACGTCTTCGCGAGGACGCTCGCGGCGTCCAGGGACAGCCCGGCGAAGAACTCGCCGTAGGCCCTGGCCACCCGGGCCGGGGTCTCGACGAGACCCTCGCGGTCCGGGTCCTCGCCGATGGCGATCAGCAGCTCGCGGACGGCCGCCTCCGCACGCGGCTGGTCGACCACGTGAAACTTGCCCTCAGAGGCCATTCGGATCGACCTGGCCACCCTCGGGGACTTCGATGACCTGGGTGGGCGGGTGCTCCTCGTGGGACTTGACCGCGCCGGCCTCGGCAGCCTTGTCGATCGCCTCGGCGGTCTGCCGGTTGGTGCCCGCGGACTCCAGGACCGGGGCCGAGCCGTTCTGGGCGGCCCTCTCGGCCGGGGTCAGCACGGGCGGCTGGTCGGACAGGAAGCGGGTCTCGCTGGAGAGCCAGGTCGGACGCACCGGGCGCTTGCGGATGGGCCCGAAGATGGCCGCGAGCTCCTTGGCATTGAGCGTCTCGTGCTCGAGCAGGTCGAGGACCAGCCGGTCGAGGATGTCGCGGTTGTCGTTGATGACGTGCCAGGCCTCGTCGTGGGCGGCGTCGATGAGCTTGCGCACCTCCTCGTCGACGATGCTGGCGACCTCCTCGGAGTAGTCGCGCTGGTGGCCCATGTCCCGGCCGAGGAAGACCTCGCCCTGGGACTGCCCCAGCTTGATGGCCCCGACGCGCTCGCTCATGCCGTACTCGGTGACCATCTTCCGCGCCATACCGGTGGCCTTCTCGATGTCGTTCGAGGCACCGGTGGTGGGGTCGTGGAAGACGACCTCCTCGGCCACCCGACCACCCATCGCGTAGGACAGCTGGTCGAGGATCTCGTTGCGGGTCGTGGAGTACTTGTCGTCCGTCGGCATCACCATCGTGTAGCCGAGCGCCCGGCCACGGGGCAGGATCGTCACCTTGGTCACGGGGTCGAGGTGGTTCATCGCCGCAGCCACGATCGCGTGCCCACCCTCGTGGTAGGCGGTGATCTTGCGCTCCTTGGCGGACATGATCCGGGTGCGCTTCTGCGGGCCGGCGATGACGCGGTCGATGGCCTCGTCGAGGGCGGCGTCGTCGATGAGCTTGCCGTCGCTGCGGGCCGTGAGCAGAGCGGCCTCGTTGAGCACGTTCGCGAGGTCGGCGCCGGTGAAGCCGGGGGTCCGGCGGGCGACGGCCAGCAGGTCGACCCCGGTGGCCATCGGCTTGCCCTGCGAGTGCACCTCGAGGATGCGGTGCCGGCCGATCATGTCCGGGGCCTCGACCGCGATCTGGCGGTCGAACCGGCCGGGACGCAGCAGGGCCGGGTCGAGGATGTCGGGGCGGTTGGTCGCCGCGATGAGGATGACGTTGGTCTTGACGTCGAACCCGTCCATCTCGACGAGCAGCTGGTTGAGGGTCTGCTCGCGCTCGTCGTGCCCGCCACCGAGGCCGGCGCCGCGGTGCCGCCCCACGGCGTCGATCTCGTCGACGAAGACGATCGCGGGAGCGTTGGCCTTGGCCTGCTCGAACAGGTCACGCACCCGGCTCGCACCGACACCGACGAACATCTCGACGAAGTCCGAACCGGAGATGGAGTAGAACGGCACGCCCGCCTCACCGGCGACGGCGCGGGCCAGCAGGGTCTTGCCCGTGCCGGGAGGGCCGTAGAGCAGCACACCCTTGGGGATCTTGGCGCCCACCGCGAGGAACTTCGCGGGCTCGGCCAGGAACTCCTTGATCTCGTGCAGCTCCTCGACCGCCTCGTCGGCCCCGGCGACGTCCGCGAAGGTCACCTTGGGGGTGTCCTTGCTGGCGAGCTTGGCCTTGGACTTGCCGAACTGCATCACCCGCGAACCGCCACCCTGCATCTGGTTCATGAGGAACCAGAAGAGGCCGAGCAGGATGATGATCGGCAGCAGCGAGCCCAGCAGCGACAGCAGCGGGTTGGTGTCCTTGATGACCTGGTCCGTGCCTCCGGGCGGGGGGTTGTCGCCGAGGAGCTTGACCAGGGTGGGACCGGCAGCGTTGACGTACTGGGTGCGGACCTTGCTGGCGTCCTTGATGCCCTTGCCGTCGGAGTAGGTCACACCCTTCTTGAGGTCGAGGTCGAGCACCTCGTTGTTCGTGATGACAGCCCGGTCGACCTTCTTCTCGGTGATGAGCTGCTGGGCCGCAGAGGTGTCGATCCGCGTGTAACCACCGGCGTCGCTGAGGCTGAAGACCATCAGCGTGATCGCGATGACGGCGACGACCCAGAACAACGGGGCCCGAAGGATGCGCTTGAAATCCATGTGTGTAGCGGGGCTGGCAGCCCCGTTTCCTCCTGCTCGCTGACGCTGGGTGCCGTCGCCCGGCGTGGGCTCGGCTCTACCACGACGGTACTACGCAGTGCTCCGGTGGCTCGTGCTGGTCAACGACCCGGATGGGCGGAGTGTTCCGGGTGCCGCAGACGCCTCAGGGCGTCTTCAGGGTCTTCCGGGCTCGCGCCTCAGGCGTAGACGTGTGGGGCGAGGGTCCCCACCTCACGCAGGTTGCGGTACTTCTCGGCGTAGTCGAGGCCGTATCCCACGACGAACTCGTTGGGGATGTCGAAGCCGACCCACTTCACGTCGATCTCGACCTTGGCCGCCGCGGGCTTGCGCAGCAGGGTGCAGATCTCCACCGACGCCGGCGAACGGGACTCGAGGTTGGCCTTGATCCAGGACAGGGTCAGCCCGGAGTCGACGATGTCCTCGACGATGAGGACGTGCTTGCCGGTGATGTCGGTGTCGAGGTCCTTGAGGATGCGGACCACGCCTGAGGACTTCGTGCCCGACCCGTACGACGACACGGCCATCCAGTCGACCGGGGCGGTGCCCGGCAGCGCGCGCGACAGGTCGGCCATCACCATCACCGCACCCTTGAGGACGCCGACGAGCAGCAGGTCCTTGTCGGCATACTCCGCCCAGATCTCGCTCGCGAGCTCCTCGAGCCTGGCGTGGATCTCCTCCTCCGTGATGAGGACCTTCTCGAGATCGGCTCCCATGTGGGCAGCGTCCACGGCTCAAACTCCCTCGGTTGTCGGCGGGTGCGGGCCTATTCAACCCGAGCAGGTGGGGCGATGGATACCCGGCCGCCCGAGCGGGTCGCCTCCAGGGGGCCGGGAAGGCTCACCGGACCCTGTCCGTGCCAGCGGGTGAGCAGCGCGTCACACGCCTCGGTATGCCGGGTGCTCACCTGTCCGGCCGGCGCACCAGCCGCGACCACGAGGCGCCGCCAGACCCGGGTCCGGACGGGTTGGGGCAGGTCGAGCAGGTCCTCCACCCCCACCGAGAACCCCGGTTCGGGGTGGAGGTCGAGGAGGGTGGCGAGGGCGGCTTCGGCGAGGTCGTCGAGGTGGTCGGCATCCTCTCGGAGCTGGTCGGCCGTGCGCGCGAGTGCTGCGGCCACTCCCGGACCGAGGTCACGTTCGAGGTCCACCAGCGCCCGGCGAGCCCGCACCCGGGTGTAGGCCGGGTCGTCGTTCATCGGGTCGTCCCACCAGGTGAGGTGCTCCGCGGCGCAGGAGGCGCGCGTCTGGGCGCTGGTGACCCCGAGGAGGGGACGCCGGAAGCGGCCGCGGGCCCGCGGCATACCGGCGAGGGACCTGGTACCTGAGCCCCGGGCGAGGCCGAGCAGCACCTGCTCCGCCTGGTCGTCCAGGGTGTGCCCGAGCAGGACGAGGCGGGCACCGTGCTGGTCGGCGGCGGCGTCGAGGGCTGCGTAGCGCGCGTCGCGGGCAGCGGCCTCGAGGCCGTCCGCGCCGGGGACCACCTGCACGGGGGCCAGGATCACCGGGGCCAGGCCCAGGTCGTCACACTGCTCCGCGGCCCGGGTGGTGACCGACGCCGACTCCCCCGCCAGCCCGTGGTCGACCAGGATCGCGCCGGCCCGGACCGCCAGCCGGGGCGCCTCGAAGGCCACCGCGGCCGCGAGCGCGAGCGAGTCGGCGCCCCCGCTGCAGGCGACGAGGACCAGGTCGCCCGGCTGGCACTCGGCCAGGGTGGCGCGGACGGCGACGCGGATCGCGGCGGTGGCCGGGTGCGGTCCCGTCACCCCGGGCTCCCGTGGGGCAAGGGGGCCACGGTGGGCGTCCGTGCCAGCATCCGGTCAGCCGTGGACCCGCGCGACCCACGCCGAGGGCGTGGCGATCTCGGCCGGCAGGGGGAGCGTCTCGGGAGACTCCCAGATGCGATTGAAGCCGTCGGTGCCGACTGCCGCCGTGACCTCCCGGACGAAGACCGCTCCGTCGCGGTACTGGCGCATCTTGGCCTCGAGACCGAGCAGCCGCCGCAGCACCCGGTCGAAGGCGCCGACGCCCTTGCGGCGCTCGTTGAAGGTGCTCCGGATGTGCGCGACCGAAGGGATGACCTGGGGGCCGACCTCGTCCATCACGACGTCGGCATGGCCTTCGAGCAGCGACATGACGGCGGTGACCCCGGCGAGCTCGGCACGCTGCTGCGGCGACGCGATGAGGTCGGTGAGGCCGGCGCCACCGCTCTTGAGGGCGTCGGGGAGCTGCTTGCCCAGTCGCGAGAGCGTCTCCTGCAGAGTCTCAGGATCGGGCATCAGGTCGTTCGCGAGGGTCCGGACCCTGGTGATCATGTGGTCGCGCAGCCACGGGACCGCGGTGAACTGCACGCGGTGGGTCTCCTCGTGCATGCAGACCCAGAGCCGGAAGTCGGCGGGGTCGAGGCCGAGCTCGCGCTCGACCTGGACGAGGTTGGGCGCGACGAGCATGAGCTGGGGTGTGCCGCCCGGCGCGAGGTCGTACTGACCGAGGACCTTGCTCGACATGAAGGCGAGCAGCGCTCCGGCCTCGCCGCCGGTGACCTTGCCGCCGATGGCCTTGATGGCGTTGTTCGGCGGTGTCTTCTGGCCGTCGACGAGCTTGCCGAAGACGGGGTCCATGAGGGCCGACATCGAGTCGGCGTTCAGCGAGATCCAGGTGGGCCGGTCGACGATGACGGGACCGGGGGCGTCGCCCGGGGCGTGCAGTCGAGCGGTCTCCGCGACGGGCTGCTGGGCGCGGTGGGCGGCGGCCCGGACGGACGCGACGACCTCCGCCGCCTGCGCGCCCGTCACCTTGGGTCCGGCAGGCACCAGCCGCGTGCCGGTCGCCTTGGCGAACTGCCAGTCGACGTAGCGGGTGGTCTTCGGAGCTGCTGACTGCGACACGGTCATCCCCTCACGGTAGGTCAGGGACACCCGCAGGCCGCGAGCACCGCCACGAAGCGGTCCAACGCAGCCCGGGCGTTGAGCGTTCCGACCCCTGCCGGGATGCCGTCGGCCTGGACGACGAAGGACAGCACCCGGCCGTCGGCGTCGATGACGGTGCCGGCCATCGCGCTGACTCCGGTGAGGGTGCCGGTCTTCGCGCGCGCCAGGCCGGCGACGGCCCGTGTGCTCTTCGCGTGGAACCGGTCCGCCAAGGTGCCCGTCAAGCCCGCCACGGGCAGCCGGGAGATGGTGTCCTGCATCGCCGGCACGGACCCGTCAGCCCCGAGCTGGAGCACGTCGGAGAGCACCTGCGGCGGGATCGCCTGCCCCGCGGTGAGCCCACTGGTGTCCTTGAGCACGGCACCCGTCAGGTCGATCCCGCGCGCCTCGACGGTTCTGCGCACGAAGGCGACGGCGGACGCGAAGGTCGCCGCACCCCCCGCCTTCACGGCTGCCTGACGCGCCAGCCCCTCGGTGAGCGCATTGTCGCTGTCGTCCAGGGCGAGAGCGAGGATCTCGCCGATGGGCGCCGACTCCACCCGCCCCAGCTCGGTGGCGCCCTTGGGGACCTGGGTGGACCACGTGGACTCCGGGGCGAGGGTGGCCGAGATCCCGACCTTGGCCAGGGCGCCCACGAAGGCCGCGGCGGTCGCCGCCTCGGGGTCGCGCGGAGCAGGCTTGAACGGCCTGGCCCGCTGGCCCGCGAGTCCGAGCATCGAGACCCCACCGGTGTAGCCGTCCGTCACGTCCACCGGGTTCCACCCCGGGGCCCAGCGCGGACCCTTGGCGTAGGTCGTGTCGAGGCGGAGGGTGACCTGCGTGGTCCCTGCCCCCTGCAGCGACGAGGCGACCTGTTCGGCCAGGTCTGCCAGGCCGGCACGACCTTCGACGGCGGTGGGGACTCCCTTGCCCGTGGCCAGCATCGTGTCACCGCCCGCGACCAGCACGATCTGGTCCGGCCGGGTCCCCTGCACCACGGTCGTGGGGAGGGTGTCCAGCGGGTTGAGCGTCGTGTCGACCGCGAGGGCAGTCAGGAGCTTGGCCGTCGAGGCGGGCACCCGGGCCCTGGACGCGGCCTTGCTCAGCAGCGTCTGACCGGTGAAGGCGTCACGGACCACGACGCCCGGACCCGGCCGTAGTGCCGGGTCCGCGACGACGGCCGCGAGCGCCTTGGCCAGTGCTGTCGGGTCGGGGATGCGGGCGCTGGCCGAGGCGGGTTGCAGCGGCTGGGCGCCGGCGTCGACGGTGGGCACCGCGACGGTGGTCGGCGTCCCGGCCCCGGACGGGGGGACCACCGTGGGCGTGGCCTGCGGCTGGGCGCGGGTCAGGATGCCGGGCACGAGGTCGAACACGTCCAGGGTCACATAGGTCCCCGCGAGCACGACGAAGGCCAGGAGGGCGGCCAGGATGCGACGCACTCGACCCCCTCAGCACTGGACTTGCGTCATACGGAACACTTAGCGGCGAGCCTAGGTCATAGGAACGCGCACCACGTCCAGGCATGCGCACTACGAAAGGGACATCGTCGTGGAGTTCGACGTCACCATCGAGATCCCGCAGGGGCACCGCAACAAGTACGAGGTCGACCACGAGACGGGCCGGATCCGGCTGGACCGCCTGCTGTTCACCTCCACCCGCTACCCGGCCGACTACGGCTACGTCGAGGACAGCCTCGGCGAGGACAGCGACCCGCTCGACGCGCTCGTGCTGCTCGAGGAGCCCACCTTCCCGGGCTGCCTCGTGCGGGTCCGTCCGATCGGCATGTTCCACATGCGCGACGAGGCCGGCGGCGACGACAAGATCCTCTGCGTCCCGGCGGGCGACCCCCGCCAGGCCCACATCACCGAGCTCGAGCAGGTCAGCAGCTTCGACCGCCTCGAGATCCAGCATTTCTTCGAGACCTACAAGGACCTCGAGCCCGGCAAGTCCGTCGAGGGCGCCCACTGGGCGGGTCGCGAGGAGGCCGAGCAGGTCGTGCGCGAGGCCATCGAGCGAGCCAGGGAGGCCGGCATGACCACGGCTCGCTGGCGCATGCCCGACGTCTCCGCCGAGCCGATGTCCGAGGCCAAGTCACCCACCACGTGACTCCCTCGCCCTGCGAGAGTGGGGCTGCCGCGGGGCGAGGCTAGGGCCGGCCGCCGTAGGAGATGAGGTCCGACCGGTAGATCGACGCGTACCGGACGTAGGCCCCCGCGTGCGGAGCCTCGATCATCTGGCCGTCGCCGACGTAGAGACCCACGTGGTGGCTCGACGATCCGTCGGTGCCGTAGAAGACCAGGTCGCCTGGGCGCAGGTCACTGATGGCGACGCGCGACGTCTGGTCCCACTGCGCACCCGTGTAGTGGGGCAGGCTCACCCCCGCCTGCTCCCAGGCGCGCATCGTCAGGCCGGAGCAGTCGAACGAGTCCGGACCGCTGCCACCCCATCCGTAGGGCTTGCCGACCTGGGCCCGGGCGTAGGCGAGCACCGCGGAAACTCCACCGTCGGTGGACAACGGCGGCGGTGGCGGGGGGTTCTCCGGCTGCGGCCTGGGGGTGGGCTTGTTCTGCGCAGCTTGCTGGGCGGCCTGCTGGGCCGCTTCGGCGGCCGCCCGCTGGCGCGCCGCCTCGGCAGCGGCGCGAGCGGCGGCCTGCTGGGCGGCCTTGCGCTCGGCGGCGTTGCGGGCTGCCCTGGCGCGATCGGCGGCGAGGCGGGCCTGCCGCGCGGCCTCAGCGGCAGCGGCGCGCGCGGCGGCCGCCGCGGCGAGACCGTCCTGACGCTGCTTCTCGAGGGCGACCGAGGTCTTGCGGAGGGTGGCGAGCTGCACGGTGAGGGCCTGCTGCTGCTGCTGGATCTGGACCGTTGCCGCCTGCGCCTGGTCCGCCCGGGCCTGCGCCGCGTTGCGAGCGGCCTGGGCGTCGGCTGCCGCCTTGGCCTGCGCCGCCTCGGCCTGGGCGGCCTGCTGACGCATGGTGTCGGCGACGATCGACGAGGCAGCCGCCTGCTGGAGGGTGCGCGTCCTGGCGTCGCTCACGGCCTGGATGGCGGTGGCTCGGTCCATCAGGTCCTGGGGGCCCGTGCTGGACAGGTAGGCCTCGAGCTCACCGAGGTTGCCGCCCTGCTGGTAGACGGTGGCGGCGTAGCGACGCACCTGCAGGCCCGCGGCGTCCGCGAGCTGCTGGGCCTGGGCGGCGCGCTTCTTCGCCGCGGTGGTCTCCGCCGTCCGCTGGTCGAGCGCGTAGCGGGCCCCGTTGTAGGCCTCCGCGGCCGCCGCGGCACTGTCCTGCACCTGCGTGAGCTGGGCGCTCGCCGCGGCATACTGCGCATCCAGGCTCGCGACCTCGCCGGACGTGGTGACGACAGCCGACTTCGCCCGGTCCACCTGCGCCTTGGACGGGTACACCGGACCACGGTCGGCAGAGGCGGACATGGCACTGCTGACCGCCAGGATCCCCACGATGGAGAGGACCGCGCCGGTGCGCAGCGCGCGACGTGCGGGGTGGGCGTTCAGCACGGGGGATGCCTCTCGAGGTCGGTGTCCGGACGGGTGGGGACTGCCGCACGAGACTAAGGCCGCCTTTTCACACTGAGCACTCTCGTCACACAGATCCCACGCCTTACCGGCCCGTGGGCGAAATGACACTCATGTGGTTCGGGGAGTTACACCGATGTTTTTCAGCAGGCTGCGGCAATCCTTCGATCATCTGTCCAGAATCCATCACGAATCGGTAACGAATTCCACGTTTTCGCAGGTGAGAGGCCCGGGATCAGGGGGTGATGGACTCGCCGGCCCGCAGCGCGGCATAGGCGTCGGGGTCGTTCTCGAGCAGGGCGCGACGCGTCTTGCGGCGGTACCGCAGGATCTGGATGACGCCGGCACCCCAGACGAGGTACTGCACAGACATGGCGGCGCGGAAGGTGTCCACGGTGTAGGTGCTCGGGCCGCCGGGGGCCACGCGGTCGAGGATGATGCCGATCAGCGTCACGGTCGACAGGGAGGCGAGGAAGCCCCCGACGTTGACGATCCCCGTGGCGCTGCCGAGCCGCGGAGGCGGGTTGAAGGTGCGTGCGAGGTCGAACCCGACGAGCGATCCGGGACCACCGGCGGCCGTGACGATGACGAGCAGCACCAGCAAGGGCAGCGGCGCCCGCCCCGGCCAGAGCAGGACGACCGCCCAGACGGTCATGATCGAGAAGACGATCCCGAGGATGAGGGTCGACCGGGAGAACGGGTACTTGGTGACGAAGCCCCCGATCAGCGGGCTGGTCACCACCGTCGTCACGGTCATCAGCATCAGCAGGATGCCGGCCACCTTCGGTGACAGCCCCTGGCCGGCCACCAGGAACGGGTAGCCCCACAGCAGCGCGAAAACCGTCGCTCCGAACTGGGCGGAGAAGTGGGACCACAGGCCGAGCCGCGTGCCGGGGGTGCGCCACGCGGCCCGCACGCTGCGAGCCAGTGCCCTGACCTTGACCTCGTCGAGCTCGTGGTCGGGGTTCGGGGAGTCGCGCACGACGAGGAGGACGATCGCCGCCAGGACGACGCCGAACAGCGCGGCACCGGCGTAGGAAGGCGTCCAACCCCACTGGTGGAGCGCGTAGACGAGGGGCGTCGCCGCCGTCAGCGCCCCCAGCTGGCCGAGCAGACCAGTCAGCTGGGAGACCATCGGGATGCGCATCGGGGGGAACCACAGGGCCACGAGTCGCAGCAGCGGGATGAAGACCATCGCGTCGCCGATCCCGACGAGGACCCGGGCACCCACCCCCACGGCGAACGAGTCGGCGAAGGCGAAGCCCAGCTGCGCGACCGTCATCAGGGTGACGCCGCACAACAGCAGCCGCTTAGGCCCGAACCGGTCGAGCAGCGCGCCCACCGGGATCTGCATCGCCGCGTAGACGAGCAGCTGCACCATCGTGAACACCGACAGCTGGGTGGCCGCGATGTGGAAGCGCTCGCTCGCCAGCAGCCCCGCCACGCCGAGCGAGCTGCGGTGGAACACCGCCAGGATGTAGACCGCCACGGACGCGCCGTACACCAGCCACGCCCGACGGCCTCCGAGGGGGAACTGCGCGGCTGGTCTGGTCACACCCCAGTCTCCCCCACCGTCGTCCGCGCGAGGACGACGGGTCGCGGTGGTCGGGACGCCTCGGCTTGCGACGCGCCGGCTACGGACGCGCCGACAGGTAGGCCGCCAGCCCGGCCCGCCCCGAACGCATCATCCAGCCGTGGTTGGCGCGCAGCAGGGGTCCGGTGACCTGCGCCGTCCGGGCCAACAGGGCCGGGGTGAGGACCGCCTCCTGGTCGAACTCGGCGATCGTGGCGACCTCGGGATCAGCGCGCACTCGCCACTCGCACCATCCCTCGAGGTCGCCGCTCACCCCGACCCGCAGGTGACCGGTGGACGGGTCCTCCACCTCGCGGCGCAGGACCAGGTGCAGCGTGTAGGGCAGGAAGCTGCGGATGTCGGTGCGCCCGGAGTGCTCGTCGAGGCGTTCGGCCGAGCGGACCTGCGGCCACCACACGGCATACCGCTCCACGTCCGCGAGGGCCTCGTAGACCCGCTCGGGGGCGGCCGGCAGGCGCCACTGGTGGTGGAAGTGGAACGTCGGCACGTCTCCATCATGGCGGCTTCGTCCGTCCCCGGTCCCGCGGGTAGGTTCGCCGGATGGAGCAGTTCTCGCGGGACGGCCTGGTGTTCGACGTCTCGGACAGCGGCATCGGGGACGAGGTCGTGGTCCTCCTGCACGGGTGGCCGCAGGACCGGCAGGCGTGGTCGAAGGTGACGCCTCTGCTCACCGTCGAGGGCCTGCGCGTGGTGGCCTTCGACCAGCGCGGCTACTCCCCCGGAGCCCACCCCCGGGGCCGCGAGGCCTACCGCATGCCCGAGCTCGTGGACGACGTGCGAGCCCTGCTCGACGAGCTGGGTCAGACCCGCGTCCACCTGGTCGGCCACGACTGGGGCGGTGCGGTGGCCTGGGCTTTCGCCGAGCGCCACCCCGAGCGCCTGCTCAGCCTCACCGTCGTCTCGACCCCCCATCACCGCGCCCTCGCCTGGGCCCTGCGCCACGCAGACCAGGCGCGGCGGAGCTGGTACATGGCCGCCTTCCAGGTCCCGACCGTGCCCGAGCTGGTCCTGCGCCGTCGACTGCCCGCCGCGCTGCGTCGCTCAGGCCTTCCCGAGCCGGACGTGCAGAGGTATGCCGCGCGGTTCCGCCGCCCGGGCATGGCCCGCGGTGGGCTTGCGTGGTACCGCGCGATCCCGTTGCGCCGCAAGACATCTGAGGAGTCCCGAGCGGCCGCCCGGATCTCGACTCCGACGGCCTACGTCTGGGGCCGTCACGACGTCGCACTGGGCCGAGCGGCCGCCGAGCGCACTCGCGACCACGTGGCTGCCGACTACACCTTCACCGAGCTGGACGCCGGCCACTGGCTGCCCGAGACCCGACCGGAGGAGGTCGCCGCCGTCATCCTCGAGCGGCGACGCACCGTCCGGCAGTAGATTCACGCCCAGGAGGTGGGTGCGGTGACAGGTGGGACGGGACTGGCACAGGTGGCCCAGCACGCCGAGGACCTGGACCGAGCGGGAGCCTTCTACGAGCGCCTGCTCGGGTCGCCGCCCCTGGCCCGGTTCGACCCCCCGGGGCTGCTGTTCTTCGGCCTCGGCGACACCAGGCTTCTCCTCGAGGAGGGCGTCAGCTCGGCCCTGCTCTACCTCGCGGTCGACGACGTCCCGACCCGCGTCGAGGAGCTCCGCGCCGACGGCGTCGTCGTCGAGTCCGAGCCGCACGTGATCTTCAGCCACACGGACGACAGCCTGGGCCCGGCGGGCAGCGACGAGTGGATGGCCTTCATCCGCGACAGCGAGGGCAACCTCGTCGGCCTGGTGAGCCACGCCCCGAGGGCAGAGGCCTGAGCGCAGGGCCCGCGCCGCCCGGCCCAACGCTGCCCGACCCGGCGCTCGTCGTGCTCGTCGGCCCCAGCGGGGCCGGCAAGTCGACCTGGGCGGCGCAGCGCTACCGGCAGCAGGAGATCGTCTCGTCGGATGCCCTGCGGGCGGTGGTGGGCAGTGGCGAGTTCGACCTCGACGCCTCGGCCGACGCCTTCGCCATCCTGCACCAGGTCGTTGCGGCGCGGGCCCGGCGCGGACTCACCGTCCTCGTGGACACCCTCGGCCTCGACCCGGACCTCCGCGAGCGTCTGCGCGAACAAGGGCGCGCCGCCGGACTTCCCTGTGTTGCAGTGCTTTTCGACACCGATCCCGCGGTGTGCCGCGAGCGGAACTCCCGGCGCGACCGACCCGTCCCGGCGGCTGTCCTGGGCCGACAGCTCGCCGGCTTCGGTCTGGTGCGGGCGGCGGTCGCGGAGGAGGGCTGGGACGCGGTCCTCGTCGTGGCCGGACCCGCCGCGGACGCCGAGAGCGCGCCGGCGGCGGCATCCCCGAGTTCGACGGCGCCTCGGTCGACGGTGCCGCGGTCGACGCCACCGACCGGCCCCACGGCCGGTGCGGGCGATCTCGGGCTGGACGTCGTGATCCAGCTGTCACGCTTCCCCTGGGGCGCCGATCCGACCGGCTGGCTTCGGTCTGTCGTCCTGGCCGCGGACCACTTCGGCTTCAGCGGCATCGCGTTGATGGACCATCTCATCCAGATCCCCCAGGTGGACCGGGCGTGGGAGCCCATCCCCGAGCCGTGGGTGACCCTGGGACTGCTCGCCGGCCTGGACACCCGGCTGCGGCTGGGCACTCTCGTCTCGCCCGTCACCTTCCGCGCCCCGGGCATCATCGCGAAAACCGTTGCGACGCTTGACGTCCTTTCAGGGGGCAGGGCCTTCGTGGGCCTGGGGGCGGGCTGGTGGGAGCGCGAGCACCTCGCGTTCGGCCTGCCGTTCCCCCCGCCCGCCGAGCGACTCGACCAGCTCGAGGCCTCGATCGAGACGATCCGCGCACTGTGGGGCAAGGGCACCAAGGCCCACCAGGGAAAGCGCGTCACGTTGCCCGAGACCACGGCATACCCGCGCCCCGTGGGCCAGCCACAGATCATCGTGGGCGGCGCCGGTGAGCGGCGCACCCTGCGCATCGCCGCGGAGCTCGCGGACGCGTGCAACCTGCCCAGCGACCTGCCCACCCTCGAGCGCAAGCTCGAGGTGCTGCGCAGCCACTGCCGCACCGTGGGCCGGGACCCTGACGACGTGGCGGTGACCGTGCTGGACCTGCCCATCGTCGGCCGCGACCGCGACGACACCTGGCGCAGGGTCGAACGGTTGCGTGGTCGCACCCCGGCTGCGACCTACGCGAGACGCCATCACGCGGGAGAGGTGGCCCAGCACCACGAGCGCTTCGTCGCGCTGGCGTCGCGCGGTGTGCAGACCGTCTTCGTGGGCCTGCCCGACCTCGAGGGGCCGGACGATGTCGAGCGGCTCGCCGGGGTCCTGACGGGGCGGTAGACACGACCACGCCGGGTGCCGCTGCGTCGCAGGGCACCCGGCGTGGGGCGAACATCGCGTCCGGAGACGCACTCGGCTCAGGCGGAGGCGGACACCCCGGTGAGCTGCGTCAGGGCGAACTCCGTGATGCGGACCAGGGCCCGCTTGGCGGACTCGCGGTCACGGGCGTCGACCGCGATGACGGGGATGTGCGACGGGATCGCGAGGGCTTCGCGGATCTCGTCGGGACCGAACTCCTGCGACCCGTCGAACTGGTTGAGAGCGACGATGAACGGCAGACCCTTGGCCTCGAAGTAGTCCACCGCGGCGAAGCTGTCGTCGAGGCGGCGGACGTCGACCAGCACGACCGCACCGATGGCACCCTTGACCAGGTCGTCCCACATGAACCAGAACCGGCGCTGGCCAGGAGTGCCGAACAGGTACAGCACCAGGTTCTCGGCCAAGGTGATGCGGCCGAAGTCCATGGCCACCGTGGTGGTGTGCTTCTGCTGCACCTTGGAGATGTCGTCCTGGCCCTCGGACTCGTTGGTGACGAGAGCCTCGGTGCGCAGGGGGTCGATCTCGGAGACGGCACCAACGAAGGTGGTCTTGCCGACGCCGAAGCCGCCGGCCACGACAATCTTCGTCGAGGCGCTGTTGCGGTTAGAGGGCGCGTAGTCCACTGAGTGTCCTTTCAATCAGTTCACGTCGTTCGTCGGATGTCGTGTACTCGGAGATGGTCGTGCGCGTCTTGAGGTGCCCGGCGGTGACCAGGTCACCCAGCAGCACCCGGGCGACGCCGAGGGGGATGTGGAGTTTTGCGGAGACCTCGGCCACCGACTCCTTGGCCGTGCACAGCTCGATGATCCGCCCCGAGAGGTCGCCCTCGGGCCAGGTCGCGGTGCGTCCGGAGGGAAGCACCTCGAACGTGGCCTCGATGGGAAGGTCGACCACGGACTCGGTGCGTCCGGACGTCAGCGCGTACGGCCGTACCAGGCGAGGGCCTGCCGACACTTCGCGTCCGTCTGGCGCCATGGGTCTAGCCCGACATCGGGGTCCGGGCCGACGCGTCGATCATCTTGCCGACGCGGTCGACCAGGACCGCCATCTCGTAGCCGACCTGACCGATGTCAGACTCGGTGCTGGTGAGTGCTGCCAGGTGCGAGCCGTCGCCGACGCTCATGAGGAGCAGGTAGCCCAGCTCCATCTCGATGACGGACTGCAGCACCGTCCCGCCCTGGAACAGGCGCGCGGCACCCGATGCCAGGCTGGCCATCCCCGACGCGACTGCGGCCATCTGCTCGGCGCGGTCGATGGGCAGCTGCTCGCTGGCGGCCATGGGGAGCCCGTCGGCGGACACCAGGATGGCGTGTGACACGCCAGGGGTCTCCGTCGTGAACTTGGCCACGAGCCAGTCGTACTCGCCCTTGGGCTGGGCCATGGCGTCAGTGGTGTACATCGGCTTCCTCTCGGTGTGTTCCATCTTGTGCCTCGGTGCGTGCGGAGCTCACACCGTTCTTGTGGCGGTTGAGGTTGCGACGGATCGCCTCGGGATCGCGTCGCGATGCTGCAGGGGCAGCGGGGTTGTCGTCGACCTCATCAAGGGCGCCGGGGACCAGGTAGCTGCCCGGGCGTCGCATGGGGAGGCCGGCTGCGGACTCTTTCAGGGGTTCGGTCTCCTCGTTTCGTGCTGCGGCGGACCATGCCTTGTCCGCCTCGTTGGTCGACCATGCCGCGGCAGCGGGCACGGACGTGTCGTCGGTCAGCCAGCGCGACATCATCGCCCGGAAGATGGGGGTGTCGTTGAGGTTGGTGCGCGGGGCGCCATCCTCGGACTCGACACCCTCGGACTCGACACCCTCGGACTCGACACGCTCAGACTCGACCGCCTCGGGCTCGGTGGACGCGACGACCTCGGTGCCCTCGTCGGCCTGGGGGGCGGCCTCGGTGACCTCCGCGACCTCCGCGACCTCGGCGACCTGGGTGATATCGGCGGTCTCCGTGACCTCGGGGGCTGCCTCGACGACGGCGACCGGCTCGGTCACTACGTCAAGCACGGGCTCCGGTGTCATGACGTCGGCTTCTGCGGAAGGCTCCTCGTCCAGCGACGCGGCGGGGGCCGCCTCGCGGGCCCGACGAGCCCCGAAGAACGACGTGTTGTGCGCCCGCATGGCCGGCCGCGAGCTGGTGACCTCGGTCGGGATGGCCTGGGCCGCAGCTGCGGACGTGGCCCCGGGGACGCGGGTGGGCAGCGGCGTGGTGTCAGCCGGTCCGGTGGTCGGCGCCTCGACGACGGCGATGCTGTCGACCGGTGCCGTCACCTCGGCGGAAATCTCAGCCGGGGCGTCGTCCGTGGGTTGGGAGCCATCGTCCGACGCCCTGTCGGAGTCATCGTCGGAGTCATCGTCGGAAGCCTTGTCGGAGGCGTCGTCGAGGATCGCGTCGGAGCCGTGGTCGACACCCGAGTCAGTCTCGGCAACGGCCTCGGCGACGGCGACCTCGGCCACCCACTCGGCCGGCACGTGCAGATCGGTGGTGGCGTCAGCCGAGCCGATCGAGTCGACCGCCTCGACCGAGTCGGAGATGCCCGAGTCGGCGGCGACCGAGTCGGCGGCGACCGAGTTGGAGGCGACCGCGTCGGTCTGCGCTGCGGTGTCGGCGTCCGCCGCAGGGGCATCTGCCCCGAGCTCGCGGGCCTTGCCGGCCTCGACGATCTTGGCGCGGTGGTCGAGCCAGGCCGACAGGTTGGACGGCATCTGGCGCGGCTCTGCCTCGGCTTCGAGCCGGGCTGCCTCGGCGGCAGCCTTGCGGCCGGGGAGCCAGCTGAGTCGGCTCGCCTTGGCGGCCGGAGCGGCCGACTTGGCGCCACCCTGGTCCGCTGACGCGTCCGAGGTCCCGTCGGACGCCGCGGACGGAGCGTCCTCGAACTCGCGGTACTCGGTGATCCCCGTGGCCCGCGGCTTGCGGACAGGCAGGCCGGCCGCCGAACGCTGCGGCTCGGACGACGCCTGGGCCGCAGGAGCGTCCGTAGCGTCCGGGCCATCGCCAACGGTGGCCTCGGGGGCCGGCGCGACCTCGGGGGCCGGCGCGACCTCGGGGGCCGATGCCGCGGCGTCGGTCGCGACAGCCTCCGTCGGACGAGCGTCCTCAGCCGAGCTGCCGTTCACTGCCGGCTTGTCCGACGAGCCGTTGAGGACCTTGTCGTCGACGCCGTGGCCGTTGGTGGACGACTTCTCGTCGACCCGTGCCTCGGCGCCCTCGATGACGGGCTTGGCAGGCGTCTGTATGCCATTCGCGGCACCGGGACCGTGAGCCCCAGGGGTCCGCGTGGGCAGCACCTTCTTGGCTGCACCCGGCACCGGGCTGGGCGTGGCACCGCTGGCGCCGCGGACCCGGGTGGGGAGGCCGGACTTCGTCGTCCCACCGACAGCCGAGGTCGGGGTCGCGACGGAGGGAACCTGCGGGGTGTCGGCACCCGCGGGGGCGGCAACGGGACGGGCGGGGCGCTCGCCACGGCTGCTGTCGGCCAGCAGGGCGGCCGGCAGGTGAACGGACACCGTGATGCCCTGCTTGTCGTCACCGTTGCGGCGCAACCGCACGGCGATGCCGTGCCGCTTCGCCAGGCTCCCGACCACGAACAGACCCATGCGACGGGCGGTGTCCGCGGTGATGTCGCCGCCGTTTGCGAGCTGGTCGTTGAGAGCGGCAAGGTCCTTGGGCGGCATACCGAGGCCACGGTCGGAGACCTCGATCAGGAGGCCACCTTCCGGCGTGCGGGCACCACGGATCGACACACGCGAGGTGGGCGGCGAGTACGAGAGGGCGTTGTCGACGATCTCGGCGACGAGGTGGATCAGGTCCGAGCCGACCGCACCCAGGACGTGGTCGTTCGAGGTGTCACCGATGTCGATGCGCTCGTAGTTCTCGACCTCGGACACGGCGGCGCGCACAGCGTCGGACACCGAGACGGAGCCGGACACACCACGGCGGGTGGACGTACCAGCCAGCACCAGGAGCGAGTCGCTGTTGCGGCGCATACGGGCCGCGAGGTGGTCGAGGCGGAACAGGCTCTGCAGACGCTTGGGGTCTTCCTCGTCGCTCTCGAGTCGCTCGATGAGGCTGAGCTGCTGGTCGATGAGGGACGTGCTCCGACGCGACAGCGTCTCGAACATGTTGCCGACCTGGACGCGCAGACGCGCCTGCTCACCGGCCAGGGAGCGCGCCTGGGTGTGGAGGTCGTCCACGGCGCGGGCCAGCTGGCCCATCTCCTCGGTGGTGTGCACGGGGATCGGCACGAACTCCGGGAGGTCGCCGCCGTCACGCACGGCTGCAACTGCTTCGGGCAGCCGCGCGTTGGCGACGTCGAGGGCGCCCTGGCGCACCGCGCGGATCGGGATGAGCAGGGAGCGGATGAGGGCCAGCACGAGAGCCAGAGCCAGGGCCAGCGCCACGATCACGACGAGGGCGTTGAAGATGGCACTGCTGCGGTCCGCCGCAGCGCGCTGACGCAGGGTGGACTCCAGCGCCGTCAGCTGCCCTTGCATGAGCTTGCTGTAGCCCGCGTTGCTGGACTCGATGATGGGGGCTAGCCCGAGGATCTGAGCCTTGTCAGGGGACTCCTGCTGGAGCGTGTAGCCGCGGCGTCCGTTCTCGTTGAGGAGCTGGCGGACCTGGCCGGCCTGGTCTGCGCTCGTGGCCGACTGGAGTCGCGTCAGGGCCGCGGTCTCCGCACCGACCTGACCGATGGCGCGAAGGTTGGCGGCGGCGTCGTCGGTGTTGGCGAGGTTGAGCTGCTGCCCGGTCATGGCGCGCTGCGCGGCGATGGCGTCCTGCAGGGCCACGACGAGCCTGGCCGAGGCCGGGTCGTTGCTGAGGCCGAGGTCGCTGACGACCGTGGCCATCAGCGTCGCGGTGTTGCCGGACTTGTCGATGACGGTGTCGGTGAACCCGTTCTGCGTCTTGGCGGTGCGCACTGCCTGCCCGAGCGACAGGGCGCTCGTGATGCTGGCCTTCACCGAGTCAGGGACGCCGTTGGCCGTGATGGCGTTGCGCAGGTTCGCGGCAGCGGACTGGTACTTCGTGACGGCGGCTGCGACCCCGGCACCACCGACGCCGTCGGACGCGGCGAGGCCCTGGACCGCGAGGTTGTACTCGACGACGGGGCGGATGACCAGGACGTTGTCCGCGGCCTGCGAAAGGCTGCGTGAGGAGTCGAAGTCGTTCTTGACGCGCAGGCCACCGAAGACGAAGGCCAGCAGCACGGGCAGGACGATGGCCGCGGCCAGTTTCCGACGGAGGGGCCACTGACCGAACGACCAGCTCTGGGGGACACGGCCAGCCGCCGACTGCAGTCTGGACACGGAGCCACCTTCCTCACGACGAAACTTGGGCGAACGGCAACATACGTGCGGGCAGGGGGGGTGGGGATAGGTATCGAACGGTGGTTGGCACGTTTGGCCTGCGGAGATCTGGCCGAACGGACTAGGCCACCACGGAGAGGCAATCCAGCATGTGGGCCAGGTCGACCGGTATCCTCACGCGGTCACGACCAAGCGGTAGCCCTGACCGGGTTCGGTCAGCACGTAGCGAGGCCTGGCCGGATCCGGTTCGAGCTTGCGGCGAAGCTGGTTGGCATAGACCCGGAGGTAGTTGGACTCGCGGCCGTAGCTCGGACCCCACACCTCGCGCAGCAGGTCCTTCTGGCTGACGAGGTGCCCCGGACGGCGGGCCAACGTCTCCAGCAGGCTCCACTCCGTCGGCGTCAGCCGGACCTCGACGCCGCCGACGACGGCACGGCGCTCGGCGAAGTCCAGGGAGAAGTGCGGCGTCCGCACAGGTGCCACCGTGGACTCGGGCGCCTCACCCCGGCGCCTCAGCGCGACCCGCACCCTCGCCAGGAGCTCGTCCATGGCGAACGGCTTGGTGACGTAGTCGTCGGCGCCGAGGTCGAGGGCCTCCACCTTGTCGACCGAGTCCGCCCGCGCCGACAGGACGATCACAGGCACGTCCGAGGTCTGCCGGACCCTGCGCAGCACCTCCACGCCGTCGAGGTCCGGCAGTCCGAGGTCGAGCACGATCAGGTCGGGCCGCTCGTCGTGGAAGGCCTGCAGCGCCGTGCGCCCGTCGCCGGCAGTCTCCACCGAGTAGTCGCGCGCCCTCAGGTTGATGGCCACCGTGCGGACCAGGTGGGGCTCGTCGTCCACGACCAGGATGGAGGTCACCGCGGCATCCTCTCAGCAGGTGCGAACCGGTCCAGCTCCATGACGATCGTCAGGCCGCCCCCGGGGGTGTCCTCGGCGGCGATCTGGCCGCCCATCGCCTCCATGAGACCTCTCGCCACGGCCAGCCCCAGCCCCACGCCGGTGCCCGCGGGCGCGTCGCCGTAGCGCTGGAAGGGCGCGAAGATCGCGTCCTTGGCACCCTCCGGGACGCCCTTGCCGCGGTCGACGACCCGGATCTGCAGCCTGCTGCCCGTCGCCCCCGCGTGGACGACCACCTCCGCCGAGGAGTGCTTGAGGGCGTTCTCCAGCACATTGGCCAGCACCCGGTCGAGCAAGCCCGCGTCTGCTGCCGCGGGCGGGAGCCCCCCATCCATGCTGAGGCGCACCCGGTCGCCGTCCAGGAGCGGCCGGGCCGCCAGTGACACGGCCTCGTCGACATCGACGGGGCCCATCCGCGGCACCACCGAGCCGCTCTGCAGCCTGGACATGTCGAGGAGGTTGGCGACCAGGACCGTCAGACGGTCGGTCGACTCCTCGATGGTCTCCAGCAGGTCGGCCCGGTCGGAGTCGCTGAAGACCACGTCAGCCTGGCGCAGGCTGGAGGACGCGGCCTTGATGCTGGCCAGCGGCGTCCGCAGGTCGTGGGACACGGCCGCCAGCAGGGCGGTCCGTGCGCGGTTGTCCTTGGCCAGGGCACGAGCCTGCCGCGCCTGGCGCACGAGCTCGTCCCGGTGCAGGAGCGCACCCGCCCGCGAGGCGAAGGCCGACACGAGCCGACGGTCAGACCCCGAGAGCACGCGACCCAGCAGGACCAGGACGTGCTGGTCGTCGACGGGGGCACGCACGGAGGCGTTCGCGACGGCACCGAGATCGAAACCGTCGGTCCCCTCGACCAGGGTCCACGGGTCGCGGACGCTGTCCCGGCGCAGGACCGCCGCACCGTCGACGGCGAAGAAGTCGACCGCCTGACGGAGCAGGGCCGAGAGCTGGTCGCGTTCTCCCAGAAGGGATTCTGCCGAGGCCGCCAGGGCATCGGCTTCCCGTCGCGCCTCGTCGGCCGCGGCCGCCCGGCGTTCGCTGACGTGGACGACCGAGGAGACGGCGGTGGCCACGAGCAGGAACACCAGCAGCGCCACCAGGTTCTGTGGGTCGGAGATCGAGAGCGTGTGGACCGGCTCGGTGAAGAACCAGTTGATCGCCAGGCTGCTGACGACGGCTGCGGCAAGGGCGGGCCAGAGCCCTCCCACCAGGGCGGTGAGGACCGTGAGCAACAGGAAGAGCAGCACCTCCAGGGGCAGGTCGTGCCACCCCGGCGTCGCCTGGAGTATGCCGGCCAGCCCGGCGGTGCCGACCACAGCCATCGTCCAGCCCAGGGCGGTCCGGCGGGCCCCGAACGCCGGGCCGAAGCGCAGCGGCGCCCGCTCGGTGCGGGTGAGCTCATGGGTCACCAGGTGCACGTCGATGTCCCCGGAGGCCTCGACCACACGGCGACCCACCCCGGTCGACAGGACCTCCTGCCACCTGCGGCGGCGAGAGGCACCGATGACGACCTGGCGGGCGGAAACCCCTCGCGCGAACTCGAGCAGCGCGCTGGCGACGTCCTGGCCCTTGACAGTGTGGAAGGTGCCGCCGAGCTCGACGGTGAGCTGGCGCAGGTCGGTCAGCGCTTCGAGCTTGGCGTCCACGAGGCCGTCGGGAGGGGTGACGTAGACAGCAAGGAGCTCCCCGCCCGCGCGGGACGCGATCTGTGCGCCTCGGCGCAGCAGCGTCCGCCCTTCCGGTCCGCCGGTGAGGGCGACCACGACGCGCTCCCGGGTGGGCCACAGCTCGGTGATCGCGTGGTCTGCCCGGTACCGGTCGAGCCCCTCCTCGACCCGGTCGGCGAGCCAGAGCAAGGACAGCTCGCGCAGGGCAGCGAGGTTGCCCTCGCGGAAGTAGTTGGCCAGGGCGGAGTCCACCTGCTCCGCGGCATACACGTTGCCGTGGGCGAGCCGGCGGCGCAGCGCCTGGGGCGACATGTCGACGAGCTCGATCTGGTCGGCGGACCGGACCACCTCGTCGGGCACGGTCTCCCGTTGCCGCACCCCGGTGATCGCCTCGACGACGTCGTTGAGCGACTCCAGGTGCTGGATGTTGACGGTCGAGATCACGTCGACGCCTGCGACGAGCAGGTCCTCGACGTCCTGCCAGCGCTTGGGGTGCTCGGGGCCTGGGGTGTTGGTGTGGGCGAGCTCGTCGACGAGCACCACGTCGGGTCGCCGCGCGAGGACGGCCGCCACGTCGAGCTCCTCGAACATGCCGTCGCGATAGGACACCGGGCGCAACGGCACCCGCTCCAGGCCGTCCATCAGCGCCGCCGTGTAGGGCCGCCCGTGGCTCTCGCAGATCCCGATGACGACGTCGGTGCCGCGGTCCCGGCGACGGTGCCCTTCGGCGAGCATGGCGACCGTCTTCCCCACGCCCGGCGCGGCCCCGAGGTAGACGCGCAGCACTCCCCTGCTCATGAGCCGATTGTCGTCCCTCGCGCGGCCTGCGCGCAGGACGGTCGGCTCATCGCCCCGCCGCAGCCTGCACGGCGAGGTTCAGCTCGAGCACGTCCACGCGGGGTTCGCCGAGGAAGCCGAGCGAACGGCCCTGGGTGTGCGCATCCACCAGTCGCAGCATCGCGGCGAGGTCGAGGCCGTTGGCGGCCGCCACCCGACTGGCCTGGGCGCGGGCGTTGTCGGGAGAGATGTGCGGGTCCAGACCGCTGCCCGAGGCGGTGAGCGCGTCGGCCGGCACGGCCCCGAAACTCGTTGCCCCGTATGCCGTGGAGCGCTCACGCACTGCCTTGACCTGGTCGGCCGAGGTCCCGGCCAGGTTCGACCCGCCACTGACCCCGGCGGCATACCCGGGGGCAGACGGACGGCCGTGGAAGAAGCGCGGGTCGGTGACCTGCTGACCCAGCAGGCTGGAGCCGACGACGACACCGTGCCGGCGCACGAGCGAACCGTCGGCCTGGGCAGGGAAGGCGACCCGGCCGATGCCCCAGACGACGGCGGGGTAGACGACGCCGAGCAGGAGGGTGAGGACCCCCAACATCCTCAGGGAGGCCACGAGGTTGCGCAGTGACGAGGTCATCAGGTCACCCCAGACCTGGCAGCAGGGAGACCGCGAGGTCGATCACCTTGATACCGATGAAGGGCGCGATGACGCCGCCGACGCCGTAGACCAGGAGGTTGCGTCGGAGCATGGCGGCGGCGCTGGCCGGTGTGTAGTGCACGCCTTTGAGCGCCAAGGGAATCAGCGCCAGGATGATGAGGGCATTGAAGATGACCGCCGAGAGCATCGCGGACTGGGGGGACGACAACCTCATGATGTTGAGCGCGGCGAGGCCCGGGAACAGCGTGACGAACATCGCCGGGATGATGGCGAAGTACTTCGCGATGTCGTTGGCGATCGAGAAGGTCGTCAGCGCACCGCGGGTGATGAGCAGCTGCTTGCCGATCTCGACCACCTCGATGAGCTTGGTCGGGTCGGAGTCCAGGTCGACCATGTTGCCGGCCTCCTTGGCGGCGGACGTGCCGGAGTTCATCGCGACGCCGACGTCCGCCTGGGCCAGTGCCGGCGCGTCGTTGGTGCCGTCGCCGGTCATCGCGACGAGGCGACCACCCTCCTGCTCACGCCTGATCAGGCGCAGCTTGTCCTCGGGAGTGGCCTCCGCGAGGAAGTCGTCGACGCCCGCCTCCCCCGCGATCGCGGCGGCGGTGAGGGCGTTGTCACCGGTGATCATCACGGTGCGGATCCCCATGCGCCGCAGGACCTCGAAGCGCTCTCGCATCCCCGGCTTCACGACGTCCTTGAGGTGGACGACACCGAGGACCCGAGCAGGATCGGCACCGTGTCGGGTGGCCACGACCAGGGGTGTCCCGCCGGAGGCGCTGATGCGGTCGACGATGTCGCGCACCGCGGACGGGATGCTCCCACCGGACTCCTCCACCCAGCCGTGCAGCGCCGAGGCCGCACCCTTGCGGATGCGCACCCCGTCGGGCAGGTCGACCCCTGACATCCGCGTCGTCGCACTGAACTCGACGAACTGCGCCCCGTCGCGCACCAGGACCCCCGCGGAGCGGCCTCCGTTGACGGCGTACTCCGTCGTGGCCAGGTCCACGATCGACTTCCCCTCGGGCGTGGAGTCCGCCAGTGAGGACAGGTATGCCGCGTCGGGCAGGGCGTGGACGTCGGTGCCGTCACCCACCGCCCCGTCACCCGCCGACCCGTCACCCACCGAGAGGAGCTCGGTCGCCCGCCGGTTGCCGAAGGTGATGGTCCCCGTCTTGTCGAGCAGCAGCGTCGAGACGTCACCGGCCGCCTCCACGGCGCGCCCCGACATGGCGAGCACGTTGCGCTGGACCAGCCGGTCCATCCCGGCGATGCCGATGGCGGACAGCAGGGCGCCGATGGTGGTGGGGATGAGGCAGACGAGCAGGGCCACGAGGACCACGACCGGCTGGGCCTGCCCTGAGTAGACCGCGAGCGGCTGCAGGGCCATCACCGTGACGAGGAAGACGATGGTCAGGGTCGTCAGGAGGATCGTGAGGGCGATCTCGTTCGGGGTCTTCTGGCGCTGGGCTCCCTCGACGAGCGCGATCATGCGGTCGATGAAGCTCTCCCCGGGCATCGTCGTGATCTGGACGACGATCCGGTCGGACAACACGGTGGTGCCGCCCGTGACGGCGCTCCTGTCACCCCCCGACTCGCGGATCACCGGCGCGGACTCGCCCGTGATGGCGGACTCGTCGACGGTGGCGACGCCCTCCACCACCTCCCCGTCTCCGGGGATGACCTGCCCGGCGTCGACCACGACCCTGTCGCCGATGGTGAGCTCGCTGCCGGGCACCGTCTCCTCCTCGCCGTCTGCTCGCAAACGGCGAGCCGTCGTCTCGCGCTTCGCCGCCCGCAGGCTGGCAGCCTGCGCCTTGCCGCGGCCCTCGGCGACCGCCTCTGCCGCGTTGGCGAAGAGCACCGTGGCCCACAACCAGAACGCGATCGACCAGCTGAAGACGCTGGGTTCGACGGCGGCCAGGCCGGTGGTGAGCACCGAGCCGACCCACACCACGAAGATCACCGGAGCCCGCCAGAGGTGCCGCGGGTTGAGCTTGGCGAAGGCCTGGCCAGCGGTGGCCAGCACGGTGCCGGTCATGACAGGGCCTCAGCGAGCGGACCCAGGGCCAGGGCCGGGAAGAAGGTGAGCCCGGCGAGGATGACCGCGACGCCGGTCACCAGACCGACGAAGAGGGGGGTGTGGGTGGGCATCGTCCCGAGGGAGGCGGGACGGTTGCGCTGCTCGACCAGCAGGCCGCACAGGCGCAGCACGAGCACCATCGGGACGAACCGGCCGAGCAGCATGCACAGGGCCAGCGTCAGGTTGTACCAGGGCGTGTCCGCCCCGAGGCCGGCGAACGCGCTGCCGTTGTTGTTCGCGGCGGACGCGTACGCGTACAGGACCTCGGTGAGCCCGCGCGGCCCGGAGGCGAGCATCCCGGCCCTCGGACCGTCCATCGCAAGGGACAGTCCGGTCCCGACCAGCACCAGCGCCGGCATGACGAGGACGTAGAGCGCCGCGCAGGTGACCTCGCGCCGACCGATCGCCTTGCCGAGGTACTCCGGAGTGCGCCCGACCATCAGGCCGGCCACGAACACGGCGAGCAGCGCCACGATGACGATTCCGTAGAGGCCGGAGCCGACGCCGCCCGGCGAGATCTCGCCCAGGACCATGTTGGCCACGAGGGTCCCTCCGCCCAGCGGGCTGTAGCTCTCGTGCATCGAGTTGACCGAGCCGGTGGAGGTGCTGGTGGTCGAGGCGGCGAAAAGCGTTGAGCCCCATACTCCGAACCGCTGCTCCTTGCCCTCCATGGAGCCGGTCACCGCGCCGGCGGCGTGCACCTCGGCCCACGTCGTGACGGCCACCCCGCCGGCCCAGAGAAGGCCTGCGAAGCCGGCCAGCGCCCACCCCTGACGGCGGTCGCCCACGACCAGCCCGTACGTGCGCGTCAGGGCGAAGGGGATGACGAGCAGCAGGAAGATCTCGAACACGTTGGTGAGGGGGTTGGGGTTCTCGAACGGGTGGGCCGAGTTGGCGTTGAAGTAGCCCCCGCCGTTCGTCCCGATCTCCTTGATCGCCTCCTGTGAGGCGACCAGGCCGCCACGGACAACCTGTGCGACACCGGCGAGGCCCTTGACCGTCGTCGGACCGTTGAGGTTCTGGATGACGCCGCCGGCGAGCAGCAGGACGGCGGCGACGAGCGAGGCCGGCAGGAGGACCCGGACGACACCGCGCACCAGGTCGACCCAGAAGTTGCCGATGGTCGCGACGCTGTGCCGGGCCAGGGCCCGCATCAGCGCGATCGCCACCGCGAGGCCGACCGCCGCAGAGACGAAGTTCTGGACCGCCAGGCCGGCTGTCTGGAGGAGCGGGGTGGCGCCCACCTCACCGGCATACGACTGCCAGTCGGTGTTGGTGACGAACGAGACTGCCGTGCAGAGCGCTGTCGTCAGGCCCATGCCGGCCGAACCCTGCCGTCCCGGCAGGTGGGTCTGGGCGACGACCAGCGCGAAGAGGGCGACCGTCCCCACGACGGAGAACACGACGACGCTCGTCGCGTAGGCGCGCCAGCCCTGTTCGGAGTCGGCATCGACCCTCACCAGCCGGTAGACGCTGCGCTCCAGCCGCCAGTGACGGGTGTCCGTGAACACCGCCGCGAGCCAGGCTCCGACGGGGTGGTAGGCGACCGCCAGCATCAGGACGAGGAGGCCGACCGTGAGCAGTCCGCTCACCGTGTCGGACATCAGAAGCGCTCCGGACGGACGAGGGCGTACCCGAGGTAGGCGAGCAGGCCGATGCCGAGCAGAGCGGCCAGGAGGTTCTCGATCACGTTCCCATTCAAGGACTTCCGAGACCCGGCGCGGTTGTCCTTGATGCCCCCCTGACGGTCGTTGACATGATCTTGACGACCCGGCATACAGATCGCGTCAAGAGCCTTGACGTCCCCGCCGCAGTCGAGGCGTCATGAAGGCATGGATCTCAACCAGCTCATCGCCCGACACCGGTCGGTAGTCATCGGCGCCTGCGCTGCCACGCCGCTGGCCCTGTGCGCCCTGGTCAGCGCTGCACCTGTCACCGTGCCGCTCGCGAGCGCGGCGGTGGCGCTCGTGGTGGTCATCGTGGCGGCGTCGGCCACCGGCATCCGGGCCGCCGGTTTGTGGTCCGCGGTATCCAGCGCAGCCGGGTTCGACTTCTTCCTCACCGCGCCCTACCGCAGTCTGGCGATCGGCAGGACTGAGGACGTCCAGGTGACCGTGCTGCTGCTCGTCGTGGGGTTGGCGGTCACCGAGCTGGCGCTGTGGGGCCAACGGCAGCGCGCGGCCCTCGGGCGGCAGCGGGGCTACCTCGACGGGGTGCTCGCGACCGCAGAGTCCGTCGCGCACCACGCCGGTTCTCCGGCGGTGACGAGTGCCGTCGCGGATCGGATCCGTGAGCTCCTCGACCTCGACCGGTGCGAGTTCGTGGCGAGTGGCACCCTGCTTCCCGGGCCGGTGCTCGGGCGCGACGGAACGATCACCCGCGGCGGCACCCGCCTCGACGTCGAACGCGGCGGACTGCCGGTCGACAGCATCGTCGTCCTTCCGGTGCGCAGCGGAGCCGTTGTGAGCGGCTACTTCCAGCTCACGGCGGCCACGCACGTGGCTCGGCCGACCCTCGACCAGCGACGCGTGGCCGCCCTGCTGGCTGACCAGGTGGCATCCCTCTCGACGGCCTGACCGCTGGCGGCTGGCGAGGCCCCACGGCGCTTCCCGCGCGGATTGGTGCAGGTCAGGCGCCCTGTCGGTGGCCGTTGTGGCGCTAGGCTCGGGCAGCCGCGCACCCGACCCTGAGTAGGACACCATGAGCTTCCTGACGCGTTACACCGATGACCGCTCCAGGCCCACGGCGGGCTCCGCACTCCGGGACGGGTTCCTGCGGGCCATCCTTCCCGCAGTGGTCCTGTGGGCGGCCATCGTGGGGGTCGGCTTCCTCATCAAGGGCCCACTCGGTGGCCTCCCGTCGGAGGAGACCGTCAGCAAGGACGCCCAGAGCCTGCGCACTGCCACCTGGGACAGCGTGACCATGGTGTGGTCGCACATCGGCAACACCGAGTACGTCATCGCGGTGTGCGTGCTGGCCGTCGGCCTGATCTGGTGGCGCACCCGCGAGTGGTGGGTGGCCATCATCCCAGCCATCGCGATCTCCCTCCAGGCCACGGTGTTCGTCATCGCGACGACGATCGTCGGCAGGCCGCGACCGCACGTGCCGCACCTCGACCCGGCTCCCCCCACCTCGAGCTACCCGAGCGGCCACGTCGGCGCGTCGACCGCCCTGTACCTCACCTTCGCGATGCTGGCGCAGCGGATCGAGCACGCGGTGCTGCGCCGCGTCGTGACGACGGTGTTCCTCATCATCCCACTGCTCGTGGCGTGGGCCCGTCTCTACCGGGGCATGCACCACCTGACCGACATCATCGTCGGCGCGCTCAACGGCATCGTCTGCGCGCTGCTGGCCTGGGCGTACCTGCGGCGCAAGAACGCCTAGCTCGTCAGGCGGTCTGCGGGTCCGGCACGCGAGGCACCGCAGGGTGGCGGCGCAGCGCGACCGCGGCCACGTCGTCGTCGTGGCTCTCGTCGGCGGCCCCAGCGATGGTGCTCCCCAGACCCTGGTCCAGGTCGGGGTCCGCCAGGGCCCCGACGGCAGCTGAGAGCCTGGCGCGGCCGGTGTCGATGTCCTCGGTGCGACGCTCGATCAGCCCATCGGTGAAGAGCAGGACGGTGTCACCCGCATCGAACCGCACCGTGTGCTGGTGACGCTGTCCGCCCCCGATCGCCAGCGGACCACCATTCGCACTGGGGACCTGCTCGACGGACGAGTCCGCGCGAAGCAGGATAGGGGCGGGGTGGCCCGCGTTCGCGATCAGCAGCTCGTTGCGGGCCGGGTCGGCCAGCAGGTAGGCCAGCGTGACGAAATGGTCGTCCCCGTAGGACGTGAGCATCCTGTCCAGCTTGGTGAGGACCACCTCGGGCGACGGGTCCGTCGCGATGTAGGCCCGCACCGAGGCGCGCATCTGCGCCATGGATGCGGCGGCGGCCACCCCACGTCCCATCACGTCCCCGACGAAGAGGGCCACCCGGCCGTCCGGCAGGGCGATCACGTCGTAGAAGTCCCCACCCACCTCGGTGCGACCCGACGGCAGGTAGCGCGCCGCCACGTCACATCCCGCGATCGTGGGCAGGCCAGCAGGCAGGACAGCATGCTGCAGCCGCACCGCGACCGCCAGCGTCTCGCTGTGCAGCTCGGAGTTGTCGATGGACACCGCCGCCCGTCGACCGAGGTCCTCGGCGAACTCGAGGTCGCGTCGGGTGTAGCGGCGCTTGGACTCCGCGCTCACCCAGGTGATGACCCCCAGGGTCCGGCCTCGGGCGATGAGCGGCACCGTGACCACGCTGTGCAACGCCAGCTCCCGCGCGATCCGCAGCTGCTCCTCGTCCCGCGACCCCGCAACGAGCATGTCGTCGGTGATATCCGCGATCAGCTCGCTGCGTCCGGTCCTGATCACCTGCCAGGCGCCGCTGGTGGACTCCGGGTCCGACGGATACCGCTCCGCGAGCTCGTGCGCGAAGGCCACCTTGGCGGGGTCGACATGGGCGACGGCCAGCCGGCGCAGGCGGTTGTCCTTGAGCAGGTCGATCGCACACCAGTCGGCGAAGGTCGGCACGGCGAGCTGGGCCACCCGCGCGAGGGTGGCCTCGTAGTCGAGGCTGCTGGCGAGCTCAGCCGACGCCTCGGCGAGGAAGGTCAGCTTGGCCTGGCGGTCGGCTGACTCCTGCTCGGCCTGGACGCGCTGCAGGGCCTGCGCGCAGGTGTCCGCCAGGATGTCGAGGCAGTCCAGCTCGGACGGCTCGAACGAGCGCCGCGCCGGAAAGGACAGCCCGATCGCGCCCAGGGTTTCGGTGGCGGTGTTCAACGGCAGGACGAGCAACAGGCGGTCACCCCGGTCGATCCGCGGGGTGTCCGGGTAGGCGTCGAGGATCGCACTGCGTCCGGCCAGCAGCAGCCGACGCCCCGAGCGGATGACGTCAGCAGCAGGACTTGGCATCGACAAGGGGAACGTGGCGTAGGCCTCGACGTCTTCGTCACTGCCACCGCGCAGCCCCGCGAGCCGGATCACGTCGGGTCCGTCCCTGAGGCTGAGGGAGGCCATCGTGGCTCCCACTGCCTCAGAGCTGTGCTCCACGACGATGCTCGTGACACCCTCCGCACTCTCCGCGCGGGTGAGCTCTGCCGTCACGCGGGCCAGTCCGGTCAGCCGGTGGTCCAGGCGCGTCTGCGTGCCCGACTCCTGCGTCATGTCGCCATGATGGCAGTGAGCGCCCGGTCAGGCGCAGGTTCGCCGATAACCCGATCCGGGGAATTGTGCGAGGTCAGGGCGCTGCGGCCGCGCCCGTGGTCACGACGCCGTGTGCGCGGGAGAGCCGCCGCCGTCGTCCCTGCCGGCCCGTGGGACCGGAGGGAGGAGGCCGAGGACCACGTCGACCTGGGTGTCCGTGAGCCGCCCCGGAACCTCACTGACGACGGCGATCAGCTCTGCCAACAGCTCGATCTCCGAACGCAGCACGGCGTCGGTCAACTCCGAGTCGGAATCGTCGACCATCCGTCGACACTATGGGCCCCAGCCGCAAAGGACGTACGTCATACACAGGCGTATGGCGTACGCCATCCAGCGTCATCACATCGAGCTATTGCCACCCTTGGACACCTTCCGACGGGACTACCCCAGCTGGTCCCTGCGGCGACTGAGGTAGGCCACCTCGGCGGTGTTGCCGGCCAGCTCGATGGCCCGCCCGTAGGCCGCTCGGGACGCCTGGCTGCGCCCGGTCCGACGCAGCAGGTCGGCCCGGGTCGCATGGTAGGCGTGGTAGCCGGCCAACCGGTCCTCGAGGCGGTCGACCGCCGCGAGGGCGACCTCGGGGCCGTCGAGCTCGGCCACCGCCACGGCCCGGTTGAGGGCCACGATCGGCGACGGGTCGAGCCTCACGAGCTGGTCGTACAGCGCGACGACCTGAGACCAGTCGGTGTCGCGGACGTCACGAGCCGAGGTGTGCACGGCGTTGATCGCGGCGAGGAGCTGATAGCGCCCCGGAGCCACTCCCGCGACCAACCGCTCGCGCACCAGTCGATGGCCCTCGGCGACCAGTGCCGCGTCCCAGGTGCCCCTGTCCTGCTCGCCCAGCGTCACCAGCTCACCGCTCGCCGAGACCCGCGCGGCGCCGCGCGCCTCGGTGAGGAGCATCAGCGCCAGCAACCCGGCCACCTCGCCGTCCTGCGGCAGGAGGGCACGGAGCAGGCGACCCAGCCGGATCGCCTCGCCGGTGAGGTCGTGCCGGACCGGGTCGGTGTCGGCGCCCGTGGACAGGTACCCCTCGTTGAAGACGAGGAAGAGGACGGCGAGCACCCCTGACACCCGTGCCGGGAGGTCCTCGGCGGCGGGCACCCGGTAGGGGACGTGTGCCGCCTTGATCTTGGCCTTCGCGCGGGTGACCCGCTGCCCCATCGCGGTCTCCTGCACGAGGAAGGCCCGGGCGATCTCGGGCACGGTCAGGCCACCGACCATGCGCAGCGTCAGGGCCACCCGCGCCTCCATCGCCAGCGCCGGGTGGCAACAGGTGAAGAGCAGCCGCAGCCGGTCGTCGTCGATGGCGCCGAGAGGCTCAGGCGGGTCGTCGTCGAACACCCTCTGGGCCTCCTTCACCTTGCCGTCCAGCTTGCTCTCGCGCCGGATCCGGTCGATGGCCTTGCGGTTGGCGGTGGTCGTCAGCCACCCACCCGGATTCGGAGGTATGCCGTGGGCTGGCCACCGCTCGAGGGCGGTCGCGAACGCCTCGGCCACCGCCTCCTCGGCGATGTCGAGGTCACCGAACCGCCGTGTCAGCGAGGCCACCAGGCGCGCCCACTCCTCACGGTGGGATCGGGCGACCGCCTCCCGCGCGTCGACGTCGCTCACAGGAACGGCCGGTGCTGCATCTCGAGTCATCTCCTGCGGTTGGGGGCGCCCCCGGTGGGCGACCGCTCACCTGGTCCACGAACGGCCTTGCCCCGATCCGACACCCGTCCGGGATGCGTTTCAAGGACCTGGACGTGGGCGGGCGCTACCGGGCCATTCGGACTGCTACCGTCAGGGCGCGTCAGCGAGCCGGGTCGCCCACGCAGCCGCGTCGACGCGACTGGTCGTGCCGGACTTACGCAGGATGTTGGAGATGTGCACGCTGACGGTCTTGTCGCTGATGAACAGCGCCTTGGCGATCTCCGTGTTCGAGCGGCCCGCGACCACATGAGCCAACACCTCCTGCTCGCGGGGAGTAAGCCCAGTCCATGGCCGCCCTTCTGGGACCGACAGTGATGCCTCGGCGATGGGTTCGAGGACAAGGTGGGCTGCTGCGGCGGTGGTCTCGACACGGCGACGCAGCGGCGCCGCGCCCAGCTCGAGGGCGATGCCCATGGCCTCACGCAGGAGCTCGGCCGCCCGCGGCCGAGGCTGGCCAGCGCGCAACGCGGCATGCGCCTCATGGGCGGCGGCCACCGCCTCATCCCAACGCCGCCCGGCTCGCTGGCAAGCGCGGTGCGCGCGAGCCCAGGAATGCGCCTGGTCAGGTCGGTCGTCAAGGCGTGCCAGCTCCGCCTCATACATGGCCCGCACGGCCGGGGTCAGCAGGTCCGCGTCGTCCCATGCCGTGAACGGCCTCCGATCGCCCCAGCCTGCAGCCAGGACAGCACGCAGGCGCTCCTGCGCCACCTGGACCACGTCCCGCTGCCCGCGGTCACGCCCGTCCTGCGCGAGATCTGCCGCGGCGCGCGCCGCCAGAACGAGGAGCTCGTCACTGTCGCGCGGATCGCCGAGGACGACCGCACCGATCTCGGCGTCCACCACATCGAGGGCCAGATCGGGCTTGCGTTGAGCCAGCAGGAGCTCCACCGCCCCGTACGGGTAGGTCGCCGTGCCCATGTACTGCGTCGTCGAGATCTGCGCCGCCCTGTCCAGTTGTCGCTGCGCCGCCGCGAGCTCACCTCGGCGGGCGCACAGGATTGCCATCGTTGCGCGCGCGACGGCCTCCCGGTGTCCACCGTCAGCAGCAGCCAACGCCGGACGCAGGCTCGCCTGGGCCGTCTCCCACTGCCCCAGGCACAGCGCGAAGTACGCGGCCGAGGTCAGCACGAACCTTGCGAGGACCGGCGCGCCGGCCAGGAACAGGTCAGCGCCCCGGCGCAGGCCAGACTCCAACGCCGCCGCATACTGCCCATGCGCCTGGTGGAGGTTGTGCACGCCCAGGGCTGCATCGGCCATCTCGGCCGCAGCACCACTGACCCTGGCCAGCTCGTACGCCTCCTCGAGCCAGCCGAGGGCCTCGGCGCTGGCCGGGTGAGCCAACGCGCTCACGACCAGTGCGGGGATGAGCGCATCCGGGGAACCCGTCGCCCGCGCCGCCCGAAGGGCCTCGTCAGCAAGCTCACGGCCCCGTTCGCGACCCGCCCAGATCTCCGTCCAGGCGAGCGAGGAGTCCACGATGGCCCGCTCCGCGGTCCCCGGCAGCGACTGCACGATCTGCTCCGCCTCGCGGAGGGCGGTCGTGACCCCGGTCCACGCCAGATGCTCGGCCTCGACCTGCATCCGGTGCCGCAACGTCAGCAGCCTGCAGGCCAGAGCGGGACTGTCCGCACGCTCGGTGAGCGACAGCGCCTCGTCGATCAGGGACAGGGCCTGTTCGGGTTCGGCAACGCACTGGGCGGCCCGGCTGGTGCGCAAGAGCAGGTCCACGTACTCGCTGGTCGGTGCCGTCGCTGCTCGAACGCGTGGCCACAGCCCGCAGGCCCGCTGCAGATGCTGCAGGTGTTCGACAAAGCCCTGCGCTGCGGCGGTGAACTGTGCAGCGGTCAGCGACCACCGGTATGCCTCGGTCCACTCCCCGGCCAGCTCGTGGTGACTGGCTACGTCCCCAGGCTCGGACCCGCTCCGATGTGCGAGCACCTTGGCGTACGCCGAATGGACCGAGCTGGGGTCAGGGCCTGTTGCGTCGCCAGTCAGAATGTCGGCGATGAGCGGGTGGCGGAACCACACCCGCCCGCCGTCGCAGTGGGCGAGCACACCAGCGGCCACGCCCTCGGCCAGCCCTTCGCGCACGTCTGCGCCGAACGCGCTGCGGTCGCCGAGGAGCCCGACGACTCCCTCCAGTACGTCGACCCCCACGGGTCGGCCGCCGATCGCGAGGACACGTGTCACCCCACGCGCCGGTTCACTGAGCCCATGCCAGCGCAGCAGGACTGCCGCCCGAAGGGCCTCAGCCACTGGACTCGTGGACAGCAGCTCGGCGGGCTCCGCCGCGATGAGCTCGGTGAGGTAGGGGTTGCCGCCCGAGCGGGCGTACACCCGCGCGCCCAAGCCGGGGTCGGCGCCTTGGGCGCCCAGCAGGGTCTCGACCTGGTCGGCAGTGTCCTGTTCCCCCAGGCGTTCCAGGTGAACCTCGCTCACGGGCGGCATCCGTCGAAGGTCGGCCACCCACCCGTTGACCAGATGGCCGTCCGGGCGGTCCTCGTCACGAACGGTCGCGATGACCCCGACCCGCTCGGACCCCAGCCCCGCGACGAGGAACGCGAGCAGGTCAAGAGTCGACGGATCCGCCCACTGCAGGTCGTCCACCACCAGGACAAGCGGGTCACGTTGCGCGATGCGCAGCAGTGCGGCGTCGAGCTGAGTGAGCAGCACACCGGGCTCGACGGCGCCCGCTGACGGGCTGCTGGGCAGAAGGGCACGCAGCGCGTCGAGCCCGGACAACACCTCAACCCGCTCTGGCCCACTGGCCGCTGCGAGCCACCCCTCCAACGCCGACACGACGGCGGCAAACGGGACAGGCGTGCCCACGAAATGCACGCACGTCCCCCACAGCACCTGCCCGGAGAACCGCGCACACGCGTCCCGCACCAAAGCGGTCTTGCCGACCCCGGCCTCGCCACCGACCAGCAGCACCCCCGGCGTCCCCTGCGCAACCCCGTCAAGCAACGCCGCTAGGCGCCCCTGTTCCGCGCCTCGGCCGACGAGCGGCACCAGCTGAGCCGCCTGGGCTGAACCCATGCGCGCAGTGTCCCGCTTGCCCTCACCGTTGTCACCCCGCCCGAGAGGCAGGAGCCGGGCGCACCTGCCGCCATCCGTGCAGATGTTGTCAGCGCGGTGATCCTGCGTGGGCCAGGATCTTGTCGGTTATCCGGGATGCCATCATCAGCGTGACCAGGTGCGGGAATCCGGTTGGTGGGCCGGGCAGGACAGATGCGTCCGCAACGTACAACCCGTCCACGCCATACACCCGGCCGGCGGCGTCGACAACGGCGCCACCTTGCGGCGAGGCTCCCATCCCGCACGTGCCGACAGTGTGAGGTAGCGAGTAGGCGTTGTCCCGGACCCAACCACCAAGGGCCTCCCACCCCTCCGGGACGGCCGTGTGCGCAGGGGTGGCGAGCGCCTGCAGGGCCGGTGCTGCCATCACGTCGAGGGCTTGGCGCACGCCATGGGACAGCACCACTACATCCTCGTCAGTGAGGCTGGGCAGGCGAATTAGCGGCAGCTCCGCCGGCTCTCGGGAGTTGAGTCGCACTCGTCCACGCCCCTGTGGACGCCACAACAGCACGTCCAGCCAGCCCTCCGCAGGCTCGCCCTCCGGATCGCTGCCCCACAGGCCAAGGTCGGGACGGCCATCCCCACTGTCCCCGGCCGGGGAGGCGAAGCTCGCGATCGTGTGCAGAAGCGGACCTGGACGCTGCACGCCGCGGTAGCCGACGTCCAGGGAGACGGCGGGATGATCGCAGAGGTTCTCCCCCACGCCGGCGAGATCCACCACGACGCGTATGCCGAGGTCGGCGAGCCTCGCGGCAGGGCCAATCCCCGAACGCATCAGCAGGCACGGGCTGCCGTACACACCGGCCGCGAGCACGACGGTGTCAGCATGGATGGTCGATCCGTCGCTCAAACGGACCCCCACAGCTCGTGACCCCTCGAAGACGACCTCGGCCGCGAGCGACTCAGCGTGAAGCTCCAGGTTCGGGTGTGCCTCGTTCAGCAGGTCGACGGTCGTCACCCTGCGCCCTGCGATCGAGTTCATCGGTATCCGTCCGAACCCGGTGGCCCCCGGCCGGTTGAGGTCTGGCTCCCATCGAAACTGACTCTCGCGAAGTCCCTGCTGAACGGCGCCGTCGAACTCGGTCGACGGCACGTCCGGGTATCGGGTGACCGGGATCGGGCCCTGCTGTCCGTGCCACGGGCTGTCGCCGAACTCGAGGTCTTGCTCGATGGTGTTGAACGCGTCGACCACCTCGGGGTAGCTCCAACCCCCGCCGATCAGCTGGTCCCAATCTTTGTAATCGGCCGGGTGGTTTCGCAGCGCGAAGCGCGTCAGCCACGCCGTGCCCCCCACCAGCCTGGTGCGCAACACGGTGGTCATCGCGCCCGCTGCGTCTGGTTCGCTGACGTAGCCCCACGCATGCTCGCGGTAGAGCCCCCAGCCATCGCGCAGCTGCGGTGGTTCACGGCCGCGGAGGTCGGCCCCGGCCTCGACGAGAACCACGTCTCGGCCGGCTCGGGCCATCTGCGCAGCGACCATGCACCCGGCGCTCCCCGCGCCGACAACAACCGCCGATGCGACTGCCGCCATGAGGTCAGCATGCCCATCGTGTCAAACGACAGCAACGATTCCGAACCGGGTACGGGCGACGTGGCCGTCTGGGGCTTGGTCCTAAACGTCAGGCACCAGCGTGTCGCCGTGTCGGTGCGCGAGCTTCCACTGGCCGTTCTCGCGTCGGTACACCTGAGTTACGCGCAACGTGTACGTCCGCGCCTCTCCGTCAACGGAGACGGAGGTGTGCTCAAGCCCGGCGGTGTATGCCATGTCCTCGACCACGTCGTATGACAGCACCTCGACGGCGCAGGAGGTGCAGTCCGAGAAGCTTGCACCGAGGGAGGTGAACAGCTCATCCAGCTCGTGCTGTCCACTGGCCTTGCGCCAGGCGCCAAGCACGGTGACCGGTTCGACGCTCGACCACATGGCCCGGCGAGCCCGCGCCGTCGCTGGCGGCGGATTCCGCCTGCGGGCTAGGCACTATGCGGGCAGGTGGTCACGGATGGCCTCCAGGGCCTGCTCTGCTTCTGTCGTCCCGAACAGGATCATGGAGCAGGTTCGGCGCGATGAGGGAGTCCGGACCTGGGTAAAGTCCGTCGCCCGGAACAGCGAGTGCCACATCCAACTGGTTCGCCTGGCCGGAAGGACGAGGGGGGCCACTGAGAGGGCGAGCCACGGCCCCATCGAGAGCGGCGTGACCGAGACCGCTCCCCGAGGCAGCTCCGCGGAGGCGTACTGCCAGGGGTAGCTCTGGACGCCAGTGATCTCGGTCATCGGCAGGATCACGTCCCTACAGAGGACGCCACGCGAATGCAGAGTCACCGCGTCGTTGCCGATCAAGACCCAAGCAGCTCGGCCAACCCGGTCGGCGAAGAGCAAACCTGCGGCCACCAACACCAAGCCTGCGGCCACGGGCACCGCGAACGCGAGAACCTCGTAGCCCCCAGCGAGCGTGTGCCGGAACTGAATCCCCACGTAGATGACGTAGGCGCCGAAGGCGATCAGCACGAGGCAGCAGGCCATCCGGCTGACGCTGACCCGCCTCGGTACCGCCTGCTCGAAGGTGAGCGAATTCTGGTGGGTCCTCACGGCAACCATCGTGCCGCATCCGGAGCCGTGGCATCCCGGGACTCGCACCCTCGCTCGGCCCCGCGTTGTTGGCGGCCCCGTCGTCGTCAGCCAGCTCTGCGCGCTGGTCAGGCTGATCCTGGCGTGGCTTCACGACGACGCCTCCGCACGAGGCAACATCCACTCTGACCAGCAGAAACGCCCCCCAGTTGCCTGGAGGGCGTTCGCCGAGCCGCCTATCGGAATCGAACCGATGACCTATTCATTACGAGTGAATCGCTCTGGCCGACTGAGCTAAGGCGGCGGGTGCCCGAAGGCACGGACGATGAGTATACGGATGACCCCGCAGATTTCCGAACCGGCCGTGCACCTACCGGGAAGCGTGCGCCGCAGGGCCGCCCCAACTCGCAACGCCACCCGCGGAACCCGGCCACGCGGCATACCGTCCCATCCCCATGACCAGCCAGCCGATGTCCCGTGGAGCGGTCGCCGTCGCGACCGCCGTGTTGCTGGGAGGCGCCTTCTGGGTCGGCTCCCACTCCGGTCGCGAAGCCTCCGCCGCGACCCTCGTCACGTACCCCAGCCCGACCACGCCCGGCACCGCGGCCACCGGCAGCAGTCCCGGCATCACCGTCACAGGGACCGCGCGCGTCGCCGGCAAACCGGACACCCTGCGACTCGACCTCAGCGTCCAGACCCGTGGCGCCACCGTCGGGAAGGCCCTCGACGCGGCGAACGCGCTCACGGGTCGCGTCCAGTCCTCGCTCAGCCGCAGCGGCACCGCCGCCAAGGACATCCAGACCTCGAACCTTCAGGTCCAGCCCGACTACTCCTACCCGACCAACGGCACCCCGGTCATCAAGGGCTACGTGGTCAGCGAAGGCGTCACCGCCACTCTCCGCAGCCTGGGCAGCGCCGGCAACGCCATCACCGCAGCCATCAACGCCGGCGGAAATGCCGTGCAGGTCAACGGGATCAGCCTCGACCTCGAGGACAACGGCAAGCTCCTCACGGCCGCCCGCGACCAAGCCGTCGCGAACGCCAGGACCAAGGCCGAGCAGTACGCCAGGGCAGCGGGTCGCGGTCTGGGTGGCGTCGTCAGCATCACCGAGACGGTCGCCGACCCCGTGCCGATCAACTACGACCTGCGCGCTGTTTCCGCCAAGGACGCCTCGTCGCCGGTACCGATCCAGGCCGGCAGCGACACCGTCGGCGTGACGATCACCGTCGTCTACGCCTTCAGCTGACCACGATTCAGGTATGCCGGGAACGGTCAGCAGGAGGTCTTGTCGGCTGGGACCTTGCCGCTCGTGTAGTAGTCGTTGACGGCGTTGTCGATGCACGAGTTGGACCGCGTGTAGGCGGTGTGCCCGTCGCCGTCGAAGGTCAGCAGTCGTGCGTTCGCGAGCTGCTCTCGCTCGCGCACCGCCCACTCGTAGGGGGTCGCCGGGTCACGCGTGGTGCCGATGACGACGATCGGTCCGCTGCCCGCGGCGCTGATCTTGTGCGGTCCCTGGCCCGCCTTGACCGGCCACTGGCTGCACGTTGCCGCACCCCACGCCAGCGCCGGACCGAACACCGGAGCCTTGACACTCGCCTTGGCCACCGCGTCCTCGTAGGCTTTCGGGTCCGGGGTCCCCGGGGTGTCCAGGCAGCTGATCGCATAGAAGGCCTCGAGCAGGTTGTCGGTGTACCTGCCACTGGGGACGCGCCGCGCGTACTCGTCGGCGAGGAGCATCAGCTTGGTGCCATCGCCGTTGACCAGGACCTGCTGCAACGCTGCCGTGAGCGCACCCCAGGACCCCTGGTCGTACATCGCCTGGGCCACGCCGAGGCTCGCCCACCCCTCCGTGAGCATCGACTCGCGGCCGTCCCTCATCGGCACCGGCGAGCTGTCGAGCTGCTTGAGCAGGCCGCCCACGCGGGTCATCACGGCGGACTCGCTGTCACCGAGAGGGCAGCCCCCCTGGGCGACGCAGTCCCGGGCCCACGCGTGCGCCGCGCGCTCGAACCCGTCGGCCTGGCCGACCGCCGTCTCCTCCCAGGTCAGGTCGGGAGGCAGGACCCCGTCGAGGACGAACCGGCCCACCAGCGAAGGGAACAGGCCGGCATACACCGCGCCGAGCTGGGTGCCGTAGGACTTGCCGAGGTAGTTGAGCTTCGCGTCGCCGAGGGCCGACCGCAGGATGTCCATGTCCTTGGCGGAGTCCTCGGTGGAGATGTGGGCGAGCAGCGGACCGGTCCTGGCGAGGCACTCAGCGCCCAGGTCCTTCATGGACGCCATGAAGGACTGCACCTCGGTCGGGGTGTCAGGGGTGGGGTCCTGCGCCAGGAACGTGTCCATCTGGGCGTCGCTGAGGCAGTCGACCGGGCGGGAGCGATGCACCCCGCGGGGGTCGAACCCGACGATGTCGAAGCGCTGCCGCACCGGCTTGCCCACGATGAAGTCAGCGGCCCGGGCGTAGTCGATGCCGGAGGCTCCCGGGCCGCCGGGGTCGACCACGAGGGACCCGATCCGCTGCGACTGCTTGGTGGCCGGCATCCGCAGCACCTGGATGGTGATCGCAGCGCCGTCCGGCTTGGCGTAGTCCATCGGGACCGACAGCCCGGCGCACTGTCCGGCTCCGCAGCGCTTCCAGTCGAGCTTCTGCCCGTAGAACGTGGCGAGCGCCTCCGACCCGGTCGGGGCGGTGCGCTTGGCCTGGGGCACGGGCGGCACAGCCGTGTTGGGCCCGTCGCCGAGCAGGGAACACCCGGACAGCCCCATGGCCAGCGCAGCGGCAGCCGCCAGCAGGACTCGTCCGTTCACCGTCATGCGTCCGACCGTATCCCGAGCGTCCGTGGACCACTCATTGCGGCACACGCAAGGAGATCGCCATGGCCTCGAGGGCGAGCAGGGGAGCGACGTTGAGCCCGATCCGCTCGCGCGCCGTGCCGATCGCGTCCATCGAGTGGAGCAGCTGCTCGGCGCTCATCGAGCGAGCCACCCCCTGGACGATGGGGAGGCTGTCCTGGTTGACCAGGCCGATCGCCGCTCCGCTGCGCAGGATGAGGGCGTCGCGATAGACCGACAGGAGGTCGACGAGCGACCGGTCGAGGACGTCGCGGGAGTGCCGGGTGGCGCGTGCCTTCTGCTCCTTCTCCAGCCCCGAGAGCTGGCTGCGGATGTGAGGTGGCTGCGTGCGGGCCGAGGGGTCGGCGCCCAGCACCTCCATGAGCCGCTGGCGCTCCGCCGAGTCACGCTCCGCCGCAGCCGCCGTGGACTCCTCGTCCGCGATGGAGGCGAGGTCGGCGGCCGCGCCGATCGCGTCGCCGACACCGTGGATCCGCCCTGCCAGGCTGATCACGTCGCGCCGCCTGATCCGGGCTCCCTCGTCCCGGGCCAGCCGCCGGGCGAGCCCGACGTGGCTCTGCGCCGCCCGCGCGGCATACATGGCCATCGGCATCTCGACGCCGTCGCGTCGGTGCAGCAGCTCGGCGACCGCCTCGGCCGGCGGCGTGCGCAGCCGGACGTGCCGCGAGCGCGAGCGGATCGTGATGACGACGTCCTCCAGCGACGGCGCGCACAGGATCCACACCGTGCGCGCCACCGGTTCCTCGATGGCCTTGAGGAGGGCGTCGGCGGCCCGCTCCGTCAGCCGGTCGGCGTCCTCGACGATGATGACCCGGAACGGACCGACGGAGGGCCGCAGGGCCGACATGGCCGCCAGCTCCCGAGCCTGCTCGACCTTGATGGACAGTCCTTCGGTGGCAATGACATCCACATCTGCATGGGTGCCGTCCACCGCGGTGCGGCACTCGCGGCACTCACCGCAACCGTGCTGCGGGCACTCGAGCGCTGCGGCGAATGCGCGGGCCGCCACCGATCGTCCTGACCCGGGTGGGCCGGTCAGCAGCCACGCATGCGTCATGGCAGTCGTGTCGGTGACCGCGCGCTGCAGGGTCGCGACCGCCGTGTCCTGGCCGATGACGTCGCGCCACACCGTCACGGGAGCGCCCCCATGGTGCGCAGCCGCTCGACGACCTGGGCGTGGATCGCCTCGGCCGAGAGCGTGCCGTCGACGATGACGTACCGCTCCGGGTTGCCCTGGGCCATCGCGAGGTAGTGGGCACGGATCGCCTCGTGGAAGGTGTCCTGCTCGGCCTCGAGCCGGTCGTGCACGTCACCGCGACGGCGCCGTCCTTCCTCCGCCGACACGTCCACGACGACCGTCAGGTCGGGCACCAGCCCGTCGACCGCCCACATGTTCAGGTCGTGGATCTCCTGGGCGCCGAGGTCCCGCCCGGCCCCCTGGTAGGCGACGGCGGAGTCGGTGTACCGGTCGGTCAGCACCACCTCGCCGTGCTCGAGCGAGGGCCGGATGAGCTGGTCGACGTGGTGTGCCTTGTCTGCCGCGAACAGCAGCGCCTCGGCACGCGGTGCCACGTGCGCGCCGTGCAGCACCAGGTCACGGATCTCGCGCCCCAGGGGCGTGCCCCCGGGCTGGCGGGTGACGGTCACGGTGCGACCGGCGGTCTCGAAGGCCTCGCGGAGCAGGGCCACCTGGGTGGACTTGCCCGCGCCGTCGCCGCCCTCGAAGGCGATGAAGAGTCCGTCGGTCACGGGCCGAGCCTAGGCCAGCGGGGGGACACGCCCCTCATCCGCGAGGTATGCCGCGGACGGCCAGGCGGCATCCCTGGAGTCCGCGCCGGTGGGGCTACTGCTCCTGGCGATCCGCGTTGGCGTAGATGGCGTCCCGGACGTACTGCGCCATCCCCGGGCGGATCTCGTCGTACGTCGCCGTGAACCGCGGGTCGCTGGTGTACATGTCGGCGAGGTTGCGGTGGAACTGCGGCGGGCAGTCGTAGAACCGCTGGTCGATGTTGAGCCGGTGGGCCTCGGCCGCATCCATCGCCGCCACGCTCGTCGGCGGCTCCCCTGCGTCCATGGCGTCGGTGAAACCCTTGTGCAGGGCGTCGCTCTCCGCCTTGACGGCCTCCCAGTCGGCCTTCGTGTAGCTCTTCGTGCGCCGCTGCGACTGCTGCCAGGCATCGGTGTCACCCCAACGCTGCTCCGCCTCCGCCTGGGCGTCTTCGAAGCCGTCGCCGAAGAGCTCCATCATGTCCTCGGCGGTGGCGTGTTCGTCGTTCATCTCTCTCTCCAGTGCTCGGTTGATGGCCGCGACGAGGTCCTTCATCTCGTCGAGCCGTTGCTGGACCGCTGCGCGTTGACGACGCAGGTGCTGCTCGACGCTCTCGGGGTGCGCCAGCAGGAGTGCGACCTCCTCCAGGGCGAACCCGAGGCGGCGATAGACCACCACGTGCTGCAGGCGCGTGAGGTCGTCCGCCGTGTAGAGCCGGTAGCCCGCGGGCGACCGTTCGCTCGGCCGCAGCAGCCCGATCTCGTCGTAGTGGTGCAAGGTCCGCACCGTCACGTCGAGCCGCTCGGCCACCTGCCCCACGGTGAGCAGGGTCTGCGTCCTCTCGGTCATGGGCACCACTGTGACGCCTCACGCCGCGTGAGGGTCAAGCCCCGTCGCCGGCTGCGCCGACCTCGAGTCCCTCACCGGCCACGCGGGTCATCCCTGTCCGAGGTAGGCGGCGATGACGCGCTCGTCGTGACGCACCTGGTCATAGCTGCCCTCCGCCAGGACCCGGCCCGCCTGCAGCACCGTCACCGTGTCGGCCAGCGACCGGACCACGCGCATGTTGTGGTCGACCAGGACGACGGCACGTCCCACGGCGGCCTGGCTGACCAGGGTGATCATGCGGTCGACGTCTTCCCTGCCCATCCCGGCCGTCGGCTCGTCGAGCAGCAACAGCCGCGGGTCCCGGGCCAGGGCCAGCTCGATGTGCTCGACGACGCCCAGCTGGTCGACCAGGCTCGTGATCCGGAGGGGCCTGGCGATGCCGAGGCGGGCGATCTGTTCCGGCTGCCAACCGGCGATGTCCTCCCCGCGGAAGAGGATCCGGCCCGACGTGGGCGCGAGGAACCCGGTCAGCAGGTTGAGCACGGTCGACTTGCCCGCACCGCGGGGTCCGACCAGGGCGTGGACCGTGCCCTCTGCGACGCTGAGGCTGACGTCCGACAGGGCCCGGAACCCACGGAACTCCTTGGTCAGGGCCCGGGTCTGGAGCAGGGCTGCCGGCTGCGCAGTGGCGTCGTTGGGCATGCCACCTCCTGCATCGTGGTCAGTGCCAGCGGTCGGGGTGGATGTCGCCGGGGATGTCGGCGGCGGGGTCGTACGGCGTCCGGCTGAAGCGGAACGACCCGAGGTCCAGGTGGTTCGGCCGCCCCTGCGGGTCGCGGACGACGACGAGCGGCTCACCCTCGTGGTAGCTGTCGAGGCCCACCCACCCGTTCTCCGTCGGCCGGAACCGGGAGCCACGCTGGGCACCGGGCTCCCCCAGGACGAGGTGGCCGTCAGCCGACAGGCGCAGGTCGTATGCCGTGGTGCCCCAGTACCAGTCACCGACCAGCTCCAGCCCGGTCGCCTGGTCGGCGTCGGCCGACCAGGGCGTCACGGGCAGGGGCTCGTGCTCCGCGAGCAGGTCGAGCAGGTCGTTGCCGAGGGCCATCCCCGAGGTGGCGTTCGCGAAGACCACGCAGCCGTCGCCGGTGTCGCGGTTGACCCGCAGCCCGGCCAGGAACCCGGGCATCGAGCCGCCGTGACCGGCATACCGCACGCCGTCGAGGTTCCAGACCTGCCAGCCCAGCCCGTGCGCTCCCGTCCAGGCCTGGCGCGGGTTGTCGTTGACGGCGATGGGCAGGCACATCTCGTCGAGAGTCTGCGGGCTGAGCAGCCCGGCCGTGTCGCCGGCGAGGAACGTCGCCCAGCGGCTCAGGTCGGTGACGGTCGACCAGAGCTGCCCGGCCGGAGCCATCGCGCCGGCGTCGTGCTCGGGCTCGACGTGCAACAGGTCGGCCAGGGGGTGCACTCCCCAGCCCGGCGCCGAGGGCGCGACGGGACGCAGGGTCGTGCGCGGCATACCAAGCGGGTCAAGGAGATTCGCCTGGACGGCCTCGCCCCACGGCATGCCGCGGAGCCGGGCCACGAGCTCGCCCAGCACGGCATACCCGACGTTGGAGTAGTGGAACCGCGCGCCCCGTCGGAACCGCAGGGCCGGCCGGCTGGCGAGCAGGTCGGACCACGTGCCACCGGGGGTCCGCTCCCACCAGGGACCGGACGTCTCGGCCTGCAGACCCGACGTGTGCGAGAGCAGCTGGGCGATGGTGACGCCGCCGAAGTCGGTGGAGGCCGTCTCGCCGAGGTGGCTGCTGATCGGGTCGTTGAGCTCGAACCGTCCCTCATCGCGCAGCCGCATCACCTCGACCCCGACGAACGTCTTGGTGATCGAGCCGATGCGGTACTGCGTGTCAGCAGTGGCCGGCACACCGTCGGCGCGGCCGGAGAGCGTGCCCACCGCCCCCGACCACACCAGCTCGCCACCACGCACCACCCCCGCGCACACCGACGGCAGCCGGTGCTCGGACTGCTCGGTCGCGAGGCGGTGGTCGAGCCGGCGGGCAGTGGTCGTCTCGATCGACATCGGTGCCTAGCGCTTGCTGGCGGTCTTCGTGGCGGCGGACTTCTTGGCAGTCGACTTCTTGGCAGTCGACTTCTTGGCCGCGGTCTTCGTCGCAGCCTTCTTCGTCGTCTTCTTCGCAGCCCGCTTGCGGGTGGTCGGCCCCTTGGCGCGCTTCTCCGCGAGCAGCTCGGCGCCACGTTCGGGGGTGATCGACTCGGGGTCGTCGCCCTTGCGCAGCGTCGAGTTGGTCTCGCCGTCGGTGACGTAGGGCCCGAAGCGGCCGTCCTTGACCACCATCGGCTTGCCCGAGACGGGGTCGTTGCCGAGCTCCTTGAGCGGAGCGGTGGCGGCCCGACCACGCTGCTTGGGCTGGGCGTAGATGGCCAGCGCCTCCTCGAGCGTGATGTCGAAGAGCTGCTGCTCCGTGGCCAGCGAGCGCGAGTCGGTGCCCTTCTTCAGGTAGGGACCGTAGCGACCGTTCTGCGCCGTGATCTCGACCTCGGTGCCGTCCTCCTCGGTGGACGTGCCGACCACCCGGGGCAGGCTGAGCAGCTTGAGAGCGGTGTCGAGGTCCAGCGTCGCGAGGTCCATGTCCTTGAACAGGCTGGCCGTGCGCGGCTTGACCTTCGCCTTCCCCTTGAGGGCGGCGGTCTCCTCGTCGAGGACCTCGGTGACGTACGGACCGTAGCGACCGGCCTTGGCGACGATGTCGCGGCCGGTGGCCGGGTCCTGACCGAGCACCTTGCCGTCGTCCGCGGACTGCTCGAGCAGCTCGCGGGCCTTGGCCGGAGTCATCTCGTCGGGGGCGATGTCGTCGTTGATGGTGGCGCGCCGCGGGGTCGTCGCGGCGTCGTCGGTCATCTCGCCGGTGGCCAGGTCGACCCCCTGCGGCACGGTCTCCTCGACGTACGGGCCGTACCGGCCCACGCGCACGACCATCCCGTCACCGATGTCGATGGTCGAGATCGCTCGGGCATCGATCTCACCCAGGTCCTCGACCAGGTGCTTGAGTCCCTGACCGGGGCCTCCGACGAGTCCGCCGGCCCCGGCACCCTGGACCCCGCCGAGATCGCCACCAAAGTAGAACCGGTGCAGCCACCGCGCCCGCTGCTCATCGCCCCCGGCGATGCGGTCGAGGTCCTCCTCCATCGACGCGGTGAAGTCGTAGTCCACCAGCTCGGTGAAGTGCTCCTCGAGCAACCGGGTGACCGCGAAGGCCAGCCAGGTCGGGATCAGGGCGTTGCCCCGGGTGTTGACGTAGCCACGGTCCTGGATGGTGCCGACGGTGGAGGCATAGGTCGACGGTCGGCCGATCCCCTTCTCCTCCATGGCCTTGACGAGCGTGGCCTCCGTGTAACGCGGCGGCGGTGAGGTCTCGTGCCCGTCGGCCTCGGCGCGCAGCGTGGTGATCGCCACGCCCTCGCTGAGCTTGGGCAGGCGGCGCTCCTCCTCGGCCTCGGCTGCCTTGCTGGCCCGCTCCTCGTCGCGACCCTCCTCGTAGGCCGCGAGGAACCCGCGGAAGGTGATGACGGTGCCCGAGGCACTGAACTCCACGACCCGGCCGTCGTCGAGGGTGGCGCCGAGCTTGACGGTGGCGGTGGACCCGCGGGCGTCGGCCATCTGCGAGGCGACCGTGCGCTTCCAGATCAGCTCGTAGAGCGCGAACTCGTCGCCACGCAGCTCACCCGCGACCTGGGCCGGCGTGCGGAACCGGTCCCCCGCCGGACGGATGGCCTCGTGCGCCTCCTGGGCGTTCTTGACCTTCTTCTCGTAGCGGCGAGGGGAGTCGGGGACGTACTCCGCGCCATACAGGTCGCGCGCCTGCTGTCGGGCCGCGGTGAGGGCAGCCTCCGACAGCGTGGTGCTGTCGGTACGCATGTAGGTGATGTAGCCGTTCTCGTAGAGCCGCTGGGCGACCCGCATCGCGTTCTTGGACGACAGGCGCAGCTTGCGCGACGCCTCCTGCTGGAGGGTGCTCGTGGTGAACGGGGCAGACGGGCGCCGCGTGTAGGGCTTCTCCTGGACGCCGGTGACCTTGACCTGAGCCGAGATCACCTGTCGCGCAATGGAGTTCGCGGTCTCCTCGTCGAGGTGGACGACGTTCTTGGACTTGAGCGTGCCGTCGTCGGCGAAGTCGCGACCGGTGGCGACGCGGGCGTCGTCGACCGCGCTCAGGCGCGCGCCGAACTGGTTGGCGGCACCGTCGGGGGTGAAGTCACCGACCACGTCCCAGTAGGACGCCCGCACGAAGGCCATCCGCTCACGCTCGCGCTCGACGACCATGCGGGTCGCGACCGACTGCACGCGACCGGCGGACAGGCCTGCCTTGACCTTGCGCCACAGGACCGGGCTCACCTCGTAGCCGTAGAGGCGGTCGAGAATGCGCCGGGTCTCCTGGGCGTCGACCATCGCCACGTCGAGGTCGCGGGTGGTGTTGGCCGCGCGCTGGATGGCTTCCTTGGTGATCTCGTGGAAGACCATCCGCTTGACCGGGACCTTGGGCTGGAGCACCTCGAGCAGGTGCCAGGCGATGGCCTCGCCCTCGCGGTCCTCATCAGTGGCCAGGTAGAGCTCGTCGGCACCCTTGAGCAGCCGCTTGAGCTCGGAGACCTTCTTCTTCTTGTCCGAGTCGACGACGTAGTAGGCCTCGAAGCCGTTGTCGACGTCGACGCCGAACCGGCCGAACGGGCCCTTCTTGATCTCGGCCGGCATCTCGGACGGCGTCGGGATGTCGCGGATGTGACCGACGGACGCCTCGACGTCCCAGTCCTTGCCCAGGTAGCCGCCGATCGTCTTCGCCTTGGCCGGCGACTCGACGATGACGAGCTTGCGCCCTTCGCTCATGGTTCAACCTCAGTTCCTGATCCCCTGTGCAGCGGATTCGTCGCTGCATGGACAAGGCATCGCCGATGACGGTATCCGAGAGGGTCAAGTTCGCTGCGTCTGGTCCGTATTCCGTGGGGTGCGGCGGGCGGCTCCCGTGATTAGTTTAATGTTCAACTGCCTAGGTGTAGGCTGTGGCCATGACCCAGCCCGCGACCACCACCCGTCAGCCGGTGCTCTACCTCAGCCACGGCGCACCGCCGCTGGCCGACGACCCGGTGTGGACCGACCAGCTGGCGAGCTGGTCGACGAGGTTCCGCAAGCCGGCAAACATCCTCATGGTCTCGGCGCACTGGGAGGAAGCCCCCCTGTCGCTGTCCGCCACCACGGGCGACGTCCCGCTCGTCTACGACTTCTACGGCTTCCCGCGGCACTACTACGAGGTCACGTATGCCGCGCCGGGCGCGCCCGACCTCGCGGCCGACGTCACCAGGCTCATGCACGCCGCCGACACCCCGGTGCACCGGGACGAGACGCGCGGACTCGACCACGGGGCCTATGTCCCCCTCGTCGAGATGTATCCCGAGGCCGACATCCCCGTCCTGCAGATGTCGATGCCGACCCTGGACCCGCGGGCGTTGTTCGACCTCGGCCGCAAGCTCGCACCCCTGCGCGACCAGGGCACCCTGATCGTCGGGTCCGGCTTCACCACCCACAACCTGCGCTGGTTCAACCCTGCCGCGGGCCCGGACGGCACTCCGCCTGCCGCCTCTGCCGAGTTCGACAACTGGGCCGCCGAGGCACTCGAGCGGCAGGACGTCGATGCCATCCTCGACTTCATGCACAAGGCCCCGGCCGCCCGGGAGGCACACCCCCGCACCGAGCACTGGGCGCCGCTCTACGTCAGCCTCGGCGCGGCATACGAGTCGGGCAGCCTCGACAACGAGAGCGTCATCGACGGATTCTGGTTCGGCCTGAGCAAGCGGTCCTGGCAGTTCAACTGACCGTCAGGGGACGACCACCGACTTGCCCCGCGAGTGGAACTCGCCCTGCACGCGCAGTGCCTCCGGCGCGTCCGCGAGTGCCCATCGACGGTCCACGACCGGGCTGACGGCACCCGTCGCCACCAGGTCGATGAGGAGCTCGAGGTCGGCCCGGTTGCGTGAGGCGACCTTGAACGCCGGCGCTCGTTGGCTGCCGACCGCGAAGTAGACCGGCAGGCTGAGCATCCTCGGCAGGGGACGCATCCACCTGGACTTCGGCGACGTGACCATCACATAGCTCCCGCCGGGTGACACCAGGCGGCGGCTGTCACGCAGGGTGAGGCTGCCCGCGTTGTCGAAGAAGAGGTCGAACGTCTCGCCCAGCGATCGCACGTCCTCGCGGGTGTAGTCGACGACGCGGTCCGCGCCGCCCCGACGGGCAGCCTCGACGTTGCCCGTGCTGCAGACCGCCGTGACATGGGCCGCGCCCAGCGCCTTCGCGAGCTGGACCGCGAAGCTGCCGACCCCTCCGGAGGCTCCGTTGACCAGCACCCGCTGACCCGCCTGCAGCCGGCCCCAGTCGCGCAGGCCCTGGAGGGCGGTCTCGGCGGCCACGCCGATGGTGGCCGCCTGTTCGATCGGGATGCGGTCGGGCACCGGCACCAGCCACTCGGCCGGCGCCACGAGGAACTCGGCGAACGCGCCACCCGAGACCTCACCGAAGACCCGGTCGCCGGGCTGGAACCGGGTCACGGCCGAGCCCACTGCCTCGACGACCCCTGCGACGTCGGCGCCAGGCACCTGGCGCTTCGGACGGCGCAGCCCCAGCGCCGGCCGGGCGAACATCGGCAGCCCGGTGACGAGGTGCCAGTCGAGCGCGTTGACCGACGCCGCCCCGACGCGCACCAGCACGTCGTCGGCCCCCACCTCCGGCACGGGCACGGTCCGCACCGTGACGACCTCCTGCGGAGGGCCGTAGCGCTCGTACACCGCGGCACGCATCGTCGCGGGGAGCGCACTCGGCGCTTGGGCTGGTGCATGGTCGATGTCGGTCATCCTGGCTCCCGGTGTCGTCGAACTTACGGTGTAAATATACGGTGTAAGTTAGACCTACGTCGTAAGTCTGTCAATGGTGGAGAGCTAGCATTCGGGACGGACGACCGCGTTTGCCGAACCGGAGGGACCCGCGTGACCGACACCGTCGAGAGCGACGCCGTCCTCACCGACGGCGCGACGAGCCCTACCCGCACGCCGCTCAGTCGCGAGCGCGTCATGCGCGCGGCCGTCGACGTTGCGGACGCCGAGGGCATCGCCGCGGTCTCGATGCGGCGGATCGGCCAGGAGCTCGGGGTCGAGGCGATGTCCCTCTACAACCACGTGGCCGGCAAGGAAGCCATGCTCGACGCGATGGTGGAGCAGGTCGCCGCCGAGCTCGTCGCCGCCGTGTCCGCGCTCGACTCCCCCGACCCCGCGATCGACTGGCGCGGCGCCCTGCGCGCCCGGGCGCTGGCCGCACGCGAGGTGATGCTCCGCCACCGCTGGGCGCCGGGCGTCCTGGAGACCCGCACCACCATGAACCTCGACGTCGTCCGCTACTTCGACGGTGTCGTGGCGATCCTGCGTGCCGGGGGTTTCAGCAACGACCTGACGCACCACTCGCTGCACGCCCTCGGCAGCCGGGTGATCGGCTTCTCGCAGGAGCTGTTCAACCCCGGCGACGCCGCTGCGGACACCGCCTCGGAGGATCTGCTCGTGGCCATGGCGGCACAGGTCCCGCACCTCGTCGAGATGCTCGGCGAGGTCGCGCACGACGACCCCGGGTCGACCCTGGGCTGGTGCGACGACCAGAGCGAGTTCGAGTTCGGACTCGATGTGCTGCTCGACGGGCTGGAGCGTCGCAGGGCTTCTACCGTTGGGCCATGATCACCGCACTGCACACCCTCGTCTACGCCGACGACCCCGACGCCGCCCGCGCCTTCTTCCGTGACGTCCTCCAGTTCCCCGGGTCCGACACCGGGGGCGGATGGCTCATCTTCGCCACCGGTCCGAGCGAGCTCGGCGTCCACCCGTCATCGTGGGAGCACGAGGGCCAGGCGGGCGGCACCGACCAGCGCTTCGACCTGTCCCTCATGTGCGACGACCTCGCGGCCACCGTCGCCGAGCTGCGCGGTCGCGGTGCGGAGTTCGACGGTGACGTCGTCGAGCAACGGTGGGGCTCCACGATCCAGCTGGTCGTGCCGGGCGCCGGGACGATGACGCTCTACCAGCCCGCGTACGACCCGCCAGCCCTTGGCCACCCCGACCTCGAGGCCATGTGGTGACCCAGGCGCGCCGTCAGGGGTGAGGCCTCAGTGGTCGCCGGGGCGGCGGCGCGGTGCGGGCCGGGTGGGATCGTCCCCGACCGGCTCGACGTGCTCGGGCACGACGATCGGCTTCAGCCGAGCCCAGGTCAGGAACACGACCGCCGCGATCGCCAGGGCCAGCCCCGTCCAGAGGTTGGCGTTGATGCCTCCCGTCTTGGCCGACGCCGTGTCTCCGAACAGCCCGGCGAGCAGCAGGATCACGCCGTAGAGGCCGAGCAACGCTCCGATGATGTTGCGGATGTCGAACGCACCGGCGGTCTTCTTGGGGGACGGGGCCGTCGTCTCAGTGGTCTTCTGGCTCATGGCAGGACTCCTCTTAGAACGCGAAGTTGAGGATCAGGACGAGGACGAGCGCAATGCCTGCGAGCGGCATGGTGCGCTGGAACCACGGGTGGCTCGCTTCCTCCGGGTCGACGAGGTCCTCCCTGGGCGTCTCGGAGTAGACCAGGCCCCGCAGCTCGGAAGCCGGCTTGGGCTCGGTGGCGAGCGACACGGCATACGACACGACGATGTCGACCACGAACGCCGTGGACGCGGCCACGAAGCTCGCCCCCTGCCCGGACAGCGGCAGGACGCCGAGGCTGGCGGTGCCGAAGGCGTCCTTGCTGAGGAAGGCCACCACCACGGCTGACACCGTGCCGCTGGCGAGGCCGATCCACCCGGCGGCCGGCGTCATCCGCTTCCAGAACATGCCGAGGATGAAGGTGGCGAACAGGGGGGCGTTGAAGAAGCCGAACAGCGTCTGGAGGTAGTCCATGATGTTGGAGAAGCTGCTCGCGATCGAGGCGGTGAAGATCGCGATGATCGTCGCCGCGACGGTGGCCAGCCGACCGATGCGCAGGTAGTAGTCGTCGCTGTGGTCCTTGCGCAGGTAGCGCTGCCAGAGGTCGTAGCTGAACACCGTGTTGAACGCCGAGATGTTGGCGGCCATGCCTGCCATGAAGGCGGCGAGCAGTCCCGCGATGGCCAGCCCGAGCAGGCCGTTCGGCAGGACGTCACGCATGAGCAGCAGGAGCGCGTCGTTGTACTTGACGCCCTGGCCCGACGCGCCGCCGGGAGGGGTGCCGCCACTCTTGAGCTGCACCATCTCCTTGACGAGGACCGCCGAGATCATCCCGGGGAGGATGACGATGAACGGCACGAACATCTTGGGGAAGGCACCGATGATCGGCGTCTTGCGGGCAGCCGAGATCGACTTCGACGCCATCGCACGCTGGACCTCGACGAAGTTGGTCGTCCAGTAGCCGAAGGAGAGCACGAAACCCAGCCCGAAGACGATGCCGATCACCGAGAGGAAGCCGGAGCTGAACCCGGACAGCGCCTGGCCCGGCCACGAGTGCAGCTGCTGGCCGGCTGGAGCGACGGCGGCCTTGGCGGGCGCCGAGCTCGCGAACGCGGTGATCTTGTCCTGCAGGCCGCTCCACCCTCCGACGCGGTGCAGCCCGATCAGCGTCAGCGGCAACAACGACGCGACGATGACGAAGAACTGGAGAACCTCGTTGTAGATCGCGGCCGAGAGCCCGCCGAGGGTGATGTAGGACAGCACGATCGCGGCAGCCACGAGCAGGGCCACCCACAGCGGCCAGCCGAGCAGCGCGTGCACGATCGACCCCAGCAGGTAGAGGTTGACGCCGGCGATGAGCAGCTGGGCCAGCGCGAAGCTGATCGCGTTGACGAGGTGGGCGCCGGTGCCGAAGCGCCGCAGCATGAACTCGGGGACGGACCGCACCTTGGAGCCGTAGTAGAACGGCATCATCACGACGCCGAGGAACAGCATCGCGGGGATCGCGCCGACCCAGAAGTAGTGCACCGTCGGGAGCCCGATCTGGGCGCCGTTGGCCGACATGCCCATGATCTCGACGGCACCGAGGTTGGCCGAGATGAACGCCAGACCGGTCACCCAGGCGGGGAGCGAGCGCCCCGAGAGGAAGAAGTCGATCGAGTCCGAGACCGACCGGCGGGCGATGAAACCGATGCCGAGGACGAAGACGAAGTACAGCGCCACGAGCAGGTAGTCGAGCCAGGTGGCATTGATCAACGTGCCGGCCGCCGCGGGAGCGGCCAGGGGGGCGAGCAGGGACATCGATGGGCTCCTGGGGTGCGTCGGCGGACCTCCGCACCAACCTAGGGCGTATGCCGCAAACCGGCACCCCGAGGGGTCAGCGGGACCGCGGCCCCGAACCTCGGATCAGACCCTGGCGCCGGCCAGGTCGGGCGCCGGGGCCTCCCCCGTGTCGACGTCCACGGCAGCGCCGCTGAACTGGGCGGCATACAGCTCGGCATAGGCGCCGCCCCGGGCGAGCAGGACGTCGTGCGAACCCTGCTCGACGATCTGCCCGTCACGCATCACGAGGATGACGTCCGCGTCGCGGATGGTGGACAACCGGTGCGCGATGACGAAGCTCGTGCGGTCGTGTCGCAGCGCCGACATCGCCTTCTGGACAAGGAGCTCGGTGCGCGTGTCCACCGAGCTCGTCGCCTCGTCGAGGATGAGCAGGGCCGGGTCGGACAGGAACGCCCGCGCGATGGTGATGAGCTGCTTCTCTCCGGCACTGACGTTGCCACCCTCGGCATCCAGCACCGTGTCGTAGCCGTCGGGGAAGGAGTGGACGAACCTGTCGACGTAGGTCGCCGTGGCGGCAGCCATCACCTCCTCGTCGCTGGCGCCCGGCCTGCCGTAGGCGATGTTCTCGCGGATCGTGCCGCCGAACAGCCAGGTGTCCTGCAGGACCATCCCGATCTCGCTGCGCAGGTTGTGCCGGGTCAGGTCGGTGATGTCCACGCCGTCGAGCGTGATCCGGCCGGAGTCGAGCTCGTAGAACCGCATGATGAGGTTGACGAGCGTGGTCTTGCCGGCACCCGTGGGACCGACGATGGCCACCGTCTGACCGGGCTCGACGGTGAGGTCCAGGCGCTCGATGAGTGGGTTGGCAGGGTCGTAGGAGAACGACACGTCCTCGAACTCCACCCGTCCGTGGGGATCGTCCAGAGCGGTCGGCCGGGCCGCGTCGGGCCGCTGCTCGGGGGCATCCAGGACCTCGAAAACCCTTTCGGCAGAAGCGACCCCGGACTGCAGCAGGTTGGCCATCGAGGCGACCTGCGTCAGCGGCTGGGTGAACTGCCGCGAGTACTGGATGAAGGCCTGCACGTCTCCGAGGCTCATGGACCCGCTGGCCACGCGGAGCCCACCGACCACGGCGATGACGACGTAGTTGAGGTTTCCGATGAACATCATCGTCGGCATGATGATGCCGCTGATGAACTGTGCGCCGAAGCCGGCGTCGAACAGGTCGTCGTTCTTGCTTCGGAACGCGGCTCGGACCTCGTCCTGCCTGCCGAAGACCTTGACCAGCTGGTGACCCGTGAACGTCTCCTCGACGATCGCGTTCAGCTCTCCGGTGCTCTTCCACTGCTGGACGAAGTGCTTCTGCGACCGCTTGCCGATCGTGGCCGTGACGAACATCGAGACGGGGATGGTGACGAGCGCGATCACCGCCAGCAGCGGGGAGATGTAGAGCATCATCCCGACCATCGCCACCACCGTGAGCAGCGAGGTCAGCAGCTGGCTCATCGTCTGCTGCAGGCTCTGGGCGACGTTGTCGATGTCGTTGGTGACCCGGCTGAGCAGCTCACCGCGGGGCTGCGCGTCGAAGTAGGGCAACGGCAGTCGGTTGAGCTTGTCCTCGACGTCGCGTCGCAGGATGAAGATGGTGCGGTTGACGGCACCCGTGAGCACCCAGCCACTGGCCCACGACAGCACGCTCGCCACCGCGTAGAGGGCGAGGACGAACAACAGCACACGTCCCACGGCCCCGAAGTCGATCCCCGATCCGGGCACCAGGTGGTCCATCTTGGCCACCATGTCGGCGCGGGTGCCCTGACCGGTGGCCCGCAGTCCCTGGACGACCTGCTCGCGAGTTGCGGTGGGCGGCAACATCTTCCCGATCACTCCGGCGAAGATGAGGTCGGTCGCCCTGCCGAGGATCTTGGGTCCGACGGCGTTCAGCGCGACGCTGCACACCGCCAGTGCCACCACGCCATACAGGGCGGTCCGCTCGGGGGCCAGCAGGGACAGCAGCCGCTTCGCCGACGGGCCGAAGTTCTTCGACTTCTCCGACGGCAGGCCGATCGACATCGGTCCACGCCGCTGGGCGGCGTTCGCCACCGGCCCGCGCCTGGCCTCGGCAGCCTTCTCCTCCTCGGTCTTCACTCCTTCGCTCATGCCGCGGCCTCCTCTGCGGATCGCTGGGACTCGACGATCTCCACGTACGTCGGGCAGGTCTCGAGCAGCTCGTCGTGGCGTCCGGCGCCGACCACCACGCCGTCGTCGAGGACGACGATGTGGTCCGCGTCGATGATGGTGGAGACCCGTTGCGCCACCACGATCACCGCGGTATGCCGGGTGACCGGTCGCAGGGCCGACCGCAGCCTTGCGTCCGTGGACAGGTCGAGGGCCGAGAAGCTGTCGTCGAAGAGGAAGACCTCCGGCCTGGAGACCAGTGCGCGAGCGATGGCCAGACGCTGGCGCTGTCCGCCGGACACGTTGGTGCCGCCCTGCGAGATGGGCGCGTCGAGTCCACCCGGCATGGCGCGCACGAAGTCCGCCGCCTGCGCGATGCGCAAAGCCTCCCAGAGCTCGTCGTCCGTCGCGTCGGAGTCGCCGTAGCGCAGGTTGGAGGCGACCGTCCCGGTGAACAGGTAGGGCTTCTGGGGGACCAGCCCGATCCGGGACCAGACGTCCTCCAGCGTGGCGTCACGGACATCGACACCACCGAGCAGGACGGACCCGCCGGTGACGTCGTAGAGCCTGGGGATCAGGGACAGCAGCGTGGACTTTCCGGCACCGGTGCTCCCGATGATGGCGGTCGTGCGCCCGGGCTCGGCGGTGAGCGAGACGCGCTGCAGGACAGGCACATCCGCGCCGGGATAGCGGAACTCGACGTCACGCAGCTCCACGGTGGTGCCGGTCAACGGAATGGCGACCGGGCGCTCGGGCTGGACGACGGTCGAGCCGGTGTCGAGCACCTCGCCGATGCGTCCGGCCGAGACCGTCGCGCGAGGGATCATCATGGACATGAAGGTCGCCATCATGACCGACATGAGGATCTGCATGAGGTAGCTCATGAAGGCGGTCAGCTCGCCGATGTGCATCTGTCCGTTCTCGACGCGGTGCGACCCGAACCACAGGACCGCGACGGTCGAGGCGTTGAAGATCACCATGACGATCGGGAAGACCAACGCCATCAGCCGGCCGACCGCGAGCGCCGTCCCGGTGTACTGCGTGTTGGCGTCGGCAAACCGGGACCGCTCGTGGTCCTCGCGGACGAAGGCACGGACCACACGGATACCGGTGATCTGTTCGCGCAGGACGCGGTTCACCCAGTCGACCGACTCCTGCATGAGGCGGAAGTTCGGGATCATCTTGCGGATCACCAGCGCCACCGACAGGGCCAGCAGCGGCACGGCGACGGCGACCAGCCACGACAGACCGACGTCCTCGCGCAGCGCCATGAAGATCCCGCCCACCATCATGATCGGCGCCGACACCATCATCGCGGCGCCCATGAAGACGACGGTCTGCACCTGGGTGACGTCGTTGGTGTTGCGGGAGATGAGGGTCGGAGCGCCGAACCGCGACACCTCCTGAGCGGAGAAGTCGCCCACCCGGGCGAAGATCCCCGCCCGCAGGTCGCGGCCCAGGCCGGCGGCCGACCTGGCCCCGAGGTAGGTCGCCGCGACGGTCGCGACGATCTGCACGAGCGACACGGCGAGCATCCAGCCGCCGGTCCTGACAATGAAGCCCGTGTCGCCGGTGGCCACGCCCTGGTCGATGATCTTGCCGTTGAGGCTGGGCAGGTAGAGGGATGCCATGGTCCCGACGAGCTGCAGCCCCACGAGGACCGCGACCTGGCCCCGGTACGGCCCCAGGTAGTCACGAATGATCCGGATCAGCACTACTTCTTCCCCCGTGAGATGGATGACATGGGCCTGGTGGGCGCGCTGGTCGCGTGGTTCTCGGTGGTCGGGCGCGCCAGGGCGCCTTCGAGGAGGACGTCGACCAGCTCCGCCGCGGTGGAGTCCTGGCCGTCGAGCATCGGGTGGACGCTGGAGAGCGTCAGCATGCGCAGGTAGCCGATGAAGTTCCTGACGGGGATCCGCAGCAGGGCGGCATCGTCACCGATCAGGGCGACGAAGGCCTCGTCGAGCTCGGCGGTCCCCTGCTGTCGGCGACGGACAGCGTCCGCGCCGGTCGGGCGGTGGAGGGGCTGACCGGACGAGTGCAGCACGCTCATCAGGGAGAAGACCCCCTGCAGGTGGGTCTGCATCACCGTGACCGCCGCCGCCAACCGCTCGCGCAGGGGCAGCCGCGGGTCGATGGCCCCCAGCTCCACCCGGACCATCGTGGTGTCGAACGCCTGGTGGACGCAGGCGTGGATGATCTCGTCCTTGCTCTCGAAGACCCGGAAGATGGTGCCCTCGGCGATGCCTGCCGCCCTGGCTATCTCGCGGGTGCTGATCCCCTGACCCTTGTCCCGGAGCAACGGGATCGTTGCCGCGACGATGGAGGCCCGGCGCTCGTCCGGGGCCATGGCAGCGGCGCGTGGTGTCATGTGCACACCTTAAGTGAGTGAGCACTCACTCACAACCGGTTTTCTCCACTTCCTCGCCGGTTCGATGTCACCACGCCGGCGATCCCCGGCGCGTTTACATCGACCGGGCAGGGGGTGGGGCAGGGCTGGGCAGGTCAGACCAGGAGGCCGTCGGCCACGAGCTCTCGCACCAACGGGACTGCCTCAGCCCGGACTGCGCCCACCTCGGAGCCGAGCAGCTCCGCGATCGCCGCCAGGGCAGCCGCCGCGGTCAGCGTCCCGTCGCACACGCTGACGAGCGCGGCCCCGACCGTGTCGAGCCGGACCGCCCGACGCAGCCCGCCACCCTGCCGCAGCAGGATCACCGACGGGTCCTGCGCCCCGGGCCGGCCGTGGCGCTCCTCGGTCACGTCGTCGGCGCACCGCCACGCGACCGCCAGGACCTCGTCGTCCGTGTGCTCCGCGAGCCAGGTGCGGGCACGAAGCCCCGACAGGACGTGCGGACCCATCGGGGCAGCCACCGGGCCCGTCGCCTCGGTGAGCTCGACGAAGGGGGTCCGCTCCTCCAGGGGGCGCTGCAGGGTGATGACGCCGAAGCCGATCGCAGTCACGCCGCGGGAGGCGAAGTCGTCGAGCCACGCGGCATACATCGTCGCGAACTCGGTGGTGGCACTGTGGTGACCTCCGTCTCGCGACCAGGTCTCGGCATACTCCGCCGGGTCCTGCACGTCGCGCTGCACGATCCACGCGTCGAGCCCGGTGCCGGCGACCCAGCCACGCACCCGGTCACGCCAGTCGGCGTCGCCGACCACCTCCCAGTTGCCGAGGAACTGCGCGACCCCACCCGGTTCGAGGTGCGCGCCGATCGAGCGCACGAGGTCGGCGACGATCGCGTCACCGGCCTGCCCACCGTCGCGGTACTCGAACAGCGGGACGTCGGGGGTCCTGGGTGTGATGACGAACGGCGGGTTGCTGACGATGAGCCCGAACCGCTGTCCTGACACGGGATCCAGCATCGAACCCTCGACGACGTCCCAGGCGCACTCGTTCAGCAGGGCGTTGAACCGGGCGAAGTCCAGCGCCCGGGTGGAGATGTCGGTGACGGTGATCTGCCGGGCGTGGGCACCCAGGTGCAGCGCCTGGACCCCGCACCCGGTCCCGAGGTCGAGGGCCCGCTCGACGGCGGGCCGCGGCGTCCAGGACGCCAAGGTCGTCGAGGCACCACCGATGCCCAGGACGTGGTCCTCACGCAGGGGCGCCCGGGTCTGCAGCTCGGTGAGGTCGGAGGCGACCCACCACTCGTGGCTGTCATCCCCGTAGGGACGTAGGTCGCAGGTCGCCACCACCCCGGGGCCCTGGTCGCGCACCAGGCCGAGCGAGGTCGCGCCGACCACCCCCAGCGTGGGCAGTGCCGCAGCTGCCTCCTCGCTGTCGACCGCATCCCCGAGCGCGAAGAGCCGCACCAGGGTCGCGAGCGGGGTGTCGACGTCGACGGTGACCCGCTGGGCTGGAAGCACCTGCTCACGGGCGAGGGCGGCCGCTGCGAGCGGTCCCAGCAGCTCGCCGACCGCTTCGACCGTGTATGCCGCGGCGCCGAGGTCGGCCCGCAGGCGGGCGACCAGCTCGGGGTCGGCGACCGGCGTGGGAGCGCTCATCCGTCGAGCAGGCCGCCGAGGTTGAAGCCGCCTCCGCCGCTACCGCCCTGGGGGGCGGGCGGGGTCCACTCGCTCGGCTGGACGATGACGAAACCCGGCCCGGAGAAGGCGTACTGGAAGGCCTCGCCCGAGCCGCCGCGCAGCATCGACCGCACGTTCATGCTCGAGACCACCTGCGGCACGAGGTTGGCCGACCAGCCGACGCAGGCCTGCACGTCGACGTAGGTGGGCTGCTGGCTGCAGTCGAGGATCACCGGTTGCCCGACGGTGTGGATGGCGACCGTGCCGTTGCCTTGGAGGGTCGTGTTGAACAGGCCGCCGCTGAGCATGCCCGCCCCCTGCACGCGCTTGATGTCCCACGCGATGCTGGAGTCGAAGGCCAGCAGGTTGCGCGCGTTGAGCGACAGCGCATCCCCGGCGAGGTCGATGAGGAAGACGAACCCTGCCTCGGACGCGAAGAAGACGTCGCCCTCGCCGGACACCCGCATCAACGAGACGTCCTCGCCGGTCACGACCTTCTTGAACAGCTTGCCGACGCTGCCGGCCTTCTCGTGGTCGAAGCGGATCTGGCCCTGGTAGGACACCATCGCCCCCTTGACCGCGAGCACGTCGCCACCGAGGTGGACCCGCAGCATCTGGGGGTTCTGCAGCGCGAACCGCTGCTGCGCCTGGACTTCGAGGTTGGCCTGGTCAAAGAGCGGACTCTGCATGGCCCCAGCCTAGGATGCGGGCCCGTTCGTCGACAGGCGATAGGCGTACCAGGTGCCCCGCTGCGCCCCGAGCCGGTCGTAGAGCCGTTGCGCCGGCTCGTTGTCGGGGGCGGTCTCCCACGCCAACCACTGCATCCCGCGGTCGGCCGCGAGCTGCCGGCACGCCTCGATGAGGCCCGCGCCCACCCCTGCCCCCCGGGCGCGTTCGGTGACGAACAGGTCCTCCATCACCGCGAGCGGCTGCGCGAGGGTGGTGTCCCAGCTCCAGAGCATCGTGGCGTGGCCGATCGCCCCACCCGAGTCGTCGCGGGCGATCAGCTGGGTGCCGCCGGAGCCCTCCTCGAGGAACGCCCGGCTCATCGCCTCCAGCGCCTCGTCCGGCGGCTCGCTCTCGTAGAACGTGCAGTAGGCCCGCATCAGGGGCAGGAGGTCCGCCAGGTCATCCGGCGCGACCGGCTCGATGTGGAACGAACGCTCCGGGTCCATGGCGCGACCCTACGCGGGGTCGTGGACCCCGCGGCATACCTGCGGCGGAAGGCCTCTGGAGAAGCCGCAGGGCCGGCCCACCCGAGTGGGTGAGCCGGCCCTGCGGTGTCACGAGACTGGCCCGTATGCCGTGCGGAGCTAGCGGTTGACCGGCTCCTCGACCACGTCCGTGGCCGGGTCGGTGGCCGCGTCGACGGCCCGGCCGGGCGCGGTCTCGGCCTCGCCGGAGTCCGGCGCGGCGGCGTCGTACCGTGCGGCGGCCGCACCGTCCTCGTCACCACCGATCGCCAGGTCACGGGCCTTGGACACCGCGACGGCCGCGATGACGATGATGATCGCGGCGGCGGCGATGCCGTAACGGACCACCTTGTTGGCGTCGTCGCCGATGGACAGGGTCACGATCGCCGGCGCGATGAGCACCGAGACGAGGTTCATGACCTTGATCAGCGGGTTGATGGCCGGACCGGCGGTGTCCTTGAACGGGTCGCCGACGGTGTCACCGATGACGGTGGCCGCGTGGGCGTCGCTGCCCTTGCCGCCGTGCGTGCCGTCCTCGACGATCTTCTTGGCGTTGTCCCACGACCCACCGGAGTTGGCGAGGAACACCGCCATGAGGCACCCGGTGCCGATGGCACCGGCCAGGAAGCCGGCGAGCGGCCCGATGCCGAGGCCGAAGCCGACGGCAACCGGGGTGAGCGCGGCCAGCAGACCCGGCGTCGCGAGCTCACGCAGCGAGTCCTTGGTGCAGATGTCGACCACGCGGCCGTACTCGGGCTTCTCGGTGTAGTCCATGATCCCGGGGTGGTCGCGGAACTGGCGACGCACCTCGAAGACGATGGCGCCGGCAGCGCGGGTCACCGCGTTGATGGCGAGGCCGGAGAACAGGAACACGACGGCCGCACCGAGCAGCAGGCCCACCAGCACGCTCGGCGTGACGATCTGGAGGTCGAACTGCGTGAGCTGGCTGCGGATCTCGGCGATCTGCTGCGGAGACAGGGCCCCCGCCTGTGCCTTCTGCTCCAGGCCCTGCAGGATCGGGCGGTACTTGGTCTGCCACGCGTCGGAGTAGGACCCGAACAGCGCGGTGGCCGCAAGCACGGCCGTCGCGATGGCGATGCCCTTGGTGATCGCCTTGGTGGTGTTGCCCACGGCGTCGAGGTCGGTGAGGATCTGGGCGCCCTCGCCGTCGACGTCACCGGACATCTCGGCGATGCCCTGCGCGTTGTCGGAGACCGGGCCGAAGGTGTCCATCGCCACGATCACGCCCACCGTGGTGAGCAGGCCACAGCCGGCCAGCGCGATGAGGAACAGCGACAGGATGACCGAGCCGCCACCGAGCAGGAACGCGGCGTACACGGCGGCGCCGATGATGACCGCGGTGTAGACGGCAGACTCGAGGCCGACGCCGATACCGGACAGGACGACCGTGGCCGCGCCGGTCAGCGAGGTGCGCGCGACGTCCTTGGTGGGGCGCTTGTCGGTCCCGGTGAAGTAGCCGGTCAGCCAGAGGATGACCGCGGCCAGCACGATGCCGATGACCACGGCGAGGATGGCCGACCGACGCGGGTCGCCGGTGAGCGCGGTGACGGTCTGGTCGGTGGAGCCGAGCGCCTTGAACGTGTCCGGCAGGTAGGTGTACGCGGCCACCCCGGAGAGCACGGCGGCGATGACGGCCGAGATGTAGAACCCGCGGTTGATCGCCGACAGCGCGTTCTCGCCGGGCTTGACCCGTGTGATGAAGACACCGATGAGGGCGGTGACCGCACCGATGGCAGGCACGATCAGCGGGAAGACCAGGCCGTAGGCGCCGAACGCGGCGGAACCCAGGATCAGGGCGGCGACCAGCATCACGGCATACGACTCGAAGAGGTCGGCCGCCATGCCGGCGCAGTCGCCGACGTTGTCGCCCACGTTGTCCGCGATGGTGGCGGCGTTGCGCGGGTCGTCCTCGGGGATGCCGGCCTCGACCTTGCCGACGAGGTCGGCGCCGACGTCCGCGGCCTTGGTGAAGATTCCGCCGCCGACACGCATGAACATCGCGAGGAGGGCGGCACCGAAGCCGAAGCCCTCGAGGACCTTGGGGGCGTCGCCCCGGTAGAGCAGGACGACCACGGAGGCGCCGAGCAGGCCGAGGCCCACGGTCGCCATGCCCACGGTGCCACCCGTGCGGAAGGCGATCCGCATGCCGTTGTCGCGGCTGCCCTCGCGGGCTGCGGACGCCACGCGGACGTTGGCCTTGACGGCCAGGCTCATGCCGAAGTAGCCGATCGCGGCGGAGAACAGCGCGCCGACGACGAAGAAGCCGGAGCGGCCCCACCGGACGCCGGCCGTGTCGGCGGGGAGCAGGAGCAACAGGCCGAAGACCAGGACGACGAAGATGCCGAGGGTCTTGAACTGGCGGGCGAGGTACGCCTGGGCGCCTTCCTCCACGGCAGCGCCGATTTCCTGCATCTTCTCGGTGCCGGGGTCGGCCGCCAGGACCTGCTGACGGAAGAACACACCCATGACCAGCGCGATGATCGCGATCGCGAGCACCGCGATGACCAGGGTGAGATTGGTGCCGTCAAGCTGCAGGGCAGCTGTGGCGGCAGGCGCGAGGCGCGACATTCCATCCTCCTCGATGGGGAATCATTCAGGACCGCCCAAAGGCGCGCCACGACGGCACACCGCAGAGGGGACGTTGGTGGCGAGGGTAATGCACGTCACAGCCTATGTGACGCCGCGTGAGCAGGGTCACAGAAATTCGATTCCGGCAGCCTCAGGCGCTGGAGGCCGCGGCGGCGTCGTCCACGGTGGGGTAGATGTGGAACACCTTGTCCAGCCCGGTGATCTTGAAGACCTTGAGGATCCGCTCCTGGGCGCTGACGATGCGCAGCGTGCCGTTCTGTCCACGGACCAGCTTGAGGCGCCCGACGAGCACGCCGAGCCCGGTGGAGTCCATGAACGTGACCTTCTCGAGGTCGACGACGAGGTCGGTGCGGCCCGCGGCAACCTGCTTGTCGAGCACTTCGCGGAGCAGCGGAGCGGTGTACACGTCGATCTCGCCTGCCACGTGGACAATCGTCACGGCGCCCTGCTCGCTGCTGGAGACCGACAGGTCCACGCTCACCCCTTTGGTTGCGATCGACGTTGAGCAGACGGGTGCACCGTCTGCCCTCGGGATTACGGTAGCGGCAATGTCCACCTCCGGTCCCATCGCACCCGGTTCGGCGGCGGCGAGTCGCCCCGCGTTCGACCCGGAGTCGGTGCTGGCCACCCTGGCGGCCGGAGCGCGCTCAGAGAGGTTGCTGCACGTCCACGAGGTGCCCGCGAGGTCCGCGGCGCTCGCCGAGTGGCCTGCCTGGGTCCACCCCAGCGTGTATGCCGCGTGCGCCGGGGCAGGGGTCACCTCGCTCTGGTCGCACCAGCGGGAGGCGGCCGACCTGGCCCATCAGGGCTCGCACGTGGTGATGGCCACGGGCACCGCGTCGGGCAAGAGCCTCGGCTATCTCCTGCCCGTGCTGTCCGCGGTCGTGGACGGGGCCCTCGCACCGTCGGGTCGCGGTGCCACGGCGTTGTACCTCTCCCCCACCAAGGCCCTCGCGGCCGACCAGCTCGCCCGCGTGCAGGCGATGGCCGTCCCCGGCGTGCGGGCCGCGACCTACGACGGCGACACGGCCACCGAGGAGCGGCGCTGGATCCGCGACCACGCCCATCTCGTGCTCACCAACCCCGACCTCGTGCACCACTCCCTGTTACCGCTGCACGAGCGCTGGGCGCCGTTCCTGCGAGCGCTGCGTTACGTCGTCATCGACGAGTGCCACACCTACCGCGGCGTCTTCGGCTCCCATCTTGCGGCGCTGCTGCGCCGGCTGCGACGGGTGTGCGCGCGCTACGGCTCCCACCCCACGTTCGTGCTCGCCTCGGCCACGGTGCGCGACCCCGGCGCCCACGCCTCGCGCCTCGTCGGTATGCCGGTCGCGCCCGTCACCGACGACGGTTCCCCTCGCGAGGCGATGACGTTCGCCCTGTGGGAACCGGGACTGCTCGGCGAGGGGGCTGGTCGCCGCTCGGCCACCTCGGAGGCCGCCGACCTGCTGGCGTCCCTGGTCTCCGAGCGCGTGCAGACGGTGGCGTTCGCCAAGTCCCGTGCCGGCGTGGAGGCATTGGCGACCAGTGCCCGGCGCACCCTGATGGACCTGGAACCCGCGCTGGGAGGTGCCGTCGCGGCATACCGCGGCGGCTACCTGCCGGAGGAGCGGCGCGCGTTGGAACGCTCGCTGCGCTCGGGCGCGATCCTGGGACTGGCGGCGACCAACGCGCTGGAGCTCGGGATCGACATCAGCGGGCTCGACGCCGTGCTGCTCGCCGGGTGGCCCGGCACGCGGGCATCGCTGTGGCAGCAGGCCGGTCGCGCCGGTCGGGACGGCACCCGGTCACTGGCGATCTACGTCGCCGCCGACGACCCGCTGGACACGTACGTCGTGCACCATCCCGAGGTGGTCTTCGGGCAGCCGGTGGAGGCCACCGTCCTGGATCCCGACAACCCGCACGTCCTGGGGCCGCACCTCGCCGCGGCGGCGGCCGAGCTGCCGCTGCGGGAGGAGGACCTCCCGATGTTCGGCGACCACGCACGTGGGCTGGTCGACGCCCTGGTGGCACGGGGGATCCTGCGCCGGCGACCGACCGGCTGGTACTGGGCCAGGACCGACCGCGCCACGGACCACGTGTCGCTGCGGGGAGCCGGTGAGGTCGTGGGGATCGTCGACCAGCGCACCGGGCGGGTGCTGGGCACCATCGACGAGGCGTCGGCGCACACCCAGGTGCACACCGGTGCCGTGCACGTGCACCAGGGCGACAGCTATGTCGTGACCGACCTCGACCTCGCCCACGGAACAGCCACGGTGGTCAGGGGCGACCCCGGCTGGAGCACGTTCGCCCAGTCGGTGAGCGCGTTCGACATCGTCGCGGCCGAACGCAGCGAGGACTGGGGTCCGGTGCGCGTCTCGTTCGGGACGGTCCAGGTGCACACCCAGGTCACCTCGTTCCTGCGCCGCTTGGCCAGCGGCGAGGTGATCGGCACCCACCCGCTCGACCTGCCCCAACGCACACTCACCACCCGCGCCGTGTGGTGGACCATGCCCGTCGAGTGGCTGGGGGAGGTGGGCGTGGAGGAGGCCGACATCCCTGGCGCCGCGCATGCGGCCGAGCATGCGGGGATCGGCATGCTGCCACTCGTGGCGACCTGCGACCGATGGGACATCGGGGGCGTCTCGACCGCCCTGCATCCCGACACGGGGCTGCCGACGATCATGGTCTACGACGGACACCCCGGCGGGGCGGGCTTCGCCGAGCGGGCCTTCGACTCGTTCGAGGTCTGGCTTCAGTCGACCTTGGAGACCGTCCGCTCGTGCCGTTGCGAGAGCGGCTGCCCGGCCTGCGTCCAGTCACCCAAGTGCGGCAACGGCAACGAGCCGCTGGACAAGGCAAAGGCCGTGAGCCTGCTGCGGGCCGTGCTGGCCCACGCACCAAGGGGTGCGCATGGCGCGGCGGGCGATGCCCTTCAGCCGGAAGCGCAGAGGTGACGAAAGGGGCAAACCGCAGGCCAGCGGCTAGGGTCGAAGCGGACGGTGCACCACGCACCCTTGATGTGTCGGAGGTTTCGACCCGTGATCGTGTTCGGACTGATCCTTGCTCTGCTCGCTCTCGCGGCAGGTGTCGTGCTCTTCCTCGCGACCCGGTCGATCACCCACCCGGTGGACCTCGAGCTCGCCGGCTACCACTGGGGGATGACCCCGCTGGCGCTGCTCGTGACGGGTGCCGTGGCGATGCTCCTGTTCTGGCTCGGGCTGGCGGCCATCCGTGGGAGTGTCGTGCGCCGGCGTCGCCCGATCCGTGAGGCAAAGGACGCCGAACGGCAGGCCAAGCTCGAGGAGAGCATCCGCGCCGACGAGCGGGCCCGCGCCGAGGAGACCCACCAGAGCACCCTCGCCGAACGGGACCGCGTCCGGGACGAGGAGTACCAGACCCGCCTGGCCGACCGTGACCGCGAGCGCGACAGCGAGCTCGCCTCGCGCGAGGAGGAGTTCGCCGCTCGCGAGCGGGCGACGGAGGAGCGGGTGCGAGCTGACGAACGCCGAAAGGTCGAGCAGGAGTTCGCCTCCCGCGCGGCCGGGCCGGGTGCAGGCGCCGCGGCTGGCGCTGGTGTGGGCACCGCGGCTGCCACCGGCGTCGGCATGGGCGCTGCCGCTGGATCCGCCGAGACCTCGGCGGCCTCACCGACCACGGATGCGGCATCGGTCGAGACCCCCGGTCGCCACGCGGCCGATGCCGACACGGCCGACCACCTCGGCTCAGACCAGCCCACGACGGATTCCACCCAACTGCTCCACGAAGGCGACGCCGGTTCGAGGGACGAGACCGCGGACGGGTCGAGGGACGAGACCGCCGAGGGTGGCCTACCCTCCGACGAGTCGCCGGAGCCGGGATACCGGACCGTGGCCGACAAGATCATGGGTCGTGACCCGGTCGCCCGCGACTGACTCGGCCCGCGACTGACCAGCGACACACTTACGGCGACGGCCCAGCGCGGGCCGTCGCCGTGGTGATCCCCGGCGGCATCCCCGGCAGTGCGAAGCCCGCAGTGGTGGTCGCCGAGACCGTGACGGAACCGTCCGCCGCCACCAGACACCGCTGAGCTCGGGCGCCATTCCTCCCCATGATGGATGCCCCGACGGCGCACGCCTCCCGCGGGGCCGCACCCGCTTGGAGGGCCTGCGCCGCGGCCAGGGCGGCCAGGTCTGCGGCCGCCCGCGCACGGTGCGTTGCGATGACTGCACTCGCCAGCGCCAGTCCGCCCAGGAGGAGGGTCAGCGCCAACCCCATGACAGCCACGACGACCACCGTGACGGTGCCGTCCTCCCCCCGCCTGTTCACGGAACGGCCTGCGGAGGAGGTAGTCCGACCACCGGGTCGACGTCCTCGCGCACGGCCACCGCACGTCCGGTCGGGGACGCCCGAGAGCCCAGCCAGCCAAGTCCCGGCGATGGTCTTCCCCGAACCACGACGGACACCTCTCGCCCGGACCCTGCCAGCGAGAACGTCGCCTGCGCAGGCGCCAGCCGTCGGCCGACCAGCAACGCGCCGGCCTCGCTGTCGCCGCGCGCCAGGGCGCGAGCCGTGGCACGCGCCGCGTCCACGCAGCGCACCTGGTCGGTCACCGTGGTGATGGCCGACAACGCGAGGACCACCACGACGATGAGGGCGGGGACGGCGCAGGCGAACTCGGCCGTGGCCATCCCCCTCTCGCCTGCTATCCGGCCGACCTGAGGGCGGCGGCGATCACGGACGCGAGGGCCGCCTTGACGGTCCCCGACCTGACGACGGCGAGCAGGACGGCCGCAAAGGCACATGCGGCCAGCGTGCCGACGGCATACTCCGCGGTGGTCATGCCTGCTTCGGCGCGTCGTCGCAGGGTCGAAACTCGGTGCACCAGCTTGCATCTCACGCTGACTCCTCAGTGGTGGGTCGGGCCTTGAGCCCTGGTCCACCGAGTCCAGCGGAACGGCAAGTCAGCCGCCACGACTGCGTCCCACCCTGTGGAGGCGATCCGCGGGAGGCGGGTCCTGTGGACAGTGCACACCAGCCCGGGCCCGCATCCGAGCGGGATCCGCCACGAGGCGCGCGCTCGGGGAGCCCCCGGCGATCACGAGGGCGGCTGGTCACGCCCCAGACTCCAGGACACCCGTGGCCAGGCTCAGGACGACGGGCACCACGGCGGTGCAGGCGAAGGCCGGCAGGAAGCCAAGCCCCAAGGGCAGCACGAGCAGCACCCCGGCCCGAGCTGCGGCTCGCTCGCGCTCGCGTTCACGCTCCTCGCGAAGACGTCCGGCGGCGCGTTCGATGAGCGCCGAAGGGGCGGCCCCGGTCTGTTCGGCCAGGTGGGTCGCCAACGCCGCCGCACGCCATCGGGCCCCCGCGTAGGACCAGGCCTCGTGTGCTGAGCATCCCCAGCGCAACGCCGCGACGACGGCCCCCAGCTCGACACGGACCCGGCCGACCGCGCCCGACTGGACGTGCTGCAGGGCCTCGACCAACGGAAGGCCAGCTCGAAGGGCCAGGCTGATGAGGACCAGGGCGTCTGCCACGTCCTCGGTGGCTGCGAGGTCTCGCTGACGCACTGGCCAACGCGTGCGGAAGGCCGCCAGAGGCGGCGCCCTGCCCCCCGCCCTCTCGACCTGACCCCGTGGTGGCGTCCATCCGAGCCGTCCTGGCGCGCCGGAACCCGGGGAGCGCGAGGGCCACAGGACGGTGGCCAGCGCCAGCAGGAGGCAGGTGAGCACGGTCATGCTGCGCACCGGAGGATCCGCCGACTCCACCACCAGCCCCCGGCGGCCAGCACCAGTCCGAGAGCGAGGCTGACTGTCGCGGCCGTCGAGGAGAAGTACAACGTGGCGGGGTCGACCCCGACAGCCGCCCCCACGACCGGACCGCTCGCGGGGAGCAGGCACAACACGGCCATCGAGGCTCGCGGGCCCGCCGCAGCGCTGGCGACCCGTGCACGACCTCGCTCCCTGGCTCGCAGGACTGCCTCGCACGAGTCGAGGGCATCGGCCAGCGGCGCCCCGGTGCGTTCCGTGAGCGCCCAGGCCTGCGCAACGAACTGCAGATCCGGGCTGCGGTTCGCGTCGACATGGCCCAACCAGACCTCGGCCACCGGTGCTCCCGTTCTCGCGGCCGCAACCAGCTCCGCGAGCAGGGATGCGAGCGCGGGGTCATCGGCGAAGCTCGGCTCGGCGGCAGCCAGCGCTGCCGAGGGAACGACCCCTGCACGCAGAGGAGCAGCCAGGGTGGCCACGAGTTCGGCCAAGGCGATGTCCAACGCCCGGGAGCGGGAGCGGCCACGCCGGGCCAGGAGCGTGGACCTGCGTGTCCGCCGCCCCTCGCGGGCCATCGGGTGGTCAGACGGTTGCCCAGACGGTTGCCCAGACGGTTGCCCAGACCGGTGACCCGACTGGTCGCGCGACGGGTCGCTCCGACGCGACGAGCTCTCCTCGCGCGCCGGGAGTCGCACACCGGACCCGGGCCACAGCACCAGCGCGGCCGCCAGGAGCCCGACCGTCAGGGCGACACTCACACCGGGCCCCCGGTCAAGGTGGTCAGCCGGGCCCACCCGGGTCCCCGCGTACCGGACTCCGCATCCAGAGCCAGGTCGCAGGTAACCTCTGCGCCCGTCCACCGGATCACGGACACTGCGGCGACGCGGCGCCCTCTCGCTCCACGATCGACGTGGACCACCGCCTGCACGGCGCTGGACAGCTGGGTCTGGACGGCGTCCCGTGGCATCCCGGCCAAGGCACCCAATGCGTCGAACCGGCGTGGAACGTCCGCCGGGGCATTCGCGTGGAGCGTGCCGCAGCCGCCCTCATGGCCGGTGTTGAGCGCAGCCAACATCTCTCGCACCTCGGCTCCCCGCACCTCACCCACGACGAGCCGGTCCGGCCTCATCCGCAGCGCCTGGCGGACGAGGTCGACCAGTCCGACCCCACCCTGGCCCTCGACGTTGGGCCCACGGCCCTGCAGTCGCACCACGTGGGGGTGCGACACCGCCAGCTCGCGCACATCCTCGACGACGACGATCCGCTCGACCACGGGCACCTCGGCCAACATGGCCGCGAGCAGGGTCGTCTTTCCGCAGCCGGTCCCCCCGCTCACCACGAACGAGCATCGTGCCCGCACGAGCGCCCGAAGCAGCTCCTCGACCACTGCATCGAACATCCCCCGCTCCCGCAGACCCGACAGGCCGACACCACCGGCTCGGGGGACCCGCAGGCTGACGTGGGCGCCGCCGTCGACCAGGGGCGGCAGGATCGCGTGCAGCCGGAGGCCGTTGGGCAACAGTCCGTCCACCCAGGCCTGGCTCTCGTCGAGTCGCCGCCCCGCCAGCCCGGCCAGGCGCACGGCCAACCGCCGGGCGGCAGACGGCGCGAGCACGAGCTCGGCCCGTTCCACCCCGCCGCACCCTCGGTCGAGCCACACCGAGCCGTCACCGTTGACGAGGACGTCGGTGACGTCAGGGTCGGTCAGGAAGGCCTCCAAGGGACCCAGCCCCAGGACCTCCGAAGCCAGCAGGGTCCGCGCCATCTCGACGCCGCGCTCACCGAGCCGGGCGACGTCGGCGATGGCGACGTCGGCGACCGCGGCCGGGTCGGGGCCTTGCCCGCGGCGGATCCGGTCAGCGATCAGCGCTTCCTGGCTCATCGGCTCACGCCCCTCCTGCGCCGACGCCCCGTGCGGGCGCCGCGAGCTCCGGTCCCGTGCCGAACGCGGCGGGGGCGGCCGTCAACAGGTCGTCGACCAGCTCCCCGAGTCCGCCGCGGGAGCGAGTGCCCGGAGTCCGAGCGCGATCGGCGTCGGCCTGGATCCGCGAGTCGTCGCGAAGCGTTCCGGCCAGGGGCAGGTCGAGGTGCACCGCCACCTCCTCGGGGCTGACCGGGTCACCCCGGCCCTGGCGCACCACGAGCACCGCACGGCAACGGAGCTCGTGGACCCTGTCGACCAGCGCAGCAGCGTCGGCGAGCTGGCGGGCCGAGGTGCCCACCAGGACCACCAGCTCATCGCAGCGGTCCGCCAACCACAGCGAGCGGCCGAGGTCGACCACGGCCACACCGCATACTCGCGCCAGTGCCGTCACTGCGGCGGCAACCACACTGCGGTCCAGGTCCGGGCGGTCGCCGGCAAGGACCCTGGTCGCCCCTTCAGTCGGCAGGGACCGCAGCAACGCTGCACCGTCCAGGGCACCCTGCGCCGCGGCAAGGTCGGGCCAACGCAGGCCGGGCAGGTGCTCGAGGCAGGCAGTCACGTCCAGCGCCCCGCCGTCGGGTGCTCCGTCGATGGCGACCGTGGCGCCCACCTGCGGGCCGGCCCGCACGGCGAGTGCGACCGCGAGGGTCGACGCTCCCACGCCGCCCGACGCGCCGATCACGCCCATCACCCTGTGGTCCATGAGGGTCAGCCTGCGTCGAAACCGGCCAGGGGCCCAGACCGCCCGGGACGTGCTGTGGACATCCGGCCGTCTCAGCGTCAGCTGTGGAAGAGCGGCGCCAGAACTGAAGGAGGAAAGGGGACGGCCCCGGTCGGGGGGACAACCGGGGCCGTCGACGCGCCAAGCTCCGGGGGGGAGGAGCCGGTGCGCCGATCCGCTCTACCCACAAGGGGGAGCGGACGTCTTCATGGTGGCCCATTTACCCATCAATCGCAACTCGCTCCGGCGCGTTTCGATGGCGACTTCGGCGCGGAAAGTTCGCGATGTGCACCGAGCGAGTGCAACCCGCCGTCAACCGAAGGATGGCACCCCGCGCCGCGGGGTGCCATCGCACCGTGATCCGCCACGGGTTACCAGGCGTGCATTCTGTAGTTGTCGCAGCGGGGCAAGCCCGCCACGATCTGTCCACCAGTGGACTGCCCGCGCGTGGGTGCCCGATGGAGTCACGGTGGTCGTCGGTCTCACGACCGTCGACTTGCCTCCATGTGTACCCCCGCTCCGGCGCAAAGGAAACCCTTGACTTTCACCCGTCAGTGGGGGCTGCGCGTGTCCCGGTCCTCCGGGTTAGCTGAGCCGTCCCGCCCGCACCGCGTCGCAGATCTGTTGACCTTGCGCAGCACCGGCAACGACGGCATCGGCACAGTGCCCGATCCACAGCGCCAGCCCCTGCGGGGTGCCCGTCCCGTATGCCGCGAGGGCACCGAGGTAGGCCGGCCCCCCTTGGGTGGCGTGCCCGGCCTCGGTGACGACGACCCCCGTGGGGTCGAGGCCGGTGCCCTGCACGAGGGCCCGCTCGACGGCCCTGGCCACCACACCGTTGCCGCGCACGAACGGGCGCAGGGTCGCGACCTCGGCGTGCGCCACCGCCGCCACGACCAGGCCGGGGACCACCGACCCCGCCGTCATCACGGCGACGAGGAGCTCGAGCCGGTCACGCATGGCACTCGCGCTCGGCGCCTCCCCGAGGTCGAGAAGCTCCTCGCTGGGCTCGCCGTCGACCCGTGGGCGACCGAGCTGGTCTGATGGGAGGAGCCCCGAGGCAGCTGCCACGTGAAGTCGTGCGAGGGCTTGCAGCGGGGCACTGGAGACCAGGCCCCGCACGTGTTCTGTCTCCGCGGTCGCGGTCACTGCTCCGCGGGCCACCCGCTCGACAGGGTCGGGCTCCAGGGGCCACTGCGCCGCACCGCGCATGACGTCACGCACCAGGTCGAGGGGCACTGTCGCCCCCTCGAGCGCGGCGCTGGCCTGGGCCCCCCGGACCCGCGACTCGGCGGCCGCTTCCGGGATGCGCCGCCGCAGGGCCTCGTGCCAGCGCAGCTGCTCGCAGGCTTCGCGGGCGGCTGCCACCTTGGCAGGCACTCCGGGCAGGTCGGCCAGGGAACTGAGCGAAGCGAGGACGTCGACCACGGGAGCAGCCTAGGTCCCGGCTGCGACGCCGGGCGCCCCCCTCCCGCCACGACGTAGGCTCTCCCCCATGGCCGGCGCGCCCCCCGCTGATGCGGAGCCCCGCCGCCCGAAGGTGGCCAGCACCGGCTCCCCGGGCGCGACCGACCCTGCGGCCGAACCGGAAGCGGCCGCAGCCGAGGACGAGACCATCCCGGTGGAGCTGGCCGGGGTCACCAGGTTCATCACCAGGAGCCAGGTCCGCTACGCCGAGGCGCAGGGCGACTACGCCCGCCTGCACACCGAGGCCGGCTCGCACCTGGTCCGCATCCCCCTGACCGCGCTCCAGGAGCGGTGGGCGTCAGCGGGATTCGTCCGCATCCACCGCAGCACACTGGTGTCGCTGGCCCACATTAGGGAGGTGCGCACGGAGCGCGGCCGCGTCAGCGTGGTCCTCAAGGACGCCGAGCTCCAGGTCAGCCGGCGACAGGGCCGCGAGCTGCGAGCCCGCCTGCTGGGGGCCGCTCCTCCCGCCACCTCGTGAACGGACGTTTCGGGACGACACGGTCGCGAGGCTGACCGGGTCAACCCCCGGGTCAACCCCAGTGCAGTGGGGCGCGTCAGTGGCGTGTCCGAAGGGAGGACATCATGAATGTCACCAAGCACACCACGCGACTGGCCATCCGGTCGCTCGTGATCGCCCTGGCGGCCGGGCTGGTCCCCGTCGTCGCGGCGACCACCGCCGCAGAGGCCGCACCATACTGCGGGATCACCTGGGGTTCGGCGGCCAAGAGCTCCGCCACGATGGTTCCCGGCCCGCTCACGAACGTCCGGGCGGGTCGGCACACCTGCTTCGACCGCCTCGTGGTCGACGTGAGGGGAAGCGCGCCGGGCTACACGGTGAAGTACGTCTCCAACGTCTTCACGGAGGGCCGGGGCACAGTGGTGCCTCTTCGAGGCGGGGCCAAGCTCCTCGTCGTGACGCGGGCACCGGCCTACACCAGCACGGGAGCCTCGAGCTACCACCCCGCCAACCGTCGAGAGCTGGTGGACGTCACGGGCTACACGACGTTCCGGCAGGTCGCGTGGGCCGGGACGTTCGAGGGTCAGACGTCGATCGGGCTCGGGGTCAGGGCCCGACTGCCCTTCCGGGCGTTCACGATCCACGACGCCACCGGTAGCCATCTGGTCATCGACGTGGCCCACCACTGGTAGGGACGGTCCGCTCTCCGCGAGCCGTCTGTGCGGACGCTGTCCGGCGACGCATCCCGCCGAGCAGCGCCCGCGCTGCCGCGATCAGCACGGCCAGCACGAGGGCGACGACGAACCACCCGCTCGTGGACCGGAGCAGGCTCTCGGAGTAGCTCCACCAGTGCGTGCGAAGGAAGCCCCACGCCGCCCGGACGACGAGCGGCAGCTCCTCGTGCTTGAACCCCGCCTTCTTGCCAGGGTGCAGCGTGTCCCAGCCGGCACTGATCGATCTGGCCACGAGCGCAAACACCAGCCAGGTCAGCAGGACTCGGCCCACGCCGAGGAGGGTCGGCGCAACCCGCTGCACCGAGGCCACCGCGAACGGCAGGGCAAGGGCCACGGCCAGTGGGAGTCCGTGCGGCCAGGTGGCGGGCGAGAGGCCGGCCGCCACGGCGAGGACGGTGGCGGCGCCCAGTGGCCCTCGGTGCCCCCGGACCCCGAGCGCGATGCCGAGGAACGCCGCGACGCCCAGCAGGATCGCCAGCACCACCCGCTCGTCGGGGTAGGTGTCGACGGCGGGAGCCGATAGCAGCCACCCGACGGCGCAGAGCACGACGACGATGACGAAGCGGGGCCACGCCGACCGGACCAGTAGGGAGACCGACGCCGCGGCCGACGTGGCGCCGAGCAGCACGAGGTCCCCGTCCAGAGCCCGCAGTGGCAGGTGCAGCCAGGAGGTCAGCCCCCAGAAGCCCACCGGCCACCACAGGACCGCCGCGAGCAGCATGGCCACCTCTGGCCAGACGCCGACCAGGAGGACCTTCCCGCGCTCGAGGGGGGTCTGCGCCGCAGCGTCGGCACGGGCTTGGGCACGGGCTTCGGCACGGGACTTCCTCGTGGTGCTCACGTCTGCAGAGGCTAGCCGTTCACGTCGCGGACGTCCGTTGTCCGGAACACGGCGACCCCTGCCCTTGATGCGCGGGCCGGATGCGGGTTGGCTTGGGGGGTCACCGCGACCTCGGCCATGCCGACGCAGTCGCCTGCCAACGCCGCCAGGAGGAGCCACCGTGTCCGACACCCTGTCCACGAGCCAGGCCGAGGGTCGGGACCTGTCCCCGACTCCCGAGTTCGCCGCGCACGCCAACGGTCAGGCGGACCTCTACGACGCAGCAGCCGCGGACTTCGAGGGCTTCTGGGCCGACCAGGCCCGGCAGCGCCTCACCTGGGCCAAGGACTTCGACCAGACGCTCGACTGGAGCGGCGCGCCCTTCGCGAAGTGGTACGTGGGGGGTGAGCTCAACGCGGCATACAACTGTGTGGACCGGCACGTGGAGGCGGGCAACGGCGACCGCGTCGCCATCCACTTCGAGGGCGAGGGTGGCGACACCCGCACCATCACGTATGCCGAGCTGCAGCGTGACGTGGCCAAGGCCGCCAATGCCCTTGAGTCCCTAGGGGTTTCGAAGGGTGACCGGGTGGCGATCTACCTGCCGATGATTCCCGAGGCGGTGGCGGCGATGCTCGCCTGCGCCCGGATCGGCGCCCCTCACTCGGTGGTGTTCGGCGGGTTCTCGGCCGATGCCCTGCGCACCCGGATCGCCGACGCCGAGGCCAAGCTCGTCATCACCGCCGACGGCCAGTTCCGGCGCGGCAAGTCGGCGCCGCTGAAGCCCGCCGTCGACGCGGCCGTCGAGGGCGAGACGACCGTCGAGAAGGTCCTGGTCGTGCAGCGGACCCGCGACGACGTGGCCTGGGACGACGACCGCGACGTGTGGTGGCACGAGGTCGTCGACGCGGCGAGCGACCAGCACGAGGCGGTGCCCCACGACAGCGAGCACCCGCTGTTCATCCTCTACACCTCTGGGACGACCGGTAAGCCCAAGGGCATCTTCCACACCACCGGCGGCTACCTGACCCAGGCGGCATACACGAACTCGGTCGTCCACGACGTGCACCCGGAGAGCGACGTCTACTGGTGCACCGCCGACATCGGCTGGGTGACGGGCCACTCGTACATCGTCTACGGCCCGCTGGCCAATGGCGCGACCCAGGTGATCTACGAGGGCACTCCGGACACCCCGCACCACGGCCGCTGGTGGGAGATCATCGACAAGTACAAGGTCTCGATCCTCTACACCGCGCCCACGGCCATCCGGACGTTCATGAAGTGGGGCGACGACATCCCGGCGAAGTTCGACCTGTCGTCGCTGCGGGTGCTCGGCTCGGTCGGGGAGCCGATCAACCCCGAGGCGTGGCTCTGGTACCGCAAGCACATCGGCGCTGACCGCTGCCCCATCGTGGACACCTGGTGGCAGACCGAGACCGGCGGCATCATGATCAGCCCGCTGCCCGGCGTCACGACGCTCGAGCCCGGCTCCGCCCAGCGACCCGTCCCCGGCATCAGCGCCGAGATCCTCGACGACGAGGGCCAGCCGCTGCACGACCCCGAGGCGGTGGGATACCTCGTCCTCACGAAGCCGTGGCCGGGCATGCTGCGTGGCATCTGGGGCGACGAGGAGCGCTACAAGGAGACCTACTGGTCGCGGTTCGGGCCGAAGTACTACTTCGCCGGCGATGGCGCCAAGTACGACGAGAAGGGCAACATCTGGCTGCTCGGTCGCGTCGACGACGTCATGAACGTGTCGGGCCACCGGCTCTCGACCGCCGAGATCGAGTCAGCGCTCGTGTCGCACCCGTCCGTCGCGGAGGCGGCCGTGGTCGGGGCCAGCGACGACACGACCGGCCAGGCGGTGGTGGCGTTCGTCATCCTGCGCGGCGGCGCCCACGACGACGGCGACGCCACCGTCCAGGAGCTGCGCAACCACGTCGCCAAGGAGATAGGGCCCATCGCCAAGCCGCGCTCGATCATGGTCGTGTCCGAGCTGCCCAAGACCCGCTCCGGCAAGATCATGCGCCGGCTGCTGCGCGACGTCGCCGAGAACCGCGAGGTCGGCGACGTCACGACGCTGGCCGACTCGTCCGTCATGGGCCTGATCAAGGAGGGCATGAGCTCCGGCGCGGAGGACTGAGCACCGCGACCGGCTTGACCCGGTATGCCGGACCGCGCCGCCGTTCTATCGTGGCACCCATGGGCCTCAAGCCCACGCGCCGACGGAGCGGGGCACCACTGCATGACGGATCGGAGGACCAGACGGTCCGCCAGTACCGGTACCTGCTCCGAACCGCGCCGCTCGACGCGCTCGAGGCCGCTCACGTCGAGGCGCTCTCGGCCCTGGGGTCGCTCCACCGGGAGACCGTCCTGCGGACGGTTCAGGACGAGCTCGTGGCGGGTGCCCACCTCCACGAGGACGATGTCGGCCCGCTGGCGCACCTGATCACCCTGGGCGAGCGCAGGAGCCCGGGCGTGCTCACCTCGTCGATCCCGCATCCGGCCCTGTCCGGGCTGGCCCGTGCCGTCATCCTGAGCGAGCCTGCGTTCGGCCTGTTCTCCGGCTACGCGTCGTGGGACGGTATCGACCCCGAACCGCCTGTGGAGCACGACGACAGCGAGTACGGCGAACGCTGGCACGCGTACAAGGAAGCCCGCGACCACAGAACGCCCGGCATGAACGACACGTTCGGCGGACGCTACTGGTGACCCATGGACGACCGACCCGCAGCCGGGCGGGTGCCCTTGCTCAGCTGGTGCAGAGGCAGAACGGGTGGCCGGCCGGGTCGAGGAAGACCCGGAACGTCGTCCCCGGCTGGTGGTCGTGCTTGGTGGCGCCGAGCGCGATGACCTCGGCCTCGCCGGTGTCGAGGTCGTCGACCACCACGTCGAGGTGCATCTGCTGGGGGACGTCCTGGCCGGGCCAGACAGGGGCGCGGTAGTCGGCGACCTGCTGGAAGCAGATGCACTGGCCGTAGTCGGCGCGGACCTCGAACCAGTCGCCGTCGTCCTTGATGGTCCAGTCGAGCATCGTGCCGTAGAACGTCGCGAGGGCGGCGGCGTCCGGGCAGTCGAGGACGATGGTGGGAAAGCGTGCGATAGCCATGCCGGGCACGTTACGGCCAGGCTCTGACAACCGGCAGCCTCACAGCGCCAGGGTCCGCGCGACCGCGGTGCCGGGCATGGGCAGCCACTGGTTGCGGGCGACCAGCACCTCGCGTAGCAGGTCGGGACGGTCGGTGATGATCCCGTCGACCCCGGCGTCCAGCAGCAGCCCCATCGTCGCGGGGTCGTTCACCGTCCAGACCACGACCCGCACGCCGATCCGGTGCGCGCCATCCACGAGCCGTTCGACGAAGACCGGCACCCGGCCGAGCTTGAGCGGCACGTGGGCGAACTCCGCCGTCGCGAACCGGCGCGCCGGCGGCATACCGGCTCGAGCCGTGGTGACCACGGCGGTCAGGGAGCGCCAGCCCAGCGCGGTCCGCACCCCCGGCACCGCCGCCCGCACCACGTCGAGCCACCCGTCCCACGCGCCCGCGACACACACCCGGTCTCGGAAGTCCTTGTGCCGCAACAGCTTCCCCAACGGACCGATCGCCTCACGGCCCTTGAGGTCGACGGTGATGTTGGCGTCCGGGAACATCTCGAGGACCTCGGCCAGCGTCGGGATCGGTTCGCGGCCGTCCACGAGCACCTCGCGCAACGAACCGAGGGTATGCCGCGCGAGCGGGCCGCGGGCCTGCGTCACCCGGTCGAGGGTCGAGTCGTGGAAGCAGACCAGCGCGCCATCGGCGGTGAGGCGCACGTCGGTCTCCAGGTACCTCACCCCCAGGGCCGACGAGAGGGCGAACGCGGCGATGGTGTTCTCGGGGGCCAGGGCGGCACCCCCGCGGTGGGCGAGGGCGAGCGGGACGGACTCCGTGCCGTAGGGCATGGCCCCAGCCTGCCGAACGCCTGCGGGCTCCGGCGCAGGAAACGGCCTCTGGCACCACTGTTCACCCCACGGAGGGCAACCGTTCGCCCGATGCTGACGTGCGGCCACCTGTCAGGCGCCGGCCGCCGATGACTGCGGCAGGCACCTGGCTCGGCGCCTGCGGCGGCCGCCGGTCGCGCCGGCTAGGAGGTCGCGCCCCGCATCTCGGCCGAGATCGCTGCCGCAACCGCGTGCATCGGCGTCGTCGCGCTCTCGATGAACGCGTCCGTCATGCGCGGCAGCGGGCCGGAGACGGACAGCGCCAACGGCTGGGGTGACCCGGGGATGGCGACGGCCACGCAGCGGACGCCAACCTCCTGCTCGCCCTCGTCGAGCGCGTAGCCGCGCTCACGGGTGCGACCCAGCTCGGCCGCGAAAGCCTCCGGGTCGGTGATGGTGTGCTCGGTGCCGGCCGGCATGCCCGTGCGGGCGAGGATCGCGCGCACGGCCTCGGGGTCCATGTCGGCCATGATCGCCTTGCCGACACCGGTGGAGTGCGGGAGCACCCGACGACCCACCTCGGTGAACATGCGCATCGAGTTGCGACTGGCCATCACCTGGCCGATGTAGACGACCTGGTCGCCGTCGAGCATCGCGAGGTTGACCGACTCCCCGAGCTCGTGGGCCAGCCGCTCCATGTGCGGACGAGCCCACCGGCTGACCATGCGCGAGGTGGTCTCCCCCAGCCGGATCAGCCGCGGTCCCAGCGAGTACTGACGGGAGGCCTCCTGCCGGACATAGCCAAGGTCGACCAGGGTGCGTACCAGCCGGTGGATCGTCGGTAGCGGCAGCTGGGCGTCGTTCGCGAGCTGGGACAGGCTGATCACACCGCCGGCGTCGGCCATGGTCTCGAGGATGGCGAAGGCACGCTCCAGTGACTGGACGCCACCACCGGCCGATTTGGGAGGGGCCAGTGCGGGGGGTTCGGCCAGGTCTGCGACAGGGTGGTCGGCGCTCATATATCTCTCCCCAGTCCTTCCCGAATGAGAAGAAGATTTCGTATCATGGAACAATCCTAGTCTGCGAGCCGCCGCTGCGGCACGCGACACCACCGACTTCTCCCGAGGATGCGCATGTCCCAGTCCGCCGCGCCCACCACGCACCCGGCCGCCGTCGTCGTCGACGCCCCCCACGAGGTGGAGCGGAGCTCAGAGATCCTCACCCCCGAAGCCCTGGCCTTCCTGGCTGGGCTCCAGACGAGGTTCGGGGCCCGCAGGGACGAGCTCCTCGAGGCGCGTCGGACCCGCCGCGAGGAAGTGTCGCGGACAGGCCTGCTGGACTTCCTCGACGAGACCCGAGAGGTGCGCGAAGGTGACTGGACGGTGGCCCCCGCGCCTGCCGACTTCGCCGACCGTCGGGTCGAGATCACCGGACCGACCGAGCGCAAGATGGCGATCAACGCCCTCAACTCCGGCGCCAAGGTCTGGCTCGCCGACCTCGAGGACGCCAACACCCCGCACTGGGACAACGTCATCGGCGGTCAGGTCAACCTCTACGACGCGGTCCGCCGCACCATCTCCCTGACCACCCCGCAGGGCAAGCACTACGAGCTCACCGATCCGAACGGCATACCGGTCATCGTGCCTCGCCCGCGCGGCTGGCACTTCGACGAGGAGCACCTCACCCTCGACGGGCGGCCGCTGGTCGGTGCGCTCGTCGACTTCGGCCTCTACTTCTTCCACAACGCCGCCGAGCTGCTCTCACGCGGCAGCGGCCCGTACTTCTACCTGCCCAAGATGGAGTCGCACCTCGAGGCCCGGCTGTGGAACGACGTCTTCACCTTCGCGCAGGAGTCGCTCGGCATCCCGCACGGCACGGTCCGCGCGACGGTGCTCATCGAGACGATCCCCGCGGCCTTCGAGATGGACGAGATCCTCTACGAGCTGCGCGACCACGCGGCCGGGCTCAACGCCGGCCGGTGGGACTACCTGTTCTCGATCATCAAGTACTTCAGGGACTCCGGGCCGTCGTTCACCCTCCCCGACCGCAACGCCGTGACGATGAACGCGCCGATGATGAAGGCCTACAGCGACCTGCTCGTGCAGACCTGCCACAAGCGCGGAGCCTTCGCGATCGGTGGCATGGCGGCGTTCATCCCCAGCAAGGACCCGGCCGTCAACGAGGCAGCGTTCGCCAAGGTGCGTGCCGACAAGGAGCGTGAAGTCGGCGCCGGGTTCGACGGGTCGTGGGTCGCTCACCCCGGCATGGTCGAGCTCTGCCAGGAGATCTTCACCGGCGTCCTCGGCGACTCGCCCAACCAGCTCGGGAAGCAGCGCGACGAGGTCTCGGTCACCGGCGCTGACCTGCTCGACGCGGCCTCGACTCCCGGCGACCGGACGCTGGATGGCTTGCGGGGCAACGTCTCCGTGGGCATCCAGTACCTCCAGGCCTGGCTGCTCGGCAACGGCGCGGTCGCGATCCACAACCTCATGGAGGACGCCGCGACCGCCGAGATCTCCCGCAGCCAGATCTGGCAGTGGCTCAACTCCGGCGCCACGCTCGCCTCGGGTGAGACCGTCACCCGCGAGCTCGTCGACCAGGTGGTGGAGAGCGAGTATGCCGCCCTGGCCGAGTCCGTGGCCGACGACGAGACCGCGCGTGGTGCGTTGGAGACGGCGCGCCGGTTGTTCGTCGAGTGCGCCCTCGACCCCGACTTCCCCGATTTCCTGACCCTCCCGGCATACGCCGAGGTCCTTCGCGCCGAACGCGCCTGACAACGACCCCACACCTAACCTCTGCTAGCAGACCTGGGTCGGCTCGGCAGAAGCTGCAACCTCTGCTGAGTCGGCGAACTTCTGCTAGCAGAGGTTAGGGGCAGGGGACGGAGCAGCGGAGGGGCGGGGCGGAGGGCGGGGACCGAGGGACGGGTGGGTGCGTCAGGTGCGGCGGGGCATCCGCCAGCGGCCGGCCGCGATCTGGTCGCCGCCCACCCAGACGCCACCGATGTCGGAGGTCGTGCCGAGGGCGAACACCTTGGAGAGCGCGTCGTCGGCCGACTTGGCGTTGCCCATCCCGACGGCGAGCGGGTCCCCCGCCTGCGGCAGCAGCCAGATGGCGTCGAACTGCTTGCCCACCGACAGGTCCCCGACCTCGTGACCCAGGCCGAGCGCGCGGGCGCCCGCGGACGTGCACAGCCAGAGCAGGTGCGCGGACGTCAGCGGCAGCCCGACGTCGCCGAGTAGGCGTTGCATGAAGTAGGCCTGCAGACCCTCCTTGAGCATCGAGAAGCCCGTGCCGGCGCCGACGTCGGAGCCCATCGCGACCTGCACCCCGGCCTCGACGTGCCTGCGCAGCGGAAACAGCCCGCTCCCCAGCGCGGAGTTGCTGGTCGGGCAGTGCGCGACCGATGCCCCACGTGCGGCGAGGGTCGCGAGCTCGGGGTCGGTGGGGTGCACGTTGTGCGCCAGCACCGAGCGGGGGCTCAGCAGCCCGTGGTGGTCATAGGTGTCGACGTATGCCGCGCCGCCGAACAGCTGTGCGACCTCCGCGACCTCGGCGGTGTTCTCGTTGACGTGGGACGTGAACCAGGATCCCTCCACCTCACGGAACGTCGTGGCGCACGACTCGAGGATCGCGTCGCTGGCGGACAACGAGAAGCGAGGTGTCACGGCATACCGCAGGCGGCCCTTGCCGTGCCAGCGGGAGGCGAGGTCACGCGACTCCTCGTAGGCGCGCTGCGGCGTGGTGAGCAGCGGCTCGGGCAGGATCCGGTCGGAGGTGACCAGGCCCGTGGTGACCCGCAGGCCCCACAAGTCCGCTGCCTCGAACATCACGTCCACCGCCGGGGCGAAATGCGATCCGAAGACGAGAGCGGTGGTGGTGCCGGCGTCGACGAGGCCGGTGACGAAGTCCCTGGCCACCCCACGTGCCATGTCGACGTCGGCCAGCCGCATCTCCTCGGGCAGCGCACACTGGTCGAGCCAGTCGAGCAGCGGCATTCCGAGTCCGCCGATCACGCGCACCTGCGGGAAGTGCACATGCGTGTCCACGAGACCCGGCAGCACCATGCCCTCGCGCAGGTCGATCACGTCCGCGTGGGGGTGCAGGGCGCGCAGCTCCGCGAAGTCTCCCCGCGCGACGATCACGCCGCCCTCGACGAGCAGCCCGCAGTCCTCCTGGGCGCGCAGTGCCCCTCCCTCGAAGGGGTCGTCCGGGGTGTCGAGCACGGTGGCCCGGAAGAGGGTCATCGCGCAACCTGCGACCGCTCGGACTCGACGACGCGGACCAGGTCGGCGGCGACGCTGAGTGCGATCGTGGCGGGGTCCTTTCCCGTCAGGTCCGCGAGCCCGATCGGGGTCTGGATGCGGGCCAGGTCGGCCTCCGAATGTCCCTCAGCCGCAAGGCGCTGGCGGAACCGGGACCACTTGGCCGACGACCCGATGAGCCCGATCGACCCCAGGTGCTGACAGCGCAGGGCGCCGTCGCACAGGGCCGCGTCCTCGGCGTGGTCGTGCGTCATCACGAGGACGTGGGTGCCGTGGGGGACCTGCCCCAGGACGAGCTCCGGCACCGGGGCGTGGTGCACGTGCACCCGGGCCGTCGAGTCGTCGAGCACGCCGAGCCGGTCGTGGCCGAGCTGGTCGGCCCGGGAGTCGACGAGGTGGAGCTCCAGGTCATGCCGGGCGAGGATGCGGGCGAGCTCGAGGCCGACGTGGCCGATGCCGAAGATCGCCACCGCCGGCACCACCGCGAGCGGCTCGAGGAGCACCTGCACCTCGCCGCCGCAGCACTGCTGGCCGTGCTCGGCGGGTGCCTTGTCGTTGAGGGACAACGAGATCTGCTCGGGCGCGACGGTCGACTCGTCCAGCATCACCCGAGCCCGCGCGACGGCGGTGGCTTCGAGGTTGCCGCCACCGATGCTGCCCCAGGTCGCGCCGACGCCGACGACCATCTTCGCCCCGGCCTCGCGCGGCGAGTGACCCCTGACGGAGGTCAGCGTCACGAGGACGCCCGGCCGGCGCTCGCGACGGAGCCGTTCGACGGCGGACAGCCACTCCACGGTCACGTCCCCGCCCTGGCCGGCTGGGCGGCTTGCTCCGAGTGCGGCCGCAGCGGGGCCGCGTCGGCGTCGGGCTGGTCGGGCTCCATGCCGGGGGCACCCTCGACCATCGCGGTCATGTGCGGCGGCTCGGCCCCACCCCTGGCCTCCTGGACGGCCCAGAAGACCGCTTCGGGAGTCGCCGGCGAGGCGAGGTCGACCGAGGTCCCCGCCGGGCCGAACGCAGCCGCAGCCTCGCGCAGCGCCTCCCGCACCGAGAACGCGAGCATCAGCGGCGGCTCGCCGACGGCCTTCGAACCGTAGACGGCGCCGTCCTCGTGGGCGCGCTCGAGCAGCGCCACGTTGAAGACCTCGGGCATCTCGGAGAAGCTGGGCAGCTTGTAGGTGCTCGCCGCCTGGGTGGCCAGCCGGCCTCGGGTCGGCCGGTCCGACTCGTCCCAGCGCAGGTCCTCCAGCGTCAGCCAGCCGGCGCCCTGGACGAACGCACCCTCGACCTGTCCGATGTCCACCAGCGGCGAGAGCGAGTCGCCCACGTCGTGCACGATGTCGACCCGCCGCAGGCGATAGGCACCGGTGAACTCGTCGACCTCGACCTCGCTGGCGGCCACCCCGTAGGAGAAGTACTTGAACGGCGAACCGTGCATCGCCGTGGAGTCCCAGTGCAGCCCCTCGGTGCGGTAGAACCCCGCCGCCCACAGCTGGATCCGTTGGAAGTAGGCCTGGTTCACCAGGTCGGCCCACGGCACGGTGTCACCACCGCCGACCTTGCCCACGTGGCCGTCACTGAACCGCACGTCCGCCGGGTGCACGCCGAGCCTGCCCGCGGCGACCGCGCGCAGCCGCTCGATGATCTGCTCGCACGCGTCCTTGACTGCGCCACCGTTGAGGTCGGCTCCGGAGCTGGCGGCCGTGGCCGAGGTGTTGGGCACCTTGTCGGTGCGGGTCGGGGCCAGCCGCACGGTCGACAGGGGCACGCCCAGCGTGGTGGCGGCAACCTGGAGCATCTTGGTGTGCAGGCCCTGCCCCATCTCGGTGCCGCCGTGGGTGATCAGCACCGAGCCGTCCTTGTAGACGTGGACGAGGGCGCCGGCCTGGTTGAACGACGTGAAGTTGAACGAGATCCCGAACTTCACGGGCGTCATCGCGAGGGCGCGCTTGGAGTGCTCGTGCGAGGCGTTGTATGCCGCGATCTCGGCCTTGCGCGCTGCCACGTCACCGGTCGTGAGCACCTGGTCCCAGCAGATGGCGACCCGCTCGGGGTGACGCACCGGCTGGCCGTAGGGGGTCGACTGCCCGTCGGTGTAGAAGTTGCGCGACCGCAGCTCGATCGGGTCGATCCCCAGCTGGGGGGCACACCGGCCGAGGATGTCCTCGATAACCAGCATCCCCTGGGGTCCACCGAAGCCACGGAACGCCGTCTGTGACGTCTTGTTGGTCCTGGCGATCCGGCCGTTCACCCGCACGTTCGGGATCCAGTAGGCGTTGTCGATGTGGCAGAGCGCGCGCGCCAGCACCGGCTCGGACAGGTCGAGGCTCCAACCGCCGTCGGAGGTGAGTGTCGCGTCGAGTGCCTGCAGCATCCCGGAGTCGTCGAACGCGACCCGCCACTGGGCGTGGAACCCGTGCCGCTTCCCGGACATGGTCATGTCCTGGGTGCGGTTGAGCCGCAGCCGTACCGGGCGGCCTGTGAGGGTGGCGCCGAGGGCCGCGATCGCGGCATACCCGTGGGGTTGCATCTCCTTGCCCCCGAAGCCGCCTCCCATCCGCAGGCACTGGACCGTCACCGCGTGGCTGGGCAGGCCGAGCACGTGCGCGACGATGTCCTGGGTCTCGGTCGGGTGCTGCGTCGAGCACTGGACGAAGATCTGGCCGTTCTCGTCGACGAGTGCGATCGAGCAGTGCGTCTCGAGGTAGAAGTGCTCCTGCCCCGCGAACTCGAACTCGCCGCTGAAGACGTGGGCCGCGCCGGCGAACCCGGCCTCGATGTCGCCACGCTCCATGTGCGGCTGCCCGCCCTGGAAGCTCCCGGCCTCGATCGCCTCTCGGACGGTCACCAGGGACGGCAGTGGCTCGTAGTCGACCTCGACCGCGAGCGAGCCCAGCCGGGCGGCCTCCAGGGTCTCGCCGAGCACCCAGCACACGGCGTGACCGAAGAACATGACCTCGGAGGGGAACAGCGGCTCGTCGTGCTTCACCCCGGCGTCGTTGACGCCCGGCACGTCGTCGGCCGTGAGCACGCGCACCACGCCCGGCACGTCGAGCGCCGGAGCGGTGAGGAGCCGGGTGACCCGGGCGTGCGCGTGGGGCGCCTGCACGGGGTGGGCGTGGAGGATGCCGTGCGTGCGGACCGCGAGGTCGTCGGTGTAGAGCGCCTCGCCGGTCACGTGCAGCGATGCGGCCTCGTGCGGGATCTCCTGCCCGACAACAGGATTGGCGGGGCGTTCGGACAGGGCGCTCATGCTCCGACCTCCTGCTGCAGCGCGGTCTCGGCACGGAGCTTGAGGAGCGCGGTCCCCAGTGTCGCCGCGCGGTATGCCGCGCTGGCACGGTGGTCGTCCATCGGCGTGCCTTCCCCGCGCATCACCGCCGCAGCCTCGCGAACGACCTCGGCGCTCCACGCCCGGCCCTCGAGCGCGGCCTCGGTGGCCAGAGCCCGGATGGGGGTGGCGGCAACGCCGCCGAGGCCGATCCGGGCCTTGGCCACGACGCCGTCAGCCAGGTCGAGGGCGAAGCCGACCGCCACGCTGGAGATGTCGTCGAAGCGACGCTTGGCGATCTTGTGGAAGGCCGTGACCTCGCTGAGCGGCAACGGGATCCGCACCGCGCGGATCAGCTCACCTTCGCGCTTGACGGTCTGGCGGTAGCCGGTGAAGTAGTCGGCCAGCGGCACCTCGCGCTCGCCGTCGGCCGAGGCGAGCACCACGACGGCCTCGAGGGCGAGCAGGGCCGGCGGCGTGTCACCGATCGGTGAGCCGGTGCCGAGGTTGCCGCCGATGGTCGCGCCGTTGCGGATCAGGCGGGAGGCGAACTGCGGGAACATCTGGTCCAGCAACGGGATCCGGCCGGCCAGGCCCCACTCGGCCTCACTGAGGCTGAGGGCGGCGCCGATCTCGATGCTGTCCTCGCCGAGGTCGAGCGTGCGAAGCTCGGGCAGGCGGTCGATGCCGATGGCGAAGGGGGTGCGCGCGCCGCGGAGGTTGACCTCGACCCCCCAGTCGGTCGACCCGGCCACCAGGACGGCGTCGGGGTGCTCGGCCAGCAGGGCCAGTGCCTCAGCGAGGTCGCCCGGCCGCGCGAACGTGCCGGTCGCGCCGTCGAGTCGGGTGGCGCGGGCGGCGGGCGGTGCGGCAGCCAGCCGCGCGGCATACGGGTCGTCGGCGGCGGGCTGGCGCAGGGCGTAGGCGGCGTCGCGGATGGGGCGGTAACCGGTGCAGCGACACAGGTTGCCCGACAGCGCGTGCAGGTCGAACCCATTGGGCCCGTGCTCGTGGTCAGGTTGCTCGCTGTCGGCGTCACGGCCCGGCGCGTTCGCGGTGGCGGCGGGCTCGTGGCCGTTCTGCGACGGGTCGGGTACGGCAGCGGAGGGGGCGGCGGATGGGGCGCACCGTCCCTCGCGGTAGTACTCGGCGGCCATGCTGCAGACGAAGCCCGGCGTGCAGTAGCCACACTGCGACCCACCGCGGACAGCCATCTCACGCTGCACCGGGTGCAGCGAGTCCGGCCGGCCGAGCCCCTCGGAGGTCACGACCTCCTGGCCGTCGAGCGCGGCGACAGGGACCAGGCAGGCGTTGATCGCGGTCCACTGAGTACCGGAGCCCTCGGTGGGACGAGCCACCATGATCGAGCAGGCGCCGCACTCCCCCTCGGCGCACCCCTCCTTGGCGCCGGTCAGCCCTTGGGCCCGCAGCCAGTCGAGGGTCGTGGTGCTCGGGTCCGTGCCGTCGAGGGCACGCGGCGCCCCGTTGACAGTGACACCGTGCCCATTGACACCCTGCTCGCTGACCCTGTGCGTGTTCGCTGCCGCCATCGCGCAACTCCCGTCGCCCCGTCCTTGGGGACCATCATCCCCCAGGCGTCATTGCCGAGGGGCATGGTTCGGGACAGGAGTGGGTCCGCCGGTTATCCATGCCGAACGACGGCCCTGTCGTTGGTTCTCGAGAACGATACGTCTCAACAAACTGTTGAAGCAAGAGTTTCGAGAGAGAGATTTCGCAATATGGAATCCCGCTGCCTACAGGAGCTGGCGACTGAGCACCGCGTGGCGGTTGACGTCCTTGTACAGCAGGTACCGGAAACGACCGGGCCCTCCGGCGTAGCAGGCCTGCGGGCAGAAGGCACGCAGCCACATGAAGTCACCTGCCTGCACCTCGACCCAGTCGTCGTTGAGCAGATACATCGCCTTGCCCTCGAGGACGTACAGCCCGTGCTCCATGACGTGGGTCTCCGGGAAGGGGATCGCCCCGCCTGGCTGGAAGTTGACGATGTTCACGTGCATGTCGTGACGGATGTCGGTCGGGTCGGCGAAACGCTGCGTGGTCCACGCGCCATTCGTGCCGGGCATCTCGCCCGGGACGACGTCGGACTCGTTGGTGACAAAGGCCTCCGGCGCGTCGATGCCCTCGACAGCCTGGTAGGCCTTGCGGATCCAGTGGAAGGTCGCCGTGTCCGCGCCGCGGTTGTGCAGGGTCCACACCTGCCCCGGCGGGATGAATGCGTAGCCGCCCTCCGCCAGCTCATGGGTGGCCTCGCCGAGGGTCAGGGTCAGGCCGCCTGCCACGACGAACAGCACCCCTTCGGCCCGAGGGTCGAGCTCCGGCTTGTCGGACCCACCGCCGGGCGAGACCTCGACGACGTACTGGGAGAAGGTCTCCGAGAACCCGGACAGTGGTCGGGCGATGACCCACAGCCTGGTCTTGTCCCAGAACGGCAGGAGGCTGGTGACGATGTCGGTCATCGTCCCCCGCGGCAGGACGGCGTAGGCCTCGGTGAACACCGCACGGTCCGTGGTCAGCTGGGTCTGCGGCGGCAGACCTCCGGCGGGGACGGCGTAGTGAGGAGTGGTGGTGGGGGTCGTCGTGTCCCGGGGCGTCGTCATGACTGTCCTCTCGTCAGGAGCCGACCGCGCGGGTCGGCCTCGATGTCGACCGGTATGCCGTGCAGCCAGGTCTGGCGCACCGCCCCGGTGAGCGTGCGGCCGGTATACGCCGACACGGGGTTCTTGTGCCGCAGGGAGGCGACGTCGACGGTGAACGACTCGTCGGGCGCGAACACGACGAGGTCCGCGGTCGCGCCGACGGAGATCCGCCCGCGCTCGAACAGCCCCACCTGGTCGGCCGGTCCCTCGCCCATCCAGCGCACGACGTCGGCGAGTGAGTGTCCTCGCGAGCGCGCCTCGGTCCACACCGCGGGCAGGCCGAGCTGGAGCCCGGCGATGCCACCCCATGCCTCGCCGAAGTCTCCGGAGTCGAACTTCTTGAGGTCCTCGGTGCACGGCGAGTGGTCCGACACGATGGTGCGGATCACGCCGTCCTCGAGACCCGCCCAGAGCCGGTCCTGGTTGTCGTGCTCGCGGATCGGAGGGCAGCACTTGAACTGCGTCGCACCGTCGGGGATCTGCTCCGCGTCGAGCGTGAGGTAGTGCGGGCAGGTCTCGACCGACAGCCGCAGCCCTTCGGCCTGGGCCTTGGCGATCAAGGGGATCGCGTCGGCATCGGACAGGTGGAGGATGTGCGCCCGTCCACCCGTCTCCCGCGTCGCGTCGATCACCTCGGAGATGGCCCGCTCCTCGGCCTCCTTCGGACGCGAACCCAGGAACCCGGCATACCCCTGGCCGTGCGGCGGGGGCGCGGACTCGATGGTCTGCTCGTCCTCGGCGTGCACGATGACGAGCGCGTCGAACGTGGCTGTCTCCGCGAGCGCCTCGCGCAGCTCGGAGGCGGACAGGTGGGGGAACTCGTCGACGCCGGAGTGCAGCAGGAAGCACTTGAAGCCGAACACGCCAGCCTCGTGGAGCGGTCGCAGGTCTGGCAGGTTGCCGGGCACGGCCCCGCCCCAGAAACCCACGTCGACGTAGGACTGGTCGCGGGCCACGGCCCGCTTCTCCTTCAGCGCGGCCACCGTGACCGTTGGCGGGATCGAGTTGAGCGGCATGTCGATGATCGTCGTGACGCCGCCGGCCGCTGCGGCACGGGTGGCGCTCGCGAAGCCCTCCCAGTCGGTGCGACCTGGTTCGTTGACGTGCACGTGGGCGTCGACGAGACCCGGCAGCAGCACCTCGTCGTCTTTCAGCTCGACGACGCGGGCACCGGGCACGTCCGTGTCGTACGGGTCGATGGCCACGATCCGCCCGTCCGCGACCGAGACCGCGACGGCCACCTCGGCCCCGTCGACGACGGCGCGCCTCGCCCGGAGCACCACTTCTGCCGTCACGCCCGACCTCTTCCCGGAGCCGTCCACCGCACTTGCCATGACCGTAATCCCTGCCTCAGCTCGCCGCTGCCGGTGTGGCGGAACGAACCGCGTCCACGACCCTGTTGCGATGGCGGCCGAGCACGCCGCCGTCAACGCAGACGAGGTCCCCGTGACGCAGGTAGGGCTTCGGCTCCGGCTGCCCCATCGCCACCCCCGCAGGGGTGCCGGTGATGACGAGGTCTCCGGGCTCGAGCGTCATGAGGCCGCTGACGTAGCAGAGCAGCTCGGGCACGGAGAAGAGCATGTCGCCGGTCCACCCGTCCTGGCGAGGCGCGTCGTTGACCGACAACCGCAGGCGTACGTCGGCGGGGTCGCCCAGCTCGTCGGGGGTGACCAGCCACGGGCCGACCGGGCAGAACGTGTCGGCCGACTTGCCCTTGGTCCAGGTGCCTCCGCGTTCAAGCTGGAGCGCACGGTCGGAGACGTCGTGGGCCAACACGTAGCCGGCGACGGCCGCGAGGGCTCGGCCAGGGTCGCGCTCGTCCTTCAGCGGCGCCCCTAGGATGACGCCGAGCTCCACCTCGTAGTCGGTGGTGACCGACTGCGGCAGCAGCTGGATGTCATCGGTGGGACCGCAGACCGAGGTCGACGCCTTGAGGAAGACGACAGGCTCGGTGGGCAGTGGCACCCTCGCCTCGGCGGCGTGGTCCCTGTAGTTGAGCCCGATCCCGACGACCTTGCCCGGTCGGGTGAAGGGCGCGCCGAAGCGGGTGGCGTCGCCGTGGAACGGTGCGAGGCAGTCGGCGTCGATGGACGCGAGCCGTCCGAGGAAGGCTCCATCGACCTCGCCCGTGTGCCCGCCCAGGTCGAGCAGGCTGCCATCCGGGGCCACCACGACGGGTCGTTCTGACCCGGGACGCCCGGCCCGCGCCACTCTCATCGGACACCGCACAGGTGCTCGCGCGCGATGCGCGCGCCGAGGCGTTCCAGCAGGGGTCCCGGCGCGTCCAGGGCCTCCTGTCGCGTGCCCGCCTCATCGACCAACGCGTATGCCGCGCAGAGCCCGGCCGCGGCCAGCTCGCCGTGTGTCAAGGTGACCTGCCCCGCCACTGCCACGGCGGCCACGCCCTTGTCGCGCGCCAAGGCGGCCACGGCGGCCGGCGCCTTGCCGTGCAGCGTCTGGGCGTCGAGCGATCCCTCGCCGGTCACGACGAGGTCGGCGGCGCCGACGGCATCAGCCAGGCCGGTGAGCTCGGCGACGACCTGCGCACCGGGCCGGGGCACGGCTCCGAGCACGGCCATCAGGGCGAAGCCCACCCCGCCGGCGGCTCCCGCCCCTGGTCGGTCGCGGTGGTCGTGACCCGTGGCCGCAGCCACGACCGCGGCCCACCTCGACAGGGCGGCGTCGAGGCGCTCGACGTCCTCAGGGCCCGCACCCTTCTGCGGGCCGTAGACGGCAGCAGCGCCGGTGCGACCGGTGAGGGGGTTGTCGACGTCGCAGGCGACCACGAGCTCGGCCTCGGCCAGCGCCGGGTGCAGCTCGCTGAGGTCGAGCGAGACGACATCCTCGAGAGCTCCACCGCCGTCGCGCAACGCGCGTCCGTGGCGGCCGCTCAGGCGCGCACCGAGCCCACCCAGGAGCCCGGCACCGCCATCGGTGCAGGCGCTGCCGCCGATCCCGACGACGATGCGGCGCGCCCCGGCGTCCAGCGCGGCGGCGATGACCTCGCCGGTGCCACGGCTGGTGGCGCCGAGCGCGTCCGACCGGCCCCCGGGCAGCTGGGCCAGCCCGGACACCTGGGCCAGCTCGACCACGGCGTCGGTGCCTCGCCGGGCATAGGACGCGGCGCACGGGACCCCCGTGGGTCCGGTGGCCCGCACCGGCACACGGGTGAACCCGGCAGCAACGGCTGCGTCGAGGGTGCCGTCACCCCCGTCGGCGACGGGGACGACGACCACCTCGACGTCGGGCATCACCGATCGCAGCCCGTTCGAGAGGTGCCCGGCGACCTCGTCGGCCGTCAGGGTGCCCTTGAACTTGTCGGGCGCGAGCAGGACGCGAGGCATCGACAGCCCTAGTCCAGGTTCGCGAAGAGCGCGGTCGGGGCATCGGCGCCGCCTTCGGCCAGCTCCTCGAACTCGGTCACGCTGGCGATCGACAGACCCATGGAGACGTTGGTGACCCGCTCGAGGATGACCTCGACGACGACGGGGACGCGGTACTCCTGCGCCATGCCCTTGGCCTTCTCCAGGGCCGAGTAGATCTCCTCAGGGTCGGTGACGCGGATCGCCTTGCAGCCCAGGCCTTCGACGACCTTGACGTGGTCGACGCCGTAGCCGCCGACCTCGGGACTGTTGATGTTGTCGAACGACAGCTGGACGCAGTAGTCCATGTCGAACCCGCGCTGCGACTGCCGGATCAGGCCGAGGTAGGCGTTGTTCACCAGGACGTGGATGTAGGGGATGTTGAACTGCGCCCCGACCGCAAGCTCCTCGATCATGAACTGGAAGTCGTAGTCGCCGGACAGGGCGACCACGGTCTCGTCCGGGGCTGCCGTCGCCACGCCCAGGGCTGCCGGGACGGTCCAGCCGAGCGGACCCGCCTGGCCGGCGTTGATCCAGTGCCGGTCCTTGTAGACGTGCAGCAGCTGGGCCGCCTGGATCTGGGACAGCCCGATGGTGGAGACGTAGCGGACGTCCTTGCCGAAGGCGCGGTTCATCTCCTGGTAGACCCGCTGCGGCTTGACCGGGGTGGCGTCGAAGTTGGTCTTGCGCAGCATGGTCCTCTTGCGGTCCTGGCAGGACTGCGCCCAGGCGCTGCGGTCGGCGAGCCCAGCGGCACCCTGCCGTTCGCGGGCGACCTCGACGAAGAGCTGGAGCGCGGCCTTGGCATCGGACACGATCCCGTAGTCCGGGGCGAAGACGCGTCCGATCTGGGTCGGCTCGATGTCGACGTGCACGAACGTCCGGCCCTTCGTGTAGGTCTCGACGTCACCGGTGTGCCGGTTGGCCCAGCGGTTGCCGACGCCCAGGACGAAGTCGGACTCGAGCATGGTGGCGTTGCCGTAGCGGTGGCTGGTCTGCAGCCCCACCATCCCGGCGTTGAGCTCGTGGTCGTCGGGGATCGCGCCCCACCCCATCAGGGTGGGAACGACCGGCACCCCGGTCAGCTCGGCGAACTCGACCAGCAGGTCGGCAGCGTCGGCGTTGATGATGCCGCCGCCCGCCACGATCAGCGGGCGTTCGCTGGCGGCCAGCAGGTCGAGCGCCTTCTCGACCTGGGGTCGCGTGGCGGCCGGCTTGTAGGTCGGCAGCGGCTCGTAGGTCTCGACGTCGAACTCGATCTCGGCCATCTGGACGTCGATCGGCAGATCGATCAGGACCGGGCCGGGCCGACCCGAGCGCATCAGGTGGAAGGCCTGCTGGAACGTGCCCGGCACCTGGGCGGGTTCGAGGACGGTGACCGCCATCTTGGTCAGCGGCTTGGCGATCGAGGCGATGTCGACGGCCTGGAAGTCCTCCTTGTGCAGCTTGGCGACGGGCGCCTGGCCGGTGATGCACAGGATCGGGATCGAGTCGGCGCTGGCCGAGTAGAGGCCGGTGATCATGTCGGTGCCTGCGGGGCCGCTGGTGCCGACGCAGACGCCGATGTTGCCGGCCTTGGCGCGGGTGTAACCCTCGGCCATGTGCGAGGCGCCCTCGACGTGGCGGGCGAGCGTGTGGTGCAGGCCGCCGTTGGTCTTCATCGCCTTGTAGAAGGGGTTGATCGCGGCTCCGGGCAGCCCGAAGACGTGGGTCACCCCTTCCTTCTTGAGGATCTCGACGGCCGCTTGGGCCGCTGTCATGCGTGCCATGGGATTGCTCCTGGTCTGGTGGTGCTGGTCTGTGGGTGGGTCAGGGGGTCTGACCGGAGAGGCGCTGGACGCCGCGCAGGAGTGCGGAGTGGTCGAGTCCGCCGTCGCCGTTGGCGCGGGCCGAGGCCATCAACTGGGCGACGAGCCCGCCGAGGGGTACGACCACCCCTGCCTCACGGGCTGCGCTGGTCACGATCCCGAGGTCCTTGTGGTGCAGGTCGATCCGGAACCCCGGCTCGAACGACCTGGTCGTCATGTTGCCGCGCTTCTGGTCGAGCACCTTCGAGCCGGCCAAGCCCCCACCGAGCACGTCGAGCGCAGGACCGAGGTCGACGCCATAGGCCTCGAGGAAGACGACCGCCTCGGCCAGGGCCTGGATGTTCGCGGCGACGATGAGCTGGTTGGCCGCCTTGACCGTCTGCCCTGCGCCGTTGCCTCCGACGTGGACGACTGTCTTGCCGACCGCGTCGAAGAGCGGCTTGGCCTGCTCGAAGTCCTCGGCCGAGCCGCCGACCATGATCGACAGCGCGGCGTTCTTCGCCCCGGCCTCGCCACCCGAGACGGGTGCGTCCAGGAGGCGGAAGCCCTTCTCCTGCGCGGCCTTCGCGAGCTCGACGGTCACGTCCGGGCGGATGCTGGAGAAGTCGATGACCAGCGTGCCCTCCTTCGCGTTGGCGAAGACGCCGTCCTCGCCGAGCAGGACGTCCTGCACGTCGGGGCTGTCGGGCACCATGACCGCGACCACCTGTGCGTCACGGACCGCGTCCGCGATGGAGGCCGCCGCGGCGCCACCGGCGTCGACGAGGGGCTGGGTCTTGTCGGGGTGCAGGTTGTAGCCCGTGACGTCGTGCCCTGCGTCCTGGAGGTGGACGGCCATGGGGCTGCCCATGATGCCGAGTCCGATGAAGGCGATGCTGGTCATGTCGTGCTCCTTGGTGGTGGTGCGGCAGTCGGTCACAGGTCAGTCGTCAGGGGCCACAGCTCAGGGGCTGCGTTCAGGCGCCGCGGCGCTCGCGCGGCAGCCAGCCGAAGCTCTCGGGGGTGGTCGCGGTGGTGGGCTTGTACTCCAGGCCCACCCACCCGGCATACCCACGCGAGGCGAGGGCGCCGAGGTGGCGCTGGAGGTCGAGGTCGCCCGAGCCGGGCTCGCCGCGACCGGGCGCGTCGGCGATCTGCACGTGCGCGGTGCGGTCGGTGTATGCCGCGATGGCTGCGTCGAGGTCGTCGCCGTTGGCCGCGAGGTGGTAGAGGTCGAGCAGGAAGCCGACGTTGCTCGCCCCGGTGGCGCGCACGTCGTCGACGACCGCCACGGCGTCCGCAGCGGTGCGCAGCGGGTAGGGCTTGGGGCCGCTGACCGACTCGACCAGCACGGTCGACCCGATCCGGTCGGCGGCCTTGGCCGCGAAGGCGATCGACTCGCGGCCGAGCTCGTCCTGCTCCTGAGGGGACACGCCCTCGACGCGGTTGCCGAAGAGGGCGTTGAAGGCCGCGACACCCAGCCGCTCGCCGATGCCGACCGTCACGTCGACGTTGTCGCGGAACTGCTGCACGCGGCCCGGGATCGACAGCACTCCGCAGTCGGGCCCGGCCAGGTCGCCCGCGAAGAAGTTGAGCCCGACCAGCTGCACCCCGGCGTCCTGGACGGCGCCGACGAAGGCGTCGACCTCACCGTCGGTGGGCACCGGCTGGTCGGGCCAGGGCCACCAGAACTCGACGGCGTCGAAGCCGGCGGCCTTCGCGGCGGCGGGTCGCTCGAGGAGCGGCAGCTCGGTGAACAGGATCGAGCAGTTCACCTCGTAACGCAGTCCGTGGTCCGTCACGACAATCTCCTTTTTCCGTATTGTGGAATCGGTTTTCCGATGAGTGAGAGGGTAAGTGTCGTCCGAACAGGGCGTCAACCCTGTCGGTCGCCGGTCTCAGCAGGTGGCGGACTCAGCTCCGCCGGAGCTCAGGACCCCCGGTAGGTGGAGTAGCCGAAGGGGTTGAGCAGGACCGGCACGTGGTAGTGCTGGTCGGCATCGGTGATCGTGAAGACCACCACGATCTCGGGGTAGAAGGCCTCGACGCCGCGACCCGCGAAGTAGGAGCCTGAGGCGAACCGGAGCCGATAGTCCCCCCCACCGAGCCGCTCCGGGCCGATGCTGGCGACCCGACCGTCGCCGTCGGTGACGCCGTCGCCGATCACGGCCCCGGCCTGCGCAACCGCGTCGACGGTCTCGAGCACGACGGTGATGCCGGCGGCCGGCCGGCCCAGGCTGGTGTCGAGGACGTGCGTGCTGAGGGTTCCCATCAGGAGGCCACCTGTCGGAGTCGGAGCAGCGCGATCTCGCGCAGCTGGGTCACGGTCTCGTCGCGTTCGGCACCGTCGTCGTTGCCGAGCCGCCGGTCGAGCTCGGCAAGGATCTCCGGCGCCGACCGACCGGCGGCCCGGATGAGGAACACCCGGTCGAAACGCGCCTCGTATGCCGCGTTGCCCTCGGTGAGCGCGCGCGCCACCTCCGCGTCGGCCGGGTCCACCCCTGCCTGCTCCCGCGCACTCGCCGCGGCGTTGTGGTGCGGGCTGGCCGCCCGCTCCCCGATGCGGGGGTGGGCGGCCAGCGCCGCCTCCAGCTCCTCGTCGTCGAGGTGCGTGGCGGCGGCGCTGGCGGTGGCTTCGAGGTCCTGCCACGCGGCATACGGTCGGCCGTCGCGGACGGCCTCGACCCACCGCGGCACCGGGAGGCAGGCGGCCAGCCGCTCCTCCACCTCAGGCGCCGGGAGCGCGTTGAAGTCCTCGATCGTCATCAGCTGTCCACGAACCGGGTGCGGGCGGAGTGGATCGGGTTGGCGTCGGCCACGAGGTCATCAAACCGGTAGCCGGCGATCTTGGCGATCTCGACGAGGGCGGAGGCGTGCTCCTGGGCCTGCGAGTTGTTGAGCCGCTCCCATCCCGTACGCACCACCTGGTCGAACGAGTCGCGGTCACGGACGCAGGTCACGAGGGGGAAGCCGAACCGCTCGCGGTACTGCGAGGTGAGCTCGGCGAGCTCGCCGTGGCCCTTCTCGTCGAGCCGGGTCAGCCCGAGGACGGACTGGTCGCGGAACGAGTCGGGCCCCTCGTCGCCCTCGGCCACGCTGTCGGCGCCGAGGTCCGGGTAGGAGTCGATCAGCTGGCGCTGCTCCTCCCCGTTCGCGGAGAACAACGCCTCCTGGAAGGCACGACGCAGGTCGCTGGTGTCACTGAACGGCCGCGAGTCGAAAGCCCGCTCGACCACCCAGCGCGGGCCCTGGAACAGGCTGCCGAAGGTGTCCGCGAAGTCCTCACGCGACATCTGGTTGACCTCGTTGAGCCGGACCAGCGAGCCGGGAGCGCCCGCGACGGCCGGGCCACGGCTCGAACCCACGTGGTGGAAGAGGAAGTTCAGGACGATGGCGGTGATCGAGCCGAGCGTGATGCCCGACCCCAGGATGATCTGGGCCCAGTGCGGCACCGCCTTGGCCACATCGGGCTGCGCGGTGACGTACATCGCCAGGCCGACTGCCGTCGCGACGATGACGACGTTGCGGTGGTCGTGGAAGTCGACTCGCGACAGGGTCTGGAAGCCCACGACCGCGACGGTGGCGAACATCGCCAGGGCTGCGCCGCCGAGCACCGGGTGCGGGATGCCCGCGACGATGGCGCCGGCCTTGGGGATCAGCCCGATGAGGACCATGATCGCCCCCGCGGTGGCGACGACGTAGCGGCTCTTGACCCTGGTCAGCCGCACCAGCCCGACGTTCTCCGCGAAGCAGGTGTAGGGGAAGGAGTTGAAGACCCCGCCGATGGTGGTGGCCAGGCCGTCGGCCCGCAGAGCCCGCGCGATGTCCTCCTTGCCGACCCGCTTCTCGACGATCTCGCCGGTGGCGAATACGTCACCGGTCGTCTCCACCGCCGTGATGAGCATGACGACGATCATCGAGACGATCGCTGCCACCGAGAACCTCGGCCAGCCGAAGTGGAACGGCGTCGTGACCCCGACCCACCCTGCCCCCGAGACCGAGTCGAAGTGCGCGTCACCGAGGACCCAGGCCACGAGGGTGCCGACGACCAGGCCGATGAGGACCGCAACCGTGGCCATGAATCCCTTGAAGATCCGCTGGATCGCGACGATCAGGGCCAGGGTCCCGAGCGCGTAGGCCAGGTTGCGGCCACTGTCCGGGTGCAGCGTCGGCCCCGCGCCACCGGCGGCGTCGGCCGCGGCAACGGGCAGCAGCGCCAGGCCGATGATCGTGATCACCGACCCGGTGACCACCGGCGGGAAGTAGCGGATCAGCCGGCTGAAGTAGGGCGCCAGGAAGAACGTGAACAGCCCGGCGACGATCACGGCGCCGTAGATGACGAGGAGCCCGTCGGTGCCACCTCCGGCCGCCATGCCGATGGCGATCATCGGGGAGACGGCGGTGAACGTGACCCCTTGCAGCAGAGGCAGTTTCACGCCGACCTTCCAGAAGCCGACCGACTGGATGATCGAGGCGATGCCGCAGGTGAAGAGGTCCGCGTTGATGAGGTGGATGAGCTCCGGCGTGGTGAGCCCGATGGCGTTGGCCAGCAGGATCGGCACGATCACCGCGCCGGCGTAGAAGGCCAGCACGTGTTGGAAGCCGTAGATCGCGAGCTTCGGGACGGGCAGGACCTCGTCGACCGGGTGGCGGGAGGCGCGCTGGGACTGGGGTGTTGCGGTGGCTGCACTCATGACAGGCACCTTTCTGTGCAGGGGGACGACGAAGGATGGGCCGAGCCCGGGTCGAACCGGTTCAGCAGAAGCCGGGCACGGTGAGCCAGGCGTCGCCGGCGTCCGAGCCGTTCTCGCGCTGGACCGTGGCCTCGATCAGCCCGTACGGACGGTCGGCGGCGATGAACACCTCACCCGGGTTGTCCAGGCCGAACGGGGCGAGGTCAACTAGGAAGTGGTGCTTGTTGGGGGCGGAGAACTTGATCTCCGCGACCTCGGGATGAGCGGCCAGCACGGCCGAGCCCATCGCGTAGAGGCTCTCCTGCAGCGCGCGGCTGTAGGTCGTCGCGAACGTCTCGAGGAGCAGGGACCTCACGTCGTCGAACGACTTGTTCCAGTCGACGCCCTCTGTGGTCTCGTAGCGCCAGCGCGCCACGAGCGAGGTCGCGAGGATGCGGTCGTCGGTCTCCTGCAAGGTCGTGTACTCGTCCTTGAGGTAGCCCTTGAACTCCGAGCCGGTCGACTTGAGGACCACGAGGTCCTTGACGCCGGAGACGACCCAGGCGCGGGGCTGGGCCCTGCTGCGGTCGCGGGTGACGACGGTGGTGCGTACCTCGCCGCCGCGCTTGACGAACGCGTGGTCGTGGCCGGTGCCGCCGACCTCGATGCGGTCCCAGGCGTACTCCTCGACCTCGATCCGGCTGGCGGTCGCGGCGGGCGTGACGTCGAGGAAGCGCTGGCCGAGGGTGAGCGCGTAGTCCTCAGGGGAGGTGACGCCGTGCTCCTTGGCGAAGGCGAACGCGGTGTTCTTCTGCGTGTCGGTGGGTAGCACGTTGGCCTGGTCACCGGTCGTGTGCGCCTCGGTGAAGTCGCCGCGGAGGGCGGTCGACACGTTGAGGTCGCGGATCTCGTGGCGGGCGGTGTCGCGGTAGACGCGGACGACGCGGTTCTCCGCCTTGCCGTACTGGTTGGGTCCGAGGACGAAGCTCATGGTGCTCCTTGCGGTGCCGGTCGACCCTGGCGGGGTCGGCGTGGGCTCGGCGTGGGTGGCGCTGATGGCTTCCCGAGCGATTCGAAGATCTTCCGAATGGTGGAAACCCGTTTACGAATGATGGAACGATAAGCGGGTGGATGTGATCAAGTCAACAGTTTGTTGAATAGTTTCGCCGTGCGAGCGCCGAACGGTCGGCGGGCGTGAGCGGCCCCAGGGGCGGCGACGCGGCCGGGTATGCCGGGCCAGCTACGCCGGGTCAGCCGGCGGGCTGGGCGGCGTCGCGGATGCGGTTGAGGTAGTTGTAGACGGTGAAGCGGGTCAGACCGAGGGCCTCCCCCACCGTCTCCGCACTGCGGCGCATCTCGAACGCACCGCGCTCCTCGAGCAGGCGCACCGCGTGCTGCTTCTCGGCCCTCGGCAAGGTCGCAAGAGGGCCCCCGAGCTCGCGCTCGACGTCGGCAATGAGGCGAGACAGCCCGTCCGTGAGGTCGGTGGCGGAGCCCCCGGCAGGGGCCGACTGGGCGGCCGCGTCGACGTCCCCGAGCGTGAGGGTCACCCGGGTCGCGCCGTGCGAGAGCGCTTCCTTGAGGGCCGCCGCCACGGCGTCGACGACCGTGTCGGAGTCACCTTCGACGGACGTGCCGAGCGGGCCCAGGTCGGGTGACAACCCGGCATGCCGGAGCGCGTCGGCAGACGCCGTGACGTGGGCGGGCAGGTTGTCGTCCTCACCGTGGAACGGCTCGGTCGTGAACTCCACCCGCACGCGCATGCGGCCAACCTACCCGCGTGACCGCCGCGGCTCTGCCGCTAGGCAGCCACCCGCTTGGCGAGGCGGTCGATGGCAGGGCGGTCCAGGCCGGTCAGAGCCTGCACCTCCTGCTCGTCCGTGGCGCCGCAGTCGAGGCCACGCACCACGAAGTCCGCGAGGGCGCGGGCCGTCGCCGGCTCGTCCATGACTCCGGAGTCGACCTGCCCGACATAGTTGCGCAGTCGCTCGGCTGCCGCGGGGAGGCCCTCGCGGAAGAAGGCGTACGTGGCCGCGTACCGGCTGGGCAGCTGGGCGGGGTGCAGGTCCCAGCCCTGGTAGAAACCGCGCTCGAGCGAACGCCGTACGAGGCGGGCGTGCAGCGCCCAGGCGCGGTGCACCGCGTCGCGCTCGCCGACGGGAAGGATGTTGGTGGACCCGTCCGACAGCCGCACCCCGGTCCCGGCAGCCGCCACCTGCATGACCGCCTTCGCGTGGTCCGCGGCCGGGTGCTCCATCGACTGGTATGCCGCGGCGATGCCCGTCGATGCCGAGTAGTCGTAGGTGCCGTAGTGCAGGCCCGTGCAACGCCCTGCGGACGCATGGACCATCCGCGCCACCAGCGCCGTGCCGTCCGGGCCGAGGATCGACTGGGGTGTCTCGACCTGGATCTCGAACCGAAGCGAACCCGGCTCGAGGCCCACCCCGCGCTCGACCGCCTCAGCGGCGTGCACCATCGCCTCCACCTGGTCGACGGAGGTGACCTTGGGCAGGGTCACCACGAAGCCGTCGGGCACCGTCCCAGCCCCCCGGGCGACGGCCTCGACGAACCGGGCGAGGGTACGCACGCCTCGGGTCCGGGTGGGCGCCTCGAAGCTCTTGAAGCGGATCCCGTTGAACGGTGCGGCAGTTCGCCCCTCGATGGATGTGAGCAGGTCGGCTGCGGCCGTCGTGATCGCGGCGTCCTCCGCGTCGTCCCCGGGTGCACCGTAGCCGTCCTCGAAGTCGATGCGCAGGTCCTCGATCGGCTCGGTGGCGAGCTTGGCCCGCACCCGCGCGACCACGTCCTCGGCGAGGTCGGCGGGCAGGCCGAGCAGCGCGGCATACTCCTGCGCCGTGCCGCCGTGCTCGTCGAGGGAGGCGAGCGCCCGCGCACCCCACGAGGGCGCCAGCTCCGCGTCGTAGCGGTCGGCTGGGACGTAGACGGTGTGGACCGGCTGGCGCGTCGGACGCTCACCCGGGAACTGTTGCGCGAGAGCGGAATCGGCCTCGCGCAGGCGATCGTCGAGCTCACGCGTGAGGTCGGTGGGGTCGAAGGCCATGGTTCAGCCCCTCCGCTCGGTGCCAGCGGCGGAGCGGACGGCGGCAGCCACGGCGGGGGACACCTCTGGGTCGAACACGCTCGGCACGATGTAGCTTGCGTTCAGCTCGTCGGGGTGCACGCAGTCGGCGATGGCCGAGGCGGCGGCGATCATCATCTCGTCCGTGATGTCGCGAGCCCCGGCGTCCAGCAGCCCGCGGAAGAAGCCCGGGAACGCCAGCACGTTGTTGATCTGGTTGGCGTAGTCGGATCGTCCGGTGGCGACGACGGCCGCGTGGTGGCTCGCCGCGACCGGGTCGACCTCGGGGTCGGGGTTGGCCATCGCGAAGACGATCGCGTCCTTGGCCATCGACGCGATGTCGTCGCCGTCCAGCAGGTTCGGCGCCGAGACGCCGATGAAGACGTCTGCCCCGCGCACGACCTCCTTGAGCGTGCCGGTCGTGCGAGAAGGGTTGGTGTTGCGGGCGATCCAGCCCCGGAACTCGTCGGCGTGCTCGGCTTCCGGGTCGAGCGCACCCCGCCGGTCGCACCCGATGATGTCGGTGGCGCCCTGGGCGTCGAGGAGCCGGACGATGGCGTGGCCGGCGGCCCCCACCCCCGACACCACGATCCGCACGTCCTCCAGCTTCTTGTCCACCACGCGCAACGCGTTGCGCAGAGCGGCGAGGGTGACGATGGCGGTGCCGTGCTGGTCGTCGTGGAAGACCGGGATGTCGAGCTCGTCCCGCAGCCGCTGCTCGATCTCGAAGCAGCGTGGCGCCGAGATGTCCTCCAGGTTCACCCCGCCGTAGACCGGGGCGATCGCCTTGACGATGCTGATGATCTGCTCGGTGTCCTGGGTGTCGAGGCAGACCGGCCAGGCGTCGACGCCGGCGAACTGCTTGAACAGCGCAGCCTTGCCCTCCATGACGGGCAGCGCCGCGGCTGGGCCGATGTTGCCGAGGCCGAGGACGGCGGAGCCGTCGGTCACGACCGCCACGGTGTTGCGCTTGATGGTGAGGCGCCGGGCGTCGTCAGGGTTCTCGGCGATGGCCAGGCAGACGCGGGCCACCCCGGGGGTGTAGGCGCGGGACAGGTCGTCGCGGTGCTTGAGCGGCACCTTGGGCACGACCTCGAGCTTGCCGCCGAGGTGGAGCAGGAAGGTGCGGTCGCTGACCTTGCGCACCGCGACCCCCGGGACCGCAGCGATGGCTGCGGTGATCCGGTCCGCATGGTCGGCGTCGGAGGCGTTGCAGGTCACGTCCACCACCAGCTTGTCGCCGTGGGACTCCACGACGTCGAGGGCCGTGAGGGCCCCGCCCGCCGACGCCACGGCAGCGGCGACGACTCCCGTGGTGTCGATGGCGGCGGGCGCCTCGGCGCGGACGGTGATGGAGTACCCGGGGCTCGGTGCAGACATCGTCGGCCTCATTCTTCCACGATACGGACTTCACTTTCTGTTCAACGGAACTCTAGGGGGCGTGATCGCTCGAGACAAGGCCGCCCAGCCGAGCGACTGCACGAGCGTCCGACGAGCGGCCGCGCGAGCGACCGCTCGAGGGACTGCACCTAGGCTCTCGCCCATGGCGACCAAGCGTGTCTCTGTCGTGATTGCCAGCACCCGCCCCCACCGCATCGGCCACCGCGTCGCCCAGTGGGTGCTCGAGGCGGTCCCGCCGGAGTTCGAGGTCACCGTGCACGACCTGCGCGAGCTGGCACTGCCTTTCCTCGACGAGCCGGGCCAGCCCGCCGACGGCGACTACGTCCACGACCACACCCGCCGCTGGTCCGCGGCGATGCAGGCCACGGACGCCCTCGTGCTCGTCATGCCGGAGTACAACCGCGGCTACAACGCGGCGCTCAAGAACGCCATCGACTTCCTCTACGCCGAGTGGGAGGGCCTCCCCGTGGGGTGCGTCGGCTATGGCTGGCACGGCGCGAGCTTCGCGAAGTCGGCCCTGCGCCAGACCCTCGAGAGGGTGAAGATGACGGTCGTGGACGGCCCCGGGCTGGCCTTCGGCACGACGCTCAGCCAGGAGGGCGAGGTGACGGCCGACGAGGCGCAGGAGCAGTCCCTCGCCGACATGTTCGCCGAGCTGCTGGCCAGGGCGCGCCGGTAGAATGGCTTCCTGGTGTGCCGGGAAGTCTGGTCGGCGGCGTCTGCGGACGTCTGACCCGCCGTCGACCCCGAAAGGCCCCGCGTGAGCCCCCGCTCCCCGAGCCGCTTGAGCCCCCTGAACCCGCTGCGCCCCCGCCTCTTCGCCCGCACCACGTGGCAGGAGGCGCAGCGCGTCGCCGCGGCGCTGCGCACCGAGACCGTCGGGGGCGCCCTCCTGTTGGCCGCGGCCGTCGCCGCGATGGCCTGGGCCAACTCGCCGTGGTTCGCCTCCTACGCCTCGCTGCGTGACTGGCCCTCGGGGCCCGCGTCGTGGCACCTGCGCCTCACCCTCGGACAGTGGGCCGCCGACGGACTGCTCGCGCTGTTCTTCTTCGTGGCCGGCCTTGAGCTCAAGCGTGAGTTCCTCGTCGGCGAGCTGCGCACCCCAGCCAAGGCAGCGCTGCCGGTGGCCGCCGCCCTGTGCGGGGTCGCCCTGCCCGCACTCGGATATGCCGTGGTCGTCACCACCGCGGGCGCGGGTGGCGGGGCGTTGCGGGGCTGGGCGATCCCGACGGCGACGGACATCGCCTTCGCCCTCGCGGTGCTCGCCGTGATCGGGACCCACCTGCCCTCGGCGCTGCGCAGCTTCCTGCTGACGCTGGCCGTCGTCGACGACGTCGTGGCGATCACGATCATCGCGGTCTTCTACACCAGGAGCCTCGACCTCGGCCTGTTCGCGGCAGCGCTGGTGCCGCTCGCTGCGTTCGCCTGGCTGGTGCAGCGACGGATCGCCGCGTGGTGGCTGCTGGTGCCGCTGGCCGCCCTGACGTGGGGGCTGGTGCACGCGTCCGGCGTCCACGCCACGGTGGCGGGGGTGCTGCTGGGGCTGGTCGTCCCCGTCAGGCCCCGCCGTCGCGCCACTCGGCTGAGCAGCCTTCGCGGGCACGTCGACAGGCACGTCGACAGGCACGTCGACCTGGCCGAGCGGTTCGAGCACCGGTTGCGTCCCCTGTCGGCTGGCGTGGCCGTGCCGGTGTTCGCGTTCTTCGCGGCAGGGGTGCGCGTGGTGGGTGGCGGGTTCGGTGACACCCTCGCCGACGAGGCCGCCCTCGCGGTGGTGCTCGCACTGGTCCTCGGCAAGCTGGTGGGGGTCTTCGGCGGCACCTGGGTGTTCGCGCGCTTCACCAGGGCCGAGCTGGACGACGACCTCGCCTGGTGGGATGTCGCGGGGCTGTCGCTCCTGGCCGGGATCGGGTTCACCGTCTCGCTGCTCGTGGGTGAGCTCGCGTTCGGCGCGGGCAGCCCCCGGGACGAGCACGTGAAGCTCGCGGTCCTGCTGGGTTCGGTGATCGCCGCCACCCTCGCCACGATCGTGCTGCGAGCCCGGAACCGCGTCTACCGCCGCCTCGCAGAGCTCGAGTCCCGCGACGACGACGGGGACGGCGTCCCCGACTGCTTCGCGGTCACGGATGTGGAGCCAGGACGACGCCGTTAGGGTTGGGAGCCGAACCCCGGACTTCAGGAAGCGAAGGTGAACGCGCATGGCCAACCACGTCGACAACCAGACGGGCGCGCAGGTGGGCACCGAACGCACCATCGGGCAGCTCGTCGCCGATGCCACCCACGACGTCTCCACGATCGTCCGCAGCGAGATCGCGCTCGCCAAGGCCGAGATCACGGCGGACGCCAAGAAGGCAGCGGCGGGCGCGGGGATGTTCGCGGCGGCCGGCTTCGTCGCGTTGCTGGGCCTCATCTTCTTCTTCCACACCGTTGCCGCCGTCATCTCCATCTGGCTGCCGGAGTGGGCCGGCTACCTCATCACCACGGGGCTGCTGTTCGTCGTCGCCCTGGTCCTCGCACTCGTCGGCCGCAAGAGCATGAAGGGCATGCGGGGCAAGCCCGAGCGCACGATCAAGAACGCGCAGGAGACGCTGAGCACGCTCAAGTCCGGTTCCTGAACCGGATCCGCACACCCAGCCGATCGGCATACGAAACCATGAGTCTCGACGCCTCGATGGCCCTCGTCGAGGGCCCGTGGGAGCACCGGTTCGTCGCCGCGAACGGCGCTCGGTTCCACGTGGCGGAGCAGGGTGAGGGACCGGTAGTCCTTCTGCTGCACGGGTTTCCGCAGTTCTGGTGGGCCTGGCGGCACCAGCTGCAGGCGCTCGCGGATGCCGGCTACCGGGCCTGCGCGATGGACCTGCGCGGCTATGGCGCGTCCGACAAACCACCGCGGGGCTACGACACCCGCACGTCGGCCACCGACGTCGCCTCGGTCCTGCGCTCGCTCGGCGCCTCGCGCGCGGTCGTCGTCGGCCACGGGTGGGGCGGTTGGATCGCCTGGAGCATGCCGACGCTGCAGCCGACAGTCACCCGCGCGATCGCCTCGCTGTCGATGCCGCACCCGCTGGTCTTCCGCAGGGCGTCGTTCGTCAACCCCCGCCAGGTCAGGGCCAATGCCTACCTCGGCGGCTTGCAACGGCCGTTCGTCCCGGAGCGGCAGATGACCGTGCACGGCGGGTACGTCCAGCGGCTGCTGCGTGAGTGGGCCTCGCCCGAGGGGATCTGGCCCTCCCCCGAGGAGGCCCGGACGTATGCCGACGCCATGGCGCTGCCGTTCGTGGCCCACTCGGCCGCCGAGTACTACCGGTGGGTCGTGCGCAGCCAGATCCGACCCGACGGCTGGCGGTTCGCGGCACGCATGCGGACGACCATCAGCCTGCCGGTGCTCCAGCTCCACGGCGAGCACGACGCAGCGGTGCTGCCCGACACGTCCAGCGACTCGGCGGACTTCGTCACCGGGCCGTTCGAGCGCCACCTGGTGCCGGGCGCTGGTCACTTCCTGCCCGAAGAAGCGCCAGACGCGGTGAACGAGCACCTCATCGCCTGGCTCGCCACGCTGCGCTGACCCGGCCAGGCCCCTCAGCCCTCCGACGAGCCGAGGGGTGGTCCGCCGAGGAGTCAGCCGGCGACGCAGGCGCCGGTGTCGACCGGCGTGGACGCGCCTGACGCGGCAGCGAGCACGGGTCGAGCCTCGTCCATGGTCAGCGCATACCCGGTGCTGGCGTCGTCCAGCGACTTCGCGAACACCACCCCGACGACCCGCCCGTCGGTCGAGAGCAGCGGACCACCGGAGTTGCCGGGTCGGATCTGGGCGTACAGCGAGTAGACCTGCCGACTGGTGCCCGGACTGCCATAGATGTCCGAACCACGGGCATCGACGATCTCGCGGACGCGGGCCGCGTCGAGCCGGTACGGCCCGTCGAGCGGGAAACCGGCCACGACCCCAGCGTCCCCGCGGGACAGGTCCGGGCCCAGGCGCAGCGGCTCCGCGGGAAGCCCGGGCACGGAGAGCACGGCGAGGTCACGCCGGGCGTCGAAGATGACGACGCGACCGGTGTAGGAGCGCCCCGTGCCGTGGATGCGCAGGGTCGCCGTGTCCATGCCGGCGACGACGTGGGCGTTGGTCACGACCCGCTCGGGGGCGACGACCCAGCCGCTGCCCTCCTGTCCACGGTTGCAGGACGCCGCGACGCCGGTGATCTTGATGACGGAGGCCGCCGCCTGACGGACACCCGCCGTCTCGACCACGGACGGGTCCGGGGGGGCGACGGGCGCGATCCGCTCGCTCTGGAGCCCGTCGAAGACCCGCGGGAACCCCTCACGGTCGAGCACCTCACGGAACGACGCGAAGAGCCTCGAGGTACCCGGAGGCACCACGTTGTCGATGGTGCGCAGCACCCGGGACTCACCGATGGCCTTGGCGATGGGTGCCGGGGCGCCACCGCGGAGCGCGCCCGCGATGAACCAGACGAGGACAGCGGCCGACAGGACGACAGCCACTGCGCCGGCCGTGGCGTCGAACCACTGGACCGGCTTGATCTTGAGCTGCGACCGGAGCCTGCGGCCGACCGTGACGGCCAGGGCCTGGCCTGCCGAGGCGAGGATGAAGACTCCCGCGATGAGCACGACCGAGCGCAGCAGTGGCGAGGCCTGGAGCTCGGCCCAGTGCCCGATGGCCAACGGGAGCAGCCACATGGCGAGCGCTCCGCCGATGAAGAACCCGGCGAGCGACAGGACGCTGACCACCAGCCCTTGCCGGAACCCCGTGAAGCCGTAGCTGATGAAAAGCAGGATGAGGAGGTAGTCCAGGACGGTGAGTCCGAGGAACATCAGGCCCGGCCTTCCGTCGCGGTCTTGGTCAGGGCGTCCTGTGGCCCGCCCGGACGATAGCGGTCGGGGAGTGGACGCTCAACGCTACGGTCCCACGGAACGGTCAATCCGCCGAAATCGAGGACCGCCGACAGCAGTCCCGCGGTGAACCCCCACACGAACAGGCCGTCGAACTCGAACCCCGGACCGCGGTACCCGCTGGGGTGCGACACGGTGAACCGGGCGGCCGGATCCAGCAGGTCGGCGAGCGGTGCGCGGACCGCGCGGTGCACCTCGACCGGGTCCACGGCGTCCAGCGGCCCGGGCTCGCGCCACCACCCGAGCACCGGGGTGACGACGAACTGCCGGGGGCTGAGGTAGATGTCCGGCAGGGTCGCGACGACGTCGATGGTCGCCGGGTCGATCCCCACCTCCTCCTGCGTCTCGCGCAGGGCGGCCGCCGCGGCGGAGGTGTCCGACGGCTCCCGCTTGCCGCCGGGGAAGGAGATGTCGCCGGGCTGGGTGCGCAGAGTGTGCGCCCGCTCGGTCAGCACGACGTCCTCGCCGGACCCGGCGGAGCCGCCGACCGACGTGCCGCCGGACCCGCCGGCCGACCCGGCAGAGGGACCGAACAGGATCATCACGCTGGAGCGCTGCCCACCCTCCGGCGGTGGCGCGAACGTCGCGAAGTACCCCTGGTCGGCGGCGAGGATCGCGTCGCGGGCACGGTCCAGCCACGCAGGTCGGGCGGCGGTCACGAGAGGGCCACCTCGTTCGCGGCCAGCGCCGAGGCGGCATACGGGTTGGTCGCGCCGGGAGCGAGCTCGAACTTGAGCAGCTTGTCGGCCTTGACCGGGTCGGTCTCCCCGATGCCGTACGAAGGACAGAGCCGCGCGACCGGGCAGGCTCCGCAGGCGGGCTTCTTGGCGTGGCAGGTGCGACGGCCGTGGAAGATCAGGACGTGCGACAGCATCGTCCACTCCTTGCGCGGGATCAGCGCCCCGACCGCCGTCTCGACCTTGACCGGATCGTCCTCGGCGGTCCAGCCGAAGCGGCGCACCAGCCTGCCGAAGTGGGTGTCGACGGTGATGCCCGGGATGCCGAACGCGTTGCCGAGCACGACGTTGGCGGTCTTGCGTCCCACACCGGGCAGCGTCACCAGGTCCTTCATCCGCGGCGGCACCTCCCCGTCGAAGCGCTCGACGAGGTCTGCGCCGAGCTTCATCACCGAGTTCGTCTTGGCACGGAAGAACCCGGTGGGCTTGAGCAGGGCCTCCATCTCCTCGCGGTCGGCACCGGCGAGCGCTGCCGCGTCGGGGTAGCGAGCGAAGAGCTGGGGCGTCACCTTGTTGACCATCACGTCGGTGGTCTGGGCCGACAGGACCGTCGCCACGAGGAGCTGCAGGGGACTCTCGAAGTCGAGCTCGCAGTGGGCGTAGGGGTAGTGCTCGTGCAGCATCCGGTACATCCGACGGGCACGCCTGGTGAGGGCGATGGAGGACTCGTCACGGGTGGCCTGCGCAGGGGATCCAGACACCCGCACAGACTACGGGGCGGTCGCGACATCCGACGTGGCACACTGTCGCCCGTGGATCACGACGTGGTGAAGAAGGCCCCGCTGTTCGCTGCGCTGGACGACGAGGCGTCGACGACGCTGATGGCCTCGATGACCCAGAGCCGGCTCGAGCGCGGCGACGTGCTGTTCCATGAGGGCGACCAGGGCGATCGGCTCTACGTCATCCGTGAGGGCAAGATCAAGCTCGGTCGCCGCAGCGCGGACGGCCGCGAGAACCTCGTCGCGATCCTCGGCCCGGGCGAGATGTTCGGCGAGCTGAGCCTGTTCGACCCCGGCCCGCGCACGATGACCGCGACCGCGGTGGCCGAGACCCAGCTGCTGGGGATCGGCAACGACGACCTGAACGGCCTGCTCGAGGGGCGCCCCGGCGTCGCGAAGGTGCTGCTCGCGGCACTGGCGCAGCGGCTGCGTCGCACCAACGAGAACCTCGCCGACCTGGTCTTCACCGACGTGCCGGGTCGCGTCGCCAAGGCACTGCTCGACCTGTCGGCCCGCTTCGGCCGCCCCGTCGAGGAGGGCGTGCTCGTCGCCCACGACCTCACCCAGGAGGAGCTCGCCCAGCTGGTCGGCGCCTCCCGCGAGACGGTCAACAAGGCGCTGGCCGACTTCGCCACCCGTGGCTGGCTGCGCCTCGAAGCCCGCGCCGTGCTGCTGCTCGACGTCGAGCGCCTGCAGCGTCGCGCCCGCTGACCCCGACGACTCGCCGGTGATCTCCGGCGTGTTGTCGGAGACTCAGCGACGGCGGGGTCAGGAGCGCGCGCTCAGGTAGTCCAGCTGGGCCGCCACCGACATCGCCGCGGCCGGCCAGACCTCGCGGGGCACGTCGGCATACACGCGCTCGACCACGGCCTGGACCACGTCGGGAGCCGCGGCCGCACCGTCAGCCAGCGCCTGCCGCACCTGCTCGAGCCTCTCGGCGCGGTGCAGGCGGTAGAAGGCCACCATGGCTGCTGCGTCCGGCACGACCGGCCCGTGTCCGGGCAGGATCGCGGTGACCTCACCGTCGCCGGTCAGGTGGGCGATGCGCTCCAACGACGCGAGGTATGCCGCCAGCTCACCATCGGGGTGCGCCACCACCGTGGTGCCGCGACCGAGGACGGTGTCGCCGGTGAGCAGCGCATGGTCGGCCGCCAGGGCGAAGGAGAGCGAGTCGGAGGTGTGACCGGGGGTCGCGACCACCCGCAGCTCGAGGCCGCCGGCCGTCACGACGTCCCCGTGGGCCAGGTCGTCGTGCCCGCGCCCGACCGCCCTGGTGGGAGCACCGCTCAGCTCGGCGAAGCGCCCCGCCCCCTCGGCGTGGTCGGCGTGGCCATGCGTGAGGATCGTCTGCGCCACCCGGGCACCGCGCGCGGACACGGCCCGCAGGACCGACTGCAGGTGGCCCTCGTCGAGCGGGCCCGGGTCGATCACGATGGCCTCGGTGCTGCCCGGCTCGAGCAGCACCCAGGTGTTGGTGCCGTCGAGCGTCATCGGGCTGGGGTTCGGGCACAGGACGCACAGAGCGCGGGCGGTGACCTGGCCGCCGTGCCAGTCTCCGAACGCCGCCGACGGCGCGGGTGCCTGGGCCGGGGTCATCGCGGGGTCATCGCGGGGGTCATCGCGGGGGTCATCTCGGTCATCGGGGGAGCTCCGCCACCATCACCAGGCCGTTGCCGGTGTCGACCAGCTCGGGCTGCACCGGAGCGACCACGGGACGTTCGGCGATGAAGGCCGCGGCAGACGTGGCTGCGGCGACCTCCTCGACGGCCACGACGGTGGGCGGGAGCATGAGCGCGGCGCCGTCCCGCCAGGCCGCCAGCAGGTCAGCCGGGCGCACCCAGTCGGCGAGATCCGCCTCGGTGGTGTCGTCGTCGGCCCGCTGGCCTTCGGGGACGGCCGCGCTGAAGAACCGGGTGTCATAGCGCCGCGCCTCGAACTCGGGGGTGATCCAGTGCGCGCGGTACCCGAGCAGGTCGGACCGCAGCAGCAGGTCGTGCTCGCGCAGCACCTCGGACAACGAGGCCTCGCGCTGGAGCAGTCGTCGTCGCCGCTCGTGCCAGTGCGCGCCACTGACATCCGCGATCACCTCGTCGGGCGTCGGTCCGGCCAGGAGGACCCCGGACTCCTCGAAGACCTCACGGACTGCAGCGGCGACGAGCTCGCGAGCCGTCTCCTCGTCGACCTCGAGCCGGGCGGCCCACTCGGCCGGCGTCGGGCCCGCCCAGGGCAGACCCGGGTCGGCGTCCCGCGGGTCGACCCCACCGCCCGGGAAGACCATCATCCGCGGGGCGAACTCCATGGTGGCGACCCGGCGCAGCATGAACACCTCGACGCCCGACTGCCCCTGCGAGGCCCAGTCCCGCACGAACATGACGGTGGCCGCCAGCTTGGGCTCGACCGGACCCGCCGGGTCGGGCGCACTCAGCCAGGAGTCGGCCCTGGCCCGCAGCGACGGGGAGTCGGCGACCGGGAACTCGCGCCTCACCATGGAGAGCACGGGCCTACTCGTCAGCGAGCGCGACGACGATCTCGACCTCGACCGGGGCATCCAGCGGGAGCACGGCGACCCCGACGGCAGACCGGGCGTGGATGCCTGCGTCGCCGAAGGCCTTGCCCATCAGCTCGCTGGCGCCGTTGATGACGCCGGGCTGACCCGTGAAGCCCGGGTCGGAGGCGACGAACCCGACCAGCTTGACCACCTGGGTCACCTTGTCGAGGTCGCCCACGATGCTCTTGACGGCAGCGATGGCGTTGAGCGCGCAGATCTCGGCGAGCTTCTTCGCGTCCTCCGGCGGGACGAGTCCGTGACCGTCGCCGACCTTGCCGGTCTGCACGAGGGCACCGGAGACCATGGGCAGCTGCCCGGAGGTGTAGATCCGGCGTCCGTCCTGGACGGCCGGGACGTAGGCGGCCACCGGCTTGGCGACCTCGGGCACGGTCAGGCCGAGCTCGGCCAGGCGATCTTCAACTGCACTCATCAGGCTTTCTCCCGCTTCAGGTAGGCGACCAGGCCATTGCCGTCAGGTCCGGTGAGGACCTGCACCAGCTCCCAGCCGTCCTCACCCCACTGGTCGAGGATCTGCTTGGTGGCGTGGACGATGAGGGGCACCGTCGCGTACTCCCACTTGTTCATGGGTCGCAGCCTAGCCACCGCTGGCAGGATGGCTCCCATGGCCAGCCACCGTGACCCGATCCAGGTGCTCGACGAGGTGGCCGCTCCCCCCACGCGCACCACGGACTACGGGGACGACCCGGCCCAGGTGTATGACGTGCGGCTGCCGCAGCGGGCCACCCGGAAGCTCACGGTGGTGGTCGTGCACGGCGGGTTCTGGCGACCCGAGTACGACCGGACCCACGCCAGCCGCCAGGCGCAGGCCTTCGCCGATGCCGGCTACCCCACCGCCTCCCTCGAGTACCGCCGCGCCGGGATGCCGGGTGGTGGCTGGCCGGGGACCGCCGACGACGTCGCGGCCGCCATCACCGCCGTGCGCCGCGACCCCGACCTCGGACACCCGCCGGTGCTGGTCGGCCACTCCGCCGGGGGCCAGCTCGTCGCCTGGGCCGCCGCCCAGCCGTGGGCTCACGGGCTGCGCGGCATCGTGACGCTGGCCGGGGTGCTCGACCTGGGCCACGGGGCGCAGACCGGCGTGGGTGGCAGCGCCATCAGCGACTTCCTCGGCGGCGGGCCAACCGATGCCCCCACGGCGTACGCCGCCGCCGACCCGTTCAGGCTCGCACCCGGCATACCCGCGCTGGTCGTGCACGCCCACGACGACGACGTGGTGCCCTTCGACCAGAGCCAGCGGTATGCCGCGGCGCACCACGGGCCCAACGTGCGCCTGGCTCCGGTGGGCAGTGGGGGCCACTACGGGTTGATCGACCCGGAGAACCCGGCGTTCGCGCAGGTCCTCGCCGCGGTCGACCTGCTCGCCTCCTAGGCTGGCGGCATGCCCGACGCCACCCACGACCTGTCCCAGGTCCGTCTCCACGTGGTCACCGGCAAGGGCGGCACGGGCAAGACCACCGTCGCCGCCGCGCTCGCGCTCGCCCTCGCGCGCCAGGGCAAGCGGGTGCTGCTCGCCGAGGTCGAGGGACGCCAGGGGATCTCGCAGACGTTCGACGTGCCGCCGCTGGGACACACCGAGACGCGCATCCTGACCGACCGCAGCGGTGGACAGCTCTGGGCGATCTCGGTCGACGCCAAGGACTCGCTGCGCGAGTACCTCCAGAAGTTCTACAAGGTCGGCAAGGCGATGACGGTGCTCGACCGGTTCGGCGCGGTCGACTTCGCCACGACGATCGCCCCGGGCGTGCGCGACGTCCTGCTGATCGGCAAGGTCTACGAGGCCGCGGGACGACGCACCGGCAAGGGGCCCACCGCCCCCGCGTATGACGCGGTCGTCCTCGACGCGCCTCCGACCGGGCGCGTCGTGCGGTTCCTCAACGTCAACGCCGAGGTGGCGGATGTCGCGAAGGTGGGCCCGATCCGCTCCCAGGCCGACTCGATCACCAGGATGCTGCGCAGCCACACCACCGCGGTGCACGTCGTCACCCTGCTCGAGGAGATGCCCGTCCAGGAGACGGTGGACGCCCTGGCCGAGCTGCGCCGCACCGAGCTCCCGCTGGGCGCCATCGTCGTCAACCAGCTGCGTGACCCACTGCTGACCGACAAGGCCTTCACGGCGGTGCGCAGCCGGCGGCGGGCCCCCCTGGTCGAGGGGGTCTCGGCAGACCTCGCGGGGGTCGGCATCCGCGCCACGAACGGCATGGTCGCCGGGCTGCTCGCGGACGCCGCGAACCACGCCGACCGGGTCGCCCTCGAGCGCGAGCAGGATGCGATCCTCGAGCAGGAGGGGCGGCTGATGATCCGGCTGCCCTTCCTCGCGGAGGGGACCGAAGGCGGCGGCATCACCGTGCTGGCGCAGTCGCTCGACGAGCAGGGGATGGTCTGATGGCCTCCCGCACCACAGGCCGCACGTCGGGCCGCACCACCGCCCACCCAGCCGCCTCCCACCCCTCCGGACAGCCCGCCACGTTGGACCTGGCCGCCCTGCTCACCGACCCGCAGACCAAGATCGTCGTCTGCTGCGGCGCGGGCGGGGTGGGCAAGACGACGACGGCCGCGGCACTGGGGCTGTGGGCGGCAGAGCACGGCCGCAGGGTCGTCGTCCTGACCATCGACCCGGCCCGCCGGCTCGCCCAGTCGCTCGGCCTGTCCGAGCTCGACAACACCCCGCGCCCCGTGGTCGGCGTCGGCGGCAGCAGCAGCGGCTCTGGCGGCTCGCTCGACGCGATGATGCTCGACATGAAGCGAACCTTCGACGAGGTGGTCGAGCAGCACGCGGCCCCCGACAAGGCCGCCCAGATCCTCGCCAACCCCTTCTACCAGGCGGTCTCCAGCTCGTTCGCGGGCACCCAGGAGTACATGGCGATGGAGAAGCTCGGCCAGCTCCGCGCGGAGGCCGGTCGCGACGGCCGCTGGGACCTCATCGTCGTCGACACTCCCCCGTCGCGGTCGGCGCTGGACTTCCTCGACGCCCCGAAGCGGCTCGGGTCGTTCCTCGACGGCCGCTTCATCCGGCTGCTGTCGGCGCCGGCCAAGGCGGGTGGCCGCGCCGGCTTCAAGGTCTTCAGCGTCGGGGTCAACGTCGTCACCAGCACCCTGTCCAAGGTGCTGGGCGGCCAGCTCCTCCAGGACGTGCAGACGTTCGTCGCGGCTCTCGACACGATGTTCGGGGGCTTCCGCGAGCGCGCCGACCAGACCTACGCCCTGCTCAAGGACTCGGAGACCGCGTTCGTGGTGGTGGCCGCGCCCGAGCGGGACGCCCTGCGCGAGGCCTCCTTCTTCGCCGGCCGCCTCGACGAGGAGGGTATGCCGCTGGCCGGCCTCGTCGTGAACCGGATCCAGCGCGTGGCCGCCCCCGCCCTGACGGCCGCCCGGGCCCTGGCGGCAGCGGAGCAGCTCGCTGACGCCGACGAGCCGAGTCCGACGGCCGCGACCACCGAGGGCCTGTTGCGCCTGCACGCGTCCCTGGCCGAGACCGCCGCGCGGCAGGAGCGACTGACGGCCCGGTTCACCGCCGGGCACCCCGGCATACCCGGCGTGGAGGTCCCGGCATCCGCCCAGGACATCCACGACCTCGACGGCCTGCGGGAGATCGCCGCCGCCCTGACCGCCTCGAGCTGACTCGGAATCGGTCCGCGCCAGCGCCCGGGAACGACGAAGTCCCTGACCCCCGGGGGTGGGTCAGGGACTTCGGTCCGGGCCGACAGCGCTCAGGCGCTCGCGGCCTCGGTCGGGGTCTGGTTGCGGGCCGAGGCGAACAGGGCGGCCCACGAGGCGATGTTGGGTCGGCGCTTGAGCAGGGCCCGGCGCTCACGCTCGGTCATCCCACCCCAGACGCCGAACTCGGTGCGGTTGTCGAGGGCATCCGCGAGGCACTCCGCGATGACCGGACACCGCTGGCAGACGACCTTGGCGGTCTGCTGCGCGGCACCCTGGACGAACAGGGCATCAGGGTCGGACGTGGAGCAGGAGCCCATGGGCGCCCAGTCATCCATCCACCCCGTTCCGGCGGCCTGCCCGCCGGGTCGCGCTGGTGCGATCGTCATCTCAGTGCCTCCAGATGCTGCTGATTCAGACGCAACACTCTGCGTCTTATGTCCGTATCGACGTTTGAAAACGATAGGAAGGGAAGCCACCTTCACGACATGGCCCATTCGTGTAGTTCTGCGATGGCCAAAGGGACTAGTCATTCCGAGCCATCCCGTCCCGGCTCGATGGGGTCGTGATCAAACGCGGCAAATGGGGACGACCGCCCACAATCCGAATGGCCCACGCTTCGGAAACGGCCCACCCCATGTTCGGCAGTTACCCTGTGGCCATGCACGAACGCGCCACCGACCTCGGTAAAGTTGTCAGCCTGCTCGGAGCCTTCGTCGCCACGGCGATGGTGGCGGGCATCCTGGCAGCCGGTCTGCTCATCCCTCTGGCCTTCGCCACGGGGCGCACGGCCGCCGGTGGGGTGAAGATGTTCGACGACCTCCCGGGTGAGTTCACCGCGGCCCAGCTGACGCAGCAGTCCACCATCAAGGACGCGCGCGGCGGGATCCTGGCGACCCCGCAGCAGGAGAACCGGATCATCGTCAGCCTCAAGGACGTCGCGCCGATCATGCAGAAGGCGCAGATCGCCATCGAGGACAGCCGCTTCTACGAGCACGGTGGCGTCGACCCCCGCGGCATCCTGCGAGCGGTGGCGTCCAACGCGCAGGGCGGTGGCACCCAGGGTGCGTCCACGCTCACGCAGCAGTACGTCAAGCTCACGCTGCAGGAGAACGCCCTGCGCAACAACGACGAGCAGGGCGCCCTGGCCGCGGTCCGCAAGAGCGCTGCGCGCAAGATCCAGGAGATCAAGTACGCGGTCACGCTCGAGAAGGAGATGACCAAGGACCAGATCCTGCAGGGCTACCTCAACCTGGCCTACTACGGCGACCTGGCCTACGGCATCGAAGCCGCCTCGCAGCACTACTTCAGCATCCCCGCCAAGAAGCTGAACCTTGCTCAGGCGGCTCTGCTGGCCGGGCTCGTGCAGAACCCGGGCAAGACGGACCCGCGCAACAACCCCGAGAAGGCCCAGGCCCGCCGCGACGTCGTCCTGGACCGGATGCGCGTCCTCAACATCATCAGCGACAAGGAGCTCAAGGCGGCCAAGGCGATCCCGGTCAAGAAGATGCTCCACCTGAAGAACCCCCTGAGCAACTGCGCCGCGTCCTCCGAGCCGTACTTCTGCAACTACGTGATGGCCTACCTCAAGGACACCAGCAACCACGCCCTCGACGCCCTCGGCAAGTCCGAGCCGGAGCGGGTCAAGAACATCACCGGCGGCGGCCTGACGATCCAGACCACCCTCGACCCGGTCGTGCAGCAGATGGCGCTCAAGGAGCTGACCCAGCGGGTGCCGATCGGCAACACGGCACTCCCGCGGGCCAAGGGCGACACGTCCAAGAGCGGCAGGACCCGGTTCGTGGGTGCGGCCGCGAGCATCGTCGAGCCGGGGACGGGCCGGATCATCGCCATGGTCCAGAACACCAGCTTCCCGAGGTCCAGCAAGGACACCGGTGTCGCCTTCAACCAGGTCAACCTGAACGTCGACAGCAAGTACGGCGGCACGGTCGGCCAGCACTTCGGTTCCACGGCCAAGATGTATGCCATCGTGACCGCGCTGGAGCACGGCCTGGCGGTCAACGGCACGGTCCCGTCCAAGTACGCCAACAAGAAGGTCCCGGCCCTGTACACCCCCCAGGAGCAGGGGCCCTGTGGCTCCCAGGACGTGTGGAAGGTGCGGAACGACGAGTCGATCGGGGGCAAGCCGATCCCGTTCCGGACGGCCACCGCGAACTCGGTCAACACGGCATTCGCCTCGCTCGTGCTCAAGCTCGGCGTGTCCAACGTGCGCAGGACGATGACCACGATGGGCCTGCACCAGGGCAACGGTGCTCCGATCGAGTGCTACCCCTCCCCGGTGACGCTGGGCTCGTCCGACGCCACCCCGCTGACCCTGGCTGCCTCGTACGCCACGCTGGCCGCGGACGGCAAGTACTGCCCGCCCGACCCCATCCTCTCGATCACCACCGCAGACAAGAAGCCGCTGAAGATCGGCACCAACCCCTGCAAGCAGGTCATCGACAAGGACATCGCGCGCGGCACGACCGAGCTCCTCAAGGAGGTCATCAAGAACGGCACCGGCAAGGCGGCCTCGCTCGGCAGCCGTCCCGCCGCCGGCAAGACGGGCACGACGGAGGACAACGCCGAGGGCTGGTTCATCGGATACACCGCGCAGCTCGCGACGGCGGTCTGGATCGGCACCCCCGACAGCCAGTCCAGCCTGCGCAACCTGACCCTCGGAGGCCGCAGCTACGGCGACATCTTCGGTGGCACGCTGTCCGCGCCCACCTGGCGGGCCATCATGCTCGGAGCATCGGTGGGCATGCCTGAACGCCCGTTCGGGGACCCCAGCCAGAAGGTGCTCAACGGCGACCGCATCTCGGTGCCGTACGTGAGCGGCCTGTCGGTCGCCGACGCCACGACGCAGCTGAAGAACGCAGGGTTCCTGGTCCAGGTGGCCGGGCAGACCGGCAGCAATCTCGCTCAGGGCCTGGTGGTCTACACCGACCCGAGCGGCACGGCGCTGCGCGGGTCGACGATCGGGCTCTACCTCTCGTCCGGCTACACGCCTGCCCCGCCGCCGGCCCAGACTCCGACACCGGCGCAGACGCAGACGCAGACTCCCACGCCATCGCAGACGAAGCCAGGGCGCAAGAAGAAGCACTGATCACCGAGGGCGTCGAGCGAACGGGTCGCGGTCACCTGTCCGCTCGGGTGTTGCCTCAGATGTGGCCTCAGGCGGTGGTGAGGGCGGTCCGCACGGCGGCGGCGACGCGCCCACCGTCGGCGCGGCCGGCCACGACGGCCTGGGCGACCTTCATGACCTGGCCGAGCTGCGGCATACCGGTGGCACCGGTCTGCTCGACGGCAGCGGCCACGATCGTGGCGAGCTCGTCGTCGGAGAGCTGGGCGGGCAGGTAGGCCTCGAGCACGAGCAGCTCGGCCTCCTCCTTGGCGGCGAGCTCCGGGCGCGAGGCGTCGGCATAGGCGGCCGCGGCTTCCTTGCGTTTCTTGGCCTCCTTGGCGAGCACCTTCAGCACCTCGTCGTCACTGAGCTCACGGGACGCCGTGCCGGAGACCTCTTCGTTGGTGATGGCGGTCAGCGCCAGGCGCAGGGTGCCCGAACGCACCTGGTCCCGGGCGCGGATGGCGTCGGTGAGATCGCTCTGGACGGTGGCCTTGAGGCTCTGCTCGGTCATGGGTCCAGTCTCTCAGGCAGCGGCTGTCCGACCTACTGACATTTCGCCTGCACGCCAGTCGTTTGCAAGGATGGCGGCGATGAACACGATCCTGGGCGCTGCTGCAGGCGTCGCCGCGCTGGGCGTGGGCGGCGTGGCCTACGCGAGCCTGGTGGAGCGGAACTGGTTCGCGCTGCGAAGGTTCGACGTGCCCGTGCTGGCCCCGGGAGCGGCCCCGCTGCGCGTCCTGCACATCTCCGACCTGCACCTCGTGCCACGCCAGCGCCGTCGGATCGAGTGGGTGCGAGGCCTGGCCGCCCTGGAGCCCGACCTCGTCGTGAACACCGGTGACAACCTCGCCGCACTCGACGCCGTCCCGGGCGCGCTGGAGGCGATGGAGCCGTTGTTCGCCTTCCCCGGCGTGTTCGTCATGGGGTCGAACGACTACTACGCCCCGGTGCCCAAGAACCCCGCGCGCTACCTCACCCGGGGCCACGCCCAGGCGCCACCCGGGCGCGTGGACCTGCCGATCGAGGACCTGCGCGCGGGCATGCGCGATGGTGGCTGGGTCGACCTCGACAACGTGCGCACCAAGCTCACGGTGAGGGGCGCCGAGGTCGAGTTCGTGGGGACCGACGACGCCCACCTGCGCAAGGACAGGTATGCCGCGGTGGCCGGCCCCGCGTCCGCGGACGTCGACCTGACGGTCGGCGTCACGCACGCGCCCTACCAGCGGGTCCTCGACCCGATGGCGGCCGACGGGGCGCAGCTGCTGATCGCGGGACACACCCACGGCGGGCAGCTCGTGGTGCCGTTCTACGGGGCGCTGGTCACCAACTGCGACCTGCCGACCGACCGCGCCAAAGGGGTCTCGCGCTGGTGGCCGGGGGCAGGGTCGACGCCCTCCTCGGCCGCTCCGGCGGACGCCGCCTGGCTGCACGTGTCGGCCGGCCTGGGCACCTCGCCCTACGCCCCGGTGCGGTTCGCCTGCCGGCCCGAGGCGACGCTGCTGACCCTGACGCCCGCCGACGCCTGAGCAGGCGCAACCACGGGCGCGACCGCGTGCCGGCCAGGGGCGCGACCGCGTCCCGGCCACGGGGGCATACCGATTGGGAGGGGCCGGGTCGGGTGGGCTATCCTTCACTGTCGCTGCTCCCGTCGAACTGGCGTGGGTGGCGATTGCCACGGGGTGTGGCGCAGCTTGGTAGCGCGCTTCGTTCGGGACGAAGAGGCCGCAGGTTCAAATCCTGTCACCCCGACGCAATGAGGGCGGTTGCTCGACGGAGTCGAGGCAACCGCCCTTCTGCGTCCGGGGACAGGATGCTGGGAGCCGGAGCGCACGGCTGAGGCACGAAGCCGGACGCAACGGCGGCTCCTGTCGCCCCGACCAGCACGTTTCCGCAGTTCAGAGCCACCTTGGTCCTTCGCCCGCTGAGCCTTTGCCGCGTCGGTGTAGCTGCGGCGGTCGCCGCTGGTCAGGTCCACGTCGTCGGTGAACGGGGTCAGAAGGGCGCGCGGCCACATGCGTTTGGCGAGCACGACGTTGAGCTCCACCGACATCGTGATGGCAAAAGCCGTGACATAGAGCCACGCCAGCAGCCCAAGGACAAGACCAAAGACTCCGTTGACAGCGCTGGCGTGCTTGAGCACATGGCCCACGAGCAGGGCGCCGAAGATCTGGAGGAGCTGCCAGGCGACGGCGGCAGTCAACGCCCCCGGCGCCGACTGCCGCCAGCTGACGTCCCGAGCCGTCGCGACGCGGAAGGCCAACAGGAAGACGCCGCGTTGACCACGACCGAGACGAGGATGAGCACGACCTTCAGCCCGAGGCCCACGGAAGTCGCTCCGAAGGACCCAGCAGCCGAACCCACCGCGGACAGAACCGTGGTGGCGACCACCGCAACACCCGCGGTACCCAGCAGCACGAGGCTGCGAACCCGCGACAGGATCGGGTTGGGTCGCCGGTTCCTCGGCACGGCCCAGGCAACGTTCATCAGGTTCTGCACCGCTTGGGCCACGCCCAAGGCCCCGTAGAGGGAGCCCAGCACACCAACGAGGACCCCGATCCCGCTCCCGCGAAGTCCGGTGCCGCGAAGCTGCGAACCAATGACGGGGAACTGGCTCAGCGTCGAGGTCAGGATCTCGAGCTGGAGGCGCGGGTTCCCCTGCAACGCGAACCCCAGCAGCGACGAGAGCAGCAGGAGCAGGGGAAACAGCGATACCAACGCGTAGTACGCGACCAAGGCCGCTAAGTAGCTGCCCTGGTCATCGAAGAACTTGTACGCCACGGCGATCGGCACCGCCAGCCAGCGCCGTCGCCGTTGGAAGCGGTCCAGGGACTCAACCACCCTCACCGCCGAATCGTAAGCCCGGCCAGCACGTCAGCCAACGACATCCCAAACATCGCGTTTGCGCAGGTCAGAGGGGTAACACGTGACGCGAAAAATCTCTCCACGTTCTCAGGTTTATCCAAGGTTCATTCTGGTAAATGTCCCTCCTGAGGGCCGGCTGCGGCCCAGGAGGAGGCTGCGGAAATGGGTGGCGTGAAGTCCATCTGGGCAATGGTGCAGGGAGACCCCGTGTTCATGCGTCGGGTCAACGGCTGGCTGGCCGTCTTCTGGATAGTCATGATCCCGATCTCGTTGATGATGGGCTGGCTGAACTCGGTCGTCTACGTGTCCGCCCTCTCCCTCTGGGCCCTGGTCTCCGGCCATTGGTCCGCATGGCAAGCCGCCCGCGTCGAGGTCAAGCAGCAGGAGGACGCGGAGAAGGCCCAGGAGGACGACATTCCTGAAGCCGTCGCCGAGAAGGTGATCGAGAAGACCGACCTCCAGCCGTCAACCTAGAGCCCTGCATCCGGCGCCTAGGCGTCCGGCCCTAGGCGTCTGCACCTACCCGCGCGCGGGTCTCGCGCGGCGCCGACACCTGCTCCGCGGACCGCGCCTCGGCCCGCTGAAGGGACCTCACGACCAGTGTCGCGAGGGCGGTCGTGGCCGGCACCGCGAGGACGAGTCCGATGCCGCTGGCCATCGTCCGGACGATCTCCTCGCTGATGTCAGCGCTGGTCAGGATCCGTGACACCGGCTGGTTCACCAGGCTGATCAGGAGCAGCACCGGAAGTGCCGCGCCGGCATACGCGAAGACGACGGTGTAGACGGTGGACGCGATGTGGTCACGCCCGATGCGCATGGCCTGTCGGTAGAGGCGCAACGGCGGCAGGTGCGGCGCCGCGTCGTACAGCTCCCACACCGCCGAGCTCTGCGTGATCGTCACGTCGTTGAGGATGCCGAGGCCGGCCAGGATGATCCCGCAGGTGAGCAGGTTGCGCAGGTCGAGCTGCTGGGCCGCCTGCTGCAGGGCCGCGTTGTCATCGCTGCTCACGCCATTGAGGTGCGCCCACGCGACCGCCAGGGCTCCCATGCCCGCCGTGATGCCCAACCCCGCGAACGTGCCCAGAAGGGCGGTCGTCGTGCGAGCCGAGACGCCGTGGGCGACGTACAGGACGACGATCATGATGGCCGCCGAGGAGACCAGGCCCAGCGCGACCGGGTTGTGTCCCTCGAGCAGCCCCGGCAGGAGGTACTCGACGACGACTGCCGCGGCGAGCGCCAGACCGATGAGTGACCGAAGGCCCCTCCACCGCGCCACCACGACCACCGTGAGCGCGAACGCCGCGACCAGGAGGGCCAGCGGAGTGCCCCTCTCGATGTCGTAGAACGTGTAGGGCGAGCCCTCCCCCGGCCCGGGAACCTTCATGATCACCAGGCTCACCCCGACCCCCGCGCGACGCGCGTCGGGTGGCAGGTCCACGGTGACCACGGAGCCCTGCTCCGGCCCCGAGGTGAGCTTCACCTGGGCACGGCCACACTTGGCGTCCTTCGCAGACGGGTGCGTCAGGGATGGCGGAGCCCCGAAGTCATCGCAGCTCAGCGGCGCGATCGCGGTGACGTCACCATGCATGTACTGGACGCCGACTGCGACGCTCGCCTTCACGGTGGGGCGCCCTACCCCCGTCGGTCGCAGCAGCCACATGCCGACCGCGGTGGCCAAGGCGAGGACCAGGACCACCCCGGCAAGCACGACTCTCATCCACAGTGGAGTCGGCGGATGGGCCCCCTCCCGGTGCCTGTGAGATCCGCCCATGACCAGCCTTCCGCTCGAACGACGCGTCACAGCCTAAGGGCGCGTCCACCTCGGTGGACGCGAGGCCGCTTGCTGAGAGCCGGCGCAGTCGGAACCGACCCCCGTCGCGTCGTGACGAGGCCCGTGAGGCCACCCACTGCTGGATGCGCGAGGATGGAGGTATGCCGGACATCGCACCTTCGCCGGGCGGCGTGCGCATCCAGCGCGTCGTCACCGCAGGCACCTTCGACCGACCCGAGGGCGCCATGACCCTCGAGAACAACACCTGGGTCATCGGCAACGACCGCGAGTGCCTGGTCATCGACGCCGGGCACGACGGCCACGCCATCGTGAAGTCGATCCCGCGCGAGCAGCGCGTCCAGGGAGTCCTCATCACCCACGGCCACTTCGACCACCTCGACGCGGTCGGTGAGGTCTGCGACGGCACCCGCGCCCCGGCATACCTGCACCCCCGCGACCGGTTCCTCTGGGACGAGCTGTATCCCGTCACCCCGGACGGCGAGCTGGCCGACGGCCAGACGCTGACTGTCGGCGACGTCGAGCTGCACGTGCTGCACACGCCCGGCCACACGCCCGGATCGTGCTGCTTCCACGCCCCCTCCCTCGGCGTCGTCTTCACCGGCGACACGTTGTTCCCCGGGGGCCCCGGAGCGACGCGGCACGACTACAGCGACTTCCCCACGATCATCGAGTCGGTCCGCGAGCGCCTGTTCAGCCTGCCGGCGGAGACGGTGGTCCTGCCCGGGCACGGCGACTCGACCGTCATCGGGGCAGAGCTGCCCCACCTGCAGGAGTGGATCGACCGCGGCTGGTGAGGTCAGGTGAGGAGCAGCACGCCGGCGACGACCAGCAGGACGGCCGCGGCATAGACGAGCAGGGCCCCGACGGCAATGGCGACCGCGCTGTGGCTCAGCCACCAGCGCGTCTCGTGGTGGGGCACGTGCAGTTGAGCGAGTGCTGTGCGCATCGGCGCACCCCCTTGCGGATGAGTACCGGCCTGTTTCGAGGGTAGGACTCCTCCCCGATCTGTCCAGTCCGCCACGCCGTCCGTGCGCTCAGGCGCCTCAGCCCCGGTAGTTCTCCACCGTGCCGGCGTCGCGCACCTGAGCACCGGACGGGTCCTCCCCGAACTCGCGCTTGGCGCGCCTCTGGCGCAGCAGGTCCCAGCACTGGTCGAGCTCGACCTCGAGGGTCCGAAGCCGCTGGTTCTCCTCCTCGACGCTGATCTCGCCGACTCCCAGCTTGCCGCGCAGGCTGTGCTCCTCGTCGATGAGTCCCCGGATGTGCTGCTGGATGTCGATGTCGTCGGCCACCCGATCACTATGGCACCGCCCCCTGTCGCTGGCGAGAGCGCGCTGGTTTCATGGACGGGTGGCACCAGGGGTCGTGCCGAGCCGGGATCCGCTGGCCTGCGTCGTGGTCAGGGGCGTGGATGCCGATGCCCTCGCCTCGGCCGCCAGCCGGCTGACGTCGCCGTGGCAGGGAGCAGCGGTCGTGCTGGTGCGTCTGTGCCAGCCGACGCCCGCGAGCGCCGCGGTCGTCCATGCCGTGGTCGACCTCCTGCACGAGGCGGGCTGCCAACCTGTGGCCGTCGGCTCGAGCCTGCACGCCTACGACAGGGACCGAGGTCACCACTCGGTCGCGGAGCTGGCGCGTCTGGCCGGCCTGCTCGGGCGCACTCCCCGCGGCCGGTCCTACGAGGTGGTCGACCTCGGCGCCGAGCTCGTGCCCGCGCCGGTGCCGGAGGCCAGCGTGCTGTCGGGCCACCAGGTCTCGCGACGGTGGGCCGAGGCGGGGTCGCGGGTGGTCGTCGGCCGCGCCGTCACCGACCTCGTGCACGGGTATGCCGCGTGCCTGGCGACGCTGTCGGGCGCGGCACCGGAGGTGGCCGGAGCGGACCCCGCCGACGTCGCCACCGACCTGCTGCGACACCTCCCACCCACGCTCGCGGTGGTGGACGCGCTCTCGGCCAGCGTCGGGCCGGACGGCGCCCGCCTCCCCAAGACCATCGACAGCCGGGCGCTCGTCGTCGCGACCGAGGTCCTCGCCGCAGACAGCGCGTGCGCCGCCCTGCTGGGACTGGACCGCTCCGCGTCAGGCCTGGTGCAGCGGGCGATCCTGGACCACGGCACGCCCGATGGCCGCACTGACGGACTGCTGGCGCCGCTGGACGGCGCCCACGCGGCCCACCCCCTGGCCCGGGCGGCCGCGCGGTCGGTGGCGGCCGAGCCACGACTTGCACGGGTCCTCAGCGCCGCCATCGGAGGTCCCGACGAGGGGGCCACGTCCGCTGACCCGGTGCTGGCCAGCGTCCGAGGGGTGGTGACGCCGCTCGTCGGGGCCGCGGACGACCCGGTCGGGCACCTGCCCCTCGCGACCTTCCTGGGGAGCGTCGCCACCCTCCGGCAAGGGGCGCTCGCCTGGGCGACGGGGGTGGACAAGGCGACCGTCGACCGACGGGAGGTGCCGCTGGGTTTCGACCCCGCGGCATACCCGGACGAGGCCTTCGACGGGCTCCCGGCCTGGGTGGAGCCCTTCGGGGCGCTCCTGGAGGGGGTGGCCGAGAACGCCGACGGCATGCGCTGGCGACTCGTCGACGGCGCCACGGTCTTCGAGGTGGGTCGGGAGATCCGTGCCGACTTCGACGAGTTCGTCGCCCGCGTGGACGTGGCCGTCGGCATCAGCCTGATGGCCGACTACGTTGGCGGTCGGCGGGTGGTCCTGCCCGGTCCCACCGGCGCGTCCGGGACGCCGGCTGGACCCGGCAGGACCACCAGCGCCCGTCAGGCCGAGCGCAACCTCTACCTCCCGCAGCCCAACTACCTGGCCGCCTGGGGCGGCGAACCGATCGACGTCTGCAAGCTCGAGCTCGTCGAGCGCAGCGCCGACCGGCACCAGCTCACCTGGCGAACCGTCCACAGCCCCAACGGTTCTGCCGAGTTCGACGATGGCAGCCTGACCTTCAGCCGCAAACCGTCGGGCACCCTCGCGGTCGTGCGTGGCCGACAGCTGTTCGCCCTCCCCGCGGCCTGGGCCGGGGTGGACCTGGCGGCGCTCCCCGAGCTGCGCAACCCGCTCCTCGAGGAGGCCTACCGCCGCTTCTTCACGACCACCTTCGACAACCTGGAAGCCTGTTTCGAGGGACGCGAGTTCCGCATCGGGCGGCCGCCGATGGATCCCACCGAACCGCTGCTGACCCAGTCACTCGAGCTCCTGCTCGGTGCGTTCAGCCAGTGGATCGGTGATCCCGCCGACCCGCGTGGGCCGGCCTCGGCGACGCAGGACCAGGTCGACGCCCACGGCTTCCGGCACGTCAGGGGGCAGCGGTGAGGATCGCGGTCACCGGTGCCACGGGCATGGTCGGCGGCCAGGTCTCACGCGCGGCCCTCGCTGCCGGTCACGAGGTGCGGGCCGTCACCCGTCCCGATCCGCAGCGCCGCGGGGCCACGCTCCTGGTCGGCGGCCAACCGGTGCCGGCGGTGACCGCGAGCCTCACCGACAGCGAGGCCCTCACCAGGGCCTTGCGGGGCTGTGAGGCCCTGGTCCACTGCGCCGCGGTCTACGCCTTCGGCGCCTCGCGCGCGGGCGAGGTCGAGCAGGTCAACGCCGAGGGCACCCGCGCCGTCCTCGAGGCGGCCGTCGCGGCCGGCGTCTCCCGGGTCGTCGTCACGACCTCGTCGGTCACCTGCGGCTCGAGCCTGCTCCCCCGGACCAGGTCCGAACGCGACCACCTCGGCACCGAACCGGCGCCCCCTTACTACGCCAGCAAGGTCGCCCAGGAGCAGGTGGCCCTGGAGACCGGGCAACGGCTCGGCATACCGGTGGTCCTGGCGCTGCCCACCGTCGTGCTCGGCGGCCCGTTCACCCGCCTCGCGCCGAGCAACGCCATCGTGCTGCGCTACCTGCTCGACCCCACCCGCAGCACCTTCGCCGGCGGCTGCAACGTCGTCGACGCCCGCGACGTCGGCGTCGGCCACGTCGCCCTGCTCGAGCACGGCGTCGCGGGCGAGCGCTACCTGCTCGGCGGCGAAGACGTGAGCTGGCGGATGCTGCACACCCTGGTCTCCGACCTCGCGGGGCTGCCGGGACCGTTTGCCGAGATGCCTGCCGGGAGCGCGTGGGCCCTGTCCGCCGCTGCGGAGTGGGTGGCCGGCTTGCAGGGCGCGACACCGCTGACCACGCGCGACGAGGCATCCACCGTCGGCCGGTACTACTGGTACACCTCGTCCAAGGCCCACGACCTCGGGTATGCCGCGCGGCCGGCTCGCGCCACCGTCGCCGCGTCCCTCGCGTGGCTGGCGGTCAGCCTCGACCTGCCCCGGTGGGCGCGGGAGGGCCTGCGCCTGCACCCCGAGGTGCGCGCCGCGCGGGAGCTCGTGCCCGCTCCGCTGGGTGCGCCGACGGGGACGGCCGGCGCGGGGACGGCCGGCGCGGGCGCGGCCGGCGCGGGCGCGACCGGCGCGGGCGCGACCGGCGCGGGCGCAGCCGGCGCGGGGGCGGAGGGCCTCAGTCGGCGACCTCGACGGTCACCTCCAGCGTGGCCTCGTCGCCGCCGCTGACCACCACGCTCCCGACGTACTGCTGCCCCGGCTGGACGATGTCCTGGTCGAGGTCGGCCTCGATCCGCACCTGGTACTCACCACCGGCCGGGATGGTGACCCGGTCGGGGTCGACGCGCAGGGTCACGGCGACCACCGTGCCGGTGGCGTCACGCAGCTCGCTCGGCTCCAGCTCGACCCGACGGGCCCGCGGGTGGTGGTTCACCACGGTGACCGATGACTGCGCCGTCTGCCCGACAGCAGCGCGCAGCAACACACTCGCACGGCGTACCGCGTCGTCGGCCACGGGTGGGGGCGCGGGCGGTGGGGAGCCGTTGTGCGTCCCGACAGGCCCGCGCCGGCTGCGCGCGCCTGACCCGGCGGTGGTGGCGTCGCTGATGATCCGGGCCGCGCTCCGCGTCCCCAGGGCCATCAGCTCGCTGGCGTAGTCGAAGCCGAGTGCGCCTGCCTCTCGCCAGTAGCGCGCACCCTCGCGGCTGACTGCGTCGAGGTAGGCCCGGCTCGTCGACGAACGGTCCACGTCGCCGGACAGGGTGGCCCGACCCAGCTCGAGGGACTGCTTGGCCAGCGCAGCCTGGGCCTGCAACGCCTGCCGGGCGAGCTCGGTGATGCGCGCCAGGGTCTCGTCCGCGGCGGCAGCGTTGTTCGCGGCCCTGGGGTCGTTCGAGTCGGTCATCTCGATCCTCCTAGCAGCAGCATCCGCAGTCACACCCGACCTCGACGGCGTCACAGTCCGTCGGGAGCACGACCACGGCCACTCGCTGCGGCCTCGCGCACCCCTCGAAGCGGACGTCGGCGTAGGCGCTCTCGCACGACCGCACGTCCGTCGCGCCACCGAACCGGCCGACCATGACGTCTCCGGGCACCGCGGCCGTGGTGCCGTCCTTCGTGACCTTGGTGTCCTTGGTGTTCGTCGTGTCCGTGGTGTTGGTGGTGCTCGTCGTGCCCGTCGTGTTCGACCCGTCGCCGGCTGAGCCGCGGGTCGAGACGAGCAGCCGGACGACGCGGTCCTCGCAGGGCCCGAGGACGACCTTGTCGTCCTCCAGGACGGCACGGATCTGGAGGTCATCGCCCGCGCAGCCGTGCCAGGGCCCGACCTCCAGGGTCACCTCGCGCTCGCGGCGCCACGGGTTGTGCAGCCGGAACGGCACCACGCGCACCTCGCCAGCCCTGGCGTGGACGACGACATCGGCCTCGGGCACGCAGCACTCGCAGGTGTCGCGGCAGCCGCACCCATCGTGATGCCCATGGCGGTGACTGTCATGGTGGTGACCGCCCTGGTGACGGTGGCCGGTCGGGGTGCCGGGAGCTGCCGGCACCCGGAAGCCGACGGCGGCGACCATCGGCGACCAGGCCTGCGACCACTGGTCCCAAGCCGTGGTCGACTGGTCGACCCACTGCTGCATGGCGCCGGTGAAGCTGTCGCGCAGGGTCGTGAGGTAGTCGGGTGTGGTCGTGCTCATGGTGATCACTCCGATGGGTCGCGGGGCAGGATGATGACGTCGAGATCGGCTGTGCCGACAGGGATCCGCGCGGTATGCCGCCGGGTCGGGTCGAGCTCGGCGGGCACCGTGACGTGCCCCTCGAGGACGGCGGTGGTGCCGGGGGCGACGGTCGTCCCGGCGGTCAGCGTGACGGTGACGTCGGGACCGGCGGCGGGGTCGGGGCTGCCGTCGTCGGTGGCGGCGCGCACGATCGCGGCCAGTGGGATGGCGAGGTTCCCGTCGTTCGAGACCGTCAGGGTGAGCGCGTGCCGTCCGGGCTCGGCGAGGACCCGCCGCGGTGAGACGTGCATCGACAGGTCAGGCTCGACCCGCAGCACGGCGTCCCGACGGATGCCTCCGACCTCGACCTCCGCGGCATACTCGCCGGGCGGGGTGTCGGGCTCGAGCCGGAACGTCACGGGAAGGTCGGCGGTGGCGCCGGGGGCGATGACGGCCGCGCCGACGCCGCTCACGGCCTTTCGACCCTCGCGGTGCAGCGTCAGTCCCCGGACCGCGACCCGCTGGTCGACGGCGTTCTGGACCGAGACGGTGGCGCGCAACAGCTTCGGGGGCCCGGTCAGGACGATCTGGTCCGGCGCGGGCTTCCTCGCGGCAGCGCGCTTCCTGGCGGGGGTGGACTTGGTTGCCGGAGCGGACGCGGTCGGCGTCGTGGGTCTGCGGGGTGCGGTCGTCACGGCGGGCTCACAGGTCGATCACGACAGGGCCGTGGTGCTCGGGCCGCACGTGCATCGTCGTGCTGCCGCGCACGGTGATGGCGAAGAGCTCGAGCCCGAGCACGGACCAGCCCCACGTCTGTTCGTAGGGCGTGCAGACCTCGGTCGCCGGCGGGGGACCCAGCTCGAGCCGGACGCAGGTGTCCACCGCGACGGGCTTGAGGTCGACCGTCGCCGTGCTGTCGACGCTCGAGCCGGAGTCGATCCGCGACGTGGTGTTGACCGTCGACGTCGTCGTGACGGGTTCGAGGGTGAGCTTCGAGTCGGTGTGGACGGTGTTCTCTCCGTTGTTGGTGTTCGTGGTGCCCCCGGCGAGGGTGAGCTTCATGTCATCGAGCCCCGTGAGGGTCGAAGTGACATCCGCGGTGACATCGGAGCTGAACGTGTTCCCGCCGAAGACGGTGGTGTCGATCGAGAAGTCAGCCATCAGGGTGCTCCTGCCGGAGGTGGTGCGTCGGGACTGACGAGGTAGGAGTGGTGGAAGCCCAGACGGGGGTCGCCCCAGGCCCCCAGGCGCGAGTCGAACTCCTGCAGCTCCGGCATGACGATCCGGTCTCGGACCTCCAGGGACGGGTAGTCGTAGACGGTGATGTGGTTCTGACCGCGGTTGGCCGTGAAGAGCAGGGTCTGGTCGGCCGACAGCTGGCAGGCGTAGATGCCGTCGACGAGGGCGCCGCGGCTGACGCGCAGCGACTCGGCATACAGCTGGGAGTTGCTGAAGAAGTTCGCGCGCATCACCGACTCGGCCAGGGTGCTCGCCGACTGCCGGGTGAGCGCAAGGCTCTCCAGCGCACCCGGGTGCTCGTCGATCAGCCGGTGCTGGCTCAGCGTGAGCAGGTCGACGAAGACCACGGTGTGACTGCCACCGGTGCAGAAGATGAGCTCGGAGTCGGAGATCGTCACGTCCGAGTTGATGTGGGCAGGCAGGTCGCGGTCGGCCGCCCAGTGGCGCACCACGCGCCCGTCCTCCGCGTCGATCTCGAAGGCGTACTGCCGCAGCCACGCCATACCCCAGTGCTCCCAGTCGGAGCGGTCGGCGGCGTTGACCCGGAACGAGATCGCGTAGAAGACGTCCAGGACCGGGTGGCAGACCACGTGCCAGCAAGTCGTAGGCAGCACGATCCGGCGCACCTCGCCGGTGACCGTGTCGAGGATGCCGACCTCCTTGGCCTCCCCCCTGGTGGGGTGGTCCATCCCCCCGTAGACGATGTAGCGGCCCGACGCGGTCCGCTTCATGGCGTGGGGGATCTTGAGGCCGTGCGGCGCGATCTGCTCGGCCTTGGTCAGGCGGTTCACGTCGAGCTTCCACAGGTGCTCGCCGATCGACGTGACGAACTGGGTGTCGTCGAGCCACACGACGTGGGTGCTTCCCTTGATCGTCGTGTCGGGGACCTCGAAGCGCAGGGTCGAGACCCGGTCTGCCTCCTCCAGCGTCGCCAGGTCGTAGAAGAGCAGGTGTTGACCGGTGTTGCCCAGGAAGCCGATCCGCCTACTGGGGTCGACACTCGGCGCATGCCCGCCGGAAGCGCCGGAGAAGTAGGTGACCTTGTAGGCGTGGTCCCCGGTGACCGGGTCGTAGTGGAACAGGCAGACGCCTGCCCTGCCCTCGAGACCGTTCAGTCCGTTGCCGTCGAGGGCGACGTGAAAGGCATATGGGTAGGTCCGCACTGGCAGCCCCGGCCTGCTCGAATACCCCGGCGTCCCGGCGGGCCGCCGACTTCACCGTACTCGGGGTCCAACGGCCTCGAAAGGGCTCAAGGACCACCCAGTGAGACCAATCGGGTCCGCGTCCGGGTAAAGACTTCGTCAACTACGTCAATTGGCGTATCCCACGGCCTCCACGATGCGATGACCCCTGTGGAACCCCTTCCCCGCGATTAAGGACAGTCATGGCCCGCACTCTCCCCCTCCGTCGCAAGATCATCGGCGTCGGCGCAGCAGCAGCCGTCCTCGGTGCCGTCGGGTTCGGCGCCGCCCAGGCAGCCACGGCCCCCTTCTCCCCGACCACGCCTGCCGTCTCCTCGAGCGCCTCCGACGCGACCCAGACCGCAGAGCCCACCGACACGGCAGAACCCACCGACACCGCCGAGCCCACCGAGTCCGAGACCTCGCACCCCTCGAAGTCCTCGGAGACGTCTGACCCGTCGGAGACCTCCGAGCCGACCCACACGCACACGGCTACGGCGACCGACACGCCCACCTCCACGGCGACGCACACCGAGTCCGGCGACAACGACGGCCAGAACGGCGACCACCAGGGCCAGCACGGCGACAACGACGGCCAGAACGGTGACCACCAGGGCCAGAACGGTGACCACCAGGGCCAGACCGGTGACCACCAGGGCGAGAACGCAGACCACACGCCGCGACCTTCCTCCAGCTCGACGACCAGCCACGGCGACCAGGGTGGCGACAACGGAGACAGCGGTGGCAACGGCGGTGGCAACGGCGGTGGCAACGGCTCTGGCAACGGCTCTGGCGACTGACGGACGCTTCGAGGACGCATTTTCTGACACCGGACGCCGAGCACTGCCACGCTGACACCGTGAACGCGCTCACCGACGAGCTCAGCACTGCTGCCATTGCGGGTGAACCCGGGGCGCTGCGGTCGGTCTACGACGCGCTGGCGCCCCGGGTCGCCGGGTACCTGCGGGCCCATGGGTCCGCAGACCCGGAGGCCCTCACCCACGACGTGTTCCTCACGTTGTACCAGCGCATGCCGGAGCTCACCGGGGGCGCCGCAGGCCTGCGGACGTTCACGTTCTCCCTGGCGCACGCGCGGTTGGTCGACGAGCTGCGAGCCCGCCAACGGCAACCGGTCAGCGTGCCGTATGTGCCGGAGGACGACCACCGAGCCAGTGACTCCGCGGAGGCTGTCGCCGTTCGTGCGATCGGCTCGGAGCAGGCCGTGGCGCTGCTCGAGTCCCTCAACGAGGGTCAGCGCGAGGTGGTCCTCCTGCGAGTCGTGGCGGGCCTCAGCCTGGAGGAAACGGCAGCCACCACCGGCCGCAGCGTGGGCGCGGTCAAACAGCTCCAGCGTCGCGGTCTCCTGGCCCTGCGCACGACCGCCCGAGCACACGGCGTAACCCCATGACCGGACCGACGATGACACCTAGCGACATGAACTCTCCTTCCCAGCACGGGGGTCAGCACACCCCCCAGCCCGATCTCGACGCCGACACGGCCGAGGCGGTCCTGACGGGTGCCCTGCCGTCGGGCGACCCCGCCCTCGATGCCACCCTCGAGGCGTTGCGTGCCCTGGTCACGACGGCACCGGAGCCCACGGGAGAGCTCGCCCGACTCCTCGGGCCGACCGTGTCGCCGGTGTCGGGAGACGAACTGGGCCGACGCCGACAGGGAAGCGCTCGCCACGTCGCGACCGGGACGACGGTCGTCGCCGGCATCCTGCTCGCCACCGCGACGGCTGCGGCAGCCATCGGCACCATCGGAGGACGGGAGCACGCAGGCCACGCGGCTCCCCCGCCCGCGGTGGTCTCGCCCCCGAGGGCGACGACTCCGCACCCGGTCGCCACCACGCCGACCAGGCTGCCCGTCCTCGCAGTGGCCTCACACGAGGCGACTCACGCCGCGTCCGATCCGTCGACGACCAGGCCCCACGCCAAGCTCGGCCCCGTCACGGTGCCCACCGTCCACCAGCACGGTGACGACTCGGACCATCCGTCCCGGGCGAACGAGCCGGGTGACGCGAAGGATGGCGCCGGGCGGGGCGACGACCAGGCGTCGTCGACGAGCCGCGGCACCAGCACCGGAGGCGACGGGACGTCATCGGGCACGAGCACTGGCGGCCAGGAGGCGGGCGACACGGCAGGCGCCTCCCACGACGGCTCGGGCTCAGGGCCCGGCTCAGGGCCCGGCTCAGGATCTGACGGCGCCTCCGGGAGCGACAGCGTCACGCCTTGAGGTCGGGGAACTGGTCGTCGCGGAACTCCTGCGACAGGGACTGGCCCCCGTCGAAGGCGCGCTGCTCCCGGTCGCGCAGCTCGACCCGGCGGATCTTGCCCGAGATCGTCTTGGGCAGCTCGAAGAACTCGATGCGCCGCACGCGCAGGTAGGGCGCGAGGTGGCCACGAGCGTGCGCGAGGATCGCCTTCGCGGTCTCCGCGTCGGGCTCCCAGCCGGGCGCGAGGGCGATGTAGGCCTTGGGCACCGCGAGCCGGGTCGGGTCGGGTGCCGGGACGACCGCCGCCTCGGCCACCGCAGGGTGCTCGATGAGCACGCTCTCCAGCTCGAACGGGGACACCTTGTAGTCGCTCGCCTTGAACACGTCGTCGGTCCGGCCGATGTAGGTGATGTAGCCGTCCGAGTCCCGCTGGGCCACGTCACCGGTGTGGTAGTAGCCGCCGGCCATGGCCTCGGCCTGCCGCTCCTCGTCGCCGAGGTAGCCGGTCATCAGGTTGACCGGGTGCCGGGACAGGTCGAGGACGATCTCCCCCTCGTCGGCGAGCTCGCCCGTGAGCGGGTCGAGGAGCGCGACCGGCACCCCGGGCATGGGACGCCCCATCGACCCCGGCTTCAGGGGCTCACCGGCGATGTTGCCGATCTGCAGGGTGGTCTCGGTCTGGCCGTACCCGTCGCGGATGGTCAGGTCCCACGCGTGCTGGACCTGGGTGATCACCTCGGGGTTGAGGGGTTCGCCGGCCGCGAGCAGCTCCCGCAGGTCGCCCTTGCCACCGCTGAGGTCGGCCTGGATGAGCATCCGCCAGACCGTCGGGGGAGCGCAGAACGTCGTCACCCCGGCGCGACGGATCTGGTCCAGCAGCCGGCCCGCGTCGAACCGCGTGTAGTTGTAGACGAAGATCGTGGCCTCCGCGATCCACGGGGCGAAGAAGCACGACCAGGCGTGCTTGGCCCAGCCGGGCGAGCTGATGGCCAGATGGACGTCACCCGGCCGGGCCCCGATCCAGTACATCGTGGACAGGTGGCCGACCGGGTACGAAACCTGGGTGTGCTCAACGAGTTTCGGCTTGCTGGTCGTGCCCGAGGTGAAGTAGAGCAGCAGCGGATCCGTGGACGCGGTGACCGTCTCGAAAGGGTGGGGCTGCTCGGCATACGCGTCGGCGTAGGCGTGCCAGCCGTCCGCCTCGCCGACACACACGCGCAGGTAGTCGCCCGGCACTTCGTCGAACTTGGCGGAATCCGCGGCGTTGGCCACGACGACCCGGGCGCCCCCGCGCTCGACCCGGTCGCGAAGGTCGGCCGGACCGAGCGCGGCGGTCGTCGGCATGATGACGGCGCCCAGCTTGAACACCCCGAGCATCGTCTCCCACAGCTCGACCTGGTTGCCGAGCATGAGCAGCACCCGGTCCCCCTTGGCCACCCCGAGCCCCGACAGCCAGACGGCGACCTGGTCCGAGCGGGTCGCCAGCTCGTCGAAGCTCAGCTTGAGCTCGGAGCCGTCCTCCTCGACGATCCACAAGGCCGTCGTGGCGTTGCCGCGCGCGATCTGGTCGAACCAGTCGATCGCCCAGCTGAAGCGCTCCCCCACCTCCGGCCAGCGGAACTCGGCGACGGCGCGGTCGTGCTGTCCGGTGAGCGCGACGAGCGTGTCACGCGCCTGTCGGTATGCCGTGGTGCTGGGGCGGGGCTCGGCTGTCGAGGTGGGTGCCATGGCACCGACTGTGCTACGCCTGCCCGAGGTCAGCAAGCAGGGCGGTGAACCAGTCGACGGAGTGGTCGAACGCCTTGCCGCCCTTGATCCGGTCGAACTCGATGGCGCGCAGGGTGTCGCCGCGCTCCTCGTCGTGGCCCACGACCCCGGACTCCCCACGCAGGGCTGCATCGACGGCATACGTCGTGCAGTCCTTGATGAGGGCGAGATCCGCGTCGTTGGCCGCCGCAGACCGCGCGAAGTAGCCGCTCTTCTGGACCAGCACCTTCTCGGCGCCGAGCTGGTCGGCGAACTGCTTGGCGAACCACGCCCCGGGGTTGACCTTGTCGAGCTGCACGTGGCCGAACGGATCGCGTGGCACCTCCTGGCCGCTCGCCTCCATCGACTCGACGATCTCGGAGACGCCTGCACCCTCGGAGACGAAGAGGTTGACGCAGTCGTGCTCGTCCATGACCGCACTCAGCCGCTTGGCCTCGCTGGCGATGTCCAGCGGGCGCTCGGGGACGAAGACACCGTGCACTTCCCACGGTCCGGGTGCGTTGTCGAGCCAGCCACTGAACTCCGACCCCCGCACCCACTGGTGGTACGCGAGAGCTGTTGCGGCAGTAAGCCATCCGCAGTTACGACCCATCACCTCGTGCACGATGAGCATCCGCGGGTTGGCGGAGTGCTCGGCGATCACGTTGCGCGCGAACGTGGCGCCCTGCTCGGCGGCCGTCCAGGCGCCGAGCGACTGCCGGATCGGGATCACGTCGTTGTCGATGGTCTTGGGGAGCCCGACGACCGTCAGCTCGTAGCCATGGGAGTGCAGGTAGGCCGCGAGGTCGGCCGCCGTGCCGTTGGTGTCGTCGCCGCCGATCGTGTGCAGCACGTCGACCCCGTCGCGGGTGAGCTGCTCGGCGGCGACGTGCAGGGGGTCCTGACCCTCCTGGACGAGGCCGCGCTCGACGCAGTCGGCCACGTTGGTGAGCTTGACCCGGCTGTTGCCGATCGGGCTGCCACCGAAGCCGTGCAGCCGGTGGGCGGTGGTCCGCACGTCGTCGGTGACCTCCACGGAGTCACCCGTGAGCAGACCGGCGTACCCGTTGCGGTAGGCCAGGATGCGCACGTTCGGCGCGACCTCGGAGTACCGCTCGATGAGCCCGCCGACAGCGGACGAGAGGCACGGTGCGAGGCCTCCGGCGGTGAGCATGGCGACGGTCTTGACGGTCATGCGCCCACTCTGCCGTGTCGGCGGGGACACGGCCACCGTCGTCTCAGCCGATCGACATCACGGCACCGGTGCGCTCCCAGCGCATCACGGCCAGCAGGGCCGACGTGGGCAGCGACACGCACCCGGCGGTGCCCCGGCCCGTGTCGACGTGGAAGAAGATCGCCGAACCCCGCCCGGGCGTCCGCGCCTCGTTGTAGCCGATCACCTGGGCGTAGTCGTAGGCCGGCGTCTTGAGGAGGTTCTCGGCCGAGGTCCAACGGCCGTTCACCGGCTTGCGCTGGTGGGTGTTGTAGAGGCTCGACCGGCTGTCATCGACCCAGACGTCCGAGCTGTCGACCCTGAACCACCCTTGCGGCAGACCGGGGTTGGCGCGCACGCCGAAGCCACCGCGCAGGGGGAAGGTGCCTGCCGGGGTCCTGAGGTCACCCTCCCTCTTGGACCAGCTCACGCCGTTGAGCCCGACGTGGCCGTAGTAGGGGCCGAGGTCGAGGACATAGCCGGCGGACGTCCTGCGGCAGGCGCGGACCGTCGCGCTCGAGCCGGACGACCTCACCGTCACGACCTGCGAGGCGACAACTCCCGAGGGGACCGAGCAGGCCGGTGCGGCCTGGGGCTTCGGGCTGGGCTTCGCGGCGAGCGCCGGACTCGGTTTCGGGCGCGGCCGCGGTGTGGAGTGGGTTGTCGTGGCTGGCTTCGGCTTCGCCTTCGGCGCAGCGGTGGTGGTCGTCGAGGACGAGGTGGTCGTCGAGGTGGTGGTGGCCAGGTCCGTCGCGGTCGGCGCTGTCGCCGAGGACGCACGGGTTGACGGGGCGGCGGCAGGCGCCGCAGCAGAGCAGGCGGCGAGCGCGGCGACTGCCGCCAGCCCCAGCGCCGTGGACCTCACGGCATACCCGGGACGCGGACGACGCGGACGCAACGGCCCGGTCATCGGTCGAAGTGCTGGTAGTCGGGAGGTCCCCACAGGCCACCCCAGCGCAGGCCCTGGCTCGTGAACGCCCGCACCGCGGCGCTCCCGCTGGAGGAGAACACGCCCGGCGCCGGCCCACGCCTGCTCAGCCAGTAGCGGTCCGGGTACACCGTCCCGTTGTCGGCGACGTACGGGTTCTCGAAGTCGTTGACGTCGATCGCCGTGCCGTAGGCGTGCTTGCTGTAGACCTTGCTGGCCTCCTGGCCGCCGACGTAGCGGCAGTTGAACGCGGAGGTGTTGTCCGCCGCCATCGCCGCGTAGTCGTTGGCGCCCGGCCCCTTGGGGTTCCTGCCCCAGGACGAGTCCATCGGCCTCATCTGCCGGATGCGGAACCGCAGGTCGTAGAGCTGGGAGAGGGCCGCAGCCGCCGCGCCGGCGATCGAGGCGTTGACGACGACCGATCCGCGGGACCGCTTGCCGTCGAAGCCCCAGAAGTTGACGCGCACGTACCTCAGCTGCGAGCGGCCCACCGGGCAGCCGCTGGTCCACGAGTAGCCCACCATCGCCTTCCAGACACCGTCCGGCACCCGCCCGATCGTGGCGTTGGCGCCGGACCCGACCGCCGGATCGTTCTTGGGGAACCGCACCGTCGGCTCGGCGCCGGCGCTGGCGACCGGGGCCAGGCTGGTGGCCGACGATGATGTCCCGGCAGCGCTCGTATGCCGCGTGGCCGGCGTGGGCGTGACCGACGCCGAGGGCGTGGCGCGGCTGGTCGGGCTCGCGCTGGCGCTCGGGGTGGTGCTGGGTGTCGGGCTCGTCGGCGCGGAGGTGGCAGACGTCGATGTCGCCGAGGCAGACGCGGCGCCGGCCCCGGGGCCTCCCTTGGCCGGGGAGTCGGGCTGTCCGCCACCACACGCGGAGGCGAGGACGGCACACAGCAGAGGCACGGCATACAGGGAGCGGGACGTCATGGGGCACCTACTGTGCCTGTTCCTCCCGCCCGAAGCCAGCCCGGACACGTGCCTCTCTCAGGTCGTGGTCACATGCAGGGACGCGCGACAGTAGGGATCGCCTGCGGGAGCCGGGGCGGCAGAGGGGGGACGTCGGCAAGCGGAGTCAGGCTCGTGAAGGCGTTGCCGATGACGAGGTCGACCCCGGACCCGGCGCGGCCGTCCTTGACCAGCTGGGCGCCAGGGACGTGCTCCTGCAGCAGCGCCGCGGCGAGGTCGCCCTCCTCGCCGTAGCGGATGACGGCGGGCCCCAGCTGCATGGTCCGCAACGGGTCGTTCGACACGTCCTTGACCTTGAACCCCCGGGCCGCGACGGCATCGGCGACGGTCTTGGCCAGACCGGTCTTGTAGGTCGTGTTGTAGACGTTGACCTTGACCTCGGACGGGATCGGCTTGAGTCGTGCCGGGATGGGGACCATGTGTTGGTAGCCCAGGCCCACGACGACGTCGACGGAGGTGCCCGACCGGGCGTCGGTGAACAGCTTGGCCCCCGGGATCTGGGAGGCCGCCAGCAGAGCCTGGTCGAGACCGTCCGGGCCGTGGTGGACGACCGCCGTCTGGGTGACGTACCAGGAGTCAGGCGCGTTGCTGATGCCCCCGACGGTGAACTTGCGCTTGAACAGGCCTATCGCGACCTCCGCCGCCACGCCGTGACGGCCCGTGGCGTTCATGACGTTGACGGTGAAGGAGCCCCGCGCCGGCGCAGGGACGACGTCTGGGGTGCAGGCGGGCTTCGGCGGCGGCGGTGTCATCCAGCCGGCCGAGTAGGCCGCCGTGATGCTGGCCGTGCCGAGCAGCACGCCGGGGACGGTGACGAACAGCATGATCTGGCGCAACCGGTGCTTGCGCCACACCTGGGTGGGCGTGAGGTCCACGTCCTTCATCTGGTGCCCCCTGACTCGCTGATCGTGAATCACAATCGTCACATCAGTCACACCAGTCACACGTCAAGCGACACGCGGACCGTCGCTTTCGTCACCGAGCCGTGATCCAGCGGCCCCGGACCTGGAGCGGGGTCGGGTCGGTCAGACGGCGGCGAGGTCTCGCGCCACGAGCTCGGCGACCTGCACCATGTTGAGGGCCGCGCCCTTGCGCAGGTTGTCGCCGCAGATGAAGAAGTCGAGCGTGTTGGGGAAGTCGAGCGCCTGACGCAACCGGCCGGCAAAGCGCGGGTCAGCCCCGACGATGTCCGACGGCGTGGGGAACTCCAGGCTCTCCGGGTCGTCGAGCACCACCACGGCCGGCGCCTCCACGAGCGCCTGCCGAGCCTCCGCGACGTCGATCTTGCGCGCGAACGTCGCGTGTACCGCCACGGAGTGCGTCGTGACGACGGGCACGCGGACACAGGTCGCGGACACGCGCAGCTCGGGCAGCCCGAGCACCTTGCGGGTCTCGTTGCGGATCTTCAGCTCCTCGGTCGTCCAGCCGTCCTCGGCGGCCGCCCCGATCCACGGGATCACGTTGAGGGCCAGCGGTGCCGGGAAGGGCGACTCGGCTCCGAGCTCGTGCTCGATGAGGCGTCGCACGTCGCCCGCCTGGTGGCCCAGCTCGCGGTGACCAGCGACGACCTGGAGCTCGTCATAGAGCCGGGCCATGCCGACCCGGCCGGCCCCGGAGGCAGCCTGGTAGGAGGCCACGACCAGCTCGGTGAGCTCCCAGCCGGCGTGCAGGACGCCCAGCGCGTCGATCATGGTCAGCGTCGTGGCGCCGGGGTTGGCGATGATGCCCTTGGGCCGGTTGCGGATCTGCAGCGGGTTGACCTCGGGGACGACCAGCGGGATGTCCGGATCACCGCGCAGCGCCGAGCTGTTGTCGATGACGACCGCGCCCCGGGCCGCGGCAATGGGCGCCCACAGGGCAGCCACGGGCGCCGGGACGTCGACAAGGGCGATGTCGACGTCGTCGAAGAACTCGGGGGACAGCTCCTGGACGACGACCTCGCGACCGCATACGACCAGGACGGTGCCGGCGTCCTCGGCGCACGCAGCGGCCCGGATCTCCCCCCAGACGTCGGCCCGCATCGCGAGCACCTGCTGGGTGACCGCCCCCACGGCCCCGGTGGCACCGACCAGTGCGAGGGTCGGACGCGGGGCCTTCGAGGCGAGTGAGGTCACCGGCCGGTGCCTCCGTAGACCACGGCCTCTCCTTCAGCGGAGTCCAGCCCGAACGCCGAGTGGACGGCGCGCACGGCATCGTCGAGGACGTCGGCCCGGGTCACCACCGAGATGCGGATCTCGGACGTCGAGATCATCTCGATGTTGACGCCGGTGTCGGCGAGAGCCTTGAAGAACGTCGCGGAGACCCCCGGGTGCGAACGCATCCCGGCGCCCACCAGAGACAGCTTGCCGATCTGGTCGTCGTACTGGATCGAGGCGAAGCCCACGGACTCCTGCACCTTCCTCAGTGCGTGCACGCCGGTCTGGCCGTCCGTCTTGGGGCAGGTGAACGAGATGTCGGTCAGGCCGGTCTCGGTCGCCGACACGTTCTGGACGATCATGTCGATGTTGATCTCGGCGTCGGCGCAGGTCTGGAAGATCGCAGCCGCCTTGCCGGGATGGTCGGGGACGCCGACGACGGTGATCTTGGCTTCGGTGCGGTCGTGGGCGACACCGGCGATGATGGGGGCTTCCACGGTGTCTCCTTCACCTGGTTTGTCCGTGACGATGGTGCCCTCCTTCGCTGAGAAGGAGCTCCGGACGTGGATGGGGATGTCGAAACGACGGGCGTACTCGACGCTGCGCAAGTGCAGCACCTTCGACCCCGAGGCCGCCAGCTCCAGCATCTCCTCGTTGGAGATGCGGTGGATCTTCCTGGCGGCAGGGACGATCCGCGGGTCGGCGGTGAACACACCGTCGACGTCGGTGTAGATCTCGCACACGTCCGCGTTGAGGGCGGCCGCCAGCGCGACCGCCGTCGTGTCGGTGCCGCCACGACCCAGGGTGGTGATCTCCTTGGTGTCCTGGCTGACGCCCTGGAACCCGGCGACGATGACGATGTGGCCCTTGTCGAGGGCGTCGGTGACCCGTCCGGGCGTCACGTCGATGATCCGGGCGCGGCCGTGGGACGAGTCGGTGATGACCCCTGCCTGGCTGCCCGTGAAGGACCGCACGGTGTATCCGAGGTCGGCGATCGCCATCGCGACGAGCGCCATCGAGATGCGCTCGCCCGCCGTCAGCAACATGTCCAGCTCGCGCGGCGGGGGCTGTGGGCTCACCTGGTTGGCCAGGTCGAGCAGCTCGTCGGTGCTGTCCCCCATGGCCGACACGGCCACGCACACGTCGTTGCCGGCCTTCTTGGCCTCGGCGATCCGGCGGGCGACGCGCTTGATGCTCGCGGCGTCGGCGAGCGAGGAGCCGCCGTACTTCTGGACGACGATGGGCACGGTGCTTCTCCTGGGACCACGGGGCGGGCAGGTGCGGGGTGGGATGGGCGGCCAGTCTATCTGCGGTCCTCATCGTGGGACGCGGGTGCCGTATGCCGGACGCACGAGTGAGTACCAAAGCTCAGGTCCAGGGGGTGGTGCGCCGCTAGCCTTCGCGCATGAGCATCGAGGTGCAGGGGGTGCGGCGAGCTTTCGGGGACGTGCTCGCCGTCGACAGCATCAGCCTCACGGCGCAGCCCGGCGAGGTCACCGCGTTGATCGGTCCCAACGGTTCGGGCAAGACCACCTTGCTCCTGATGATGGCGACGCTGCTCGTGCCCGACCAGGGCCAGATCCGCATCGACGGCCTCGACCCGGTCAGCCAACCGGCGCAGGTGCGCGCACGGATCGGGTGGATGCCCGACGGCTTCGGCACCTGGGACGCCCTCACGGTGCGCGAGGTCCTGCACACCATCGCCGCGGCATACCGGATCCCGGCTGACCGGGCTCGGGCCCGCACCGACGAGCTGTTGCACACGGTGCACCTCGAGGACCTGGCCGACCGGCGGGCGCGGGTCCTGTCGCGGGGACAGAAGCAGCGGCTCGGGCTGGCGCGGGCACTGATCAACGACCCCAGCGTGCTGCTGCTCGACGAACCGGCCTCCGGACTCGACCCGCGCAGCCGGATCGAGCTACGAGACGTGCTGAGATCCCTTGCGGCACAAGGCAAGACGGTGCTCGTGTCCAGCCACATCCTCACCGAGCTCCAGGAGGTGGCTGACCGCGCCGTCATCGTCGCCCGCGGCCGGAGCCTGGAGACCCAGAGCCTGGACGCCGACGTCGTCGCGACGGCGCTGGCTTCCTGGCGCATCGACTCGCTCGACCCCGAACGCCTCAACGCCTGGCTCGAGGAACACCACGTCGCGTCGACCCGCAGCGGCGGCGGCCTCACCGAGGTCGAGGTGGCCGGCGAGGAGAACGCGGCCCGGTTGCTTGCGGACCTGGTCCGCGACGGCATCCGGGTCATCGCCTTCGCACCCAGCCAGGGCGCCCTCGAGTCCGCCTACCTCGCAGCGACGGAGGACCGGCGATGAGCTGGCACGGCATCAGGACGATCGCGGCCCTCGAGCTGCGTCAACGGGTCCGCACCTCGCGCTGGCCGATCGTGCTCGTGGTCTGGGTGGTGCTCATCGCCGGCGTCACCTTCCTCGCCTACTGGGCCACGAACGACCCCGACCTGAGCTCGGGCCCGGCGATGTACGACATCGTCGTCTTCTTCGTCCTCGGCCTCTCCATGCTCATCGTCCCCTCGCTCACGGCGACCTCGGTCAACGGCGACCGCGAGCACGGAGTGCTGGCGACCCTCCAGACCACCCTGCTGTCCCCCTGGGACATCGCCCTCGGCAAGCTGCTGTCCGCGTGGGTGGTCTCGCTCGCCTTCCTCACCAGCGCGCTGCCGTTCCTGGCCTGGGCGTGGTTCGAGGGGGGCATCTCCGCCGGTCGCATCGTGCTGTCCCTGCTGGTGCTGGTCCTCGTGCTGGCGGTGGTGTGCACCATCGGCCTGATGTTCTCCACCCTCACCGCGCGACCCGTGGCCTCGGCGGTGCTGACCTACCTGACGATGGGCGCCCTGGTCTTCGGCACCACCATCGGGTTCGCGCTCAGTGCCTTCCTCGTGACCGGCCCGGAGAGTCAGCAGGTCTACGGCGTCCCCGACTCCTGGTACAAGGCCCACCAACCGCCGGCGTTCGACCCCAGTGACCCGAACCTCACGCCCGCCCAGCTCGAGCAGATCAAGCAGAGCCAGATCCAGCCGACGCGGGCGGACTGCACGACGTTCACCCGACGCGCGACCGTTGCCCACACGGAGCGGATCTGGTGGATGCTGCCCCTCAACCCGTTCGTCGTGGTCGCCGACGCCGCGCCCTCCGAGCCGCGCAAGAACCAGGGTGTCTACAGCAGCGGCTTCACCCCGATGCGGTGGATCAGCGCGGGGTCCCGGCTGGCGCGCAACGGGCCGGATGCCGTCGCGCAGGAGTGCCAGTTCGCCGTGGTGGCGCAACCAGGGGTCCCCGACCCGGGTTATGTGGATCCCCTCGAGACCGCGCTGCGGACTGACCCGGTCTGGCCTTTCGGTCTCGGTTTCCTCCTGGTCGCGGGTGCGGGTGCCGCAGCGGTGGCCGGCCGGCGGTTGCGCACGCCCATCCGCCGACTGCCCAACGGGACCCGCATCGCCTGACGTCGCCGCCGGCGGCGTTGGCCTGGGCGGGTCAGGGGTGCAGTGCGTCGAACTCGGCCTCGGCCGTGATCTCCTCGTCGGCGTCGAGGCGGATGTGCGCGAGGAGGGACAACAGCGCGCGCAGGGCCCGGGCGCCGGCTTCACCCCAGGTCGAGAGGTAGCTGAACTGCCACCACCACAGGGCCTCGGAGGCGCGGCTCGACTCGTAGTGGCGCAGGCCGTGGGAGAGCGCCGCGGCGATCTCGGCGACGTCTCCGGACAAGGCGCTGCGGGCGACTTCGACGTCGACCATCGGGTCGACGACGTAGGCGTAGTCGTCCAGGCCGTCGAACAGGTTGGCCAGCGCGATCCGCAGGGGGTCGACGTCCACGTCCGGACCGGGGTCGGCCTCGAACCGCTCCTCGGGCACGATGTCCTCGATCGCCCCCAGCCGTGAACCCATCAGCAGCACCTGCGACAGGGCCAGCAGGGTCATCGGCATCGCGGCGGCGGGCTCGCTGCCGGAGGCAACCTCCGTCATGGTCGAGAGGAACGTGCGCGCCTCCGCGGCACAGTCGTCGGCCAGCACCTGCAGGTCGTCAGACATCCAGCAGCCTCCTACCTTCGAACGCGCGGCCCAGGGTGACCTCGTCCGCATACTCCAGGTCGCCACCCACCGGCAGCCCCGACGCGAGCCGCGTGACCCGCAACCCCATGGGGCGCAGGAAACGGGCGAGATAGCTGGCGGTGGCCTCGCCCTCCAGGTTGGGGTCGGTGGCGATGATGATCTCGGTGACCTCGGCCGACGCCAGCCGGGTCATCAGCTCCTTGATGCGCAGGTCGTCGGGGCCGACGCCGTCGATCGGGCTGATCGCGCCACCCAGGACGTGGTACCGCCCGCGGAACTCGCGGGTGCGCTCGATGGCGACCACGTCCTTCGGCTCCTCCACGACGCAGATGGCCGTGCCGTCACGGCGCGGGTCGGCGCAGATCCGGCACTGCTCGGACTCGGCGACGTTGCCGCAGGTCTCGCAGAACCGCACCTTGGCCTTGACCTCGGTGAGCACCTCCACCAGGCGCTTGACGTCGATCGCGTCAGCCTGCAGGAGGTGGAAGGCGATCCGCTGGGCGCTCTTGGGACCGACACCGGGCAGTCGCCCGAGCTCGTCGATCAGGTCCTGGACCACGCCTTCGTACACATCGATGAGCCTATGCCCTCGCGGTGTCACCGCCAGCGAGGACCCTCTCCCGCAGCCCCGCCGCGAGTCCGATGATCGTCAGCTGGTCGACCAGGCCGCCCAGGTGCTGTGCGGCGAACCGGTGCCTGACCGGCGCCAGGCGCAGGCGCAGGTGCATCCGGGTGCCCGTGCCGTCGACCCGCGTCAGGCCCAGGCACCACGTCAGGTGCGTGTGCCCGCGGGTCGATGCGTAGAGCAGGTGGCGGGCGGGCGCGACCTCGACCACGGTGAACGTCGCGTCGGCCCCTCCCCAGTCCGGGACCACGTCGCCGGCCGAGAGCTGCTGGTGGCCCGGGTCGATCCGTCGCAGTCCACGACGTGGCGGCGGGACGACCTTCTCGACGACGGCAGGGAAGTACCAGCCGGCACGTCGCTTCCCGAGCTGGACGATCCATGGCCACACGGCCTCAGGGGGCGCCGCCAGGGTGAACGCCCGGTCCATCACCACGTCGGCGGGAGTCACGACGTCGTCGCCCGGCATCGAGCCCGCACGCTCGGCCACGGTCGGGCGCGTGAGGAGCTCGGCGAAGCGCATGGCGGCGGTCAAGGCCCTTCGTCGATGACCTTGCCGCCGAGCAGCCGCTCGATCACCGGCCGGCCCACCTCACCCAGCTCGGCGATGTCCTCGTCGTCGGCACTGGCGGCGCTGTCGTCGGCGACATAGGTGTCCGGCGTCCGCGCCGGGGCCTCGGCCGCCACCGCGGCCTGCGCGGCGGCCAACCTCGTCCCTTGGCTCGGGGCCTGGTTCGAACCCTGGGCGGGAGCGGCGGGAGCACTGGTCGGGTCGTCGCTGGCCCAGCTGGGTCCTCCGCCGGGACCCGACGATGCGGTCGCCCAGCCTCCACCGGTTTCCGGCGGAGGGCTCGACGCCGCGATTCCTGCGTATGCCGGGTCGGAGCCTGCCGCTGAAGGCCCGGGACCTGGGTCGGTGGCGCGGGCGCGGGGGGTGGGACCAGGCGAGTCACCCTTGACGGCCGGGTCGTCGGACGGGAACCGGGGGGAGGCAGCGACGGTGGGATGGGCCTCCCCGCTCGGCGCAGCGAGGGCGGCGTCGGGGGTCGGGATCCCCTCGACCCGGGCGTCGACGCCGAGCACGTCGATGAGGGCCTGCCGGACCAGGTCGGCGTGCGGACCGTGCCGGAAGGTGTTGGCAATGCCCACGGTCGAGATCCCGAGCACCACCTTGGAGCCGTCGTAGTCGTGGACGGACGCATGCTCCGACAGGAGGGTCCAGGTGGTGCGCTTGTGCTTGAAGATCCACCCGAGGATGTCCGGCCAGGCCCGGCGGATGGCGGCGACGTCGATCCCACCGGTGGGGGTGCCGGGTCGGGCCTCCTCCGCGGCGGGCTGCGCCACGCGCTCCGGAGCGGCCGCCGGCTCAGCGGCCGGCTCAGCGGCCGGCTCAGCGGCCGGCTCAGCGGCCGGCTCAGCGGCCGGCTCAGCGGCCGGCTCAGCGGCCGACGTAGCGACGGGCTCCGCGGTCGCCGGCGTCGGCGCGGGCGGGGGTGCGGGCGACTCAGGCTCAGGCGCGCGCTGGGTAGGCACGGCGGCCGGTTCGGCCACAGCGACCGGGGCAGGCGGTCGGGTCACCGACGGGACGCCCTCGACGTCGAGGCGGCGTTCGAGGCGGTCCAGGCGAGCGGCATACCCGGACTCACCGGAGGCGGCGGGGAGCAGCACGCGCGCGCAGATCAGCTCGAGCTGGAGGCGCGGCGCGGTGGCGCCGGTCATCTCGGTCAGTCCGGCGTTGACGATGTCGGCCGCGCGCGACAGGGCACCACCGCCGAAGGCGGCCGACTGCTGACGCATGCGCTCGAGCTGGTCCTCCGAGACCCCCCGCAACACCGACGAGGCACCGTCCGGGACCGCGGCCACGACGATGAGGTCACGCAGCCGCTCGAGCAGGTCCTCGACGAACCGCCGGGGGTCGAGACCGGTCTCGATGACCCGGTCGACCTGGTGGAAGACACCCGCGGCGTCACCCGCGGCGAAGGCGTCGATGATGGCGTCGAGCAGCTCGCCATCGGTGAACCCCAGCAGGGCGGCCGCACCTTCATAGGTGAGGCCCTCGTCGCCGGAACCGGCGATGAGCTGGTCGAGCACGGACAACGAGTCACGCACCGACCCACCCCCGGCACGGGTCACGAATGACAGCACTCCCGGCGCCACCGCGACCCCCTCCTGCTGGCACAGCGAGGCCATGTAGTCGGACAGCTGGCCGGGCGGGACGAGCCGGAAGGGGTAGTGGTGGGTGCGGCTGCGGATCGTGCCGATGACCTTCTCGGGCTCGGTCGTCGCGAAGACGAACTTCACGTGCTCCGGCGGCTCCTCGACGATCTTGAGCAGGGCGTTGAAGCCCTGCGGCGTGACCATGTGGGCCTCGTCGATGATGTAGATCTTGTAGCGGCTCTGCGCCGGCCCGTAGGACGCGCGTTCCCGCAGGTCACGGGCGTCGTCGACACCACCGTGGCTGGCCGCGTCGATCTCGATGACGTCGACGCTGCCGGCGCCGCCCCGGGCGAGCGCGACACAGGAGTCGCAGGTGCCGCAGGGAGTCGGCGTGGGCCCCTGCTCACAGTTGAGGCACCGGGCCAGGATGCGGGCGCTGGTCGTCTTGCCGCAGCCGCGCGGACCGGAGAAGAGGTAGGCGTGGTTGACCCGCCCCGTGCGCAGCGCCTGCATCAGCGGCTCGGTGACGTGCTCCTGGCCGATGACGTCGGCGAAGGTCTCGGGCCGGTAGCGGCGGTACAGCGCGGTGCTCACCTCGGGAACCCTAGTCGCCCGGCACGACATCCGGGCGCCCGCGTGCACCTGGCGGTCAGGGCCGGGTGGCACACTGACGGCGACGAAGGAGGCAGATGTTCGCACGCCGCCCAAAGGCCACCGCCGAGCCGGGTCCGGACTCGGAACCGGGGACGCAACCGGTCACGCTGACGGCCGCCGGGGTCGCGAAGGAGATCGACGGCAACGTGCTCCTGCGGCCGGTCGACGTCACCGTCGCCTCGGGTGGGTGCGTCGTCCTGCGTGGCGAGAACGGCAGCGGGAAGACCACGCTGCTGCGGATCCTCGCAGGCACCCTCGACCCCTCGTCGGGCAGCGCGAGCCTCGACGGGCAGCCGCTCGACGAACGCGACCCGGCCACGCGCGCCCGGGTCGCCGCCCTGATCGGCTCGCCCACGGCATACCGCGACCTGACCCTCATCGACCACCTCGTGCTCATCGACTCGACCTGGGGCGGGGCCATCGGCACCGCCGACGAGCGGGCCGACGCGATGCTGGCCGAGCTGGAGGTCGACCACCTCTCCGAACGGTTCCCGCACGAGCTGTCCTCGGGACAGCAACACCTGTTCCACCTCGCGATGGTGTTGTTCCGGCCGGCCCGCGTGCTGCTCCTCGACGAACCCGAGCAACGGCTCGACACCCACAAGCGCGGCCTACTCACCGACATCCTGCTGGCCCGCAAGGCTGCCGGGGCGGCCCTCGTCGTCGCCTGCCACGACCCGACCATGACGGCCGCCATCGGTGACGTCGTCGTCGACGTCGCCGGCCCATGAGCAAGGCACCCGGCGAGATCGCGGGTCCGACGACCGACCGCGAACGCCTCGCCCAGGCGCGCGAGGTCATCCGCGGCGGCCTGCCCGACAAGGGCAACGGCAACGCCGTGTATGCCGCCTACGTCGCCGTCATCGCGTCCCTCGTCTACGGCGTCCCGGCGTCGCGTGCCTTCTTCGAGTTCGTCGACCCGGCCTGGTTGTCACGACACCTGACCGGGGTGCAGGGCGTCCTCGTCGTGGGGGCCGTCGTCGTCGCACTTCTCTTGCTGGCGCACCGGCTCGGCTCGGTCAGGGGCCCTGTGGTGCCCGACCTGCCCTACCTCGACCAGGTCGCGGTCAGCGCCCTCGACCGGGCTGTCGTGCTGCGGCGGACGTGGCGGCTCAGCCTCTTCGGCTGCCTGCTCGGCGGCCTGTTGACCGGGGCGGTGGTCGGCACCGGCATGGTCGTCGCCGCCGTGGCGCCGCCGCTGGCCCTCGTCCCGACCACCCTGGGCGGCCTCGTGGTCGGGCTCGGTTTCGCCGGGGCGTGGCTGTGGGGCCAGGTGCGTTCCTGGCCCACCGGCGCCAGGGGTCCCGCCACGGTCCTGCGTGAGGCGCGCTCGCTGCGGGCCCTGCACCACGTGGGCCTGCGGACCCAGGCCGCCCGCGCCGTGACCATCGGTGGTGCGGTGCTCGCGGGCGACCTGCGCGCGGCCAGGCTCGACGTCGCCTCCCCCACGACACGCCTGCGCCGTCGGCGGTTGCGGGCCCGCGGGCCGGTGGCCGTGGTCGCCGCCCGTGACTGGCTGGGCCTGCGACGATCGCCGGGAGCCCTGCTCGTCGGTGCCGTCCTGTCGGGGGCCGGGTGCTGGGCCCTGGCGCAGTCGACGACACCTGGAGTGCCGAACATCGTCGCCTTCGTCGGGGTCGTCGCCTGCTACCTCGGCTACGGCGCGTGGGCGGAGGGCCTGCGGCTACAGGGGGACAACGCGGGGACGCCGCCCCTCATCGGACTGGCCTACGGGCAGGAGGCACTGGCCCACCTCGTGACGCCGTCGATCCTGTATGCCGTCGTGGCGCTGCTCGCCGGTGGGGCGGTCACGCTGACCTCGGGCGGCGGCGCCGTCGCGCTCGCCTGGCCGCTGGGCATGGTCGCGCTCGTGGCGGGCGCGCACCTGATGGCATCCTTTCGCGGCCTGCCGCCCATCTCGCTGTTCTCGCCGGGGTCGGCCGTCCTGTCCGTGACCTTCTGGTACGCCCGGCCGCTGCTGCTCACGGTCATCGCCGGCGTCGCGGCCACGGCGCTGCTCACCCGGTCGGGCGCGTCGAACGCCATCATGGTCCTCGTGCTCGCGTCCTATGCGGCCGTCACGTTCGGGCGGCGCCGGGTGCGGCTGCTCGACGAGGGTCACCGAGCCTGAGCCGGCGGCCACACAAAGGGACACCCCGCGTACCTGGAAGAGCTCTCCTACCCTTGCTGCATTCCTGCCCTGGGGGAGTTCGGAGAGGTACCACCACACGGGGTGTCTGGTCCCAGTCTAGACAGGGGGCGCGCAGGTCTGCGAATCCGCCTGCCCCTCTCGCGCGGACCACCCGAGGGGAGGAGCGAGTGCCCCGGCGGTGAGAATGGCGGCATGTCGCCGCTCACCCTGTTCCGCCGCCTGGCCATCGCTGAAGCCGTCACATGGGGCCTCTTGCTCGCCGGCATGTTCCTCAAGTACGTCACCCGGACGACCGAGCTCGGGGTTCGAATCTTCGGTATGACGCACGGCGTGGTCTTCATCGCCTACTGCCTCACCGCAGTGTTCGTCGCGGTCAACCAGCGGTGGTCCCGCGGGACGCTCGCGCTCGCGCTGGCCTCGGCTGTGCCGCCGTTCATGACCGTGTGGTTTGACCGCCGGGCCGAGCGTCGCGGACAGCTGGACGGTGGCTGGCGGCTGGCACCTGGGCGCGAACGCCCCACCAACCCGGCCGAGCGGGCGCAGGCGTGGATGCTCGCCCGACCCGTGGCTGCAGTGGGTGCAGCCGTGGTCGCCGTCGCCGTTCTGACCACGATCGCGCTGCTCGTCGGGCCACCGGCCAGCTCCCAGACCTGACGATTTCAGGACAAGGCATTCGCTCGGGTAGCCTCCTCGGCGGAGGATTCGCATAGTGGCCTAGTGCGCACGCTTGGAAAGCGTGTTGAGTGAAAGCTCTCAGGGGTTCGAATCCCCTATCCTCCGCCACCAGACGTCAAAGGCCCCCTTGCTCGCACGGGGGCCTTCGTCATGCGCAGCCGGCTCTGCCGCGGGACTGGCTCTGCACAGAGTTCCGGGACAGGATGTCCTCACATCCGCTCGGAGGGAGCACCACCCAGATGGCTCGACAGATCTCGTGGCGTGGAGTGCTGAGTCCGGACGGTCCCGGTGCCAGTCATCCCGAACCCGCGGTGTGGCGGCCCGGCACCCCGCTGGTCCCGCCGCGCTCGATCGTCGACGCCGTCCGCCTGATGCAGTTCGGTGCTGTCCTCGAGGTCGCCGAGATCGTCCGCGGCTTCGCCACGCGGGACCAGCTGCGCGCCGCCATCGTGCACGACGCCGCGGCCGGCCGACTCGTCGCGACCGACGCCGACGTGGACCGCGTCCTGCAGATCACCCTCACGGTCACCACCGTGACCGCGGCCGTGGCCTGCGTCATCTGGCTCGTCATGTCCCGCATCACCGCCCGGGGGTCCCGCTCGGGTCGCATCGTCGCGAGCGGGTTGTTCGCGCTGGACGTGGGCAGCTTCGTCGGCGCCCTGCTGCCGACCGCCGGCACCTTCGGCCAGACGTTCGCCCTGGCCATCCTGGTGATCGGGGCATGGGCCGTGGTCCGCCTCTGGCACCGGGACTCCAGCGCCTACATCAGGTACCAGACCAGGCCGCAGGACGACTAGGGGCGACCACCGCGGCGTGAGGCGCCATGGTCGCGACGAGCAACCGCGCGATGCCTCTGGCGGGTCGCCAGCGCGTGCCGCACGATGGCGACATGGGCAACGGTGCGTACCGCGCGGCATACGAGCAGAGCCTCAGCGATCCCGACGGCTTCTGGGGCGAGGCGGCGACGGCGATCGACTGGATCACGGTCCCGCCGCGGGTGCTGGACTCCGACCGGCCACCGTTCTACCGCTGGTTCACCGGCGGGACGCTCAACACCTGCTTCAACGCCCTCGACCGTCACGTCGCCGCCGGGCGGGGCGACCAACCCGCGCTGCACTACGAGAGCCCCGTCACGAACACCAGCGAGACCATCACGTATGCCGCGTTGCTCGACCGCGTCGCCCACTTCGCGGGGGCCCTCGCCTCACTAGGGGTCGCCAAGGGCGACCGGGTCGTCATCTACATGCCGATGGTGCCGGAGGCGGTCGTGGCGATGCTGGCCTGCGCCCGGCTCGGAGCGGTCCACTCCGTGGTGTTCGGCGGGTTCGCTGCCGCGGAGCTCGCCGTGCGCATCGAGGACGCGAAGCCCACCGTGGTCGTCGCGGCGAGCTGCGGCGTCGAGCCGACCCGGGTGGTCGAGTACAAGCCGCTGCTCGATGCCGCGCTCGACCGCAGCAGCCACAAGCCTGAGTCCGTCATCGTCCTGCAGCGACCTCAGGCGCGCGCCGCCGTCGGCGAGCGCGACACCGACTGGGAGGAGCTCGACTGGGATGAGCTCGTCGCGGATGCAGAGCCTGCCGACTGCGTCGAGGTGGCGGCGACCGATCCCCTCTACATCCTCTACACCTCGGGGACGACCGGCCGGCCCAAGGGCATCGTGCGCGACAACGGTGGCCACGCCGTGGCGCTGCGGTGGTCGATGGGCAACGTCTACGGCATCGGACCGGGAGACACCTGGTTCACGGCCAGCGATGTCGGCTGGGTCGTCGGCCACTCGTACATCGTCTACGCGCCACTCCTGTCCGGCGCGACCTCCGTTCTCTACGAAGGGAAACCGGTCGGGACCCCGGACGCGGGCGCGTTCTGGAGGGTGGTCGCCAAGTATGGCGTCAAGGCCATGTTCACGGCCCCCACGGCCTACCGGGCGATCAAGCGCGACGACCCGGACGGCGAGCTCATGAGGACCCACGACCTCACCAGCCTGCAGACGGTCTTCCTCGCCGGGGAGCGGCTCGACCCCGACACCTACGAGTGGGCGACGCAGCGGCTGGGGGTTCCGGTCGTCGACAACTGGTGGCAGACCGAGACCGGGTGGCCGATCGCCGCCAACCTGCGTGGCCTGGAGCCGATGCCGATCAAGCCGGGCTCACCCAGCGTGCCGACGCCCGGCTTCGACGTGCGCATCCTCGGGGATCGCGGGCAGGAGCTGGCCACGGGCGAGGAAGGCGCCATCTGCATCAGGCTGCCGCTGCCCCCGGGCACGCTGACGACGCTGTGGGGCGACGACGACCGCTACGTGTCGGGCTACCTGTCGGCCTTCGACGGCTACTACCTCACCGGCGACGGCGGCCGCGTCGACGAGGACGGCTACCTCTACGTCATGGGTCGCACCGACGACGTCCTCAACGTCGCGGGGCACCGGCTGTCGACGGGGTCGATCGAAGCTGCCCTGGCCGGCCACCCCGCCGTGGCCGAGTGCGCCGTGATCGGCGTCCACGACGAGCTCAAGGGACAGGTGCCGCGAGCGCTGGTCGTCGTCAAGTCCGGGGTCGACGGGGCGGCCGACGGTGAGCAGATCCGGTCCGAGCTCCTGCGACGGGTGCGCGACGAGGTGGGCGCGATCGCGTCCCTGCAGCGCGTCGACATCGTGACGGCGCTGCCCAAGACACGCTCGGGCAAGATCCTGCGCAGGACGATGCGCGAGATCGCCGACGGGCAGACCCCGAACGTGCCCGGCACCATCGAGGACGCGTCCGTCCTCGAGACCCTCACGCCGGTGCTGCGGGGGCCCGCCTAGCCTGTCCGTGTGCAGGGCGTCCTCAACGGGTTCACGACCATCGGCGTCGTCATCGCCGTCGGAGCCCTGCTCGCCCACCTCAGGATCGTCGATCTCGGTGCACAGCAGGTCCTTTCGCGGATCGCGTTCTTCGTCGCCAGCCCCGCCCTGATGGTGATCACGCTGTCCCGGGCCGACGTCCACCAGGTCCTGTCGGCCAACCTCGTCGCGTCGGTCGCGGGCATCACCGTGGCGGCCGGCACCTACATCGTGCTGGCCCGGACGCTCTGGCACCGCTCGCTCGGCGACACGACGATTGGCGCCCTCTCCGCGGCCTACGTCAATGCCGGGAACCTCGGCATCCCGGTGGCGAGTTACGTGCTCGGCAACGCGGCCTTCGTGGCGCCCACCCTGTTGCTGCAGCTGCTGGTCCTGCAACCGCTCGCGCTGGGGTTCCTCGACGCGGACGCCCACGGGCGGTCCCGCTGGTGGCAGCTGCTCACCCGACCGTTCCGCAACCCCCTGACCGTCGGCTCGCTCGTCGGCGTCGTCCTGTCGGTCACCGGGTGGACGTTGCCCACCGTGGCCGCCGCGCCGCTGGGCCTGCTCGGTGACATGGCGGTGCCCTGCATGCTGGTCGCCTACGGGATCGCACTGCGGCTGGGCCCCGGGCTGGGACGGGCGGGGTCGGCAGCCGAGCTCGCGTGCACGTCCACCCTCAAGCTCTTCGTGCAGCCGGTGGTGGCGTGGTTCGTGGCGAGCGTCCTGCTGGGTGTCGAGGGGCACGCGCTGCTCGCGATCGTCGTCACCTCAGCGCTGCCCACGGCGCAGAACATCTTCGTGCACGCGACCCGCTACCACCGCGCCACGGTGCTGGCGCGGGACACCATCCTCATCACGACGGTCGGCGCGGTGCCGGTGATCCTGCTGGTGGCGGCAGTCCTCGGCTGAGGCCGCCCGGATGCCGGTGGGGCGCGTCAGCGGCGGCGAGCGGTTCCGAAGATGGAGCGGGTGATCTCACGACCCAGGACGGTGCCGGCCGAACGCAGGGCGGACTTGAACGCGCTGGACGTGACCACCTGCTCCACCAGGCTCGGCTGCTCCTTGGCCGGCCGTGGTGCGGGCTGGGACGAGGCGGGTGGGCCGGCCTGAGCCGGCGCAGGGGTCGCCGCCTGGGCGCTGGCCGCGGCCTGCTTGGCCTGCAACATCTCGAAGGCGGAGTCGCGGTTGGTGGCCACGGCGTACTTCGCACCCAGGGTCGACGCCGCGATGATGCCCTTGATGGTGGCGTCGTCCGACGGCGCCATCAGCGACTGCGGCGCGATCATCCGGGTCCACGCCACCGGGGTCGGTGCGCCCCGCTCGGACAGCACCGTCACGACGGCCTCACCGGTGCCGAGCGAGGTGAGCAGCTCCTCGAGGTCATAGGCACTGTGCGGGTAGGTGGAGACCGCCGCCTTGAGCGCCTTGGCGTCGTCGGGGGTGTAGGCGCGCAGCGCGTGCTGCACCCGGTTGCCGAGCTGGGCGAGGACGTCGCCGGGCACGTCCTTGGGTGACTGCGTCACGAAGAAGACGCCGACCCCCTTGGACCGGATCAGCCGCACAGTCTGCTGGATCGCGTCGAGGAAGGCCTTGGACGCGCCGTCGAACAGCAGGTGGGCCTCGTCGAAGAAGAAGACCAGGTTGGGCTTCTCCGGGTCACCCACCTCCGGCAGGTCGTGATAGAGGTCGGCCAGCATCCACATCAGGAACGTGGAGAACAGCGCGGGCCGGTCCTGCACCGCCGGCAGCTCGAGGCAGGTCACCAGGCCCTTGCCGTCCGCGGCCGTCCGCAGCAGGTCCTTGGTGTCGAACTCGGGGGTGCCGAAGAACGCCTCCGCGCCCTGGTCGGCGAAGGTGATGAGCTCGCGCAGGATCACCCCGGCCGTGGCCGAGGAGAGGCCGCCGAGCTCCTTGAGGTCTGCCTTGCCCTCGTCGGAGGTCAGGAACGACACGACCGCGCGCAGGTCCTTGAGCTCGTCGAGCCACAGCTGCTTGGAGTCGGCGTAGTGGAACACCAGGCCGAGGCTCGACTCCTGGGTCTCGTTGAGCCCGAGGACCTTGGAGAGCAACGTGGCCCCGAAGGAGGACACGGCCGCGCGGATGGGGATGCCGTTGCCGATCCCGCCGAGCGAGAGGAACTCGGTGGGGTATGCCGTGCCGGTCCACTGCTGCCCGACCTCCGCCGCGCGGGAGGTGATCCGGTCGTTGGCCTGCCCCGGCGTGGCCATGCCCGACAGGTCGCCCTTGATGTCCGCGAGGAAGACGGGCACACCCTGGCCCGAGAGCTGCTCGGCCATCAGCTGCAACGTCTTGGTCTTGCCGGTGCCGGTGGCCCCGGCGACCAGGCCGTGGCGGTTCAGGGTCGCGAGCGGGACCCGCACCGGCGCATCGGGATGGGCAGTGCCGTCGATGACGGTCGCGCCGAAGAGCAGTGCACCCCCTTCGAAGGAGTAGCCAGCCCGGATCTCGTCGAGCTGGGCGTTGGACGTCGCGTGCTTCTCCGGTGTCGCGTTCTCGGTCACCTTCGGCACTCTAGACCGGCCCCCCTGCACTCGGGCAGGTGTGGATTGGATGAAAGGCCGACCACGCGGCATACCCCTATGGTTGCTGGGTGATCTTCAAGAAGGTGGGCGAAGGACGGCCCTATCCCGACCACGGCAAGCAGACCCCCCGGGACTGGGCGGACGTGCCGCCGCGCTTGGTGCGGCTCGAACAGCTCGTCACCACGAAGCGCACCCTCGACCTCGGCCACCTGCTCGCCGAGGACTCCACCTTCTACGGCGACCTGTTCGCGCACGTCGTGGAGTGGGAGGGGACGCTCTACCTCGAGGACGGGCTGCACCGCGCACTGCGTGCCGCTCTTCAGCAGCGTCCTACCCTCCACGCGCGGGTCCTCGTGCTTGACTGACCCCAAGAGTCTGGGGCCGCGATGACGCGGGCGGAGGTGGGTGCATGAGCTACGTCGTGGAGTCGGGCGCCTCTGCAGCGCGTCGCGCCCGCCGACGCCGTGCCCTGATCACGCTGGGCGTCGTGGCGCTGATGCTGTTCTTCGCCTTCTGGTACGCCTACTCGTACTTCCAGACCAGCAACACCAAACCGCGGGCGGTCCCGACACAGACGTGTACGTCGACGTCCGCCGTGCGGACTCCCGCGCAGGTCACCGTCAACGTCTACAACGCGACCGACCGCGCCGGCCTGGCGGCCAGGACGGCGTCCGACGTGCGCAAGCGTGGCTTCAGGGTGTCGGCCGTCAGCAACGACCCGCTGCAGAAGAAGATCGCCGCCGCCGCCGAGGTGCGCTACGGCGCCACCGGTGCCCCGTCGGCCAAGCTCGTGCTGGCCCTGGTCAAGGGATCCAAGGGCGTCAAGGACAGTCGCACCGACTCCTCGGTCGACCTCGTGCTGGGAAACACGTTCACGGCGCTGACGCCTCCCCCCAAGACGACCCCCGCGGCGGCGGCACCAAGCCCCACCGGTTGCTGAGCCGCGCAACCCCGGTCCGGGAGCGGGCTGCGACGTAGGCTCCCCCCATGATCACGGTGGAGCTGTCGCGCAGCCTCAGCCAGGGCGGGGTGCTCTGGGAGCCCGTGCCGGGCGACCGGTTCACGATCGACCAGCCGAACGTCGTCGGTGAGGTGTTCTGGATCAGCCACCTGACCATCGACGTGCACACCTTCAAGGGACAGCCGTTGTTGGGCTTCAACGGGACCACCGAGTGGGCACTCGACTCGGTGACCCTCGACACCGCCCTGTGGATGCCCCGCGAGGACCAGCTGCGGGTGCTGCTCGGCGAGCGGTTCGCGGGACTGCACCGCGACGGCGACGAGTGGGTCGTCCAGGTGGACGGCGAAGGGGGCCGGGGCACCTTCCGTGACCCCGACCCCGAGTGCGCCTACGCGCTGGCGCTGTTGAGCGTCGTGTGACGACCCGCTAGTGCGAGGTCGCCATGGTGCCCCGGTGATGCGACCGGGTGACCTGGAGATCCGCCGCGCCGACGACGAGGACGACGGCACCGACGATCCACGCGGTCCACGAGATCGGCCGGGTGCCGCTGAATCCCATGATCCAGGGGGCGGCGACCATGAGGGCGCCCATGAGGGCCGTGAGCCCCTCGATGGACATCATGTCCGGCCGCACCAGCTCGATCAGGGCGAGGACGGCGGTGATGGCACCGAGCACGACCATGGTGGTGGTCGCCCGTGTCGTCGTGGTGGTCCACAACGGCGAGAGGGCTGCGTAGGCGCCAGCGATCAGAGCAACGAGATCCTGTGGATGGGTCCATCGCTTCATGGTGGTCACAACCAGCTTTCCTTGAAGATGGTCCGTCGATCCTAGGCGGGCCGAACACCTTGATTGTCTTCCCTCCCAACGAGGTTGGCAATCATCGGCAGGTCCGTCGCGGCCGCTAGGTGGAGGACCCCATCCGCCTCAGGGTGGCGAGCCGCCGCTCGTACTCCTGCTCGTCGATCTCCCCCGCGGCATAGCGCTCGGCGAGCTTGGCCTCCCCGGCGCGCGTCCCGAAGTGGCCCTGCATGCTCCGCCAGCGGCGCATCCCGAAGAACCGGAACGTGGCGAAGATGGCGATGATGAACACCAGCCACAGCAAGGGGAACAGCGGCCACCACGGGCCCGGGCCGTTCCAGTGGTCGTTGTCCGCGGCCAGCGTGGCCGCGGTGGCGCCGGCGATGATGCTCGTCATGATGACTCCTTGGTCGGATTGGGCTGACACCTCAATCCTTCGGCGGGAGAGCACCTTTCGAATCCCACCGGAGGAGACACCTCCCCTGCTCCCCTCGGCGTAGACCGTGACTCCTGGACTACTCCGGCTCGTGGACTACTCCGACCCTTGGACTACTCCGACCAGCCGGGGCGGACCAGGCCGGACTCGTAGGCCAGCACCACGAGCTGGGCCCGGTCGCGGACCCCGAGCTTGACCATCGCCCGGCTGACATGGGTCTTGGCGGTGGCGGGGCTGAGGAACAGCCGCTGGGCGATCTCGTCGTTGGTGAGGCCCTCCCCGACGAGCGCGACGACCTCCCGCTCCCGGTCGGTGAGCTCCGCGAGGCGGCCGGCCGCCGGTGCTGCGTGGGGGCGGCTGCGGGTGGCGAACTCGCCGATGAGGCGCCGCGTGACGCCCGGGCTGAGCAGGGCGTCACCGGCCGCGACCGCGCGCACCCCGCGCAGCAGCTCGGCGGGTTCGGTGTCCTTGACGAGGAACCCGCTGGCGCCGATCCGGACCGCCTCGAAGACGTACTCGTCGAGGTCGAAGGTCGTCAGCACCACCACCCGCGTGCCTGCGAGCCGCTCGTCGGCCGCGATCTGGCGGGTGGCCTCCAGGCCGTCGGTGCCGGGCATCCGGATGTCCATCAGCACCACGTCGGGCAGCGTGTCACGCACCACGGCCACAGCCTCGCCCCCGTCGGCCGCCTCGCCCACCACCTCGATGTCGTCCTCCGCGTCGAGCAGCGCACGGATCCCTGCCCGGAGCAGCGCCTGGTCGTCGGCCAGCACCACCCGGATCACCGCTGGCCACCGGTCGGCAGGTCGGCCTCGACGCGCAGTCCGCCGCCCGCCCCCGGGCCGACCCGCAGCTCGCCACCCAGGGCGCGAGCGCGCTCCTGCATGCCGCTGATCCCGTTGCCCTGCACCAAGTTCGACACCTTCGAGCCCCTGTCCCCATCGTCCTCGATCGTGACCGCGAGCCTGTCAGCCCCGTAGTCGAGCATCACCATGGCACGCTGCGCGTGGGCGTGTCGGACGATGTTGGTGATCGCCTCCTGCACGATCCGGTATGCCGCGAGCTCCACGGCCGCGGACAGTGGCCTCGGCTGCCCCGTCACCGTCTTGGTCACCCGCAGACCCGCGTGACCGCTGCGCTCCACGATGTCGTCGATCCCGGCCAGTGTGGCCACCGGGGACCGTGGGGCGGGGACCCCGTCGAGGCGCAGGACGTCGATGAGTGACCTGAGCTCGGTGAGCGCTTCCTTGCTCGCGTCGCGGATGGCGACCAGGGCAGGTTCGACCTGCTCGGGCCGGCGATCGGCCAGGTGCAGGGCGACGCCGGCCTGCACGTTGATGAGGGACATGTGGTGCGCCACCACGTCATGCAGCTCCTGCGCGATCCGGAGCCGTTCCTCGCCGGCTTGCCGAAGTCTCGTCTCACGCATCGCCTGCCGGTAGGTCGCGGCTCGCTCTCGCCAGCCGCGCACCACCTCGGCGAACGCGAGCAGCACGAGGACCCACGCGAGCAGACCTCCGGCCGCCGGCCACGACCAGGGTGCCGTGTGGAAGGCAAGCCGGCCCAGGGCGTCGCCGGCCAGCACGGCCGCTGCGCCCAGCCAGGCGACGACGCGGTGACCTCGCACGACCGCTGCCACCAGCCCGATGGCGAGACCGAGGAACACCGGTCCGTAGGCGTACCCGCGCAGGAGGTACGCGGAGGCCGCCGCGGCGATGGCTGCCATGGCCTGCACCGGGAACCGCCGTTGCACCGTGATCGCCAGTGGTGCCACCAGGAGCAGCGCGAACGCCAGAGCGTCCAGCGGCCTGCGGGTCGGCTGCGCGTGCGACGCCCCGACGCTGCCGCCGAGCTGGATGACGCCCACCACCAGGGCCAGCAGGTACCGGGGAACCGCGGGAGCCTCCCCGTGCGCCCACTGCTGCCGACCGCGCATCCAGGGGGGACCCCAGGGCAGGTCGGCCGGCTCACGCATACCGCCCAGCCTAGGGACCGCCACGCGGAGGCGGCGTCCCCCGCAGGAGGCAACGCGGCATACCCCCTGCGGCGTAGGCGGTGACGACCAAGGGCGGTGACGTCCGACGGAGGTGACGACCAACGGGTTTGCGCGAACTGCCCATGGCGCGAGGCGCGAAACTGCGGGATCCTGCGAGAGGGCGCCATCGCCCACTCAGGAGGTGACGCCATGGCTGCGACCGTCTCCCCCACGGAGTCATCATCGGCCGGGCGCGGCCGTGAGCAGCGGATCGTGCGCTCGCCGTTCCCGCGCATCGGCGACTACGCCTTCGTCTCCGACTGCCAGGTCACCGCGCTCATCGCCCCCAGTGGCAACGTCGAGTGGATGTGCCTGCCACGGATGGACTCCCCCAGCGTGTTCGGCGCCATCCTGGACCGCGACGCAGGCGGCTTCCGGCTCGGGCCGGCCGACATGCTGGTGCCCACGGCTCGCCGCTACCTCCCGGGGACGATGATCCTGGAGACGTCGTGGGGCACACCGAGCGGCTGGATCATCGTGCGCGACGCCCTGCTGATGGGGCCGTGGCACCACGAGACGGAGCGGGCCCACCGCTACCGGCGGGCACCCACCGACTACGACGCCGAGCACGTGCTGCTGCGGACCATCCGCTGCGTGAACGGCGAGGTGCAGCTGGCGCTCAACTGCGCTCCCGTCTTCGACTACGGCCGCAGGCAGGCGGTCTGGTCCTTCTTCGGCGAGGACTACCACTCGGCCGTCGCCCAGGGCAACGGCCACGACCTCAAGGTGCGCCTCACCACAGACATGCGGCTGGGCATCGAGGGGCCGCAGGCGACGGTGCGCACCCTCATGAAGGAGGGCGACACGCACTACGCGGCCCTCTCGTGGACCGAGCACGAACCACCGATGACGTTCGCCGACGCCTACCGCCGACAGGTGTGGACGGCACACCACTGGCAGCACTGGCTCGCGCGCGGCAAGTTCCCCGACCACCCGTGGCGGACCCACCTGGAGCGCAGCGCCCTCACCCTCAAGGGCTTGAGCTATGCGCCCACGGGGGCCCTGATCGCCGCGCCGACGACCTCGCTGCCCGAGACGCCCAAGGGCGAACGCAACTGGGACTACCGCTACACCTGGATCCGCGACTCGACCCTTGCACTCTGGGCCCTGGACACGCTCGGGTTCGACTGGGAGGCAAGCGACTTCTTCTGGTTCATCGCCGACCTCGCCGAGTCGTCCGACGTGCTCCAGATCATGTATGGCATCGCCGGCGAGAAGGACCTGTCCGAGAGCACCCTCGACCACCTCACCGGCTACGACGGCGCGCGCCCGGTGCGGATCGGCAACGGCGCGTTCGACCAGAAGCAGCACGATGTCTGGGGAGCCATCCTCGACTCGGTGTGGATCCACACGAAGTCGCGGGACACCCTGGACGAGCGGCTCTGGCCCATCCTGTCGGCCTTCGTCGAGGCGGCGATCGAACACTGGCGGGAGCCGGACCGGGGCATCTGGGAGGTCCGCGGCGAGCCGAGGCACTTCACCTCCTCGAAGGTCATGTGCTGGGTGGCTGCGGACCGCGGCAGCAAGCTCGCCCGGGTGCGCGAGAACTTCGAGCTGGCACAGCGCTGGCAGGAGGCCGCGGACGAGATTCACGCCGACATCTGCGCCCACGGCGTCGACGACCGGGGCGTCTTCACCCAGCACTACGACACCGACGCGCTGGATGCCTCGAACCTGCTCATGCCCCTGGTCGGCTTCCTGCCTGCCGACGACCCCCGGCTCCACGACACCGTCGTCGCCATCGCGGACGAGCTCACCGACGACGGCCTGGTCCTGCGCTACCGGGTGGAGGAGACCGACGACGGCCTGTCGGGTGAGGAGGGGACGTTCACGATCTGCTCGTTCTGGCTGGTGTCGTGCCTGGCCATCGTGGGCGAGAAGCATCGTGCCCGTCGCCTGTGCGAACGCCTGCTCAACCTCGCGACGCCGCTTGGCCTGTATGCCGAGGAGATCGACGCCGCGAGCGGGCGTCACCTCGGCAACTTCCCCCAGGCCTTCACCCACCTGGGACTGATCAACGCGGTGCTCAAGGTGATCGCCGCCGAGGAGCTGGATGACGACGAGCCGCTGTCGCCCTAGGAGCGGGCGCGGCTTCAGGAGAGGGCGATGAGGGCGCCGATCGCGAAACCAGCTGCTGCGAGCCAGAGCAGAGTCGGGAGTGCCGACCACAGACGGGACATGACCTCTCCTCAGGTGGTGGTGTAGACGACGCCGTCGCGGACGACGACGGGCACCGCTGGCAGGGGACGCGTCGCCGGCCCGGCGATCACCGCGCCGCTGGTGGCGTCGAAACGGCTGCCATGGCAGGGGCACACGATCGCCCCGGCCGCCACCGACGACACCGGGCAGCCCTGGTGCGTGCAGATCGCCGAGAATCCGTGGACGTCCTCGCCGGCTCCGCGCGTGAGGACGATCGAGTCGTTGCCGACGACCAGCCCTCCTCGGCTGGGCACCTGGTCGAGGCGAGCCAGCTGACGATCGCGGTGAGCGGCGATGGGGCCGTAGGCATTGGCCGCCGTGCCGGGTCGGGTGACCTCGGACCGCGCGGCTCGCGCGACCACGAAGCCGGCGACCGCAGCAACCCCCGCAACGGCTGCCCCTTGCAGGAGGGAGCGACGCGACAGCGGGGGGATCGGCACGCAGGCCTCCTCTCAGAACAGGGGCAGGCCCGACCGGGTGAAGAACCAGAGAGCGGCGCTCAGCCAGGTCAGCACGAGCGAGCCGAGCACCGTCCCGCCGAGCACGGGGAGTGCCCAGCCCGGGGCTGTCTGGAGCCGCAGGCCGAGCATCTTCGCGGCATACGCCCCGTAGAAGACGCAGCCGGCGACACCGTGCAGCAGCACCCGCGGGCTGGAGACCCCGAAGCCCAACGCCCACAGGCAGTGGAAGGCGACCGGGAGGGTGGCCACGAAGGCGATGCTGCCGCTCCACCGGTGCAGGGGGGCGACCCAGTCCGGCGCCGCTCCAGCTCCCGGTAGCCGACCCCACATCCACAGCGCGGTGAGCAGCTGCGCGACGAGCAGGGCGACGGCGAGGGCACCCAGCCAGACCTTCATCTGGAGCATGCCCGAGAAGCCCAAGGTGAGCAGCGGGCGCGCGCTCGGCGTGTGCACCTTGGCGTAGGCACCCAGGGCGACGCTGACCCCGGCGCCGCCGAGCAGCGCGGCGCTGAAACCACCCCGAGCCAGCACACCTGCGGCTCGGACGTCGTGCGACGCCATGGCGCCATGGTCCCACCGACGCGGGGCGGGTCGCTCCGCCAAACGGCGGGGTCGTCTGCGGTCCGACCTCAGCCCTGCGAGCTCAGGGGTCGTGGCTCAGCAGTCGTGGCTCAGCAGTCGTGGCTCGGCGGTCCTAGCGCAGACCGCTCCGAGCTCAGCCGTCGGTCAGCGTGGTCCGCGGGATCCGCGCCCCGCGGAGAACGCAGCGATGCCGCCGCCCGAACGCGAGGTGCCCTGGCTCGACCCACGGCGGGCCGACGAGCTGCGCTGCTGGGAACCGGAGGATCGGCCGCCCTGGCCGCCGCCCTGGCCGCGCGAGTCCTGCTGGCGCGACGAGGACTCGGAGCGCGAGGACTGCGAGCGCGAGGACTGCGACGAGCCACTGCGACCGCGGCCACCGCCTGCGGAGGAGCGCCCGGCGCCCCCCTGCTGACGGGGTGCGCCAGAGCCGCCCCGACCGCGCGATCCGTTGCCGTTGGCGGGCTTCTCGACCACCGGAGCCGGCGTGACGAGGTCCGCCGCGGGTCCGGTCAGGTCGCCGATGGCTGGGTGGCCGGGGGCGACGTCGACGGCGGTGGGCTTGATGCCGGCCTGACGCATGAGGGTGCGGGTGTCACCGCGCTCCTCGGGCGTGCTGACGGTGACGACGACGCCCTCGGCGCCGGCCCGGGCCGTGCGCCCGGAACGGTGCAGGTAGGCCTTGTGCTCGGCCGGGGGGTCGACGTGCACGACCAGGCTGACGCCGTCCACGTGGATGCCGCGAGCCGCGATGTCGGTGGCCACGAGCACCCGGCTGGAGCCGTCGCTGAAGGCCGCCAGGTTGCGCTGTCGCGCGCTCTGGGACAGGTTGCCGTGCAGGTCGACGGCGGGGATGCCCGAGGCGGTGAGCTGCTTGGCCAGCTTCTTGGCAGCGTGCTTGGTGCGGGTGAAGGCGAGCGTGCGACCCTGTCCTGCCACGAGCTCACGCACGACGGCCGGTTTGTTGTCGCGCGAGACGTTGAACAGGTGGTGGGTCATCGCCGGCACCGGGGAGGCCGCGCTGTCGACGCTGTGCGTCACCGGGTTGTGCAGGTAGCGCTTGACCAGCTGGTCGATCGCGTTGTCGAGCGTCGCCGAGAAGAGCAGTCGCTGGCCGTCGCGCGGGGTGGCGTCGAGCAGCCGCTTCACGGCCGGCAGGAAGCCCAGGTCGGCCATGTGGTCCGCCTCGTCGAGCACCGTGACCTCGACGTCACCCAGGCGCACGTGGCCCTGGCCGATGAGGTCCTCGAGGCGGCCCGGGGTCGCGATGACGATGTCGACCCCGCGACGCAGTGCGGCCACCTGCGGGTTCTGCCCCACGCCACCGAAGATGGTCATGGTGCGCAGCTCCAGCGCAGCGGCCAGCGGGGTCATCGTCTCGGCGACCTGGATGGCCAGCTCACGGGTCGGGACGAGGACGAGCGCGCGGGGGGTGTGCGGCGCGCGACGTCGCCCTGACGCGGCGAGGGTCGCGATCGTGGGCAGCGAGAACGCCACCGTCTTGCCGCTGCCCGTGCGGCCGCGGCCCAGGACGTCACGGCCCGCGAGCGAGTCGGGCAGGGTCGCGGCCTGGATCGGGAACGGCGCGTCGATTCCGCGCTCACGCAGGGCTGCGACGACGCGCGGGTGGATGCCGAGGTCGGCGAAGGCGACCCGGGCGGGGGCGTTGTTGGGGGACACAGCGTGGGGGGACACAGAGGACTCTCATCAGCAGTAGGGAGTGGCCGAAGATGCTGGACCACTCACGAATCCTGTGAGCTGACGGCGCCAACCATGAGTTGGGGCGCGGAGCAGACGACCTTGGGTGCACGACGGTGCGCACGCAGTGGTTGCAACCCTATCGGGAGGCGCGTTCATTCCCGAATCGGCAGGTCAGGCCTGGGCCGGTGCCCCACGCCGGGCGAGCCGGAGCCAGGTCTCGACGACGGTGTCGGGGTTGAGGGACATCGACTCGATGCCCTGGTCCATCAGCCAGTCCGCGAGGTCGGGGTGGTCTGACGGGCCCTGGCCGCAGATCCCGACGTACTTGCCGCGCGCCCGGCAGGCCTCGATCGCCATGGTGAGCATCTTCTTCACCGCGGGGTCGCGTTCGTCGAACCCGCCTGCCACCAGCGCCGAGTCGCGGTCCAGGCCCAGGGTCAGCTGGGTGAGGTCGTTGGACCCGATGGAGAACCCGTCGAAGTGGTCGAGGAACGCGTCGGCGTTCACGGCGTTCGACGGGACCTCGCACATCATCACGACCTGGAGGTCGTTCTCGCCGCGTCGAAGTCCGTTCTGCCCCAACAGGTCGATGACTCCCTGCGCCTCAGTGAGCGTGCGCACGAACGGGATCATCACCTTGACGTTGGTCAGGCCCATCTCGTCGCGCACCAGCCGCAGGGCCTCGCACTCCATCGCGAAGCACTCGGCGAACTCCGGGGACAGGTATCGGGCCGCGCCGCGGTACCCGATCATCGGGTTCTCCTCGTGCGGCTCGTAGCGCTGCCCACCCAGCATCCCGGCATACTCGTTGGACTTGAAGTCGCTCATCCGCACGATCACCGGCTCGGGCGCGAACGCCGCCGCGAGCATCGAGACACCCTCGGCGACGCGCTTGACGAAGAAGTCGCGCGGGCCGTCGTAGGCCGCGATGAGGGCCTCGATCTCGGTGCGGAGCCCGGGCTCCTGGTCCTCGAGCTCGAGCAGGGCCCTGGGGTGGATGCCGATCTGGCGGTTGATGATGAACTCCAGGCGCGCCAGCCCAATTCCCTTGTGCGGCAAGCGCGAGAACTCGAACGCCTGGTCCGGCGTGCCGACGTTCATCATGATCTTGACCGGCACGTCGGGCATGTCGTCCAGCGCGGTCTCGGTGACCGAGAACGCGCGCAGGCCCTCGTAGACGAAGCCGGTGTCGCCCTCGGCGGCCGACACCGTCACCTCCTGGCCGTCGGACAGCGTGGTCGTCGCCGAACCGCTGCCGACGACCGCGGGGATCCCGAGCTCGCGGGCGATGATCGCCGCGTGGCAGGTGCGTCCGCCGCGGTTGGTGACGATCGCGCTCGCACGCTTCATCACCGGCTCCCAGTCGGGGTCGGTCATGTCGGCGACCAGGACCTCGCCGGGCTGGAACTCGTGCATCGACTCGGCCGAGGTCAGCACTCGCACCGCACCGGCGCCGATCTTCTGGCCGATCGCGCGCCCTTCGGCGATGACCGGGCCGCGCTCGTCCATCCGGAACCGCTGCAGCGTCGAGCCGGACTGGCGCGACTTCACCGTCTCCGGGCGCGCCTGCAGGATGTAGAGCCGGCCGTCGACGCCGTCCTTGCCCCACTCGATGTCCATCGGGCGGCCGTAGTGCTCCTCGATCTTCAGGGCGTGCTGGGCGAGCTCGGTGACCTCGTCGTCGGTCAGGCTCAGCCGGCCCCGCTCCGCCTCGTCCACGGGCACGAAGTCGATCGAGCGACCCACGGCCGAGTCCTGCGTGTAGACCATCTTGGTGGCCTTGCTGCCCACCCCACGCTTGAGGATCGCCGGTCGCCCCGCCCGCAGAGCCGGCTTGTAGACGTAGAACTCGTCGGGGTTGACCGCGCCCTGCACGACCGCCTCGCCGAGGCCGTAGCTGCTCGTGACGAACACCGCGTCCGGGAACCCCGACTCGGTGTCGATGGTGAACATCACCCCCGAGGACCCGATGTCAGAACGCACCATCCGCTGCACGCCCGCCGACAGGGCCACGACGTCGTGGTCATAGCTGGAGTGCACGCGGTAGGCGATCGCCCGGTCGTTGTAGAGCGAGGCGAACACCTTCTTGATCGCGAGCAGGATGTTGTCGATCCCGGCCACGTTGAGGAAGGTCTCCTGCTGCCCCGCGAACGACGCGTCGGGCATGTCCTCGGCCGTCGCGCTCGAGCGCACCGCCCACGTCACCTCCCCGGGGGCGCCCGCCACGAGCTGCTCGTATGCCGCGCGGATGTCGGCCTCGAGGTCCTGCGGGAACGGCTGGCTCTCGACGAGGTCGCGGATCTGGGCGCCGGCCTCGGCCAGCGCCCGGGTGTCCTCCACGTCCAGGTCCGCCAGGGTCGCGCTGATCCGGTCCGCCAGACCCTCGTGCGCAAGGAAACGCCGGTACGCATCCGCCGTCGTCGCGAAGCCGTCGGGGACCCGCACGCCCGCCTTCGACAGGTGCTGGACCATCTCACCGAGCGAGGCGTTCTTCCCACCCACCGTCTCGACGTCGGCCAACCCGAGGTCTTTGAACCAGGAGATGTTGCCGCTCACGGCGATCCTTTCGACAAGCGGCGCGGGCCGCACGGGCGTTGCTGTTCGAGATTGTTGCCTCAACCGAGGTTGTCGAGGCGGCTGGTCTGCATGATGACCGCGGCCATCTCCTCGACCGACATCGAAGCGGAGTTGATCGCGGGGATGCGATGCGCACGATAGAGCGCCTCGGCCCGGCGCAGCTCGAAGCTGCACTGGGCGAGACTGGCATACGTCGATCCCGGCCGGCGCTCCCCCCTCACCTGGCTGAGTCGCGCCGGGGTGGAGAGCAGCCCGTAGCAGCGGTCGACCAGGCCCTGGATGGGACGGGGGAGGCCGCCGGCGGCGAAGTCCTCGTCGACCAGGGGGTAGTTCGCCACCTTGAGTCCGTGCTGGAGGGCGAGGTACATCGAGGTCGGGGTCTTGCCGCACCGCGACGGCGCCACGAGGATCAGGTCCGCCTGCTCGAGGTTGCGCAGGCTCGCCCCGTCGTCGTGCTCCATGGCGAACTCGATCGCCTTCATCCGGGCGTCGTAGCGTCCCTTGTCACCGACGCCGTGCAGGGCCCCGACCCCGTGGGTGGCGTTGACGTGCAGCACCCGCTCCACGGTGTCGAGGTGGGAGCCGAACAGGTCGATGAAGGCGCACTGCGTCTTCTGGAGCTCGGCGCGGATGTCCTCGTCCGAGACGGTGGAGAACACCAGGGGCACCACCGAGTCCGTCACGGCTGCGTCGAGCTCGGCGACGACCGCCTGGGCCTGCTGCACGGTCGTGACGAACGGGATCTTGCGCCGCGTGAAGGAGACCGAGGGGAACTGCTGCAGCATCATGTTGCCGAGCGTCTCGGCCGAGATCCCCGTGCCGCCAGCGACGAAGAACACCGGGGTGGGGGCGGCTGGCTCGTCGGACTCCGGGATCACGCCCCCACCGTTCCACGACGAGCACGGTTTTGCCCAGCAGCGGACTGCCCCCGCCGCCTCACCTACGACCCGGAGACCGGCTCGACGACTGGCTCCCCGAACACCGTCCGCACGCCTGGCAGGCGGCGCACCCAGGCGGTCAGGGCGGTCAGCGGCACGCGCAGGACGAGCCACCCGACGACCGCGACGAGCGCTCCGAAGGCGAGACCGCCCAGGACGTCCCAGGGGTAGTGCGCGGCGATGTACACCCGCGCGAACGCCATCAACAGCGCCGCGGCGACCGCGACGGCGCCGAGGCGGCGGTGCGCCAGCAGGAGCCCCGCGGCGACGGCGCCAGCCATCACAGCGTGGTCGGAGGGGAAGGAGAAGTCGGTGGTCACGTCGGCCAGGCGAAGGATCCCGGGGTGGGTGGCGTACGGACGCCGTTCAGCGAAGACGTGCCCCAGCGGCTGGTTCAGGGCCAGACCCAGCAGCATCGCCAGCGCCGCCCATCCGGTGGCGGCCAGCGCGCGCGACGACCGGTGCCGGGCCGCCACCAGAGCGAGCAGCAGCAGCAGTCCGAACAGGACCACGCCGTACTTGGCGTACGCGAGCAGGGGGCCGTGCAGGGCCGGAGTGTGGCGGGCGAAGGAGTTGATGGACAGCAGGAGCTGGTCATCGAGGTGGCGGAGCTGGTTCACGAGGTGAGACTTCCTGGTTCGGTGGAGGGATCGGACCGGCGCTCCGGGTCAGGGACGGTCGCGCCTTCTGGTGGGGCGGACGCCTTGGCGCGCCGCCATACGTGGAAGACCGACGCCATGACCGCGACCCAGGCCAGCCCGAGAAGGTAGGCGGCCAGGACGTCGGAGATGTAGTGGGCTGCGAGGGCGACGCGCGAGAACCCGATGGCGAGCACCATGAACACCGCGACGGCGACCACGACCCGGCGCCAGGCGCCGTGCAGGTACGGCAGCACGACGAGAAGGAGGACGCCGTAGCCGACGATGGCCGCTTGGGCGTGGCCGCTGGGGAAGCTCTTGCCGGGCTCGTGCAGCAGGGGGTGGGCCACGACCGGGCGTGCGCGGTTGGTGGCGGTCTTGACGAAGCCGTTGATCAGGGAGGAGCCCAGGTTCGTGATGATGACGAACAGGGCCAGGCGGATCTGCCTGCGCCAGAGCAGAGCCGCGGCGAGGACGACGGTGACCACCTGCCAGGCCAGGGCCGACCCGGAGTTGCTGGCGATCCGCATGAGCGTGACGAAGAACGGGTGGGTCAGGGCGTAGCTGTGCAGGCCGTCCCGGGCGCCGTTGTCGGCCCTCAGCAACGGCGCAAAGTGCGACTCGACGAACAGGAGCAGCAGGGTGAACGGCACCGCCGCAATGGCAACCGCGACCGTCCCCAAGGCCACGCGGGCCCCCAGCTGGCGTTTGGAGGACCACGAGGTGCCAAGCCAGCCCAGCCGGATCACAGGGCTTCCTGCTGGACGAGGCTGAGGCACGGTGGCTGCCCCAGCATGGCCGGAGGAACAACGGGCAACATCGACATGACCTCCCTAGGACGGGCTTCTGCGTGAAGCTCTTTCGTACTCGTCGTACTACCGAGTACGAAGGATAGTGAGGTATCCGAGCACGACGAGGCGACCTTTCACCAGCTGCTTGCCGGTCACGACTGGGAAGAGGTCGTCGTCGCGAGCCCGCCGTCTCCATGACACCTGTCATTGACCATTTGTCCTGGTTGGCCGAAACTCTGCACAGCCGGAGGTGGTCCGGCGTGAGTTCGGGGGTTGCTCATGTCGGTCAACAGGGGTCCCGCGCGCACCGGTGCCCGCGGCGCGGCGGCCTGGGGTCGCCGCGTTGCGGCGCTCGCCGTGGGCGCGCTGGCGGTCTTCCCGGTCGCTGCTGGCGCAAGTGTCGCCGCGGCGGCCGACCCGATGGGTCCGGTGCTGACGTCGGTGAGCGTCGACCCCGCGTCGCTCGGCCCGGACCAGGTCGGGCAGCTTCACTACACGGCCACCTCGGCTGACCCGCTTGCCCGGGTGAGCGTCAGGTACCAGAACTCGCCGGCGTTCCCGTTCACCTCCGACCCTGCTGCGACGCCGCCGCTGGATGGAACCATTCCCGTGTCCTTTCCGCAGGGCGCCCACAACGGGACGGTCGGTGTGGCGATGGTGGCACTCACCGACACGGCGGGCCGGACGTCGACGTGGGCCGCCAACGGCTCCGTGTCGTACGCGGGTGGGGCGTCCGGGCCGACGACGGCCTCGGTGTCCTTCGCGGCCGCAGCGGTGACGTTGGCCGGCTTCACGGAGGACGTGCAGCCGCCGGTGCTCACCGCGGTGAGGGTGGCCGGTCCTGCCGCCCTGACGGTCGGGGACACCTTGACCGTCCACTACGACGCCACCGACGCCAGCCTCCTGTCGAGGACGTCGGTGGCCTTGTACAACCAGTTGGCGAACAGCACCCGCGTCATCCGGCTCACCGCCCCGGACGCACCCGCCAGCGGCAACTGGACCGCCCCCATCGACAACTCCTGGGCGAACGGGGCGTGGCACGTCCAGACGGTTGCCCTGACGGACCGGTACAACCAGTCCGCTGTGTACAACGCGACCGGGACGGGCACGTACACCCCGGGCGGCGCCTTCAACCACACCGTCGACTTCTCCGGTGCGACGTTCAGCCTGTCAGGGTCGAGCGCCGACTACGAGCCGCCCGTCATCACCGCCATCGGCCCGGCACCCAAGCTCGCCGCAATGAACGGCACCCTGTCCATCCCGTTCACCGCCACCGACGCGAGCGGTGTCGTCGGCTACCTGGGCGTGCGCCTGACCAGCTCCTCCGGCCGCCAGTTCCTCCTGCAGGGATCCGACCTGCCCCTCAACGGCACCGTCACCGGCACCGTGACACCCACGCCCACGCCGGACTACGGCCCATTCACCGTGACGGACGTGTGGGTGCAGGACCGGGCAGGGGTCGAGCGGCACTACTACGCCAACGGGACCCAGACGGTCAACGGCGTCGCCGTCGACAACCACAGCCTCAACCTTGGCGCGCTCACCACCACCGTCACGGACCCGCCGATCATGCACTCGGCCACCATCGTCCCCGGCGAAGGGGCCGTCACGGTTCGCTGGCTCCCGCCCTACGCCTGGGACACCAAGACCACTGGCTTCGTGGTCACGGTGCCCCAGCTGGGCAGGACCATCACGGCGGCCCCGTCCGCACGATCGGTCACCATCACCGGGCTGACCACCATGAAGCCGTACACCGTGTCCGTCCAGGCGAACAGCACCATCGGGCTCGGTCGCGCAGTGACCGCGACGGTGGTGCCTCGCATCCACGGCCAACGCATCATCTCCGCCGGCCGATGGGACGCGGACACGTGCACCGACCTGGTCACCTTAAGCCCCACAGGGGTGGCCTACCTCTACCGGGGGAACTGTCGCGGAGGGTTCACGGGAGGACCAACGGTCATCGGGCGAGGGCTCCAGGACGAGCGGATCCTCATACCCCACGCCACCCCGGTCCCCTACAGCGGCGAGAACCTGTTCTGGTCCGTGAACTACGACGGCACCTTCCGGGAGCACGCCCACACCACCATGGGTCGCACAGACCTGGACTTCACGTCCGCGATCGCGACCGGCTGGACAGGGATCGCCACGGCGTTCTCCCCCGGAGACTGGTCCGGCGACGGGGAGCCTGACGTCATGGGCATCACGGACAACGGCGACCTGTACTCCTACCGGCACACCAACCAGGACACCCTCGCCACCGGCGTGCGCCTGGGCGGCGGATGGGGCAGCTACCGGCAGGTCCTCGGCGCCGGAGACCAGAACGGCGACCACCATGCCGACATCCTCGGACTACGACCCGACGGCACCCTGTGGCTGTACCCCGGCAACGGGCGCGGCGGCTTCGCCCGCAGCGGGTACCAGGTCGCGTCGGGGTTCGCCGGCGCACGCACCATGCTCGCGACCGACTGGAACAACGACGGCCGCCCCGACCTGCTCGCCGTGGACTCCCACGGCTACCTGCGCTTCTACAGCGGCAACGGCCACGCCAGCTTCATCTACCGCGGAGTCATCGGCACAGGCTGGGCCGGATACCTGTAACCCCCACCCCGGTCGGCGCGCGGCGCAGCCGCCCATGACCAGTGCTTGGATTGGCCCGTGACCATCGAGGGGCCAGCCCGCCCCGCGTCCGCGCGGCTCACCGCGTGGCGATTCGTTGTCGTGTTCGGGTTGGTGAGCTTGTTCACCGACATGGTCTACGAGGGCGCACGCAGCATCATCGGTCCCTACCTGGCGACCCTGGGCGCTTCGGCCGCTGTGGTCGGGGTGGTCGCTGGAGCAGGTGACTTCATCGGGTATGGGCTGAGGGTGGCGTCCGGGTACCTCGTGTCCCGGAGCCGGCACTACTGGGCATGGACCATCACCGGGTATGCGCTGACTGCGCTCAGCGTCCCCCTGATCGGCGCTTCCCATGCCCTGGTCCCAGCCCTGCTTCTGTACGGGACTGAGCGGCTTGGCAAGGCGGTCAGGTCGCCGGCGAAAGACACGCTGCTGTCGCATGCGTCGACCCGGACCGGACGCGGCACCGCTTTCGGGGTCCACCAGGCGATGGACCAGTTCGGGGCGATGGCGGGGCCGCTACTGCTGGCGGCGGTTCTTGCCACGAGCGGGGGGAACTACCGGCTCGCGTTCGGGGTACTGGCGGTCCCGGGTCTGGTTGTCCTGGCGTTGCTCGCCTGGTTGCGGTCCCGCGTCCCGGATCCGAGTTCGTACGAAGAAGTCGCCGCCGCTGGTTCGTACGAAGAAGTCGCCGCTGAGCCCCTCGATGACCGGGACGCGACCACGACCGTCCCCGAGTCCGACCCGTCGGTGGCCACCACCAGCGCGCAGACGCGACGCCGCCTACCGAACCTGTTGTGGCAGTACGTGGCCGCGGTCGGCGTGCTGTCGGTGGGCGTGGCCCCCTTCCCACTGCTGGCGCTGCACGCGCAGGGCAGTGGGCTGTTGACCGCGCCGCAGGTTCCCGTGCTGTTCGCGGTCGCGATGGCGGTCGACGGGATCACCGGGCTGGTCGCCGGACCCACCTACGACCGGGCCGGACCCGGCGTGCTCCTCGTGGTCCCGGTTGCTGCGGGGGTCGCAGCCATCTCGTTCGGCGGGTCGGCGGTCTTGGTGTGGGTTGGTGTCGGCGTCTGGGGGCTGGTCAACGGCGTCCTCGACTCAGTCGTCAAGGCGGTCGTGACCCAGCTTGTCGGACCAGGCTCCAGGGCGGCGGCGTTCGGGTGGCTGGCCCTGGTGCGCGGACTCGGGTTGCTGCTCGCTGGAGCATTGATCGGAGTGGCATACGAGCACGGCCCCGGCACCGCCGCCGTGCTGGTCGTGGTGGTCAACGCACTCGGCCTGCTCGTGCTGGCCAAGGTCCTGCGCTGACTCCCGCGAATCGGACCCCGACGGCGGCTCACTTGACTATCGCGCCAAGCGGGTCTCACGGATCGACGCAGTTGCGCGCGCTGTCACCTAGGGTCGTCGAACCATGAAGCGCATCTCGGTGGTCGGCAGTTCAGGATCTGGCAAGACGACTGTCGCCCAACGGCTTGCTGCGGCGCTTGGGCTGCCTCATGTCGAGCTGGACGCGTTGCACTGGGGGCAGAACTGGAGCGCTCCCACGAGCGCCCAACTGTCCGAGCGCGTGAGCGCCGCGACCGCCGGCGGGGAGTGGGTGGTGGACGGCAACTACTGGAGCAAGATCGGTGCCCAGGTGTGGACCGCGGCCGACACCGTCGTGTGGGTCAGCCCACCGCGATGGCGCACCATGTGGCAGTCCGTGACCCGGACATTGCATCGAGCGTCCACACGGCAGGAGCTGTGGAGCGGCAACCGCGAGGGTTGGCGCGGCCTGATGTTCTGGCGCGGCGAGGATTCGATCCTCTGGTGGGCCTGGACGACGTACCCACGCACCCAGGAGCGCTACACCCAGGCGATGATTGACCCTCAATGGAGCCACGTGACCTTCTATCGTCTGCGGACACGTCGAGAGATCGACCGCTTCGTCGCCGAGATGAGCGCACACAACACAGCACTGATGGACTAGTGGGTCTCCCCCACGACCGGCCAGCCCTGCGGGAGCCGGCGCACAGGTGGGCTGACGCAGTCAGCGGGCACCGAAGCGGCCCCCTGGTAGCGCCTACCGCCCACCCTTGTACCCCGGTGAGCCGTCAGGTCCACAACGCTGAGTAGGGCAGTGCCCAGAGCCGGTCACCGAACGGGACCGCTTCGGTCCCGGTATGCAGGACAACGCCGAGGGAGAAACGGTCCTTGAGCTTGTCCCGCAGGAAGCGCAGACCCTTGAAGTCCCCGCCGGAGACAGAGCCGGCTGCCTTCATCTCGACACCTGCGACCCGGCGGTCGTCGCTTTCGAGGACAATGTCGACCTCGAGCCCGTTGCGGTCACGGAAGTGGAACAGGCGTGCCGAGGTCTCGGCCCAGACCAGCTGTCGTCGAAGTTCCGCTGCGACGAACGACTCCAGCAGACCGCCGGCTGCGTCGCTGACCGAGCCCGGCGCCATCGCTGCGGGCGTGACGTGGTTCAGCCGTGCCGCAAGCCCGGTGTCGAGCAGGGAGACCTTGGGTCGGCCTGTGACGCGTTTGTTCAGGTCTTCCCCCCAGGCTGGCAGCTGATGGATGAGGTACAGGGTCTCCAGCAGTTCCAGGTAAGGCGGCAGGCTGGATTCGGGTATCCCCGAGTCCTGGGCGAACCTCGCCTTGACGAGCTCGCCGGAGGTGTTGGCAGCGAGCAGCCGCACGAGGTCTGGTAGCCGGTCGAGGTGGGTGAGTCTGCTGAGGTCCTGGACGTCACGGGTCATGATGCGGCCGATGTAGTTGTCGAACCAGGCGTTACGACGTCGACCCTGCCGGGTCAGTGGTTCCGGGTAGCTCCCGGCGCAGAGGATCTCGAGGTAGTCCTGGCGCCTGAGCGTCCCGGTGCGGACCCCGAGCGCCTTGCCATCCCCGCTCAGCAGCCGGTCGATGAAGTCCTCACGTTGCCCGGACAGCTCGCCCTGACTCAGGCCGTACAGCACCACGGTCTCCGCCCGACCCGCCAGGCTTTCCTCCGTGCCGGGGATCTCCAGCAGGTTCGCCGAACCGGTGATGAGGAACCGCCCTGGACGACGGGTCTGCTCGACGGCGTCCTTCATGGCCCTGATGAGCTCTGGCACACGCTGGATCTCGTCGATCACCAGAAGGTCGTCGCTCTGACGGACGAACGCGTCCGGGTCCGTGCGTGCCGCGTTGTAGTTGGCTGCTGCGTCTAGGCTCACGACCCGGGCCTGCGGACCCGCGACAACGCGCGCCAGCGTGCTCTTCCCGACCTGACGCGCGCCCTGGATGACGGTGATCGGGGTGTCGGACAATGTCTCTTCAACCAAGGCACGCGCGAACCGCGGCCTCAGGCCGCGGCTTAAGCTCGAATTATCCATACCCATCACTCTAAGCCCGTGAACTGCATAAATATGACACTCGTCGCGGATTCGCTGAGTTCGTCTCGCGGATTCGCTTAACAAGGGTCGCGGATTCGCTGTAACTGTCTCGCGGATTCGCTGCCGCATGCATTGCCCCACCACCAGACACACGCATCCCCGCAACAGCACACGGCAAGCCCATGACACGCGTCCCTCACCGGCGGTGTGCCGGGTAATGGGGGACCCCGGGCGGACATGAAGTCCAGCCGGGGTTTCGTCACAGGTGACCTACCAGTTTCGTAAGTCCCGCGTGGCGGTGGCGGTGGGAGCCGTCGCTCGTACCTCGCTCCTCCCAAATCCCCCATACACATCGCCCGCTACGTGAGAAGGACCCGACGAAAAGCGTGTCGGGTCCTTCTCACGTGGCGGTGGCGGTGGGATTTGAACCCACGGTGGAGTTTCCCCCACACACGCTTTCGAGGCGTGCTCCTTAGGCCGCTCGGACACGCCACCGCGGAGCAGGTTACTAGAGCAGGTGACCCGTCAAGAAATCGGCGGTGTCCACCCTGATCCGCCGGAGGGCGACGAGGCCCAGACGCACGAGCTCGTCGGTCACTCGGCGGGCTGTGCCCGGTGTCGGCGGATCGCCCACACCACCAGGGCCACCACCACGACGAGCCCCACGATGGCTGCCGCGCCACGTCCCAGCCACTTCTCGACCCGGTGGTAGGACTCGCCCGCGAGGTAGCCGGCCGTGACCGCCGTGGCACCCCAGGCGATCCCGCCCGCCGCGTTCCACGGCAGGAACACCCGGTACTTCATGCCGGAGAGTCCTGCGAGCGCCGGCATGACGGCCCGGAAGAACGCCGTCCAGCGGCCGAGGAACACCGCCGAACCTCCCCGACGTCGCAGGAAGTCCTGGGCCGACTCGAGCTTCTGACGTCGCCGCTTCAGCATCTTCATGCCGAGGATCCGTGGCCCGAACATGCGCCCGATCTCGAAGCCCACCGAGTCACCGACCACCGCCGCGACGATCACGACCACCAGGACCCCGGCGAGGGAGGTGTGGCCCACGCTGGCGGTGACCCCGCCGACGATCGCCAGCGTCTCGCCCGGGAGCACGAACCCCACGAACAGGGCGTCCTCGGCGAACACCACCGCCCCGACGATGAGGTAGACCAGCCACGGAGGTGCCCCGAGGACCTGGTTCACCAGGCCATTGATGATTCCGCTCACGCGCCAGCTCCCTGCTCACTGTGATGCTCACTGTGGTGCGCCGGCATTGCCCCGGTCGCTCTGTGCTGCTCGAAGAATGCCAGAAGGACCTGAGAGCACTCTGCCTCACGCACGCCACCGATGACCTCGACCCGGTGTGTCGCGCGGCGGTCCCGGACCAGATCCCAGACCGAGCCCGTCGCTCCGAGCTTGGGATCCCAGGCGCCGAGCACCAGGCGCGAGATCCGCGACAGCATCAGCGCCCCCGCACACATGGGGCAGGGCTCCAGCGTGACGACTAGGGTGCAGTCCTCCAGCCGCCACTGCCCCAGCGCGCGCGCCGCGGCGCGCAGGGCGACCACCTCGGCGTGGGCCGTCGGGTCGCCCTCGACCTCGCGCAGGTTGCGCCCCTCGCCGAGGACCTCTCCGGCCGGTGAGACGACGATGGCGCCCACCGGCACGTCGCCGTCGCGGGCCGCAGCGGCAGCGAGGTCGAGCGCGTGCCCCATCCACGCGGCATACCGGGGGTCGACTGCTGGTCCACCGCTGGAAGTCACGCGCTAAGTTTCGCCTATGCGCGTCCACGTTGCCGACCACCCGCTCATCACGCACAAGCTGACCTACCTGCGCGACAAGCGCACGGACAGCCCGACCTTCCGGCGGCTGGCCGAGGAGCTCGTGACGTTGCTGGCCTATGAGGCGACCCGCGACGTGCGCGTGGAGCCGTTCGAGATCGAGACCCCGGTGGCGCCGACCACGGGCATCAAGCTGTCGAACCCGAAGCCGCTCATCGTGCCGATCCTGCGCGCCGGACTCGGGATGCTCGAGGGGATGGTGCGCCTGCTGCCGAGCGCCGAGGTCGGCTTCCTGGGCATGCAGCGCAACGAGGAGACGCTCGAGGCGATCACCTACGCCAACCGCCTGCCCGACGACCTCAAGGGTCGCCAGTGCTACGTCGTCGACCCCATGCTCGCCACCGGCGGCACCCTGGTCGACGCCATCCGCTACCTCGCCGACCGCGGCGCCGACGACATCACGGCCGTGACGCTGCTGGCCGCGCCCGAGGGCGTCAAGCACGTCGAGGAGGCACTCGCCGACCTCACCATCCCGATCACGATCGTGACGGGCGCGATGGACGAGCGACTCAACGACAAGGGCTACATCGTGCCTGGCCTCGGGGACGCAGGCGACCGGCTCTACGGCGTCGTCTGACCCCTGCGCCGCGCCGGCACGCCGCGCCGCCTTGGCATGACTCGGTATGCCGTGCGCCCGCACCCGTGGACGGCGCGCCTTCCGTCCTTACGCGGCATTTCGGGCAAACTGGACATGAGGTGTGCCCGTCGGTGTGCCCACGACGACCGATCAAGGAGTCTGACATGCAGCGCGTGAAGAAGATCCTGCTGTGGGTCCTCGTCGCGTTCGCCGCGTACGCGATCTTCACCTCCCCGGCGCAGGCAGCCGAGATCGTCAAGACGTCCGGGTCGATCCTGGGAGACGGCGTCAAGAACTTGGGCCACTTCTTCGACGCACTGCTGGGCAGATAGCAGGCCAGGCCTGATGGCTGCGCCCGATCGGCGCCACGAGGAGCTCGACCGCTACCTGTTGGACGGCGAGCGCCTCGTCACGGCGGTCCACCAGCACTGGGTCAAGGTCGCCGAGCCCGTCGGCTCGGCAGTCCTCGCCGGCCTCGTCGCCGTCTGGGTGGACGCGCACGTCTACCCCGCCCTGGGGTTCCTCGCCACGGCCACCTGGTGGGCGTGGTTCGCGGTCGTCGCCCGGATGGCCTACCGGCTGGCGCAGTGGCGGCACGACTGGTTCGTGGCCACCGACAAGCGGCTGCTCCTCTTCTACGGCTTCATCACCCGGAAGGTGTCGATGATGCCGTTGATGAAGGTCACCGACATGTCCTACGAGCGGTCCGTGCCAGGGCGGATCCTCGGCTACGGCCGGTTCGTCATGGAGTCGGCCGGCCAGGACCAGGCGCTGCACAAGGTCAACTGGGTCCCGTCCCCCGACGAGCACTACCGAGCCATCTGCTCGGAGATCTTCGCCGTGGGCGACCACCGGCGTCCCCCGGTGGACCCGGACGACCACTGGCCCGGCGGCTGGGACGGCACCCCGGACGGCCTACCCGATCCGTATGCCGGCTGGGACGACGCCCGCCACTCCCCGCGGCTCCCTCGGCTGGCCTCGGATGATCCCTCGGACTCGCTCTATCGCAGCCCGGACCTGTCGGCCCGCGACCGGTCCGCCGACACCGGTCCGATCCCGATCCGGCCGCGACGGGACTGGCCCGAGGACTGAAGGGCTCCGGCGGGCGAGGTCGCGAGGGCGACGCTAGCGTGTCCCGGACCGGGCCGCCGAGGCGGCGAACCACTGCTAGCAGTCGATCCAGGAGACCGACGAGCCGGACTACCAGCTCAAGAAGCGGTTGACCGCCCTCGACCTCACCGACTTCGGGATCGGCGTCATCATCGGCGCAGGCATCTTCACCCTGACCGGGCGGGCCGCCGCCAACTACGCCGGGCCGTCCATCGCGATCTCCTTCGTCATCGCCGCCATCTGCTGCGGCCTCGCCGCGCTCTGCTACGCCGAGTTCGCGTCCACGGTGCCGGTCTCCGGTTCGGCCTACACGTTCTCCTACGCCTCGCTCGGTGAGCTCGTCGCCTGGGTCATCGGCTGGGACCTGCTGCTGGAGCTCATGCTCGGTGCCAGCGTCGTGGCCCAGGGCTGGTCGCAGTACGCAACCCTGCTCCTCGACAAGCTCGGCTTCACCGTGCCGACGGGCGTGGCCCCGGGGTCGCACTTCGACCTCCTGGCCTTCCTCCTCGTCATCGTCCTGACGGCCCTGATCTCGATCGGCATCAGGGAGTCGCTGCGCGTCAATCTCGTGCTCGTGGGGGTCAAGCTCTTCATCGTCCTGTTCGTGATCGTCGCCGGGATCGGCTTCATCAAGTCGGCCAACTACTCGCCGTTCATCCCTGCCTCTGTGGCCGGGAAGTCCTCGGCGGGCATCCACGCCCCGCTCATCCAGGTCCTCTTCGGTGTCACGCCCTCGACGTTCGGCATCGCGGGCATCGTCGCCGGCGCCTCGATCGTGTTCTTCGCCTACATCGGCTTCGACGTCGTGGCAACCACCGCGGAGGAGGCCCGGAACCCCCAGCGCGACCTGCCCATCGGCATCATCGCCTCCCTGGTGATCTGCACCGTCCTGTACGTGGCGACGACCCTGGTCATCACGGGCATGGTCAAGTACACGAAGATCGACCCCAAGGCGGCACTGGCCTCGGCTTTCGAGTCGGTGGGCAAGCCAGGGTTCGCCACGTTGATCGCGGCAGGAGCGGTGGCCGGCCTGATGACTGTCGTCATGACGCTGATCATCGGAGCCACCCGGGTCACCTTCGCGATGTCACGCGACTGGTTGCTGCCACCCTCCCTGGGTCGCACGAACCACCGGACCGGCACCCCCGTGCGGCTGACGGTGATGATCGGTCTGGCCATCGCCCTCATCGCGAGCCTGACGCCCATCGGCAAGCTGGAGGAGATGGTCAACATCGGGACGCTCTCCGCGTTCGCCCTGGTGTCGCTCGCCGTCCCCGTCCTTCGGCGGCGCCGGCCGGACCTGAAGCGGGCGTTCACGGTGCCGTTCTCGCCGGTCCTGCCCGTCGTGGCCGCCCTGATCAGCGTCTACCTGATGCTCAACCTCTCGGTGGAGACCTGGCTTCGTTTCCTCGTCTGGATGGCGCTGGGCTTCCTCATCTACTTCACCTACGGCGTGCGCAACAGCCGCCTGTCGGTCAAGGCCAGGGAAGGCGAGGTCCCCAGCCTGACGAGCACCTGAGACCGCGCGTCACGATTCGGGGCCCCGGACGTCTCCATGGGTGACCGACAATCGAGGCGATGCCGGTCTGGAGCGGCAGGTGGCACCCGCAAATCCGCCCGCCGCTCCTCCATGCTCGTGGTCCGCGTCACGATTCCGGGCCTCGGACGTCTTCATGGATGACTAACCATGGGGGAATGGTCGGTCACCAGAAGCGGCGGGCGGCACCCGCCACCCCGCACCCGCCGCCCGCCGTTTCGCCTGTCCGCCCCTGGGTCCACCAGGACGTCACGAGGCACGACACGAGGCCGGGCGGCATACTCGCCGCATGAAGCTGGCCATCGTGCTGGACTGTGTCGACGCACCAGGACTGGTGGCGTTCTGGATGGCTGCCCTCGGGTACGAGCATGCCGGGTCGGTACCGGGGTTCGAGGTGCTGCGCAGCCCTGAGGGGTCCGACGCGGCCCCGACGTTCCTGCTCCAGCAGGTGGACGAGCCCCGCAGTGACAAGAACCGCACTGGCAACAACCGCATGCACGTCGACGTCCACCCCCCACTGGATCTCGGCGTCCCCGCCCTGGTCCACCGGCTCGAGTCGCTGGGCGGCCGTGCGCTCGGACCCCCGGTGACCGACCTCGTCCAGACCCTGGGGATCTGGTGGCAGACGATGGCCGACCCCGAGGGCAACGTCTTCGACGTGGTCGCCGACCCCGGCCACCCGCCACCGGTGGTCTGAGGCCGACCCGCCTCGGGCGCGTCCTCGCGGTGCGTCAGAGGGCCTTGATGATGTCCTCGACCCGTTCCTTGGCGTCGCCGAAGAGCATCTGGCTGTTGTCCTTGAAGAACAGTGGGTTCTGCACCCCTGCATACCCGGTGGCCATGGAGCGCTTGAAGACGACGACGTTGCGGGCCTTCCACACCTCCAGGACCGGCATCCCCGCGATCGGGCTGCCCGGGTCCTCCGCGGCTGAAGGGTTGACGGTGTCGTTGGCCCCGATGACCAGCACCACGTCGGTGTCGGAGAAGTCGCCGTTGATCTCGTCCATCTCGAGCACGATGTCGTACGGGACCTTGGCCTCGGCGAGCAGGACGTTCATGTGGCCGGGCAGCCGTCCCGCGACCGGATGGATGCCGAACCGGACGTTCACGCCCTTCTTGCGCAGCTGCGACGTCAGCTCGGCGACCGGATACTGCGCCTGGGCGACCGCCATCCCGTAGCCCGGGGTGATGACCACGGTGGAGGCGTCGCGCAGCAGCTCCGCCACGTCGGCCGCGATCGTCTCGCGGTGCTCGCCGTAGTCCTTGTCGTCCCCGACGGACACCTCCTGGCCGAACCCCCCTGCGATGACCGAGAAGAACGACCGGTTCATGGCCTTGCACATGATGTAGGACAGGATCGCGCCCGAGGAGCCGACGAGCGCACCGGTCACGATCAGCAGGTCGTTGCCCAGCATGAAGCCCGCCGCCGCCGCGGCCCATCCGCTGTAGCTGTTGAGCATCGACACGACCACGGGCATGTCGCCGCCACCGATCGAGGCGACCAGGTGCCAGCCGAAGGCCAGCGCGACCACGGTCATGATGACCAGCGGCAGCACCGAGTGCGACTGGACGAACCACACGAGCAGCACTGCCGACACCACGAGGGCCGCGAGGTTGAGCCAGTGGCGTGCGGGCAGCATCAACGGCGAGGACTTGATCCGCGCGCTCAGCTTGAGGAACGCGACGATCGACCCGGTGAACGTCACCGCGCCGATGAAGACCCCGATGAACACCTCGACCAGGTGCAGGCTGTCGTCGGTGCCGGCGTCGCGCGACTCGAGGTACGAGCTGTAGCCGACCAGGACGGCCGCGAGCCCGACGAAGCTGTGCAGCATCGCGACCAGCTCGGGCATCTGGGTCATCTCCACGACCCTGGCTCGCCACAACCCGATGCCTGCACCGACCGCCATGGCGGCGGCGATCAGGGCGACCGTGACGACCGGGTGCTCGGCGCGGTCGACCGACAGCCAGATCGTGGCGCCGAGGGCAAGCACCATGCCGGCCACGCCGAAAGCGTTGCCCTCCTTGGCTTTCTCGTGCTTCGACAGCCCTGCCAGTGAGAGGACGAAGAGCACGGCCGAGACGATGTATGCCGCTTGGACGAGGTTGGTGGTCATCGCGCCTCAGTCCTTCCGGAACATCTGGAGCATCCGACCGGTCACGGCGAACCCTCCGAAGATGTTGATGCTGGCCACCAGGGTGGCGAGGAACGCGAGGACCTGGATCAGCGCGTTGGAGCTTCCGAGCTGCAGGACCCCACCGACGAGGATGATGCCGCTGATCGCGTTGGTCTCGGCCATGAGCGGGGTGTGCAGCGCGTGCGCGACGTTGGAGATGACGTAGAAGCCCACGATGACGGCCAGAGCGAACACGGTGAAGTGGCCGAGGAAGACGGCGGGCGAGTTCACCGCGATGATCCCGAACAGGACTGCGGCCAGGGCCATGAGGACGTACTTGCGGCGCGGGTCCGGTGGCGCCTTCGGCGCCTTGGGCTCGGGTTCCGCCTTGGCGACAGCGACCGGCGCAGCGCTCACCTGCACCGGCGGAGGCGGCCACATGGTCTGGCCGTCACGGCATACCGTCATGCCACGCTGGACCACGTCGTCGAGGTCGAGGACGACGCGCCCGTCCTTGCCGGGGGTGAGCAGCTTGAGCAGGTTGACGAGGTTGGTGCCGAACAGCTGGCTGGCCTGGGTGGGGAGGCGGCCGGGCAGGTCCGTGTAGCCAATCAGCCGGACGCCGTTCGCGGTCGTGACGATCTGGTCGGCCACGGTGCCGGCGACGTTGCCGCCGTTGGAAGCCGCCATGTCGACGACGACCGAGCCCGGCTTCATCGAGGCCACCATCTCCTCGGTGATGAGGCGCGGCGCCGGCCTGCCGGGGATGAGGGCCGTGGTGATGACGATGTCGACGTCCTTGACCTGCTCGGCATAGAGCTCGGCGGCCTTGCGGTTGAAGTCCTCGCCCATCTCCTTGGCGTAGCCGGTGGCCGAAGGGCCTTCGTCGTCGACCGCGATGCTCAGGAACTCGGCGCCCATCGACTCGACCTGCTCGCCGACCTCGGACCGCGCGTCGAAGGCCCGGACGATGGCGCCCAGGCTGCTCGCCGTGCCGATGGCGGCGAGACCTGCCACGCCGGCACCGACGACCAGCACCTTGGCCGGGGGGACCTTGCCCGCTGCGGTGACCTGGCCGGTGAACAGGCTCCCGAACTCGTGCGCCGCCTCGATCACCGCGCGGTAGCCGCCGATGTTCGCCATCGAGGAGAGCACGTCGAGCGACTGCGCACGGGAGATGCGTGGCACGGCGTCCATCGCGAGCGCCGTGACCCCCGCGGCGGTGAGCCGCTCGACGAGGTCGGGGTTCAGCGCGGGCGACACCAAGCAGGCCAGCAGGGAACCGGGACGCAGGCGACCGATCTCGTCGTCACTCGGCGCGTTCACCTTCAGGACCACGTCGCTCGCCCACGCGTCGGCCGCTTGGACCACCGAGGCGCCCGCCGCGGCATACGCCTCGTCGGAGAAGGAGGATCGTGCTCCGGCACCCCGCTCCACGACCACGTCGTACCCGAGGGCGATCAGCTGACCGACGGTCTTGGGCGTCGCGGCGACCCGAGTCTCCCCCGGCTTGGACTCTGCTGGGACACCGATCCGCACTGCTGCTCCCGTCGCTGGAAGGCCTGGAACGTCGCGTCACGCCTCGTGACGTCGCCAAACCTATTGGCTGGACCGCCGCGATGGCGCCGCAACGTGACGACGGTCGCGCCCGCCGTCCACAGGTTGGACGACGGGCGCGAGGCAGTGTGGGGTGGGACTGCTCAGACGAGGCCGAGCACGATCATGGTCATCAGGGCGATCACCGTGATCGCGCCGATGAGCAGGCCACCACCGATGTCTGACTGGGTCTCGGCGTAGCTGCGGTCGTTGTGCAGGTAGTCATGGGGGTAGTGGCTGGCGTGGCCACGTGAGTGGCGGCCGGCGCGCTCTGCGGCGCGGGTACGGGTCCGGGTGGTGGAACTGGTCATGTCACTCACTCCTTTCAATACGCTACGAACCGTATCGTATCTGTGGAGGCCGCACAACCCCGCCGACGTCAGGCCGTGTACCCGGCGACGTCAGGCGGTGCCCCCGCCGACATCCCCGTGCGGCACAGGCTGGCCGAGCCGACCGGCTTGGTAGTCCGCGAACGCCTTGCGGACCTCGGCCTCGGTGTTCATGACGAACGGGCCGGCCCAGGCGACCGGTTCACGGATGGGCAGCCCGCCGAGGACGACGACGTCGAGCCCCGCGGCATACCGCTCCTGCTGCGTGCGAGCCGACGACAGCTGGATGGCGTCGCCGGGGCCGAAGACGGCGAGTTGGCCGGGACCGACAGGCGTCTGGTCGGGGCCCACGAAGCCATCGCCACTCATGACGTACACCAGGGCGTTGAAGTCGCGTCGCCACGGGAGCGAGAGCTCGCCGCCGGGAGCCACGGTCGCGTGGACCATCGCCATGGGCGTGTGCGTCGACCCGGGGCCGCTGACGCCGCCCACCTCGCCGGCGATGACGCGCAGCAGCGACCCACCGTCCGCGGAGGTGAGCAGGCCCACCTCGCTCGACCGGAGGTCTTGGTATGCCGGCGCCTTGAGCTTGTCGACCTTCGGCAGGTTCACCCACAGCTGGAACCCGTGGAACAGGCCGCCGCTGACGACGAGGTGCTCCGGGGGCGCTTCGATGTGCAGGATCCCCGACCCGGCAGTCATCCACTGGGTGTCGCCATCCGTGATGGTCCCGCCACCTCCGAACGAGTCCTGGTGCTCGAAGATGCCGTCGATGATGTAGGTGACCGTCTCGAAACCACGGTGCGGGTGCCACGGGGTGCCCTTGGGCTCACCGGGCGCGTACTCGACGGCGCCCATCTCGTCCATGTGGATGAACGGGTCGAGGTCGCGCAGGTCGACGCCCGCGAAGGCGCGCTTGACCGGGAACCCCTCACCCTCGAGGCCACTGGGTGCGCTGGTCACGGAGCGGACGCGGCGCTGCTCGGCGATCGCGCCGGGCGCCGGGACGCGTGGCAGGACCGTGAGGTCGGCGACAGAGACAGCAGGCATGGTGACTCCCGATCTAGTTCGAATTTCAACTATCTCCTAGAACCAGCGCACCCGTCAACCCATTCCCCACGACGAAGCCCGGTCCGCAGGCATGCCTGCGGACCGGGCTTCGGGGGTCGTCAGACCGGCGGGCGCCGCTCTCCGGAGTCCGCCCCGGCCGTGCCGTCGTAGGGGGTGCCGGACGTGCCGTCGGAGTGAGTGACGGTTCCGTCGGAATGGGTGACGGTTCCGTCGGTCTGGGCCGTCGGCTCGGCCGCCACGTCGCGTTCGGTGTCGGCTTCGGCCCCCGACATGTCGACATCGGGGTCGCGCTCATCCGCCTGCCGCAGGTGCTCGTCCCGGTGCTCACGCGCCACGGCCGCGCCTTCGGCCCGTCGCTCGGCCTCCGCCTCCAGCTGGACCGCTCGGGCCTGCTGCTCCTGCGCCTCGGCCCTGGCCTTCTCTGCCTGCGCCTGCGCCTGCGCCGCCGCGGCGTCCCGCTCGCGGTGCTCGCGGTCGTGCCGCTCGGCCTCGGACCGCAGCTCTGCGGCCTCCTCGCGACGGGCTTCGAGCCGGCGGTTCCGGTTCATCATGACGACTAGGCCGATGACGGCCAGCACCACGACGATGAGGATGATCCAGACGATGGGTTTCATGAGCCCTCCTGGGTTGGGCCGGGAACGGGATCCCCGGCATTCGCAACCTAGGGCAGACCGGCGCAAACGTCCACCGTCGACGGGGACATCTACGCAGGTCAGGACCGGTGTGGGCTACGTGCTGAGCCCGAGGTCGGCGATGGACTTCTCGCGCATCTCGACCTTGCGGACCTTGCCGGTGACGGTCATCGGGAACTCGTCCACGATCGTGACGTAGCGCGGGATCTTGTAGTGCGCGAGCTTGCCGGTGGCGAAGGCCCGCACGGCCTCGGCGTCGAGCGGCTCTGCTCCTTCGCGCATCCGGATCCAGGCGCACAGCTCCTCGCCGTACTTCTCGTCGGGCACCCCGATCACCTGCGCGTCGAGGATGTCCGGGTGGGTGTAGAGGAACTCCTCGATCTCGCGCGGGTAGACGTTCTCGCCGCCCCGGATGACCATGTCCTTGATCCGCCCGGTGATCTGGACGTAGCCGTCCTCGTCCATCACCGCGATGTCACCGGTGTGCATCCAGCCGTCGACGAGCACCTCGTCGGTCTTGTCCGGCTGCTGCCAGTAGCCCAGCATCACCGAGTAGCCCTTGGTGCAGAACTCGCCCGCCTGACCGCGCGGCAGCGTCTCGCCCGAGACCGGGTCGACGACCTTGATCTCGAGGTGGGGCCCGACGCGGCCGACGGTGCCGACCTTCTGCTCGAAGGTGTCGTCGGGGCGGTTCTGGGTGGAGACGGGCGACGTCTCGGTCATCCCGTAGGCGATCGTCATCTCCGTGATCCCCGTGTCGATGAGCTTGGTCATCATCGTGGCAGGGCACGGCGATCCGGCCATGATCCCGGTCCGCACGGACGACAGGTCGTAGTTGTCGAAGTCCGGCAGCGACCACTCCGCGATGAACATCGTGGGCACGCCGTAGAGCGAGGTGCACTTCTCGTCCGCGGTCGCCTTGAGGGTTGCGGCCGGGTCGAAACCGGGGGCGGGGATGATCATGGCCGCGCCGTGGGTGGTGCAGGCCAGGTTGCCCATCACCATGCCGAAGCAGTGGTAGAACGGCACCGGAATGCAGACCCGGTCGGCCTCGGTGTAGCGGCAGAGCTCGCCGACGAAGAAGCCGTTGTTGAGGATGTTGCGGTGCGACAGGGTGGCACCCTTGGGGAAGCCGGTCGTGCCCGACGTGTACTGGATGTTGATCGCGTCACCGGGCTTCAGGGCGGACTGGACCTGCGCCACCTGCTCTTCGCTGACCTCCTCAGCCCGCGCGAGGAGCTGGTCCCACGACTCCTGGCCGAAGACGAACGAGTCGCGCAGCTGGGGGCAGCTGCCGCGCACCTCGTCGAGCATGGCGACGTAGTCGCTGGTCTTGAACGACTCGGCGAGGAACACCGCCGAGATGCCGGCCTGCTTGAGGACGAACTCGAGCTCGTGGGTGCGGTAGCTCGGGTTGATGTTGACGAGGATGGCCCCGATCTTGGCCGTCGCGTACTGCACCACCGTCCACTGCGCGCAGTTCGGTGCCCAGATGCCCACTCGCTCCCCGGTGGTCATGCCGGTGGCTAGCAGCGCCCGCGCGAGCCGGTCCACCTCGGCGGCGAACTCGGCATACGTCCAGCGGATCCCTTGGGCCACGTCCACCAGGGCCTCACGGTCCCCGAACCTGGACACGGTCGCGTCGAGGTTGTCGGGGATGGTCTGCTCGAGCAGCGGGGGTTCGGTCTCGCCCGCGGTGTGCGACAGCGTGGTCATGTCTGTCATCCCACCGCGCACACACCCATCCCACAACCCCGGACGCCGGTTCGCCTTCGAAACGAAACCCGGTGTCGACCGGGGCCAGGGTGCCGGTACCGTCCGTCGGGACATGAGCAGCACACTCCAGGCCACCAACCTCGCCGCCGGGCACGGCGCCCGGGCGCTCTTCGCCGGTCTCGACCTCATCGTGGGTCCCGGTGACGTCGTCGGCCTCGTCGGCGCCAACGGTGCCGGGAAGTCGACGCTGCTGCGGCTGCTCGCGGGTGAGCTGGAGCCGGAGGAGGGCTCGGTCACGCTGACCCCGGCGAGCGCGACGGTGGGGCACCTGCCCCAGGAACCGGAGCGCCGACCCGGCGAGACCGTGTCCGGTTTCATCGCGCGGCGCACCGGCGTGAGCCACGCCGAGGCGGCGATGAACGCCGCCGCCGAAGCGCTCGCCGACCCCACTCCCGGGGCCGACGACAGATATGCCGTGGCGCTGGAGACGTGGCTGGCGCTGGGTGGAGCGGACCTCGAGCAGCGCGCGGCCACCACAGCCGCCACCCTCGGCCTGGGAGTCGACCTCGAGATGCCGATGACCGCCCTGTCCGGCGGCCAGGCCGCGCGTGCCGGGCTGGCCGCCCTGCTGCTCTCGCGGTACGACGTGCTCCTGCTCGACGAGCCCACCAACGACCTCGACCTCGACGGACTCGAACGCCTGGAACAGTTCGTCGCGGGCCTGCGCAGCCCCGCAGTCATCATCAGCCACGACCGGGAGTTCCTGGCGCGCACCGTCACCAGGGTCGTCGAGCTCGACCTGGCCCAGCAGCAGGTGGGCGTCTACGAGGGCGGCTACGACAGCTACCTCGCCGAGCGCGAGGTCGCGCGACGACATGCCCGGGAGGAGTACGAGGAGTACGCCGACACTCGCGGCCGACTCGAGCAGCGGGCCGTCACCCAGCGCAACTGGATGGCGGTGGGCGTCCGCAACGCCCGTCGTAAGGCCACCGACAACGACAAGTTCATCCCGGCGTTCCGGGCGGAGTCGGCCGAGAAGCAGGCCGCCAAGGCCCGCCAGACCGAGCGGATGATCGAGCGTCTCGAGGTGGTCGAGGAGCCGCGCAAGGAATGGGAGCTGCGGATGACGATCGCCGCTGCGCCGCGGTCGGGGTCGGTCGTGGCGTCCGCCTCGCGCGCGGTGGTCCGCCGTGGCGACTTCACCCTCGGGCCCATCGACGTCCAGGTGGACTGGGCCGACCGGATCGTCGTCACCGGCGCCAACGGCTCGGGCAAGACGACGCTGCTGGGGATGCTGCTGGGCACCATCCCCGTCGTCGAGGGGACCGCGGGCCTGGGCTCGTCGGTCCGAGTCGGCGAGGTCGACCAGGCGCGTGGCCACTTCCTCGGGCCGCAGCCGCTGGCCCGGGCCTTCGCGGACGCCCTCCCGAGCTGGCCGGATGCGGATGTCCGCACGCTGCTGGCCAAGTTCGGGCTGGGTGCCGAGCATGTGCACCGTCCCGCCGACTCGCTGTCACCGGGCGAGCGAACCCGCGCGGCACTGGCCCTGCTGCAGGCCCGCGAGGTCAACCTCCTGGTGCTCGACGAACCCACCAACCACCTCGACCTGCCCGCCATCGAGCAGCTCGAACAGGCCCTCGACTCGTTCGGGGGTACGGTCCTGCTCGTCACCCACGACCGCCGCATGCTGGCCGACGTCCACGCCACCCGTCGCTGGCACGTCGAGGACGGACAGCTCCGCGAGCTCTGACCAGTCCGGCGGCCGAGCCTCGGCGCGGGGTCAGGACAGGAACAGGTCGGGCGCGAGGCCCTCGTCCTTGCCGGTCATGGAGTAGGCCGCGAAGTCGGCAACTCCCCGCGCGCGCAGGAGGTCCTCGTCGATCACCGTCTGGCCGTTGAGGCCCTGACCCTCGGTGGTGAGGATCTCCCAGGCTGCGTCGGCCACGATGTCGGGCTTGCGGCTCACCTTGATCATCTGGTCCCCGCCCGGCAGGTTGCCGATCGCGTCGGTCGCGACGAGCGTCGCCGGCCACAGGCATGTGGAGGTGACGCCCTTCTGGCCGAGCTCGTGGGCGAAGCCCAGCGCCGCCAGCGTCATCCCGTACTTCGCCATCGTGTATGCCGGGTGGCCGGCGAACCAGCGCGGGTCCAGGTTGATGGGTGGCGACAGGGTCAGGACCTTGGGGTCGGGTGAGGCCAGCAGGTGCGGCAGCGCCGCCCTGGTCAGCATGAAGGTGCCACGGACGTTGACGTCCTGCATGAGGTCGTAGCGCTTGGGGTCGAGGGTGGCAGTGGGGCTCAGGTTGAGCACGCTCGCGTTGTTGACGACGATGTCGATCCCGCCGAACGCCTCCGCGGTCCGGTCGACGGCAGCCGCGAGGGTCTCGTCGTCGCGCACGTCGCCGACCACGGCGAGCGCCTTGCCGCCAGCCGCCTCGATGGCCTCGGCCGCCGTGTGGATGGTGCCGACGAGTCGCGGGTCCGCCTTGTCCGTCTTGGCGATGAGGGTGATGTTCGCCCCGTCGCGGGCTGCCCGCACGGCGATGGCCAAGCCGATGCCGCGGCTGCCGCCGGACATGATGATGGTCTTGCCGGAGAGCGTCGTCATGACTGCGAGCCTAGTTACCCATCGGTAGCCGACGGAACCTCGCAGCCCCGTGGCCCTCGTCACGCCGACCCAGCCCGCGCCAGCCCACGCCACCCCCCCGCCAGCGAAGTCGGCGGGGAAATCGGCAGCGAGGTCGGCGGCTAGCTCGTGATGTCCTTGCCCGCGAACCGCGCCCAGGCCGCCAGCCAGAAGACGAGGGCGTACCCGGCGGCGGTGAACAGGCCACGTCCGATCTCGCCACCGGCCATCGGGTCACGCAGCAGGTCACCGAACGCCATCCAGTGGTCGACCAGGAGCCACGGGTGCAGCCAGCCCAGCTGCGGCACCGAGTCGAGGATCCACGACACGATCGTGAAGACCATCAACGCGATCGCGGCCGCGATCGGCACCTCGGTCAGGGTCGAGATGAACAACCCGACTGCCGCGAGCCCGGCGAGGCCGGCGGCGAGGTAGAGCATGACCAGCACCACGCGCCATACCGCTGCCCCGAACCCGATCTGGCTGCCCGACAGGGTGGTCAGCGGACCGGTGCCGAACAACGCGATCCCGATCACGGCACCCGGCAGGGCCACGGCGGCGACGCCCCACACCGCGCCGATGCACAGCGACGCGAACTTCACCAGCAGCAGGCGGGTGCGGTTCACCGGGACCGTCAGCAGGTAGCGCAGGGTGCCGAGGTTGGCCTCGCCCGCGATCGCGTCGCCCGAGAGCATCGACATCGCCAGCGGCAGGAACATCACCACCTCGACACTGAGGGCCGCCAGCGGGACGAACAGGCCGTTGGAGGTGATGGACGAGAGGAAGTCAGGCCCCTCGCCGTTACGCGGTGTCGACATCTTGACGGCGATCGCCATCATGATGGGCACAGCGGCGAGGACGAGCAGACCCGCCTGGTTGCGCCTGCGGCCGGCGATGATGCGCAGCTCGGAGCGCAGCAGGCGCGTCGACACCCGTCGGCCCCTCGGAAGGGCCCCCAGGCGACCTGCGGCGGGTCCGGAGCCGGTCAGCCCGGAGCCGGTGACTGGTGCCTCAGCCGCTGACATCGAAACCCTCCCCGGTGAGCGAGACGAACAGGTCCTCCAGGCTCGGTGAGCTCGCGGTGAAGGACCGCACCCCGACTCCCGCGCGGACCAGGGCGGCGACGATGGCCTCGGGTTCGAGCTCGCCGGGTATGCCGCGCACCTCACCCGCGTGGGTGGTGACCGACTGGACGCCGAGGGCGGTCAGCACTGCCGCCGCCTCCTGCGGCTGGGCGGTCACGAGATGCAGGGACACCGTGCCGCCGCCGCGGACCTCTGACGCGGTGCCCTGCGCGACCAGGCGCCCCTCGCGCATCACGCCGAGGTGGCTGCAGATCTGCTCCACCTCGGCGAGCAGGTGGCTGGAGACGAAGACGGTCGTGCCGTCGGAGGCCAGCGACCCGATGAGCGAGCGGACCTCACGGGTGCCCTGCGGGTCGAGCCCGTTGGTGGGCTCGTCGAGGACCAGCAGGTCCCGGGGTGCGAGGAGGGCCGCGGCGATGGCCAGTCGCTGGCGCATCCCGAGCGAGTAGGCGCGGTAGCGCTTGCCTGCCGCTGCGCTCAGCCCCACCCGTTCCAGGGCGGTGCCGATGCGAGCGCGCGTCGTACGCGGATCGGCGAGGACGTCGGCCGCGTCGAGTCGTTCGAGGTTGGCCTGGCCCGACAGGTAGGGATGGAAGGCCGGCCCCTCGACGAGCGACCCGACCCGGTGCAGTGCGACGGTGGCTTGTTGCGGGATGGCCATGCCCAGCAGGCTCCGGCTCCCCGAGGTGGGCTCGACCAGCCCCAGCAGCATCCGGATCGTCGTCGTCTTGCCCGAGCCGTTCGGGCCCAGGAAGCCGTAGACCGCGCCGTGGGGGACCCGCAGGTCGAGGTCGTCGACCGCGACCTGCGCACCGAACCGCTTGGTCAGCCCCTTGGTGGCGATGGCGAGCCCGGTCTCTGGCAGCGCGCCCGGACCCGTGGTGGACGTCACGGGCCCGGGCGTCCGGGCTTCCTCGCCGGCGGGTCCCGCCTGCTCACCCGCCGCGGTGAGCTGGGTCATTTCGCGGCCAGCGCGGCATACACCCGCTCCGGGGCGACCGCGCCCACGGCGATCCGGCCGTCATCGGTGACCACCACGGTGAAGAGGGTGCCCTGGAGGACGCGGCCGGAGCCCCAGGCGCCGGACACCTTGGGCAGCAGACCGAGGACGCGCTGCAGCTGGCCGGCGAGGTCGCCGGACTGGCCGCGAGCTCCAGCAGCCGGAGCGCCCGCGGTCGGGGAGCTCGGCATGCGGGAGACCACGACTGCGCTCCAGCCGTTGCCGACCACCTTCGGCCGGGTGCCTGCCTGGGTCGACTTCTTCGCCCCCGGGGTGGCTGGGGTCGTGGGCTTGGCCTTGGTCGAACCCGTGTCACCGCCGAGGGGCGACTGGGTGACCTTGGTGCCGGGCGGGGCGTTGAAGGCGAACTGCCGCGCCGCGGGCTTGGCGAAGTCGACCTCGGTGAAGCCCACCTCGAAGACCGGGTTCGCCGTCTTGGTGGAGAACACCTGCACCCTCAGCGGCACGTGGTGCACGGCGTCGAGCGAGATCCGCACGGACGCGACCAGGCTGGCGGGGTCCTTGGGCTTCAGGATGAGGTCGTAGGCCTGCTGCCCCGCGACCACCGAAGCACCCGAGGTGGCGACACTGGTGGTGGGCTGGATGGCCGACAGGGCGAGCTGGGCGGCTTCCTGCGGTGTCTTGGGGAGCTGTTCCGGGCTGGGGTTCGTGGCCTTCGCACCCGCCTTGGTGCCCGCCTTGTCACCCGGCCTGCCGCTCTCGGCCGGCAGCAGGGTGTGGCTGGCCGTCTTGTCCTTGCTGGACCACACCCACAGGTCGCGCCCGTTGCGGATGACGTCGGACTCGCCGAGGCTGCCGACGAGGGCGAGCCGCTGCTGCTGCGGGCCGGCCAGCCACACCCGCCAGGTGTGGGTGCCGGAGACCAACGAGGTCAGCGAGGACGAACCACCCTGGCCCGACCTGCCGAAGCTGATGTCTGGGAGCCCGAGGTTCGCGGTCTGCACGACCGTGCCGGACAGACCCTTGAGGCTGGCTTGCTGCACGTCGACGAGCAGCTGCGCGGCCGATCGGGGCGGCAGGCTCGGGTCGGCGCTGGCGACGTGGTTGGCCGTGAGAGCGACAACACCGATGACGGCGACGGCGACGGACGGAGCTGCCCAACGGGCGGCCGGGTGATCAGTGAACAGGCTCATGGGGCAATGGTGCCCCGCCGGACCTGTGAGCTTTCTAAGGGTTATGGGCTGAGGGCCGGGAGTCTCGTGCCACAGTGGCGGGGTGCGGGTGCTGGTGGTCGAGGACGAGCCCCGGATGGCCGCTGCCCTCGCGAAGGGCCTTGCGGCAGAAGGATTCGTGGTCGACACCGCTGCGGACGGACCCAGTGGCCTGGAGGCTGCCCGGTTCGGCGGGTACGACGCGGTGCTGCTCGACATCATGCTTCCCCGCATGTCGGGCTACACGGTGGTGCAGACGCTGCGCGCCGAGGAGAACTGGGTGCCGGTCATGCTGCTGTCGGCCAAGGACGGGGAGTACGACCAGGCGGACGGGCTCGACTACGGCGCCGACGACTACCTCACCAAGCCGTTCTCCTTCGTGGTCCTGCTCGCCCGGCTGCGTGCCCTGGTCCGCCGCGACCCCGTGCCGCGCGCGACGACGCTGGCCGCTGGGAGCCTGCAGCTCGACCCCGCCTCACGCCGGGTCGAGCTCGCCGGCGAGGTGGTCGCACTGTCGCGGCGGGAGTACCTCGTGCTCGAGCACCTGATGCGAGCGCACCCGACCGTGGCGACCAAGGAGTCGCTGCTCGACAACGTGTGGGGATCCGCCGAGACGATCGACCCCAACGTGGTCGAGGTCTACATCGGCTACCTGCGGCGCAAGCTCGGTCGGGACCGCATCGAGACCGTGCGTGGCGTCGGGTACCGGTTGCGCTCATGACCGGGTGGTTCGGTCGGCGCAGCCTGCGGTCGCGGCTCATGGTGGTGGGCCTGGCGGGGGTCGCGGGTGCCCTGCTCGTCGGAGGGATCGCCCTGTATGCCGCGATGGGCGCGGCGCTCGACCGGGCCACCACCGCGGAGGCGGCCTCGAGTGCCCATGACGTGGCGCTGCTCGTGGACGACGGACGCCTTCCCGAGCCGGTGCCGGTGAGCGGCGCCCAGCTGGTCCAGGTGCTCGATCCCGAGAACAGGGTGGTCGGCTCTTCGGTGACCGCCGACCGGTTGACCCCCCTCGTGGACCCGTCAGAGCGACGGCTGGTCTCGCGCGGTTCGGGGCTGCGGGTGCCGGGCTCGCGGGCGGGGCTCTCGGGTGAGCTCCAGGTGGCCGGCGTCGAGGCCGGCCCCGCCACGGCACGCGTGCTCGTCGTCGCGGCCGTGCCGACGGCAGACCTCGATACCAGCCGTCGGGTGCTCCGGACCCTCATGCTGGTCCTCCTGCCGCTCTTCCTCGCGCTGATCGGGGTCGTGGCCTGGCGGGTCATCGGGTCTGCCCTGCGTCCGGTGGAGTCCCTGCGTCAGGGCGCCCAGCGCATCGGCACCGCGGCCGACCCGACCGAGCGGCTCCCCGTGCCCGACACCGGGGACGAGGTGAGCGCGCTGGCGACCACGCTCAACGCCATGCTCGCCCGACTCGCGTCCGCGGGGGTCGTGCAGCGCAGCTTCGTGGCGGACGCCGCCCACGAGCTGCGCAGCCCACTGGCGAGCATGCGCACCCAGCTCGAGGTGGCGGCCCGCGTCGGCGAGGGCGGGCCGCTGCCGGACGAGCTGCTGCCTGAGGTGATCCGGCTCTCCGCCCTCGTCGACGACCTGCTGGTCCTCGCCCGCTCGGGCACCGACGGGACCCTCTCCGAGCCGACGGCCCAGTCGGTCGCCCAGCTCATGGTCGACACGGAGCGGCGTCACGCACTGGCGCGCGTCCCGGTCCGGGTGCGGCCGTCCGGTGGTCCTGCGGACGCGACGGTGGTGGCGCGACCCGACGACCTCACCAGGGCCGTTGGCAACCTGGTCGACAACGCCGTGCGCCACGCCGCCACCCGTGTGACCCTGTCCTGGGAGCAGCGTGGCAACGCCGTGTTGCTGGCCGTGACCGATGACGGCCACGGCATCTCCGAAGCCGACCGCGAGCGCGTCTTCGACCGGTTCACCCGGCTGGACGAGGCCCGTGACCGGGACAGCGGTGGGAGCGGGCTCGGCCTCGCCATCACGCGAGAGCTGTTGCGGCGCAATGGTGCTCGCGTGTGGCTCGAGGACGCCGCGCCGGGGGTGCGCGCCGTCGTCGCCTTCGACCGGGCCGGCCCGGGACGATCAGCCGGAGGCTGAGCCCGCGGTCACCTCGGTCGCAGCCTCGGTGGTGGCGGTCGCGGCGGCGATCGAGACCGTGGTCCGCAGCGGCACCTCGCGGACGAACAGGACGGCCAGCAGGGCGACGACCGCGAAGCCCGCACTGATGAGGAAGATGTGGCCGGTCGCGTCGCCGTAGCCGGCTCGCACGATGTCCGCGACCGGACCGGGCATGTGCCTGATGTCCAGGGTGCCGGTGCCTGAGCCCGACCGCGCAGCGGCGGCCGCCTTCGGCCCCAGGGCGGCCAGGCCGGTGACGATGCTGTCACGCACGTTGTTGGCCAGCACGGCGCCGAGCACGGAGACCCCGATGGCGCCACCGAGCGTGCGGAAGAACGCGATGGTCGCGGACGCCGCCCCGATGTTGCTCACGTCGACGGAGTTCTGCACCGCCAGCACGAGGTTCTGCATCATGGCACCGATCCCGAAGCCCATGAACGCCATGGCGACACCGATCTGCCACATCGGGGTGCGGTGGTCGATCTGGGCGAGCCAGGCGGTCCCCGCGACGAGGAACACGGCGCCCCCGACGATGATGCCCTTCCACCGTCCGGTGCGGCTGACCACCTGACCGCCCAGCGTGGACGAGAGGAGCAGCGCGCCCATCAGCGGGATGGTGAGCAGCCCGGCACGGGTCGGGCTGTAGTCCCGGGAGATCTGGAAGTACTGGGTGAGGAACGTCGTGCCACCGAACATCGCGACCCCGACGGCGGCACTGGCGACGACGACCAGCCCGGTGGTGACGTTCTTGAGCAGGCGGATCGGGATGATCGGCTCGACGGCGCGAAGCTCGACGACCACGGTCAGCGCCAGGGCGACGAGGGTGCCGCCGAGGTACCACAGGGTCTGGGCAGACCACCACGGGAAGTCGTTGCCGGCGAAGGTGACCCACAACAACGGGAGCGACGCGGTCACGGCGATCAGCGCGGCGCCGAGGTAGTCGATGCTGGGCGTGCGCCGGGGCGTCGTGATGTGCAGGGTCGCCTGGAGGACGAACAGGGCGATGATGGCCAGCGGGATGCAGACGTAGAAGGTCCAGCGCCAGCCCAGGCTGCTGTCGACGATGACGCCACCGAGCAGTGGTCCGCTGACCGTGGCGACGGCCATGACGGCGCCCATGTAGCCGGCATACCGCCCGCGCTGACGCGGGGCGATCATCGCGCCCATGATCGACTGGGTCAGGGCGGTCAGCCCGCCCATGCCGAGGCCCTGGACGACGCGGCAGGCAATGAGGAAGCCCACCGAGCGCGACATCCCCGCGGCGATCGATCCGGCGACGAAGACCACCAGCGACAGCTGCACCAGCAGCTTCTTGCTGAACAGGTCGGACAGCTTGCCCCAGATGGGCGTGCTCACGGTGGTCGCGAGCAGGGATGCCGTGATCACCCAGGTGTACTGCCGCTGCGTGCCGTGCAGGTCACCGATGATCGTCGGCAGCGCGGTCGACACGATGGTGCTGCTGAGCATGGCGGTGAAGAGGCCGGCGAGCAGCCCGGTCATCGCCTCGAGGATCTGCCGGTGCGACATCTCCTCCTGGCCGACGCCCGGCGCGGAGAACGACGTTGTCGCCTCGGGCGCGGGCAGACCCGCGGGCGTGGACACGTCGGGGGGAGAGGAAAGGGCTGACATCACAGGCTTTCGTGAACGGTGGTGTTGGTGGCGGTGGAGGGGGTGCTGGTCTGGGAGTCGACGAGGCTGGGTGCGAGCGGGGTATGCCGCGGTGGCGCCAGCCGCGCGCCGGCTCGCCGCAGTGACTGCTCGAGGGTGTGCAGCAACCCGGGGAGGCGTTCGACGTCGTCGTCGCTCAGCTCGGCGAGGGCGTCGCCGAGCAGGAGGGCGTACTGGTCGGTGATGGCGTCCAGCTGGCTGTGTCCCTCGGGGGTCAGGCTGATGTGGCACGCGCGGGCGTCTGCCTCGTCGGGGTGGCGGACGACAAGACCGTCCTCCTCGAGGCGCGCCAGCGCCCGGCTGACGACCGAGGGCGCGACCCCGGTGACGACGGCCAGGTCGCCGGGCCGGTTCTCCGCCGGCTGGGTGGCGAGCGCCTTGAGGATGGCCAGCGGTGTGCCGGCGGTGCCGAGCTGGGCCTGGCGCTGGCGGGCGACCGAACGGCTGGCGCGGATCAGGCTGGACAGCGCGGAGAGGACGTCGGTGGTCGAGCGGGGGGTGGTGGTCGTGGTCATGGCGATCCTTTGGTTGCAGAACACAACCATAACTCCAGATAGTTGCTGAAAGCAACTTCTGCGGAGGCAGTATCCAGCTACCGCCCGGCGGCGGAGGGGGGCGCTGGTCAGGGCGCGGTGTCGTTCAGCAGCCGCAGCAGCCGGGCCAGGTCGGAGACGTCCTGCGCCTCCCAGCTGGCCAGCCGCTCGCGCAGCCGCTCGCGCCGACCCGACACCGAGCGCTCCAGGGCCTGCGCCCCGGCACTCGTCAGGCGCACCTGGCGAGCCCGGGCGTCGGCCGGGTCGGGGATGCGCTCGATGAGGCCCAGGTCCTCCAGCGTGGTGAGGTTCCGGCTGGTGGTCGACTTGTGCAGCCCGAGCAGCTCGGAGATGTCGCCACCCCGGGCGCCTCCCCCGGTGGCGGCCAGGTCACGGATGGCGACCAGCACGGCATACCCGGCGGAGTCGAGGTCGGGGTGCACGTCCGAGGCGGTGCGCTGCTGCGCACTGCGCGCCCGGCGCAGCAGCCTGCTGAGCTCGATCTCGAGGGCACCGAGGTCGGACGTGGGAGCCATGCACGGAGCCTAGGGCAGCGACAGGTGGCAAGGCCGAGCACGGCGCGCAGGCCCGCGGCCCTTGACGGTGAGCGGGGAGCCGACCTATATTCCGCGTGGAATATTTCACCCGGAACGTTTAGTCGACCCCGTCCACCAGGATCGCGATGCCTCTCTCCTCGCTGGCCATCTCGGCGCTCGCACTGCTCAACGAGCGTGCCATGCACCCCTACGAGATGTACCAGCTCCTGCTCGAGCGTCACGAGGACCGCATCGTCCGCGTCACCCCCGGCTCGCTCTACCGCACCGTCGAGCGACTCACCCAGGACGGCCTGGCCGAGGCGACCGGCACCGCCCGGGAGGGGAACCGGCCGGAGCGCACCACCTATGCGATCACCGCGCCCGGCCGGACCGCCCTGGTCGACCGGATCCGCGAGATCCTGCGCGAACCCGTCAACGAGTTCCCGACCTTCGCCCTCGCGCTGGCCGAGGCGCACAACGCTCCGGCCAGTGCCGTCTGCGCCGACCTGCGCGACCACCTCAAGGTCATCGACGGTGAGCTCGCCGACATCGACTGCCTCGTGGCCAAGGCCCGGGCGCGAGACATCGACGAGGCGTACTGGGTCACGGCCGACTACATCCGCCACATGACCGTGGCCCAGCAGGACTGGATCAACGGTTTCATCACCCGACTCGAGAAAGGCGACCTGTCATGGCCGCACCCGCAACCCTGACGACCGACCTCCCCACTGGCTACCGCCCCTGGCCCGCCCTGTGGGCGATGGTGATCGGGTTCTTCATGATCCTGGTCGACTCCACGATCGTGTCCGTCGCGACGCCCGCGATCATGCAGGGCCTGGGCGCCGACGTGAACTCGGTCATCTGGGTCACCTCCGCCTACCTCCTCGCGTATGCCGTGCCGTTGCTCATCACGGGCCGGCTCGGCGACCGCATCGGGCCGAAGTACGTGTACCTCAGCGGACTGGCCCTGTTCACCGTCGCCTCCCTGTGGTGCGGGTTCACCGGGTCGATCGAGATGCTGATCGTCGCCCGCATCGTCCAGGGCCTCGGCGCCTCGCTGATGACGCCACAGACGATGGCCGTCATCACCCGCACCTTCCCTGCAGCCTCCCGCGGTCAGGCGATGTCCCTGTGGGGCGCCACCGCGGGGGTGGCCATCCTCGTCGGCCCGCTCGTCGGCGGCCTGCTCGTCGACGGTCCCGGCTGGCAGTGGATCTTCTTCATCAACGTCCCGGTCGGCATCGTCGCCTTCGCGCTCGCCGCCCGGCTCGTGCCCAGGCTGCAGACGCACAGCCACTCCTTCGACTGGGTCGGCGTGGGGCTCTCAGCGATCGGCATGTTCCTCATCGTGTTCGGGATCCAGGAGGGTGAGACCTACAGCTGGGGCACCATCACCGGGATCATCTCCGTGCCGCTCCTGATCGCCGCCGGCGTCCTCGTCTTCGGGCTGTTCGTCTACTGGCAGAGCAGGATCCGCACCGAGCCCCTCGTGCCGCTCGGCCTCTTCCGGGACCGCAACTTCTCGCTGTCCAACATCGCGATCACCTCGGTCGGCTTCGCCATCACGGCGATGGCGTTCCCGTTCATGCTCTACGCCCAGGTCGTGCGAGGGCTGACGCCGACGAAGTCGGCCCTGCTGCTCGTGCCGATGGCGGTGCTGGCCGGGGCCCTGTCCCCCGTCGCGGGCCGACTCATCGACCGCATGCACCCGCGGACGATCACGGCGTTCGGGCTGGCTCTGTGCTCGCTCGCGCTCTTCCTGCTGAGCGCGGTGACGACCACGGGCAGCCCGACGTGGCTGCTGCTCGTCCCGATGGGGCTCATGGGGATTGCGAACGCCTTCATGTGGGCTCCCCTGGCCGCCACGGCGACGCGCAACCTGCCGATGTCGTCGGCGGGCGCGGGGTCCGGCATCTACAACACGACCCGTCAGATCGGCGCGGTCCTCGGCAGCGCGGCGATCGCCGCCCTCATCGAGGCCAGGCTGACGGCCAACCTGCCCGGGGTGCCGCAGAACATGTCGCGGCACACCGCCGGGGTGAAGCTGCCTCCGCAGCTCGCCGACGGGTTCGCGAGCGCCATGTCGCAGTCCCTGCTGATGCCGGCGGGCGTGTTGCTCCTCGGGGTGGTTGCCGCACTGGCGTTCACGAAGCCGACGCACGCCTGACCGCGGTGGCGCCCGGGCAGAGACTGCGCTTCACGGGCGCCATCGCCGGGGTCGGCTCCACCAGCGGCGTGCGCCTGGTCGTGGGCCGGTGGCTCGAGTCACCCCTCGGCGAGTTCGCCGACGTCATGGTCGAGGACGGGGCGGGCCATCGCACCCTGCTCGCACCGAATGAGGCCGTGGCACGGTTCGTCACCGGGACGTACGCGTTCGACGAGGTCTGCCTGACCCCGGTGTCGGTGACCGTGACCGACGCGGGCTGGGACGTGCGGGCCGGCGACCACGTCGCGGCATACCTGGGGTTGGGCAGGCGCATGCCGCTCGGCTGGCTGCTGCGCGGGGTGCCGCCCAGGGTGGCGACGAGCACCACCTGGGCTGCGCTGGTCGATCCCGTGGCCCGGGTCGCGTTGCGTGGGGTGCGGACCCGAGGGGTGGCTGTGGAGGGGCGACGCGAGTGGTACGGAGCCACTGACCGGCACGCCGTGACGTCCCTGACCGGGTCGTGGCGCGGCTCTGCGCTGGGGGACCTGGCTGCGGTCGACCCGCCGTGTCGCTTCGGCTTCAGCTCCACCCCGACGCGCCCGGGCGTGACCTCCGTCGTGACGACGGTCGAAGTGCTGGGAGACTGAACGCGTGCGCCGTATCACGCAGTCCCGCAAGCTCCACCAGGTCCGCTATGACGTCCGCGGTCCGATCCTCGTCGAGGCCCAGAAGCTCGAGGCCGAGGGACACAAGATCCTCAAGCTGAACATCGGCAACCCGCAGCCGTTCGGTTTCGAGGCACCCCAGGCGATCTTGCAGGACATGGTCCACCACCTGCCCAACTCGCAGGGCTACAGCGACTCGCGCGGCATCTACTCCGCCCGCACCGCCGTGGCGCACTACTACCAGTCCCGGGGGCTGACCGACACGCACGTCGACGACGTCTACATCGGCAACGGCGTCTCGGAACTCATCTCGATGGTGCTCACGGCCTTCGTCGACGAGGGCAACGAGATCCTCGTGCCCGCGCCCGACTACCCCCTGTGGACCGGGGCCGTGACGCTGGCCGGCGGCACCCCGGTCCACTACCGCTGCGACGAGTCGAACGGCTGGAACCCGGATCTGGCCGACATCGAGTCCAAGATCACCGAGAACACCCACGCTCTGGTCGTCATCAACCCCAACAACCCCACGGGTGCGGTCTACAGCGACGAGATCGTGCGCGGCATGGCCGACATCGCGCGGCGTCACAACCTGGTCCTGATGTCCGACGAGATCTACGAGAAGATCCTGTTCGCCGACGAGGTCCACCAGCCGGTCCACCACCACACGGCGACCTTCGCCGGCGACGACGTGCTCTGCCTGACGTTCAGCGGGCTGTCCAAGGCCTACCGGGTCTGCGGCTACCGGGCGGGCTGGGTGATGGTCTCCGGGCCGAAGGAGCTCGCGACCGACTTCCTCGAGGGGCTGACGCTGCTGGCCAACATGCGGATGTGCGCCAACGTCCCCGGGCAGCACGCGATCCAGACAGCACTCGGCGGCTACCAGTCGATCGAGGAGTACATCCACCCCGGTGGCCGCTTCTACGAGCAGAGCAAGACTGCCTGGCGGCTGCTCAACGAGATCCCAGGCGTGAGCTGCGTCGAGCCGCACGGAGCGCTGTACTGCTTCCCGCGCCTGGATCCCGACGTCTACGCCATCGAGGACGACCAGGCGTTCGTCATCGACCTGTTGCGCAGCAAGAAGATCCTGGTCACACACGGCACCGGCTTCAACTGGTTCGAGCCCGACCACTTCCGTCTCGTCACGCTGCCCGACGTCGAGGTCCTCACCGAGGCGATCGGTCGGATCGCGGACTTCCTGGAGACCCTGCGCGCCTGATGCGGATCGTGCGGGCGGGTGACGCTGGGCTGCTCGGGGCCGTCGCCGCGGGCGGCGTGCTGGGGTCCGTCGGCAGGTATGCCGTGGGGCTGGCGCTGCCGCACGACACCGGCGCCTTCGCGTGGTCGACCTTCCTCGTCAACGTCACGGGTTCGCTCGGGATGGGCGTGCTGGTGGTCTGGGTGCTGTCCATGACGTCGCCGCACCCGTGGCTGCGACCGTTCCTCGGCGTGGGGGTGCTGGGCGGCTGGACGACCTTCTCGTCGTTCGCCCTGGACTTCCACGCGATGGTGCAGGCGGGACACGGACTGCTCGCCGCGGCATACCTGGTGGGATCTCTGATGGCCGGTCTCGTGGCGGTGGGACTGGGCATCAGCCTCGGTGAACGGCTCTTCGGGCGGCGGCCATGAACGCCTCCAGTGCGCTGCTGGTGGTGGTGGGAGCCGCGGTCGGTGCGCCACTGCGGTTCGTCGTCGACCGGTGGGCGCGCGAGCACACCCGGGCCGGGACCATCCTCGGCACGCTGGTCGTCAACGTGGCCGGCTCCCTGGTGCTCGGGCTCGTGGCCGGGCTGCGCGACGCGCCGGACTGGGTGCTGCCGCTCGTGGGGATCGGGTTCTGCGGAGCCCTGACGACGTTCTCCACGCTGGCCTTCGAGACGTGGGTGTTCTTCGAGGAACGGGCGTGGCGGGCGTTCGCGGCGAACCTGGCCCTCACCTTCGGTCTGGGCCTGCCCGCCGTCTGGCTCGGCTTCCTCCTCGGTTGACACAATCGGTGGCATGACCACCTGGCAGCTGACGGTCGACTGCTCCGACTCGTCGCGTCTCATCGAGTTCTGGTGCGCGGCGCTGGGGTACGTCCCCGAGCCTGCGCCCGACGGCTGGGAGTCCTGGCTCGAGTACTGGCGGGGCGGCGGCATCCGGGACGAGGACCTCGTGGGGGCGGAGGCGGGCAGCGGGGCGATCATCGACCCCGAGGGCCTGCGGCCGCGCATCTGGTTCCAGGAGGTGCCGGAGCCCAAGGTCGGCAAGAACCGGCTCCACCTCGACCTTCGGCACACGCCGGGGCGGGACGCGATGCCGTATGCAGCGCGGCGGGCAAGCGTCGACGCGGAGGTCGCGCGGTTGGTCGCCCTCGGCGCGACGGTGGCCTACGTCAACGCACCCGAGGGCGCCGACTACTACGCCCAGACCCTGCGCGACCCGGAGGGGAACGAGTTCTGCGTCGTGTGATCGGCGTCGTGTGATCGGGCGCGTCGCGACGTACGCTCAGTCCGTGAACCGTCGCGTCTCAGTCGTCATCGGTGTCGTGCTCGTCCTCGTCGGCATCCTCTGGACGCTCCAGGGTCTCGACATCCTCGGCGGGAGCGGGATGAGCGGTGTCCGCCTCTGGGCGGTCATCGGACCGTTCGTGGCCCTCATCGGCGTCATCGTCGCCCTGGGTGCCCGCCGCCGACGCTGAAGCGGCGGTTGGAACGCAGGAACGAGGCGTGACACCTTCTGCCGGATGAGCGTACGTGTCCAGGTTGCCGCGGGCAGGAAGACGGTCACCCGGGCGTCGCCGGTGCGAGCGGCGCGGGTGCCGTGTCGTCCGCGGGCTTGCGATCCGGGCTGGTGTGTTGGTCTGGCGTTCGAGCTGGCCGGCTGGACAGTCGCCGTCGGAGTCCCAAGGCGGGTCGCTCGACGCAGGCCCACGATGCCCACGCGACCGGGACTGCTACGGCGAGGCTGAGCAGGGTGTACTTGGCCCAGCCGAAGTGGGAGGCACCCGCGAGGTAGAGGGTGGTCTCGACCGGCCAGCCGTAGATGTAGAGCCCGTAGGACAGGTCTCGCTTATTTCCGATCCGGGTGGGCAGGGCGGCGCCGCTGGCGAGGGCGAGGTAGGCGACAGGCAGCGCGGCGAGCTGATCGGTGGCGCTCATCAGGCCGATCGCTGTGACTGCAGCCAGAGACAGGATGGCCAGTGTGCCCCGGACCCTGATCCGGTCCCGGAGCGCCCAGATCAGCGAACCGGCGGTGAAGAAGCCGAGAAGGTGCAGTAGATCCAAGAGCTTCGTGCCACCCAAGGCTCCCGACCATGCGAGCAGCAGATTCACGACGGTCAGCGCTGCGAGGGTGCCTCCGGTGACCAGCGCGACCCGACGTCTGACGCGCCGCGCGCTCAAAGCGACCCCCGCGATCACGTAACAGCACATCTCGTGCGTGAGGGTCCACAGGGGCGCGTTCCACGCCTCCGGCCGTGCCGCGCGGCCGATGGCTTCGCCGAAGGTCCACTGCACCGGAGTCGCAAGGTTCACGAGCACGAACCTGGACGCAGCGGCGGGATCGAAGCGGCTGCCGGTGAACATGGCCGCCGCGGGGGAAAAGACCACGGCCACGGCGACGAGCGACAGCCAATATCCGGGGTAGATCCGCAGGATCCGGGATATCGCGAACTGCTGCCACGACAACCGGTCCCGCGAGGCGCAGATGAGATACCCCGAGATAGCGAAGAAGCCCGCCACCGCCCACGCGCCGAGCCCTCGGCCGCCGATGACAGGGTCCGGACCGAACCCCCCGACCGGGCGAGTGTGCGACAGGACCACTAGGACGGCAAGCAGCAGCCGCACCGCGTTCAACGCGTTGTCGCGCCCGTGCAGGCCCTCCCCCAAAGTCATCGCGCAAACCTACCGAGCGGCGGCGGGCGCTCAGCCAATCACGGCGAAGTCCGGCCGATTGGCTGAGCCGCGAACACACCAGGTGACCGTGCTGCGGAGACATTCGCCAAGGAGATGAAGGACGAGTCCCAACACCGTTGAGAGGCGAATGAGGTCCAGTGTCAGCAAATCGGTGAGCAAGAGGTCCCGAAAGCGGCCTCCGGCAGAGCAACAGCCCCGGCCGTGTGGATCGGCGCGGGGCTGTGACCTGCTGGTTTCTGTCTCAACACAGAGTGCGCCCGAAGGGATTCGAACCCCTAACCTTCTGATCCGTAGTCAGATGCTCTATCCGTTGAGCTACGGGCGCAGATGCTGCCCTGAGGTTCCTTGTGGGATCGCCCAGAGCAACGACGGGCAAGACTACCGGGTCACCCCCGAGTGGGCGAAATCCGTTGGCGGGCGTCCGCGCAAGGGCCCCCGCCGCACCGACCAGCTCAGTGGCCAAGAGACTATGCCGTGCCCCAGGTGGTGGGGCACGGCATAGCCTCCAGAGCTGCTTCTCCCTCGGCCGCTCCCGGCGCGGATTCGCAAGAAATCACCCGGGATTCGGCCGCCTTCTTGCAGCGTCTGCAAGAAGGCGGCAAAGGCGGTCGACCTACCCGTCGGTTGTGAGGCTTTTCACGAGCGATCTACGACCCACGCGGTATCTACTGGCGCGTAGCCGGGCGTACCGTGACCAGATCAGAAGCGTTCACCATGTGGACACGGCGTCGTCGGACCCGGGTCGGTGGACGCATCACCTCATTGATCCGGGGGGCACACACCCGGGCGAAAGGGACGGCCGATCACATGACGACCGAGGCGACGCACACCGACCAGCGGGCCGGCGGCACGACGCACGCCGGCCTGCAGGCATGGGTCGACGAGGTGGCAGCGATGACCACCCCCGACCACATCGAGTGGGTCACCGGCTCCGACGCCGAGTGGACCCGCCTCACCGACAAGCTCGTCGAGGCCGGCACCTTCGTGCGCCTCAACGAGGAGAAGAAGCCGAACAGCTTCTACGCCGCCTCCGACCCGACCGACGTCGCCCGGGTCGAGGACCGCACCTACATCTGCTCCGTCGACGAGAAGGACGCCGGGCCCACCAACAACTGGATGGACCCGAACGAGATGAAGGACCTCATGCGCGGGCTCTATGCCGGCTGCATGAAGGGCCGCACGATGTACGTCATCCCGTTCGTCATGGGCCACGTCGAGGCCGAGAACCCCATGTTCGGCGTCGAGATCACCGACTCCGAGTACGTCGTGGTCTCGATGCGCGTGATGGCCCGCTGCGGCGTCAACGTCCTGCGCCGGATCGAGGAGCTGGGTGAGAACGCCAAGTACGTCCCGGCACTGCACTCGGTGGGCGCCCCCCTCGAGCCCGGCCAGAAGGACGTCAAGTGGCCGTGCAACCCCGAGAAGTACATCGTCCAGTTCCCCGAGGAGCGGATGATCTGGTCGTTCGGCTCCGGCTACGGCGGCAACGCCCTGCTGGGCAAGAAGTGCTACTCGCTGCGCATCGCCAGCGCGATGGCCCGCGACGAGGGCTGGCTCGCCGAGCACATGCTCATCCTCAAGCTCATCTCACCCGAGCAGCAGGTCTACTACATCGCCGCGGCCTTCCCGAGCGCGTGCGGCAAGACCAACCTGGCCATGCTGGCGCCGACCATCCCGGGCTGGAAGGTCGAGACGCTCGGCGACGACATCGCCTGGATGCGCTTCGGCAAGGACGGCCGGCTGTATGCCGTGAACCCCGAGTTCGGCTTCTTCGGCGTCGCGCCCGGCACCAACGAGCACACCAATCCCAACGCCATGAAGACCATCAACAAGGGCAACTCGGTCTTCACCAACGTCGCGCTCACCGACGACCGCGACATCTGGTGGGAGGGCCTGGAGAACACGCCGGCCCACGCCACCAGCTGGAAGGGACTGGACTGGACGCCCGACTCCGCTGAGCTCTCGAGCCACGCCAACAGCCGCTACTGCACCCCGATCGAGCAGTGCGACATCCTCGCCGACGAGTACTACGACCCCCAGGGCGTGCCGATCTCGGCGATCTTCTTCGGTGGCCGCCGCAAGACGACCGTGCCACTGGTGACGGAGTCGCGTGACTGGACCCACGGCACCTTCATGGGCGCCACCCTCTCCTCGGAGACCACCGCCGCCGCGACCGGCGCGGTCGGCGTCGTCCGCCGCGACCCGATGGCGATGCTGCCGTTCATCGGCTACAACGCGGGCGACTACTTCCAGCACTGGATCAACATGGGCAAGGACGCCGACGCGTCCAAGCTGCCGAAGATCTTCTACGTCAACTGGTTCCGTCGGGACGACGACGGCGGCTTCCTGTGGCCCGGGTTCGGCGAGAACAGCCGAGTGCTCAAGTGGGCCATCGAGCGCATCGAGGGCAAGGCTGCCGCCGTCGAGACCCCGATCGGCCACGTGCCGACCCCGGAGTCGCTCGACACCGATGGCCTCGACATGAGCGATGCCGACATCGCGGCGGCGCTCAAGGTCGACCCCGAGGAGTGGAAGGCCGAGATCCCGCAGATCGAGGAGTGGTTTGCCAAGTTCGGCGAGAACCTCCCGACCGAGCTCCAGATCGAGCTCGATGGCCTCAAGGCCCGCCTCGGCCTCGAGTGAGAACACCTGCTTTGCCGTGAACGCGGCATTCGTCAAAGGGCCCGGAACCAAGACGGTTCCGGGCCCCTCGCGTGCCTGGTGGCGACTCGTCCCGCGGTCCCCCAGCTCGGCTCGGGTCGTCGGCGTCGGTCAGCGGCCGGGCCACGTCCATGCACCCGACACGGGCTGCCAGCCAGGCGGCGGGTCCTCACCGACCCGGCCGTCGACGGCCTCGCGCAGCAGGTCGGCCTGACCCGTGTGACGGCCGTATTCCTCGACCATGTCGAGCACCAGCCGACGCACGTTCGCGTGGTTGCCCTCGGCGTCGGACACGTGCGCCGGCTGGTCCAGACCGCCGCCATCAAGGAACACCGCAAGACTGGCGCGCGACCTGGCGACCGCAGCGTCGTAGAGCGCAAAGAGCCGCGCGGGCGCGTCCCCGGCTGCGGACTCGAACTCCCAGTCGTCGCTCTCATCCCAGCCGTTGTCGTCCCAGACCGGTTCCATGGGTGCCCCGGAAAGCTTCACGCTGAACTTGTGGTCCTCGTTCGCTGCGAGGTGCTTGAGCAGGCCGCCGAGCGTCAGGCTGGACGCGCCGATCCGCGTGGCGAGGCCGTCGGCGTCGAGGCCGTCGACCTTGTAGCGGAAGGTGGCACGCAGCCGTTCGAGCGCCCCGAGCACGGCGCCCTCCTCGGTGCCTGCCAGGGGCGGCTCCCACGGAGTCTGGGCGGTGGTCTCGGTGATTGCCATGCGTGCACGCTAGGACTGGGGCCGGACGTTCCGCCACCGCAGGCCGCTCACGGGTCGCCCTACTCGGGCGAAGGGCCACGGCGACGACGCGGCATACTCGGCGCATGGCTCACAGCGGAGTGGTCTTTCCGGAGGTCGACGGCAAGCGGAGCACCTCGGCGCTCGGCCGGGCTGTCGTCGCCGACGCGCTGCGCGGGGTCGACCCGGTGGGGGCCCGGGCGGCGGAGCGCGAGACCAACTGGCGCCAGGGGTACCTGACCCACTTCAAGCGCCTCGTCGAGGCGGGACTGCTGCGTGACGGCGAGGCCGCGGTCGATGTCGCGCAGGCCGGGCTGGCCTCGCTGCACGCTCGGATGCGGGCCACGACTCCCCACGGCGAGGTGCCGCTCGCCGAGGCCTTCGCGGCGCCCGCCGGCCCCCCCGGCGACACCCCCGCCGGCACCCCCCTCGGCACGGCCACGGTGCGTGGCAGCGGCGAACGCGCGGCCGAGCTGAGCCTGCCCCTGCACGGCGACCGGCTGCGCGGCGACGCGCTGCGCAGGCAGCTCGACGACTGGACCACCCGCGGCATCATCGAACCCTCCGCCGCGGAGGCGGTCCGGACCGTCCTGGCCAACCCGGACTGGCTCGACCTGCGCGACCAGCGGGTCGTCGTGCTCGGGGCGGGGGCGGAGATGGGTCCCTTGCGGTCGATCCTTTCGTGGGGCGGGGAGGTCATCGGGGTCGACCTGCCGCGCGCCGACATCTGGAAGCGGGTGCTCGACGTGGCGGCGTCGTCGGCCGGGGCCCTGCACATGCCGGTGGCGGCCGACGCACCGTGGTCCGCACACGACCTCGCCACCCACGCTGGTGCCGACCTGCTGCACGGGCTCCCGGCCATCGCCGACTGGCTCACGGAGCTGGACGGACCCCTCGTGCTCGGCAACTACGTCTATGCCGACGGCGCCACCAACGTCCGGGTCTCCATGGCCGTCGACGTCCTCAGCACCGAGCTGATGAGGCGCCGCGCCGACGTCGCCCTGGCCTTCCTCGCCACCCCGACGGACGTCTTCGCCGTGCCCGGTGACGCCGTCGAGCACTCCACCCGCACCTACCGCGGACCTTCCACGCCCATGCGACTTGTCCGCCCGGCGCTGCGGACCATGAGCGGCGGACGGCTGCTGCGACGCAACTACGCCCCAGGCACCGACCCCGGTCTCAACGACAGCCTCGTTCCCCAACAGGGGCCGAACTACGCTCTGGCCAAACGACTCCAGCGCTGGCGAGCCACCGTTGCCCGTCGCGACGGCCGGACCGTGTCCCTCAACGTCGCACCCCCCACCCGCACCCGTTCGGTGGTGAAGAACCGCGCCCTGGCCAGCGCGTATGCCGGTGCACACCGGTTCGGGATCGAGGTGTTCGAACCCGCCACGAGCAACACGCTCATGGCAGCCCTCCTCGTCCACGACCTGCGGACCGCGCCGCACGCGCCGACCACCCCGTGGCGCGAGGAGGCCGCCGGCGCCGTCCACGGCGGTCTGTGGCGCACACCCTACGAGCCGCGCAGCGCCCTCGGGATCGCCGTGGTGCTCGGCCTCGGCTCAGCCAGGACCTGAGGTCACTGACGTCCTCGGAGGTCGCATCGCCCGCTGCGAGGCGAGCGGCCGGACCGAACCGCACACCGGGATGGCGCTGAAGTCCTTGCGCTGCAATGCTTTTCGGCCACTCGAGTGACGGACCAGCGTGAGGTGGATCATGGCGCGCTCACCTTCGGGCCGGCCGGAGCCTGGGAATCTGGCCTTGCGTCCGCTCCAGGTGGGGCGGGTTGAGCGCGGGCGCGGTCGCCGGAGCGGCAGCTGCCCCCGTGGGTGGGATCGTCATCGGGGTCTCCGAACGTCGGTGCGTGAGGTGGTCGACTCCGAGAGTTCGCCCCTGGGCTGTGGCGGTCCTGTGCCTCGGATATCGGATGCCTGAGCCTCGTGACCAGCCGAACCCCTGAGGGACAGACAGGCGCCACCGCCACAGTGGGTTCACAGGATCCGCACAGCCGTTGCGCGGGCACCGCACATGGTCCCGGTGTTTCCTTGAGGCATGAACTCGCAGCAGTCCGCCTCGGCCAAGCTCCAGCGCCTCGACGGCTCGCCCGTCCGTGTGCTCGTCGTGGACGACGAGCACAACCTGACCGAGCTCCTGAGGATGGCCCTGCGCTACGAGGGCTGGGAGGTCCGCACCGCGGCCACCGGAGTCGCGGCCGTCCGGGCGGCCCGTGAGTTCCAGCCCGACGCGGTTGCCCTCGACATGATGCTGCCGGACTTCGACGGCCTGGAGGTCCTGCGTCGGATGCGTGGCGACAACCCCAACGTGCCGGTGCTCTTCCTCACGGCCAAGGACGCCGTCGAGGACCGGGTGGCCGGGCTGACCGCCGGTGGCGACGACTACGTCACCAAGCCGTTCAGCCTCGAGGAGGTGGTCGCCCGCCTGCGTGCCCTGATGCGCCGTACAGCCGTCGTCACCGATGACTCCGCCTCAGTGCTGGCCGTCGGCGACCTCACCATGGACGAGGACAGCCACGAGGTGATGCGGGCGGGCGAGCAGATCAACCTCACGGCAACGGAGTTCGAGCTGCTGAGGTACCTCATGCGCAACCCGAAGCGCGTGCTGTCCAAGGCCCAGATCCTCGACCGGGTCTGGAACTACGACTTCGGTGGCCAGGCCAACGTGGTCGAGCTCTACATCTCCTACCTGCGCAAGAAGGTCGACGCCGGTCGCGAGCCGATGATCCACACGATGCGCGGCGTCGGATACGTCCTCAAGCCCGCGGCATGAGGCCCACCCCTGCCGTCGGTGCCACGCGGTCGTACCTCAACCCGGCAACCTGGACGCTCAGCAGGAAGCTGATCGCGACGGTGGTCGGGCTGTTCCTCGCCATCACGGTGGTCACGTCCACCCTGACCGTGGTGCTGCTGCACAACTTCCTCGTCAGCCGCCTCGACCAGGACCTCCAGTCCACCCTCGTCCGGGCCGGCGGGCCGCGCATCAACGACGGCACGGACCACGGGCCCGGCGGCGCGGGCGGGCCGATCCCCGGTGGAGGTGCCCAGTCCCTCGTCCTGGTGGTCCGCGACGGCGTCGTCATCGTCAACCGGGTCGAGCACGACGAGACCACGGGCACGCTCACCGCTGGGCAGATCGGCTCGCTGCAGACCGCGGGAGTCGGCACGAGCCCGAAGACGGTCGAGATCGCCGGGCTCGGCGCCTACCGCGTGGCGTCGGCGCGCGAGGCCGACGGCGACACGGTCATCTCAGGGCTCCCGACGGGCGGGGTCACCGAGACCATCAGCACGGTGATCACACTGATGGTCGGTGGCGCCCTCGTCGGTTTCGTCCTCGTGACAGTAGGCGGACTGTGGCTCGTGCGCCGCAACCTCGCCCCACTGCAACGGGTCGCGCACACGGCGACCCAGGTCTCCAACCTCAAGCTCGACTCCGGCGACGTCGCCCTAGCCGAACGCATCCCGGCCACTGACACCGACCCCCGCACGGAGGTGGGACAGGTCGGCCTGGCGATCAACAACATGCTCGACAACGTCGAGGGCGCGCTCCAGTCCCGCCACGAGAGTGAGCAGCGGGTGCGCCAGTTCGTCGCCGACGCCTCGCACGAGCTGCGGACGCCGCTGGCGTCCATCCGCGGGTATGCCGAGCTGTCCCGTCGCGAGCGCGAACCGGTGCCCGCGTCGGTCACCCATGCGCTGTCGCGGGTCGAGTCCGAGGCGCTGCGGATGCAGGGACTCGTGGAGGACCTGCTGCTGCTGGCCCGGCTCGACGCGGGTCGGCCGCTCGACCGCGAACCAGTCGACCTGTCGCTGCTCGCGATGGACGCGGTCAGTGATGCCCACGCCGCATCACCCGACCACCACTGGGAGCTGGACCTGCCCGACGAGCCGGTCGAAGTGACCGGGGACCACGCCCGCCTGCACCAGGTCGTGGCCAACCTGCTCGCGAACGCCCGGACCCACACGCCCGCAGGCACGAAGGTCGTCACGTCGGTGAGGCCCGATGGGCCGTGGATCCGCGTCAGCGTCACCGACGACGGACCGGGCGTGCCCGAGTCGTTGCAGCGCACCGTGTTCAACCGGTTCACCCGCGGCGATGACTCGCGCAACCGGGCCGCCGGCTCCACCGGTCTCGGCCTGTCGATCGTCGACGCCGTGGCCAAGTCGCACGGGGGCAATGTCGAGCTCTCCTCGACTCCCGGCGACACGACGTTCACCGTCCTCCTCCCCGCCTGACCCGCCGCCCCGAGGGGTTGCGCGGCTCATCAGCAGGCCTCATGAGTGACACAGGGACCGCACAGGGCCGGACCGGACGGTAAGGGCATGGACTCGATGACCTTCCACCGCGACGCCACCGGCGAGCCCGTGCTGGCCCCACCTCCCACGACTCCCGCGCAGGCCGGCCACGCGCCGCCGGCGCCCAGCCGGATCCATCGCCTGTGGCGTGGCGCGGAAGGCGACCCGACGTGGGCCCGTCCCGCACTGCTCGGCCTGCTCCTGGCCACGGCCCTCTTCTACTTCGCCAACCTGACCTCTAGCGGCTACGCGAACTCCTTCTACTCCGCGGCTGCCCAGGCCGGCAGCGCCAGCTGGAAGGCCTTCTTCTACGGCTCCTCGGACGCCGGCAACTCGATCACGGTCGACAAGCCGCCGGCCTCCCTGTGGGCGATGGCCCTGTCGGTGCGGCTCTTCGGGCTGAGCTCGTTCAGCATCCTCATGCCCGAGGTGCTGATGGGTGTGGCCACCGTCGGCGTCGTCCACGGCACCGTGAAGCGCCACTTCGGTGCCGCAGCCGGCCTCATCGCCGGCGCTGTGATGGCGCTGACCCCGGTGGCCGTGCTGATGTTCCGGTTCAACAACCCGGACGCACTGCTGGTGCTGCTCATGGCCCTCGCGGCCTGGGCCACGATCAAGTCCATCGAGCAGGGCTCGGCCAGGTGGTTCGCCATCGTCGGCGTCCTCCTCGGCCTCGGCTTCCTCACCAAGGCGCTCCAGGTCCTGCTCGTCGTGCCAGCCCTCGGCCTCGCCTACGTCCTGTTCGCGAACACGACCCTGCGCAGGCGGATCACCGGTGCGATCCTCGGAGCCGGCGCCATGGTCCTCTCAGCGGGCTGGTGGGTCGCGATCGTCGAGCTGGTCCCGGCCAGCATGCGCCCCTACATCGGCGGCTCGCAGGACAACTCGTTCCTGTCGGTCACCTTCGGCTACAACGGTCTCGGCCGGATCAGCGGCAACGAGACGGGCTCCGTCGGTGGCGGCAACGGCTGGGGCGCCACGGGACTCGGGCGCATGTTCAGCACCAGCATCGGCGGCCAGATCTCCTGGCTCATCCCCTCGGCGCTCATCCTGCTCGCGGTCGGCCTGTTCCTTCGCGGCCGGGCGCCCCGCACCGACGGCCGCCGCGCGGCATACGTCGTCTGGGGTGGCTGGCTCCTCGTCACGATGGTGACGTTCTCACTGATGGCCGGCATCTTCCACGAGTACTACACCGTCGCCCTGGCCCCTGCCATCGCTGCCCTGGTCGGCATGGGCGCGGCAGAGGCCTGGGAGCATCGCGCGAAGGCCGTCGGCTCGGTCACGCTCTCGGCCGCCACGGCTGTCGCCGCTGCATGGTCCTTCGTCCTGCTCTCGCGGACCGACTGGCAGAACTGGCTGCGCGTCGGCGTCCTCGTCCTCGGGCTCGCGAGCGCCCTGCTGCTGCTCGCCATCACCCAGCTGCACCGGCGCTTCGTGCCGGCCGTCATCGCCAGCGCCCTCGTGGCGGTGCTCGCCGGTCCCGCGGCCTACAGCGTCCAGACCGTCAGCACGGGCCACACCGGCTCGATCGTGAACGCTGGGCCGGCCATCGCGGGCGGCGGCCCCGGCCGTGGCGGTATGCCGGGTGGGCCCCGCGGCGCGATGGGCGCACCTCCCCAGCAGGGCACCGCCGGCGGCCCGGGTGCCACCCGCGGTGCTGGTGGGATCGGCGGCCTGCTCAACGCCTCCACTCCCAGCACCGAGGTCGTCTCCGCCCTGTCGGCCGATGCGTCGAGCTATCGATGGGTGGCCGCGGCGATCGGCTCGCAGAACGCGGCGGGCCTGCAGCTCGGGACCGGGCTCCCCGTGATGGCCATCGGCGGCTTCAACGGCAGCGACCCCAGCCCGACACTGGCCCAGTTCCAGCAGTACGTCGCGGACGGCGACGTCCACTACTTCGTCGCCAGCGGGAACGGCGACGGGCCCGGCGGCGGACGCGGCGGAGGCCTGGGCGGGGGCCCGGGCGGCTCGGGAACGGGCGCGCAGATCTCGCAGTGGGTGGCGGCCACCTTCAGCCAGGTCACGATCGGCGGATCGACGTTCTACGACCTGACCCGGCCGCGCTCGTCCGGCACGGCCACCTCGGGCTCCGCCACGACCCAGAGCACCTGAGGAACGCCGCGATGACCACCCCCGTCCTCGACATCGTCATCCCTGTGCACAACGAGCAGCACACGCTCGCGGCCAGTGTCCGCCGCCTGCACCACCACCTGGTCCAGAGCTTCCCCTATCCCTTCCGGATCACCGTGGCCGACAACACCAGCCCCGACGCGACGGCGGTCGTCGCGTCGGGGCTGGTGGCAGAGCTGCCGGGAGTCGCACTCGTGCAGCTGCCCCAGAAGGGCCGGGGCCGGGCCCTCAAGCAGGTGTGGGCGGGCTCGGACGCGCCGATCCTTGCCTACATGGACGTCGACCTCTCCACGGACCTCGACGCCCTGTGGCCGCTCGTGGCGCCCCTCATGTCAGGCCACTCGGACGTGGCCATCGGCTCCCGCCTGGCCAGGGGTGCCCGGGTCGTGCGCGGCCCCCGACGGGAGGTCATCTCGCGGTGCTACAACCTGCTCCTGCGTGGCGCGCTCGGGGCTCGTTTCACGGACGCACAGTGCGGCTTCAAGGCGATCCGGGCCGATGTCGCCGCCGAGCTGCTGCCGATGGTCGAGGACCCCGCGTGGTTCTTCGACACCGAGCTGCTGGTCCTGGCCCAGCGGGCCGGCCTGCGGATCCACGAGGTGCCCGTCGACTGGTTCGACGACCCCGACTCCCGGGTCGACGTGGTCGCGACGGCGTGGGACGACCTTCGGGGAGTCGTCAGGGTCCGGCGCGGCCTCGCGTCCGGTCGGCTCCCCGTCGCCGAGGTCGCGGCCCGCATCCGTCGACACAGGCCGGGCGCGCTGGGCGCGTGGCACCAGCTTACGAGGTTCGCCGCCGTCGGGATGGCCTCCACGGTCGTGCACCTCGGCCTGTTCGCCGCGCTCGTTGCCGGCGCGGGGTCGGTCCAGGCAGCCAACCTCGTGGCGCTGCTCGTCGCGACCGTCGTCAACACGGCCCTTAACCGGCGGTGGACCTTCGGCGTCAGCGGGGCCGGAGCCCTGCGGTCACAGACGCAGGGCCTGGTGGTCTTCGGCATCACCTGGCTGCTGACCGGGGGGGCGCTGGGCCTGCTGCACACAGCGGTGGCCAGCCCGTCGACCGCGGTCGCCACCCTGGTCGTCGGCGCTGCGACGGCCGTGTCCACGACCGTACGGTTCGTCGCGATGCGTTCCTGGATCTTTCGCCGCAAGCCCGCCCAGGAAGCGGATCAGTACTCGGTGACGATGAACGCGCCGCCGTCGTCTTCGAACACCACGACCCCCGTCCAGTCGAACCCGTCCACCGAGCCGTGGCAGACAGTGACCAGCCCCTGACCGACCTTCGAGTCGGCCGGGCACTCGAGCCTGTCGACGCTGCTGCCCGCGTTCTCGAGCGTCGAGGTGAGGGTGTCCTGCAGGACGACGGCGGACACCGACTGGGCCAGCGGGTGCACGGCCCCCTTGAGGGCACCGCCGCCACCTGACATCGACATCGACATCGCGATGAACCCTCCCATCGCCAGGACGCCCAGGGCCAAGCCGCTCATCACGATCGCCGCGATGGCCAGTCCGTTGCACCGCTTGGGCGCGGGCGCGAAACCCTGGTACTGACTCGGCGGCGGCGCCGAAGCGGCATAGCCGGTCTGCTGGACCGGCGCCCCAGCCCAAGCCGGACCGAACGGTCCGGTATGCGCCCGCTCGGCTCCCCGTGCGACGGCTGCCCCGCGGGCGAGGAAAGCTGCGCGTGCGATGAAAGCCAGAGGGAGGCGGAGGGAGCCGTCGCTGGCGCCGGGGCTCGTTCCTCGCCCCGCCGCCAGCTCCTCCCAAATCCCGCGCGTTCGATAAAACGAGAAGGACCCGACGAAAAGCGTGTCGGGTCCTTCTCGTTTTTGGCGGAGGCGGAGGGATTTGAACCCTCGATGGGCGATAAACCCAAACCGCATTAGCAGTGCGGCGCCATAGACCGGACTAGGCGACGCCTCCACGCCCGGCGGCTGTCGCAGCCGAGCCCGCACAGGGTATCCGCACCCCAGCGACAGGAGCAAAATCGCCCCCTGTCGCCGACCTCAGCTGCAGATGTCCTGCGCCGCGGTGCGGGCCTTCACGGTCGGGGTGGAACCCGACGTGGCGGGCGCGGTGATGCTCTCCGTCGGCAGCGGCTTGGTCCCGAGGCGGTTCGGGATCTCGACCGCCTTCGGCGAGCCCACGCCCATGCTCAGCTCGATGGTCGAGCCCAGCTGGGCGTCCTGGCGCATCTCGGCGCCCGGGTAGACGGCGGCGACCGTGCGCGCCGCCTCCTTCATGGTGGGGCCGTAGCGGACCACGACGCCATCAGTCGGCGAGCCCGTACCGGTGAGGTACGACGCGATCGTGAAGCCTTGCACCTGGAGCTCGGCGGCGGCCTGCTTGGCCAGACCGGGCACCCCGGAGTTGTTGGTGACCCGCACCTTGATGTCGGCGGGGCTCACGGTCAGGGCCGGCGCTGTGGTCGGCGACGCGGTGGGCGTGCTCGCCTTCTTCGGCACCTTCGTGCCCGGAAGGGGCTTGTCCTGCCGGATGGCCTTCCAGATGGTGTCGGCCGCAGGGGTCCACTGGACCCGGTTGGGGTCCGCGGGGTAGGTCTCGGTCGGGAGCTTCACGAACCGGATCTGGTCGGTGCCGATCCGGGCCACGCTTCCGGCGATGTCCTTCATCTGGCCGATGTCCAGGCCCTTGTCCGTGGTCATCGCCGAAGTCGTGGCGTTGAGGAAGCCGAAGAGCTTGTCGGGCCGCAGCAGCAGGGACGACTTCGTGGCTTCCTGGATCACCGAGGAGAGGAAGGCCTGCTGGCGGTCGATGCGCCCGAGGTCAGAGCCGTCGCCGATGTTGTGGCGCAACCGGACGTAGGCGAGGGCGTTCCGGCCGTCCACCCTGCTCCGACCCGCGGGGAGGTCGAGGTGGCTCTGTCGGTCCTTGACGGGCTGGGGCAGGCAGACGGTGACCCCGCCGAGGGCGTTGACCATGTCCTGGAACCCGCGGAAGTCGATCACGATGAAGTGGTCGATATAGATGCCGGTCAGTCCCTCGAACGTGCGGATGGTGCACGCCGGTCCGCCCAGGGTGAAGTTCTGGTTCCACTGTCGGGTGACGCCGTTCTGCACGCTGTCGTTCTTGTTCTTGCAGTCGCGCGGGGCCTTCGTCATCGAGTCGCGGGGGATCGAGACGACGATCGCCGACTGGCGGTCCGCCGACAGGTGCACGATGAGGTTGGTGTCGGAGCGGCTGCCTGCCATGCCGTACTCCGTCTGCCCCTTGCCGAGGTTGGTCCCCTCCCGGCTGTCCGAACCCATCACGAAGATGTTCATCGGGGCCAGGTTGGTCTGCGCGTCCTTGGTGGCTTCCTTGGTCGGGCGAACGCCCAGCGCCCCGCTGATGTCGAGCCTTCTGATGTTGCCGTTGAGCTTCACGTAGGCCGCGACGCCGAGGACCAGGGCCACGACCAGCACGCCGGCCATGGCGAACGCGGTCCGGCGCAGCCACGGGTGGCGACGCGTCGTGCCGCCGTGGCGGTCGGACCGACTGTGCGACGTCGCGGTGTTCTGCTGGCTGCCGTCCCCCGCGGCACCAGGGCCCGGGTCGGACACATTGTGGTCCGGCGCGGAGCCGTTGGTGGGCTCGCTCACGTGTACCTCTCTGATGAAGAAGAGCCACGCGTGCAGTGGCTCGGGCGACGAATCGCCTCCGTGAGTGTACGGGCGCATCCTGAACGCTCCCTAAGATGCGCCTCCGCACTCCCGACGCCGCAGGCAGCGCCGAGGTTGGCTCCAGCCCGGTTCCGGAGTGGTCCCCGGTGGGCGCGAGGGGCGCGAGGGGTGGCCCGAGGTGGGCCCGAGGTGGGCCCGAGGAGACAAATGGGACGAAGCACGGCCGGAGTGGGGTTGGATGGTGGCATGACCAAACGCGCAGTCGTCGGGGGAGTCGCGGTCGCCACACTGGTCGTCGCGGCAGCCGTCGCAGGGTGGTTGTGGTGGCGGCACGCCGAGCACGAGAAGACGCTGGACACCGCGGCCCGGGCAGAGGTGGCGGCGTTCGCGACGTCGTGGTCCGGACGCTCGTTCACCAAGCCCGGCGTCCTGTTCACGGGTGCCACCAGCGACGCGGTCCAGGCGGACTTCGTCAAGGCCACGGCGGGTCTGGGCTCCGGACCCGTCAAGGTCACGGCGGGCGGGCTGCAGCGCGCGGGTGACCGGGCGACCGCTACCGCGCACGTCGCGTGGACCCTGGCCGGGGGCGTCGTCTGGTCCTATGACGTGCCGGTGACTGCCCAGCGTGCCGCGGGCTCGGACACCCGGTGGTCGATCACGCTCCCCCAGGGCCACTCCTTGTGGCATCCCGCGCTCAAGTCCGGCGCCACCCTGACCGCCACCCGCACCTGGGGCAACCGAGGCACTCTCCTCGACCGTGACGGTGCCGCCCTCACCCCGATGGGCAAGGTCTACCCGGTGCAGATCGACCCGGGCCGAGCCACCGCGGCCACCGTGGCCCAGCTCGAGAAGATCGTCAACGAACCTGCCGGCTCCCTCGTGGCCAAGCTCACCGCGGCGACCAAGGCGGGCAGCAAGGCGACGATTCCCGTCATCACCTACCGGCAGGCCGACTTCGACGCACACAAGGCCGCACTCGACGGGCTCAAGGGAGTGATCTACCCGGTCCGCGAACAGCCCCTGGCCAAGTCCCGCACCTTCGCCCAGCCGTTGCTCGGGTCGTTCGGCGCGGTCAGCGCCGAGCTCATCACCAAGAGCAAGGGCAGGTATGCCGCGGGCGACTACGCCGGGATCAGCGGGCTCCAGGGGCAGTACGACGCGATCCTCGGCGGCACCGCCGGCGTCAAGGTCACCTCCAGCGCCGCGCCGGGCACCCCGCTGTTCTCGAAGGACCCGGTCGCGGGCAAGGACGTGTCGACGACGATGTCGCCGCGGGTCCAGGACGCGGCGGAGAGCGCCCTGGCGGCCACCGGCTCGGTGCCGTCCGCCCTCGTGGCCGTGGACGTCAAGACCGGTGACGTGCTTGCCTCGGCGAACTCGCCGGAGCTCGGCTTCGACCGGGCGATGACCGGCCACTACCCCCCGGGGTCGGCGTTCAAGATCGCGACGACCTATGCGCTGCTGACTGCCGGCAAGGTGACCCCGACCACGTCGGTCTCCTGCCCGAAGTCGTTCGTGGTCGACGGCCGGACCTACAAGAACTACGAGGGGGAGTCGCTCGGCACCCCCGACTTCACCACCGACTTCGCCCACTCCTGCAACACCGCGTTCGTGCAGCTCTCGACCAGGCTCGGGGACAGCGACCTGACGAAGGCGGCCGCCGCGCTGGGGCTGACCGGATGGGCCAAGACCCTCGGCGTCGCGAACGCCTTCGACGCCGACGTCCCCGTCAACAACGGCAAGACCGACAAGGCGGCGGCCGCGATCGGGCAGGGTCGCAACGTCACGTCCCCGCTGGCCCTGGCCGTGCTGGCGGCCAATGTCGCTCGAGGCTCGACCATCTCACCGGAGCTGGTCACCCAGCCCGCGCCGCCGGGGGTGGACCGCACTCCGAAGCCGTTGGACGCCACGGTCGTCGGCCAGCTGCAGACGCTCATGGGTGAGGTGGTCAACCAGGGCACCGCCACGGTGCTCAAGGGCACGCCCGGTGGCACGGTCCGGGGCAAGACGGGCACTGCGGAGTTCGGCTCGACGAACCCGCCCCAGACGCACGCCTGGTTCGTCGGCTACCAGGGCGGGATGGCCTTCGCGGTCCTGGTGGAGACCGGCAAGAGCGGTGGCACCGTCGCCGCCCCCATCGCCAGGGCCTTCCTCACCACGCTCGCCCGGGGCTGAGTCCCCGCCGACGGCGCCCCGGGAAACCCCGGCGAGTCGTCGGCATACCGAGGGCGCCGGCGACCCTGACGCAACGAGGCCCCCACCGCACGCGGTGGGGGCCTCGTCAGAAGACTGTTGGTTGAGCAGTCCTCGGGTCAGATCGGGCGAACGGCGTCAGCCTGGGGGCCCTTGGGCCCCTGGGTGACCTCGAACTCCACGCGCTGCGCCTCGTCCAGCGAGCGGTAGCCCGAGGAGTCGATCGCCGAGTAGTGGACGAACACGTCCGGGCCGCCGCCGTCCTGGGCGATGAAGCCGAAGCCCTTCTCAGCGTTGAACCACTTAACGGTTCCCTGTGCCATGGGGTAACTCTTTCTTTTGTAGCCATTGGGAGTCCGCACTTTGCGAAGCCCCAGGCTGCCGTACACACCCCCACCGACGAGACATGCCCGTCCTCAGATGAGCTGCCTTCGTTAGAAAGCAAATGCCCGACCTGATGGTGCTAGGACGGGCACTTCATCGACCTTGCGAGGAACTGCTTGATGCAACCGTGAGAAACGCTAGCACGCAGGATGCGATCCGTGGAGGTCGAGATGTTCAAACTTTCGGTATGCCGTAGGGACGTGTTGGGCCCCTGTGCGGGGACCCTCAGGTGCCCCGCACAGCGTGTACCGGAGCACGGTCGCCCCGGATGACGGCCACCATGTCGACAACGCGTCGGGTGGCCCGCACGTCGTGGGCGCGGAACACCGTGGCGCCGAGCCAGGCCGCAACCGCCGTCGCCGCGAGCGTGCCCTCGAGCCGGTCGTCGGCGTCGAGTCCCAAGGACTCCCCGACGAAGTCCTTGCGGGAGAGCGCCTGCAGGATCGGGAACCCCAGGGCCGCCACGTCCGCGGTGTGCCGCAGCACCTCGAGGGAGTGCATCGTGGTCTTGCCGAAGTCCAGGGTCGGGTCGACCAGGATGCGGTCCGCGGGTATGCCGGCCTCCTGGGCCGCGCGGGCACCGTTGGCCAGGGTGACGAGCACGTCGCGGACGACGTCCAGCGGGTCAGGTCCGTAGCTGACCTTGACCGGGTCGGTGCGCGGCGGCAGACCGCCGGTGTGGGAGCAGACCACGGCAGCCCCGATGCGGGCGGCGACGTGGACGAGGTCGGGGTCGTGGCCGGCCCAGGTGTCATTGACGAGGTCGAGGCCGTGGCGCCCGGCCTCCGCCGCCACCTCCGAGCGCCAGGTGTCGAGGCTCAGGGCGAGGTCGGGGTAGCTCGCCCGGGCGTGCGCCAGGAACGGGATGACACGCTCCATCTCCTCCTGCGGCCCGACGACCTCCCCCTGCTGCCCCGCGCGGACGCCACCGATGTCGACGATGTCGGCCCCGGCGGACACCGCTTCATCCAGCGCCCGCTTGGCCGAGTCGAGATCGGCGTGACGGTTGCCTGCGAAGAAGGAGTCGCTGGTGCGGTTGATGATTCCCATCACCGCCGGGCTGGACGCGTCGAAGGTGCGACCGCGCAGCCGCAACGGGGGCGTGCGTGGCAGGTCGAGGGGGTGCGGCTCCGGGAGGCTCACGCAGTCATCCTCGCATCGGCCGGCCCCGCGTCATGCGGACCCTAGGAGTCGAAGCCGAGACCGGCGCGGTCGAGGGTCCGCAGCCACAGGTTCCGTCGACCCTCGTGCCGATCGGCACTGGCCAGCGACCAGCGGGTGAGCTGGATCCCGGTGTAGGCCAGGGGTTCCGGCGGGAACGGCAGCGGCTTCTCGCGGACCATCCGGAGCCGGGTGCGTTCGGTGTGCCGGCCGCCGAGCAGGTCGAGCATCACCTGCGCGCCGAAGCGGGTGGCTCCCACGCCGAGACCGGTGAAGCCGGCCGCATAGGCCACACGGCCGCGATGGGCCGTGCCGTAGAAGGCACAGAACCGCGTGCACGTGTCGATCGCGCCACCCCACTGGTGGCTGAACCGCAGGCCCTCGAGCTGGGGGAAGGTGTCGAAGAAGTGTCCGGCCAGCCGGTCGAACGTCGCCGGTCGCTGGTCCAGGCTGGGCGCGAGGCGCCGCCCGTAGTGGTAGATCGCGTCGTAGCCGCCCCAGAGGATCCGGTTGTCGGCCGACAACCGGTAGTAGTGGAACTGGTTGGCCAGGTCACCCACCCCCGCGCGACTGGCCCAGCCCAGCGAGTCGAGCTGGTCCTGGGTGAGCGGTTCTGTCATCAGCGCGTAGTCGTAGACAGGGACCGTGTGCAGCCGGGTGCGCCGGACCAGCGACGGAAAGGCGTTGGTGCCCAGGGCGACTCGGCCGGCTCGGATGACGGCCCCGTCAGCCGTCGTCACGTCGACGCCCGAGCCCGCGGTCGACAGTCCTGCGACCCGCACTCCCTCGGCGATGCGCACGCCCAGCGACTCGGCGGCCCGAGCCAGCCCCCAGGCGAGCCGCGCCGGGTCGACCATCGCCGTCTCGTCGGGCTCGTGGACCCCCGCCAGGTAGGTGGGCGAGTCGAGGTGGGCCCGGACCGCGTCGCGGTCGAGGAACTCCCCCGGCTCCTGCGCCAGCCACTCCACCTGGTGCGGCTGGGTGGCCACGGTGAGGGAGCCCGAGCGCCGGAAGTCGCAGTCGATGTCGTGCTCGCGCACGGTCGCCTCGATCGCGTCGAGGTTCTCGCGCCCGAGGCGGCGCAGCACGGCATACTCCTGCGGCCAGCGCGCCATCCCGTTGGGTTCGCCGTGGGTCAGGCTCGCCGCGCAGAAGCCGCCGTTGCGCCCCGAGGCGGCCCACCCCACCGAACCCGCCTCGAGCACCAGGACGTCCCGTGAGGGGTCGGCCTGCTTGGCGAGCAGCGCGGTCCACAGGCCGGAGTACCCGGCGCCGACCACCACGAGGTCCGCGGACCGCGCGCCCCCCAGCCCGGGGCGACCTTCTGGCCGGTCGGGTCGGTCCAGCCAGAAGACCGACGGCTTGGCGTCGGCGAGCGCGGGATGGCCCACCGGTGTCAGGCGTCGGCGCCGGTGTAGAAGCCGTCGGCGACGTCGAGCGCCTCGTCGAGGATCGCCAGCCCCTCGCGCACCTCGTCGGCCGAGGTGGTGCAGGGCGGCACGACGTGGGTGCGGTTGAAGTGGATGAACGGCCAGAGCCCGCGCTGCTTGCAGGCTGCGGCGAAGTCGTTCATCGGGGCGGCATCGGCGCCGGCGGCGTTGAACGGCACCAACGGCTCGCGGGTATGCCGGTCGCGCACCAGCTCGAGCGCCCAGAAGACCCCCAGCCCGCGCACCTCGCCCACGCTCGGGTGGCGGTCGGCCAGGTCGCGCAGACCCGGCCCGATGACGTCCTCGCCGAGGTCGCGGGCGTGCTCGACGATGCCCTCCTCCTTGAAGATGTTGATGGAGGCGACGGCCGAGGCGCACGCGAGCGGGTGACCCGAGTAGGTCAGGCCGCCCGGGAACGGCCGCTGGTCGAAGGTCGCCGCGATCCGCTCGGAGATGATGACGCCGCCCAGCGGGACGTAGCCGCTGTTGACCCCCTTCGCGAAGGTGATGAGGTCGGGGGCGACACCCCAGTGGTCGACGGCGAACCACTCACCGCACCGGCCGAACCCCGCCATCACCTCGTCGGCGATCATGACGATGCCGAACTCGTCGCAGAGGTCGCGCACCCCCTGCAGGTAGCCCGGCGGCGGGACGAGGACCCCGTTGGTGCCGACCACCGTCTCGAGGATGATCGCGGCGATCGTGGCGGGCCCCTCGACCATGACCAGGTCGCGCAGGTGCTGCAGTGCGCGGACACCCTCCTCCTGCTCGGTCTCGGCGTGGAAGGCCGAGCGGTAGGGGTAGGGACCCCAGTAGCGCACGATGCCCGGCATACCGGGCTCCGATGCCCAGCGGCGCGGGTCGCCGGTCATCGCGATGGCTCCCGCAGTGGCCCCGTGGTAGCTGCGGTAGGCGGCCATCACCTTGTGGCGCCCGGTGTGCAGGCGAGCCATGCGCAGGGCGTTCTCGCTGGCCTCGGCTCCGCCGTTGGTGAAGAACACCTTGGTGAGGTCACCGGGGGCCAGCTCGGTGATCAGCCGGGCCGCTTCAGAGCGCGCGTCGTTGGCGAAGGCCGGGCTGATCGTCGTCAGGCGACCTGCCTGTTCCTGGATCGCGGCGACGAGCTTCGGGTGCTGGTAGCCGATGTTGACGTTGACCAGCTGGCTGGAGAAGTCCAGGTATCGCTTGCCGGAGTAGTCCGTGAAGTAGGACCCGAGTGCGTCCGCGATCGGCAACGGGTCGATGAGTCCCTGGGCAGACCACGAGTGGAAGACGTGCGCGCGGTCGTCGCGGCGCACCTGCTCCTCGGTGGCGCCGGTCACGCCGTCGAGGCCCATCAGCGGGTCCTCGGGAAGCCGAGGTCGACCGACGAGGTGGCCGGATCGGGCCAGCGCTGGGTGACCACCTTGCCGCGGGTGTAGAAGCTCACGCCCTCGGGTCCGTACATGTGGGTGTCGCCGAAGAGCGAGTCCTTCCAGCCGCCGAAGGAGTAGTAGGCGACGGGGACCGGGATGGGCACGTTGATCCCGACCATGCCGACTTCGACGTCGTACTGGAACTGGCGGGCGACCCCACCGTCGCGGGTGAAGATCGCCGTGCCGTTGGCGTACTGGTTGGCGTTGATCAGGGCGATCCCCTCCTCGTAGGTGTCGACCCGGACGACCGACAGCACCGGGCCGAAGATCTCGTCGGTGTACACGGTCATCTCGGGGGTCACGTGGTCGAGCAACGTCGTGCCGAGGAAGAAGCCCTCGGCCGGGAGCTCCCCGGTGCGGCCGTCGACGACGACCGCGGCCCCCGCCGCCTCCCCGGCGTCGACGTAGCCGGCGACCTTGTCCCGGTGCTCGGCCGTGATGAGCGGGCCTATGTCGGTGTCGGGGTCGGCGCCGTCGCCGACGGTGAGCTTGGGCAGCCGGGCCGCGATGGCGTCGACGAGCGGCTGGGCCACGTCTCCGACCGCGACCGCCACGGACAGGGCCATGCAGCGCTCCCCCGCCGCGCCGTAGGCGGCCGAGACCACGGCGTCAGCCGCCATGTCGATGTCGGCGTCCGGGAGCACGAGGGCGTGGTTCTTGGCGCCGCCGAGCGCCTGGACGCGCTTGCCGTTCGCGGTGCCCCGCTCGTAGATGTACTTGGCGATCGGGGTCGACCCGACGAAGCTGACGGCGGCGATGCCGGGGTGGTCGAGGATCGCGTCGACCGCCACCTTGTCACCGTGCACGACGCTGAAGACGCCGTCAGGCAGACCGGCTTCCTGCCACAGGCGGGCGAGGAAGAGCGATGCGGAGGGGTCCTTCTCGCTGGGCTTGAGGATGAACGCGTTGCCACAGGCGATGGCGTTGGCGCACATCCACAGCGGCACCATCGCCGGGAAGTTGAAGGGCGTGATGCCGGCGACCACGCCGAGCGGCTGGCGGATGTTGTAGACGTCCACCCCCGTCGAGACCTGCTCGCTGAAGCCACCCTTGAGCAGGTTCGGGACGCCGGTGGCGAACTCGACGTTCTCCAGGCCGCGGGCGATCTCACCAGCGGCGTCGGAGAGCACCTTGCCGTGCTCTGCCGTGATGATGGCGGCGAGCTCCGGCGAGCGGGTGTGCAGCAGCTCCCGGAAGGCGAAGAGCACCGCGGCCCGTTGCGACAACGACGAGTGCCGCCACTCCTGCGCCGCCGCGGACGCGCTGGCCACCGCGGCATCCAGCTCCTCGACCGAGGCGAGGTCGACCTCGGCGGTCACCCGACCGGTGGCGGGGTTGTGCACGGGTGCGGAACGTCCCGACGTGCCCTCGCGCGGGCGACCGTCGATCCAGTGGGAGATGCGCGTCGTCATGCCCACACCATACGATCCACCCACTGGTAACACAATATTGTTATTGCTATGGTACAAAGATGTCCGCCACTCTCTCGGCCCTGGAGCAGCGCCTCGACCAGCCCACCGCGAAGGGGCTGGCCCACGCAGTCTCCGCCGCGATCCGCGACGGCGTGCTGTCCGCTGGAGACCGGCTGCCTCCCATTCGCACGGTGGCGGCACAGCTGGCACTGTCCCCCACCACGGTCAGCGCCGCCTGGGGGCTGTTGGCGCGCTCGGGCGCGGTGAGCACCGACGGCCGGCGCGGCACGACCGTCCTCGACCAGCGCGGGCCGAGCGGGGGCAGGTACCGGCAGGCGCTGCGCCACGAGTCGGACTTCACCGTCGACCTGTCCACCGGCGTGCCCGACCCGCGCCTGCTTCCCTCCCTCGGACCGGTCCTCGCGCAGCTCACCTCCAGCCCGACCGGCAGCTACCTGGACGACCCCGTCCTGCCCGAGCTCGCCGCGGTGCTGCGTGCCGACTGGCCGTGCGCCGCGACCGACCTCGCCGTCGTGGATGGCGCCATGGACGCCATGGACCTCATCGTGCGCACCTCGTTGCGCTACGGCGACCGCGTCGTGGTCGAGGACCCGGGGTTCCCGCCGCTGGTCGACCTCCTCGAGTCCGTGGGCGTGCAGCTCGTCGGCGTGCACCTGGACGCGGAGGGGCTCGTACTCGCCGGGCTGGAGGCCGCCCTCGCCGAACCGGTCGCTGCCATCTTCCTCCAGCCCCGGGCCCAGAACCCGGTGGGGGTCACGATGACCGCGACCCGCGCCAAGGCGATCGCCGACCTGCTCGAGGGGTCCGAAACCCTTGTGGTGGAAGACGATTCGGCTGCCGGCCTGTCCGCGGCCGACCTCGCCAGCATCGGCCGGTGGAGGCCTGGCCACACGGCATACATCCGGTCGTTCTCGAAGTCGCACGGACCCGACCTGCGGCTCGCGGCACTCAGCGCGCCGCCGGCACTGCACCGGGCCATCACGGCCCGGCGCGAGCTCGGTCAGGGGTGGTCGAGCCGGTTGCTGCAACAGGTGCTGCTGGGCCTGCTCACCAGCCCTGCGGCCCAGGACGAGGTCGCAGCGGCGACCGCGACGTATGCCGCGCGCCGCGCCCACGTGGTCGACGCGTTGGCTCGACGAGGCATCGAGGTGCCGGGGTCGGAGGGCATCAACATCTGGGTGCCGGTGCACGACGAGACCGCGGCCGTCGTGCGGTTGGCCAGCCAGGGAATCGGTGTCGCGCCTGGTGCGCCCTTCCGGCTCGGGGCCCCGGACGGCGCGCCGGAGGGCGGCGGGCACCTGCGGGTGACGGTCGGGGCAGCAGGCGACGACCTCGACGGGCTGGCGCAGGCGCTGGCGGACGCAGCGCTCGCCGGGGGTCGGCCGGCGCGGGCCCGCTGAGTGTGGCATCGCTGCCCGTGGACGGCGCGAAGGCCGGGCTGCAGGGTTGCCCGGCCTCCGGCCCGCCGCCCGAAAGCGGACGCCTCTTTCCCCCGACCACAAACGCTAATGGTCGGTCCTACTCTTCAGGATCGTTCAATTCGCGTATGACTGCACCCGGAGTGATGAGGTCGCGATCCAATTTTTCTAGATTTTCACGGCAATTGGGACCCGTCGCCGGGGAGCGACCGGCCTGCGCCCGGGCGTGTCGCGGGGTCGGAACCCCGCACGCGGAGGGCGTGGGAACCGTCGCGGCTCGTTCCTCGCCGCTCCTCCCGAATCCCGCATGCTCAATGTGCGGAGGGCGTGGGATTCGAACCCACGATGGGTGTAACCCATAGCGGTTTTCAAGACCGCCGCACTAGGCCACTATGCGAGCCCTCCTTGGCCCCACGGCATACCCGCGAGGCCAGAGGACACGGTATCGCCCGTCACCGGCTGCCAGCGTCCGACCACTCCGCCGTCGACTGGGCAGGCCGCTGACCAGCGGATTTGTTAGGGTCGAACGAACCGACCAAAGGAGCGAACCATGGCAAAGCTCACCTTCCTCGCCGGTCTCGCTGCGGGCTACGTGCTCGGGGCCAAGGCCGGTCAGAAGCGTTACCAGCAGATCAAGACCCAGACCGACCGCATCTGGGGCAGTGCACCGGTCCAGGCCCGGGTCGACACGGTCAAGCAGGTCGTCAAGGACCAGGCGCCCTTGGTGGCGGCCAGGCTCGGTGATGTCGCGAAGACCGCCGGCGCCAGCGCCAAGGAGCGGCTCACCGGTGAGCAGCTCCCCGAGACCCTGCACCGCGGGACCGATGGACGGCTGCACGCCGACACCACCGGTTTCGGACCCGGGCCGGGCAAGCTGCCCTGACCTCGAGGTAGACCGCCCGGGCTCACGGCCACGGGTACACCGGAAGCGCGCACAGCGGAAGCGGCACGGCATACGGAGTCTGTATGCCGTGCCGCTCCTGTGTTGCTGGACTCAACGGCGTCGCCGAGGAGGCCCGGCTGGGCGCGTGCTGGGTACCCCCGACCAGCACCTTCCACAACCTGACCTACCCGGCGACGCGCCCCGAAGGGCGGGATGGCAGCACGCCCCCACGAACTGCCGCCCGGCCCGCTGGCACCCCTGTGACCAGCGGTCCTTCATCGCCCGGACCCGTCGCCCCCTGCGACAGGTCCTGCACGACATGTGGCGTCCTCTCCGTTGTGTCCTCCTCGGTCCCCCGACCAGGTCTGACACTGGACAAGAGCGGGCAGGGCGGGCCCTGATACATCGCCGGTGAGGAAAACTTCCGACGAGTTCGCGACGGCCGTCCGGTATCACCCGGCCGGTCAGGTTCTCCTGTCAGATGAGGCATTCCCTCACTACGCTGAACACCGCACGCCGTGGTCGGCACGACCTCAGGAGATCCGATGGCCGCATCAGCCCCCCCGCCGTCCTCGGGGCCGGGACCCGCACCCTGGGTCGCGATCCCCCGCTCGGCGGCGCGACGCCTCGACGTGCGCGTGCTCGATCCCGCCAAGGCGGTGCGGCTCGACGGTGACGACGCCCTCGCCCCCACCCTGTATGCCGGCAACCAGCTCCTCGTGCGGGGCCTCGCGACGCGGTCGGCGCAGGGCCCCATCAGCGCGCTCACGGCCATCGCCGAGCGGCTGGGCTACTCCGTCCAGGCCCACCGCGACGAGCGCTTCGAGGCCTTGGTCGAGCAGAACGAGCTCGGCGAGGTGGTCGACCTGGCCGTGTCGACGACCGTGCGGTTCCGGCCCTTGCCGGATCGTCCCGTCGTGGCTCCCGATGCCTGGCTGATCCTGCAGACCCTGCGGGCGCAGGACCCGGAGTCGGCGAAGGCCGTGAGCCTCAGCCACATCGTGACTGCGTCGGGCTACGGGTCCGGCGTGGGCTACGGCTCGGGTGTCGGGTACGGCTCCGGCGTGGGCTACGGCTCCGGTGTCGGCTACGGCTCCGGCGTGGGCTATGGATCCGGCGTGGGCTACGGCTCGGGCGTGGGTGACGAAGACGTGCAGATGCCCGGTGGCGGGCCCTCGCCCCGCTGCCCGGTGGCCTGGGCAGGAGCTGCGCCCCGGGGCGTGGTCCGGGGCGAGAAGCACGAGGGGGGCGGCGGCGGCGACCGGGACTCCGACGACGCCGCGGCACCGGTGGTGGCGCTGCTCGACACCGGACTCGGGGAGCACCCCTGGTTCACCGACGGCATCATCCGCGACGTGACCGTCGACGGCATACCGATCGGCTTGCGGTTCAACCCTGACGACGACCCGGAGCTGTCCGGCTGCACGCTCGACCGGGTCAACGGGCTGCTCGACCCGTTGGCGGGTCACGGCACCTTCATCGCAGGAGTGGTGCGCCAGCACTGCCCGCAGGCCACGCTGCTGGTCGTCCCGGTCATGTTCGGCGACGGCGTCACCGACGAGGCTTACCTCGTCGAGACCCTCGGACTGCTCTACGTCCGCCAGCTGCTCGCCCTCTCCGACCGCGACAAGGGACCGGCGATCGACGTCCTGTCGCTCTCGCTGGGCTACTACCACGAGACGCCCGGCGCGTTCGATGACGAGCCTGCATTCTTCGGCATCCTGCGGGCACTGGCCGGCACCGGCGTGGCCGTGGTGGCCGCGGCAGGGAATGGCGGCACCAACCACGAGTTCTACCCTGCGGCCTTCGCTGTCTCGGAAGGGTTCGAGGTGCCCCTGGCGAGTGTGGGCACCTACAACCCGGACGGGCGCACGGTGTCGGTCTACTCCAACACCGGACACTGGGTACGGGCCTACCGCTGCGGGACCGCGGTCGTCAGCACGATGCCAGTCACCTTCAACGGCAGCCTGCGGCCGGTCCTGCACCAGCCGGCCGGCGCGGACCCGGCCCGCGGGTCGTGCGACCCCGACGACTTCTCGAGCGGCTTCGCCCTCTGGAGTGGCACCTCGTTCGCGGCGCCGGCGTATGCCGGTGACCTCGCCTCACACCTGCACCGGGAGTGCTGGGCCGAGGTCCGGGGCCTCACGGTCCGGGGCGCGGAGCTCGCCAAGGCCCGCGTCGACGCACTGGCCAAGGCTGTCGCCCGGCTCGACGAGGACGAGCGGTGATGCAGGCCGAGGGCGGCACCCGCAGCCTCGCCGAGCTCGCAGCCCGTGCCTTCGCCGACTACCGGGACGGGCGCCCCGAGGCGATGTCACAGCTGGTGGACAGCACCACCACGCTGCTGTGGCACACCGCCCGGGCGCAGGGGCTCAGCGGCCCGCAGGCCGAGGACGTCGTGCAGAACACCTGGCTGTCGCTGGTCCAGCACGCGTCGGGGATCGCGGATCCGCAAGGTGTGCTGAAGTGGCTGCTCACCACCACCCGGCGCGAGGCCTGGGCCGTGTCGCGGCGGTCTCGGCGCGAGGACGTGCGAGACGACATGGGCGACGCGATGCCCGATGTCGCCCCGACCTCGGACGAGCCGGCCGCAGTCGTCGTGCGCAGCCAGGAGCAGAGGTTGCTGTGGCGTCACTTCAAGGACCTGCCCGAGCGGTGCCAGCAGCTCCTGCGGGTGATCGCCCTCGCTGACCGGCCCGACTACGCGCAGGTCGCCGAGGCGCTCGGCATGCCCGTCGGCAGCATCGGACCCACCCGCGGGCGCTGCCTGGCCAAGCTCCGAAGTGCCCTGATCGGCGACCCCGGGTGGGCGACGTCGTGAGCGCCGACGGCGACTGGGAGGCCGCGGCCCTCGGCGAGATCGACGACCAGGACCTCAGGGCGCTCGCGATGCTCCGGACCGTCCTGCAGGCCAGCGACCCGGTGCCGAGCGGCCTGGCCGAGCGTGCGAAGTTCGCGATGTCGGTGGCTGCCCTAGAGGCGGAGGTCGCGGAGATCACGACGACGACCGCCGAGCTCGCCGGAGTGCGTTCCACGCAGTACGACCGCGCCGGCACGATCACCTTCTCCAGCGACCAGCTCAGCGCGATGATCACCATCGAGATGCTGGAGGGCGGCGGAGCGCGGCTGAGCGGCTGGGTCACCACCGGGCCCACTCACGTCGAGCTGCGCGAGCGGTCCCGCACCCAGGAGACCACCACCGACGACGCCGGCCGGTTCGCCTTCGCCTCCGTCGAACGCGGACTGGTCCACCTCGTCCTGCGCCGCCTCGACGAGCCGCAGGGCCGGCCGGTCATCACTCCCGCCATCGAGATCTGAGGTACGACATCGAGGTTGCTGACCACCAGGTCGCCGAGCTCTTGGCCCGAGCGCGGAACCTCAACGAGATCGGCAGGTTCCGCGAGGCCGAGCGCGACCTTCGGCGCGCCCTCGTGCTTGCTGACGGCCTGGACGGCGAGGAACGCGTCGCCACGCGCGCGCGGCTGCTCATCACGCTCGCCTGGCCGACCCTGGCGCTGCACGGCCTGGACCAGGCCCTCGCCATGCTCGCCGAGTCGCGCGAGCAGAGCGACTCGCCGCGGCTGCGCGCGCTGAGCTGGATCCAGGAGGCGGTCGTGCACGTCTCCTGCCAGGACTGGCGGGCGGCTCTCGATGCCCTGAACAGGCTCGGCGACACCGACGGGCTCCTGGTGCCCAGTGAGGAGGTCGCGGCCCGCATCAACGCGGGACTCGCCCACCTCTCCCTGCTGGAGCTCGCGCCCGCTCGCGCCGAGCTCCTCTCCGCGCTCGAGATCTGTGTCGCCAATGGGCTCGTGGAGAAGGAGTTCAAGGTCAGGCACAACCTGGGCTGCCTCGAGTACTACGCCGGCCGGCTCCCCGAAGCAATCCGCCTCATGCGCGAGGCCGACGAGATGGACGTGCAGGTGGGCCGGGTCAGGGCCCAGCACGACCTCGCGCTGGTCCTGCTGGAGGCGGGGTTGCTCGACCAGGCGCGCGAGACGCTGACGCGGGCGCTCGACGAGGCCCGGCACGACGGCCACCGCCTCGAGGAGGCCGACCTCCGCCTGGACCTCGCGACGACGGCCCTGCTGCGCGACGAGCTCTCGACAGCGCGGCAGCACCTCGACGCCGCGGTGGCCGCGTTCCGCGCACGAGGGGCGGGCGAGCGTCAGCGGAGCGCCGCACTGCTGCGCGCATGGGTGGCCGTGACGGAGGGGGTCGTGCCGCGCGGGTTGGACCGCACCCTCGCACCCTGGCTGGGCGTCGACCGACCGGTCACCCCCGACGAGCGGCTCGCGGCGCGGGTGCACGTCGAGTCCCTGTTGCTGCGGGGCCGCGTCGCCGAGGCCGGGTATGCCGTGCAGAGGCTGCGGGGCAGGGCACGCCAGGGCTTCGCCGCCGACATGCATGATCGACTGCTCGTTGCGAAAGTCGCTGCGGCACAGGGCAACAGCTCCGGCTCTCGCAGAGCAGTGCGCTCGGCCATGCACCGGCTGACCCAGCGACAGGCCCCCAGCCAGAGCGTCGAGATCCGGTCGGCCCTCGCTCTGCACGGGCGAAGGATCGCGGACTTCGACGTGAACGACGCGCTCGCGAGCGGGTCACCCGTGCGGGTCTTCGAGGCGGTCGAGCGATGGCGCGCGGTGTCGCACCGCCTGCCGCTGTTGTCCGGCCCCCAGGACGGGCGCTCGGCCGAGCTGGTCGCCGAGCTGCGCCAGGCCCGTCGTGAAGGTGCCGCGCCCGGCGAGGAGGGGGCCAGGCACCGTGCTCGCGCCACCGAGCTCGAGTGGGAGGTGAGCCGCCTGGACTGGTCGCGGGCCGAGGACGACGGGGGCGCGACAGCCGGGGGCGCGACAGGCGGCGGCACGACAGGCGGCGGCACGACACGCGTGGCGCCGGTCGGGCATGCCGCGGCGCGGGACCTGCTCGGGTCCCGCGGCGAGCAGGGCCTGGTGTGGGTCGCGCAGGACGGTGAGGAGTACCTCCTGGTCGTGACCCCCAGGCGGACCCGGCTGCACCACGTGGGCTCGGCGTCAGAGGTCGCGGCGCTGGCCGACCGCCTCGCGCGCGACCTGCACGCGCACGCCTTCGCCGGCACGAACCCGGCCCTGGAGGCAGCCGTGGGCCGGGCCGTGGCTGGTTCGGTGGCCGCGCTCGACGCGAGGCTCTTCGCCGACGTGCAGCTGGCCGACGGACCTGTCGTCGTGGTCCCCGGGCGCACCCTGATGGCGGTGCCGTGGGGGATGCTGCCCACCCTCGCGGGTCGCCCGGTCACCATCGCCCCCTCGGTGACTCGGTGGGCCGTGCCGCTGCTGGCCACCGAGGTCGATCCGCCTGGCCGGCTCAAGGTCACCACCCTGACGGGGCCGCGACTGGAGCGGGCGGCCGCCGAGGCCGAGGCGGTGGCCCGCGTGTGGGAAGGGGTCGGCGCCCTGTCGAACCGCCAGGAGGCCGCAACGGCGGAGGCCGTCAGGGACGCGCTGGCCCGCGACGGCGTGGTCCACGTGGCCGCGCACGGCACCCACGAGCGGCAGAGCCCGTGGTTCTCGTCACTGCACATGGCCGACGGGCCGGTCTTCGCGCACGAGCTCCGGCGCCGGGCGACGGCCCGCCACGTCGTGCTCTCCGCCTGTGACGTGGGACGGCTCGACCCCCGCCCCGGCGACGAGCCGCTCGGGCTGACGGCCGCCCTGATGGCCTTGGGCGTGCGCAGCATCGTCGCGCCGGTGGCCCCGGTCTCTGATGCTGTGGCAGCCGACGCGATGGTGGCCTACCACCGGCGTCTGGCCCGCGGCGACTCCGCGTCGCAGGCCCTGGCCGCGACCCTCGCCGAGCATCCGGGTGCCGGCGCGTTCTGCCTCTACGGCACGGACTGGCGCCCGGAGACCTCTCAGATCCAGAGGGCGGGGTCCTTGAACATCGCCTCGTAGGGGTCCTCGTGTCCCTGGGGGAACCGGATCGTGGCGGGGATCCCCGTCGCGATCGCACCCGCGGGGACGTCCTTGACCACGACGGAGTTCGCGCCGATCTGCACGTCGTCACCGATGTAGACGGGGCCGAGGATGCGAGCGCCGGCACCGATGGTGATCCGCGACCCCAGGGTGGGGTGGCGCTTCACCTTCTGCAGCGACCGGCCGCCCAGGGTGACGCCGTGGTAGAGCATGACGTCGTCCCCGACCTCGGCGGTCTCGCCGATGACGACACCCATCCCGTGGTCGATGAAGAACCGGTGGCCGATCACTGCACCCGGATGGATCTCGACACCGGTCACCGAGCGGACGAGGGTCATCACGACGCGAGCCACCGGCTTCGCCAGGCCACCACGCAACCAGAGGCGATGGGCGAACCGGTACGCCCAGATCGCATGCAGGCCGGGCGAGTTCAGGGCGACGTCCACCCGCGACGTCGCGGCCGGGTCGCGCGCGATCGCGGCGTCGAGGTCGTCGACGACACGGCTGCGCGCGCGCCGGGCATACAGTGCGAGGGTCACGGAGGAAGCGCCACCTAGGGTCGGGTCGGTCAGTCGAGCAGGTCAGTCGGGCAGGTCAGTCGAGCAGGTCAGTCGGGAAGGTCAGTCGAGGAGGTCGGAGAAGAGGATCGTCGACAGGTAGCGCTCACCGAACGACGGGATGATGACGACGATGGTCTTGCCGGCGTTCTCCGGGCGCCGGGCGACCTGGTCGGCCGCCGCGAGCGCTGCGCCCGAGGAGATCCCGACGAGCAGGCCCTCCTCCTTGGCGGCACGCTTGGCCCACTCGACCGCCGTCTCGGCGTTGATGTCGATGACCTCGTCGTAGATCGTGCGGTCCAGGATCTCGGGCACGAAGTTGGCACCCAGGCCCTGGATCTTGTGCGGGCCCGGCTCGCCACCGTTGAGGATCGGCGACTCGGCCGGCTCCACGGCGACCATCTGGACGCCCGGCTTGCGGTCCTTGAGGACCTGGCCGACCCCGGTGATCGTGCCACCGGTGCCGATCCCCGCCACGACGATGTCGACCGCGCCGTCGGTGTCCTTCCAGATCTCCTCGGCCGTCGTCCGGCGGTGGATCTCCGGGTTGGCCTCGTTGGCGAACTGCCTCGCGAGGATCCCGCCACGCTCGGCCGCGATCTCCTCGGACTTCGCCACCGCGCCCTTCATGCCCAGCGCGCCCTCGGTGAGGACCAGCTCGGCGCCATAGGCACGCAGCAGCGCGCGGCGCTCCTTGCTCATCGTCTCGGGCATGGTGAGGACCACGTTGTAGCCGCGCGCCGCGCCCACCATGGCGAGCGCGATCCCCGTGTTGCCCGAAGTGGCCTCGACGATGGTGCCGCCGGGCTTGAGCTCACCCGCCGCCTCGGCCGCATCGATGATCGAGACCCCGATGCGGTCCTTGACGGACGAGGCGGGGTTGTAGAACTCGAGCTTCGCGGCGACGGTGGCCTCGCTGTCGATCAACCGGTTGATCCGCACGAGGGGCGTGTTGCCGATGAGCTGGGTGACGTCGTCATAGATGGGCATGCGGGCTTCCTTGCGTCGTCGTATGCCGCGTGCCTGCCGTGCGCGCGGACGTGGGCGTTCGTCCTGTTCAGCGAACCAGACGTTATGTGTATTCCAACAGATCGTTATGCGATCTGGCAACGCGCGTTCAGGCTGCGGGCGTCGTGAACTGGTCACACGGCATACGACGCGCATTTGAGCCTGCTCACAATGGGGTAAGCAGGCGCTTACCGGACAGTAGAGTGACGGCCATGTCTGCGCTCCAGATCGTCGCGCTCGTCGTCTGCGGGGTGGTCACCCTGGTGGCCGTCGCGTTGTTCGCCCGGGTGGTCCGGCACTTCCTGTCCGTCTTCCGCCTGGGGCAGCCCGACGGCGCCCGCACGAATGACAAGGGCGCGCGGACGGTGACGTTGCTGCGCGAGTTCCTGGGGCACACCCGGATGTCGCGGCTGCCGGTCGTCGCGGTGGCGCACTGGTTCACGATGATCAGCTTCGGGGTGCTGTTCTTCACGCTGGTCAACGCGTTCGGGCAGCTGGTCAAGCCTGACTTCGCGCTCCCGCTGATCGGGCACTTCTTCCCGTACGAGTGGGTGACGGAGTTCTTCGCGTGGACCGGCCTGGTCGGCATCGTCACGCTGATGGCGATCCGGCAGAAGAACCACCCGCGCTCGGCGGCCGGTGAGGGTGGCCGCCGGTCGCGGTTCTTCGGGTCGACGTTCTGGCAGGCCTACTACGTCGAGCTGACCATCCTCGGCGTGACGATCTGCATCATCACCCTGCGCGGGCTCGAGTACGCGCTGGAGGCCAAGGGCGGCACCACGGGCACGACGGCCGTCGGTCACGCGAACGCGCTGCACTACCCGCTGACCGGGTGGCTCGGCGGGCTGTTCCACGGCGCCTCGGTGGGCACCCTGGAGAACGTCGTCGTCGTCGTGGCGGCGGTCAAGATCCTCATCTCGTTCGCCTGGATGATCACCATCTCGCTGCAGCCCACCATGGGCGTGGCGTGGCACCGCTTCCTGGCGTTCTTCAACATCTTCCTCAAGCGCCACGCTGACGGCCGCACCTCCCTCGGGGCTCTGCAGCCGATGGTGGTGGGCGGTCAGCCGGTGGACTTCGAGAACATCGAGGACCTCGACGAGGACGCCGCGCTCGGAGTCGGCAAGGTCGAGGACTTCACCTGGAAGGGCCTGCTGGACTTCACGACCTGCACCGAGTGCGGTCGCTGCCAGTCCCAGTGCCCCGCCTGGAACACCGAGAAGCCGCTGTCGCCCAAGCTGCTCGTGATGGCGATGCGCGACCACGCGCACGCGAAGGCCCCCTGGCTGCTCGCCACCGAGGACACCCGGGATTCGCTCGGCGAAGGCGCCGCCGCGCTGGCCGAGGCGCCGCTCATCGGCGACACCGGCTACGACATCACCAACCCGCTCGCGGCATACAACCCGCACGGTCCTGACGCCGTCATCGACCAGGATGTGCTGTGGTCGTGCACCACCTGTGGCGCGTGCGTGGAGCAGTGCCCGGTCGACATCGAGCACGTCGACGCGATCGTCGACATGCGCCGCTACCAGGTGCTGATCGAGTCGGCGTTCCCGAACGAGCTCGGTGGCCTGTTCAAGAACCTCGAGAACAAGGGCAACCCGTGGGGCATGGCCGCCCGCGCCCGCCTCGACTGGGCCAAGGACCTGCCGTTCCCGGTGAAGATCCTCGGTCAGGACGTCGAGTCCGCCGACGAGGTGGACTACCTGTTCTGGGTCGGCTGCGCCGGCGCGTACGAGGACCGCGCCAAGAAGACCACCCGCGCCGTGGCCGAGCTGCTCGACCAGGCCGGGGTCAGCTTCGCGATCCTCGGCGACGGCGAGTCCTGCACCGGTGACTCCGCCCGCCGGGCCGGCAACGAGTTCCTCTTCCAGATGCTCGCGCAGCAGAACGTCGAGACCCTCAACGAGGCCGGCGCCACCAAGATCGTGGTCACCTGCGCGCACTGCTTCAACACCATCAAGAACGAGTACCCCCAGCTCGGCGGCAAGTACGAGGTCGTCCACCACACCCAGCTGCTCAACCGCCTCGTGCGCGAGAAGAAGCTGGTCCCGGTCGCGCGCCCGGCCGACGTGCCCGGCAAGTCCTCCACCAAGGACGTCGCCTCCACCGCCGCCACGGTCACCTACCACGACCCCTGCTACCTCGGCCGCCACAACGGTGTCTACGCGCCACCCCGCGAGCTGATCGGCGCCCTGCCCGGCGTCGAGCTCAAGGAGATGGAGCGCACCAAGGAGAAGTCGTTCTGCTGCGGCGCCGGTGGTGCCCGCATGTGGATGGAGGAGAAGCTCGGCACGCGGATCAACACCAACCGCACCGAAGAGGCCATCGACACCGGCGCCGAACGGATCGCGATCGGCTGCCCGTTCTGCCGGGTGATGATGTCCGACGGCCTCACCGCAGCCCAGTCCGAGGGCAAGGGCGAGGACGTCGAGGTCGTCGACGTCGCCCAGATGCTCCTCGCCGCCGTCAAGCGCCGCGACGACGTCGAGCCCGCCCCCGTTTCCTGACCGCCCCCGCTTCCTGACCGCCCCCGCTTCCTGACCGCCCCCGCTACTTGACCGCCCCCGGTACCTAACCTCTGCTAGCAGAGGTCGGTCGGCTCAGCAGAGGGTGCAGCCTGCGCTGAGTCAGGCACCCTCTGCTAGCAGAGGGTGCGACAGGGGCCGCGGGGCACGTATGCCGCGTGGTCTGCCGGGGCTGTCGGGCGGGTATGCCGCGGGTCGGGTCAGCGGGGGGCGTCGGCTCGGCTGACGGCCGCCTCGTCCAGCGCCCTCGCGACGTCGACGGTCGGTGCCGCACCCCCTCGCGAGGCGGGCCACCACCAGGCGCTCGCCGGGTCGTGCGGCGGCTGGGCGTAGCCCGTCACCAGCTCGTCGACCATGTCGGCCAGCCGGTCGTGCAACCGCGCCGTGAGCTCCTCCGCGGTCTCGCCGTCGAAGGGGGTGAGCGGCTCGCCGACGACCACGTCGACTGCCGTGCCGCGACGCAGCGAGTAGCGACCGTCGACGGTGAGGATGCGGTGGATGCCCCAGTGCGCCACCGGCACCAGCGGCGCCCCCGTCGCCAGGGCGAGGTAAGCCGCGCCGCGCCGGAAGTCCGCGCGCTCCTTCACCATGAACGCCCGCCCGATCGTCGCCTCGGGGTACACCCCCACGACCTCACCGGCACACAGTGCCTGCCATGCCTGCCTCGCCGCGAGCTCCCCGTGCGCGCGGTCGACGGGCAGGTGCCGCATCGCCCGCATCAACGGTCCGGACAGCCGCGACCGGAAGACTGACTCCTTGGCCATGAACCGCACGAGCCGGCCACGCTGGACACCGACCAGGCCGACGAACATGAAGTCGAGGAAGCTGCTGTGGTTCGCTGCCACGACCACGGGCCCCTGCGCGGGGAGCCGGTCCGCTCCGGACACGGTGATCCGCACGCCGAGCGCACGGAACAACCCACGACAGAGCCCGATCACGAGGCGGTAGGTGAGGTCGGGCACGCAGGGCATTCGGAGCCGCTCCCGGCGCCGGCTTGCTTAGGCGATCTCGACCATCAGGGCGGCCAGCTTGGCCCGCGAGGCGATCTCGAGCTTGCGGAAGATGTGGGACAGGTGCGCGTCGACCGTGCGCGGTGAGACGAACAGCTGCTCGGCGATCTGCCGGCTGGTCAGTCCCTCGGCCACCAGCTCGGCGACCCCGCGCTCGGCCTTGGTCAGGACGTTCAGCGGTGAGGACGACGCCTCGGTCGGGGCCTCGCCGGCAAACAGACCCGTCACTGCGGCGACCCCCTGCGCGCTGAACTGCCCGTGCTCGAGCCACCCGGCGGGACAGTCGCGAATCGCCCCCGCGGCATACGCGACTCCGGGACGGTCGCGTCCCACGGCGCGGCGGCTGACGCGCAGCGCTGCCGCTGCCCCCGCCACCGCCCGGTATGCCGGGTTGCCTGACTCCGCGGCGATGGCGGCCAAGCCGTCGAGCGCGTCCGCGGCCCGCAACGGCATCGGGACCTCTGTCGCGCGCCGCAGCACGGACAGGTAGGACGCCTGCGCCTGGGCGGGCTCACCCAGGGACATCAGGGCGTCAGCCACCAGCAGCCTCGCCTCCACCGCGTCACGCCCCAGCCGGCTGCTGTCGGCCAGCACCACGATGTCGGCCGCCCGACCGGCAGCCCGGCTGACGTCGCCGGCCGACAACAGCTCGCGGGCATCCTGGAGCTGGACGATCAGGCGGACGGCCCACGGCAGGGACTCGGCGTCGACGGCGATGCCCCGCGTGCCCGACACCATGCGGTGCACCGTGTCGGCGAGCAGCGCGATGCGGTCCTCGCGGATCTCCTCGGCCTGGGTGCGGGCGAAGAGTGCCAACGAGGCGGCCTCGACCAACCGGCCCTGCTCGTAGGCGATCTTGGCCTGCAGGGTGCGGGCGGACAGTGCGATCCACAGCTCATCCGGAGGGGGCGCGTCCACGATGGCGGCCGCCAGCCTCTCGGCTTCGGCGAAGTCACCGGCCGAGACGCAGACATCCATCAGGGTCCGCCGGACCTGGCGGATGACGTAGGGGTCGCCGCCACCCAGCGCAAGGGTCCGCTCGACATCGGCGCGGGCGGCGGCCAGGTCCCCGGCATCGAGGTGCATCTCGGCCCGGATGGCGGCAGTGCGGGCCAGCTCGACGTCACGCATCGGCCCCTCCAGCGCGCTGGCGTGCTCTTCGGACCGGTCGAGCAGGCGCAGCCCTTCGTAGGTGCCACGCACCTCGGATGCACAGATGCCCGCTCGACGTGCCAGCTGCGAGCCGATGATGGGCGGCCCGTCCCCGCTGGCGAGCGCAGCGTCCATCATCTCCAGGGCTTCGCGGGCGCGCATGGCGGCTGACAGGGAGGGGAAGGCCCGGTTGGCGATGGCGTAGCCGCGTGGTCGCGTGGCGTCGACCGCGCACGCCTGCCTGACCGCGGCATCGACGAGGCTCAGCTGGCTGAGGAAGGCAGCATCGGCTGATCCCTCGTTGACGGCCTGCGGGACGACCAGGTCGGCCCAGGCCAGCAGCCCGGCCAGGGACTCCTCGGCATCGTCCGTGTGCTGCGCGAGGGAGCGCCCGACCTCCCTGATCGGCGGCAGCATGTCGAACGTCCCATCGGGGTTCACCTCGACGAGGCTGCGCCGAGCCAGGGCTGACGCGAGCTGGACGGCTTGGGGACGGCTGACGCCGCAGACGTCGGCGAGGACGTCGAGCCCGAGCGGGCGCCCGACCACCGCAAGGCGCCGGAAGCACTGCTGCTGTGCCGGGTCGAGCAGGTCGTAGGACCGGCGCACCGCCTCCTCGAGGGTGCCCGTCGGCGAGACGTCGCTGACCCCGATGAGCGCGATCTGGACGGCGAGCTGCTCCACCAGGGACGGCAGGCCCCCGCTGGCCCGCAGCACCCGGCGCAGGATGTCGTGATGCTTGTCGAGGTCCACGGAGTGCCCGCCCGCGGCGGCGATGCGGGCCAGCAGCAGCTCGAGGGCGGGACCTTCGAGCGGGCCGCGCGGCGAGGGGACGGGCAGTGGCGGCAGCTTCAGGACCTGTTCGTGGGGGCGTCCTGCCACGGTGGTCGCGGTGCACAGGAGGCGGAAGTCCTCGGCGTCCTCGACGAGGTCGTTGAGGACGCCGCCCAGCCCATCGATGGCGTCCACCCCGTCGAGCACCAGCAACAGGTCGCGGCCGTCAAGGGCGCGCCGCAGGGCCAACGTGGGCGAGTCACCCGGGGCGACCTCGGCATCGAGGGCGTCGAGGCAGGCAGTCACCAGGGACTCGGTTGTCGAGTGCCGGTGGCCGGGCACCCAGGCCACGCTGGGCGCAGCGCTGGCGATGTGCCGTGCCACGAGCGTCTTCCCGCACCCCGGAGCCCCGGTCAGGGTGACCCACCGAGCGCTGCTGAGCAGGAGCCGGAGGCGATCGAGGACGTCGTCGCGACCCACGCACGGAGTCAGCATCCGGACAGGCTATCGAAAACGCGCTGCCCAATATCGGTGGTTTCACCGATGCCGGACGCCACCGCGTCGGGCACTCTGGTGCACACGGAGATCACTGGATCCGATGTTGCGGGAAGTGCGGAGGGGCGCCTCCCGATGCAGCGGAGCTGGGATGGGCGGACCGGGGGGTCACGCCGAAAGGCCGGGTGTGGGTTCCGGAGGAAACCACACCCGGCCTTCAACGTGTCCGGGTCCTGCAGGCCTCAGCGAAGGCCTTTCTGAGTCTGCTCAGCCGAGGCTGTTCTTGCTCAGGAACTCCTTGGCCACGGCGTCAGGGTCTTTCTTGTCCACGACGACCTCCTTGAGCAGGGCCGCCAGGGTCGCCGTGTCGAGCTTCGCCGACACCGCGTTGAGGGCACCCTCGATAGTCGGGTTGCTCTTGCTCTTGGTGATGAGCGGCACGACGTTCTGCGCGGCATACATGCTCTTGGGGTCCTCGAGCGCCACGAGGTTGTTGGCCGCGATGCTCGGGTCGGTGGTGAAGAGGTCACCGGCGTCGATCTGGCCGTTCTTGAGGGCGGCCAGGGTGAGCGGGCCACCGGCGTCGAGCGGACGGAAGGTCTTGAAGTCCAGGCCGTAGATCGCCTTGAAGCCGGGCAGGCCGGTCATCCGGGTCTTCCACTCGGGCGGCCCACCCACGGTGAGCTGGGCGGACTTGCCCTTGAGGTCCGCGATGGACTTGACGCCGAGGGAGTCCGCCTTGGACTTCTTCATCACCAAGGCGTCCTTGTCCTCCGCGGCCGACTTGTTCAGGACGATGAGCGTGGGCGGCAGGGCCGCCTTGAGCTCGGCGTAGACGCCCTCGCTGTCGGTGGCCTTGGCGTTCTTGTTGAAGTACTGGCTGAGCACGCCGGTGTACTCGGGGATCAGGTCGATCGACCCGTCCTTGAGGGCCGGGATGTAGGCCTCGCGAGCGCCGATGTTGAGCTTCTTGTCGACAGTGATGCCTTTGGCCTTGAGTGCGCCGGCGTAGATCTCGGCCAGCAGCGCGCTCTCGGGGAAATCGGCCGAGCCGACCGTGATCGTGCCTGCGGCCGAGCTGGAGCTGCCGCCGCCCTTGGCGAGCGGGTCGCTGGAGTTGCCGCACGCGGCGGTGGCCATCAGAGCCGCCGCTGTGGCGATCGTCAGGGTGATCTTGCTGATCTTCACGAAACCGCTCCTACCGTTGGTCAACTGGGCTGGGAATCCACCGTACGCTGCGCGACCGGAATCTCTACATCAAGGGGGGTATTTGATCGCTGGGTGGACAGCGCCGACGCCGATCGCCCGCTGGACCGGCCGGTCAGACCCGGCGACACGGCATACCGCTGCACGACGGCGAGCAGTGCGTCGACGACGAGGGCCAGGACCGCGACCACGATCGCTCCGGACACCATCTGCTCGTACTGGAGGATCTTCTGGCCGTCGATGAGGAAGCGACCGAGACCACCCGCACCGGTGATGGCGGCCAGCGTCGTGGTGGCGATGACCTGCAGCGTGGCGGAGCGGAACCCCGAGAAGATCAGGGGCAGGGCGTTCGGCACCTCGACCTTGCGAAGGACCTGCATGCCAGTCATGCCCATCCCCTTGGCGGCGTCGCGTGCCGCCGGGTCGACTCCCTCGACCCCCGCGTAGGCGCCGGCCATGAGGGGTGGGATCGCCAGCACGATGAGCACGATGAACACCGGCACGAGGAAGGCGTTGTCGCCGCTGATCTTCGGGAACAGCCAGAGCACCATGAGGTAGAGCAGGCCCAGGCTGGGGATCGCCCGCGCGGCACCGGCCAGGTTGACGACGAACAGACGGCCACGGCCGGTGTGCCCGATCGCCAGCCCCAGCGGGATCGCGATCAGGGCCGCGACCGCCAGGGCCAGGGCGGAGTACCACAGATGCTCGAAGATCCGAGTCGGTATGCCGTCGGAGCCGGACCAGTGCGACGGGTCGGTGAGCCAGGCGAACGTCTTGTTGATCATGCGCGTGCCCCCGTGGCCCGGACCCAGGGAGTGGCCAGCCGGGTGATGAGCAGGATCACGGCGTCGAAGAGGAGGGCCAGGACCACGCAGGCCACGATGCCGACGAAGAGCGGGTCGTAGAAGTCGCGGTCGAAGCCGTCGCTGAAGAACAGGCCGAGCTGGTTGACCCCGATGATCGTGCCGACGCTGACGATGCTGACGTTGCTCACCGCAGCGACCCGCAGGCCGGCGGAGATCACGGGGACCGCGAGCGGCAGCTCGATGGCGAAGAACCGCCTGACGCGGGTGTAGCCCATCGCCGTCGCGGCCTGCTGGACGTGGTCGGGCACCGAGCCGAGCGCGTCGGCGACGGTGCGCACCAGCAGGGCCACGGTGTAGAGGGTCATCGCGACGACGACGTTGATCGGGTCGAGCGCCCTCGTGCCCAGGATGACGGGGAGGATGACGAACAGGGCCAGGCTGGGGATCGTGTAGAGCAGGCCGAAACCAGCGGTGAACGGCGCATAGAGGCGCGGGTAGCGCCGCGCGAGCCACCCCAGCGGCAGGGCCAGCAGCAGACCGATGACGAGCGGGACGCCCGCGAGGTAGCTGTGCTGGAGCGCCCGGCTCCAGACAACGTCGAGGTGGTCGAGGAACCAGGTCATGGCACGGGCGTCCCGGGCGCCTCCGGGTGCGCCAGCTCGGGCCGCTCGGTCTCCTCGATGGCGGTCAGCACCTCGTGGGCGCGGACCGTGCCGACGAGCGAGCCGCTGTCGTCGACGATCACCCCGCGACGGCTCGGGCTGGAGAGGGCGGAGTCGAGCGCGGCGCGCAGCGGGCCGCTCGCCTTGGCGACGGTGCCACCGCGGTGCAGCATCTCGGTGCGGATCTGCCCCTTGATGCGCGCTGGCTCCACCCAGCCCAACGGGTGGTTGTGCTCGTCGACGACGAGGAGCCAGTCGGCGTCCACCCCGTCGGCGCTCTCCCCCATCGCGACGGTGCGTTCGGGAGCGAGCGGCAGCTGCGGGGTGGCCTGGAAGGAGAGCGCACGGTAGCCGCGGTCGCGGCCCACGAAGTCCGCCACGAAGTCGTCGACGGGGTGGGAGAGCAGGTATGCCGGTGCGGCGATCTGGGCGAGGTGCCCGCCGACCTTGAGCACCGCCACCTGGTCACCGAGCTTGATCGCCTCGTCGATGTCGTGGGTGACGAAGATGATGGTCTTGCCGAGGTCGCCCTGCAGCCGCAGGAACTCGTCCTGGAGCTGCTCGCGGACCACGGGGTCCACCGCGCTGAAGGGCTCGTCCATGAGCATGACGGGCGGGTCGGCCGCGAGGGCGCGCGCGACCCCGACGCGTTGCTGCTGGCCGCCGGAGAGCTGTGCGGGGTAGCGCTTGGCGAACGCCGGATCGAGGCCGACGCGCTCGAGGAGCTCCATCGAACGCTTCTTGGTCTCGGTCTTGTCCATCCCCAGCAGTCGCGGGACGGTGGAGACGTTGTCGAGCACGGTGCGGTGCGGGAACAGGCCTGCGTGCTGGATGACGTACCCGATGCCGCGACGCAGGTCGGACTCCTTCATCCGCCCCGTGTCCTGGCCATCCAGCGTGATGGTGCCCGAGGTCGGTCGGATCATCCGGTTGATCATCCGCAGTGACGTCGTCTTGCCGCATCCGGACGGGCCCACCAGCACGGTGATCTTGCCGCTGGGTGCCTCGAAACTGAGGTGGTCGACGGCGACCGTGCCGTCAGGAAACTGCTTCGTGACACCGTCGAAGACGATCATGTCGATCAACCTAACCCAGCGCACCGACAGACGCGATCACCTTCGCGCCCCCGGTTGACCTGCGACGGCGCCGGGAGCGCGATACTGACCGGCGTGACGCAACCGGTGCACCTCGACGGCCACAGCCTCGACCTCGACGCCCTGGAGCGCGCTGCCCGAGGAGCCCTTGCGTCGATCGACCCTGCGGCCATGGAGACGGCACGGCGCTCCCATCGCACCGCGGCGCAGGTGAGCTCGCGTCGGGCGGTCTACGGGCGCACCACCGGAGTGGGGGCAGCGCGCGACGAGAGCACGGACTCCAAGGTCGAACACGGGCTGCGGCTGTTGCGCTCGCACGCGGCGGGCTGGGGTGAGGTGATGCCGTCGAGCGTCGTCAGGGCGGCGCTGGCCGTGCGCGCCAACCAGCTGCTCGCGGGTGGGTCGGGCGCCAGTCCTGTTCTGGCGCAGGCGCTCGCCGACCTCGTGGGCGCGCCGGAAGGCGAGCTGCCGGTGGTGCACCGCTACGGGTCGCTCGGGACCGGTGACCTCACCGCGCTCGCCGAGGTCGGGCTCGCGCTCATCGGCGAGCGAGAACGGTCCGGCGGCGCGCGCCGCACCGACCTGCAGCTGACCTCGGCCGACGCCCTGCCGCTCATGTCGTCCAACGCGTTCGCCATCGCCGAGACGGGCCTGCACGCGGCGTCGCTGCACGCCCTGGCGCGAGCGGCCGACACGGTGTGCGCGCTGAGCTTCGTTGCCCTGCAAGGCAATCCGGAGGCAGTGAGCGAGACCGCTGCCGCAGCAACCCCGTTCCGTGGCGCCGGCGAGGTGATCCGGGTGCTTCGCGAGCTGTTGGTCGACCAGCCCGGGACGCCGGCACACCTCCAGGACTTCTTCGGCCTGCGCACCTGGCCACAGGTCCACGGACCGGTCCTCGACACGATCCTCGACCTGAAGGCCGTCGTGGAGACGACCGCCAACACCGCCTCGGAGAACCCGCTCTTCACGGGCTCGGACGACGTCGCCGAGGTGACGCACCACGGAGGCTTCCACGCGGCATACCTGGTGCTGGCGGTGGACAGGACGCTGCTGGCGCTCACCCGATCGGCACAGGCCGTGCAGTCGCGCATCAGCCACACCCTCACGGACTCGGACAGCGGGCTGCCGCTGTTCCTGTCGGACTCGACGATGGGCTCGTCGGGGGTCCTCATCGCGGAATACGTTGCGGCGTCGGCGTTGTCGACGATCCGCGGGGTGGCGTCGACACCGTCGAGCGTGCAGACGGCTGGGGTGTCGGCAGGCATCGAGGACGATGCGAGCTTCGCAGGTCAGGCGGCGCTGCGGCTGGGCGAGGCGACCGCGGCCTACCGACGGATGCTGGCCGTCGAGCTCGTGTGCACGGTGCGGGCGCTGCGGATGCGCGGTGTCGTGCCGGTCGGCGAGCTGGGCGACGCCTTCGCGCGGTGCGCGAGCCTGCCCGCCGGGGTCGAGGACCGTGACCTCTCACCCGAGCTCGCCACCGCCGAGCGCATCGTGGAGCGGTATGCCGTGTCGACGCCGGAGGAGCGCTAGAGCCTCGGTCAGCAGAAGTGGCCTCGGTCAGGAGACGCGGTCCAGGAAGACGAGCACGCGTTCGGTGAGCAGCCGCGCGGCATCGGGGTCGTAGGAGCTCAGGCTGTTGTCGGCGAAGAGGTGCTGCTCGCCGGGGTAGACGAACAGCTCGGCGTCCGGCGCCTCGGCCACCAGCGCACGGGCGGCGTCGATGTCGCCCTCGCCGGCGAAGTAGGGATCAGCGTCCTTGCCGTGCACCTGCACCGGCACCCCGGCGGGCCAGCCGTCCCCGAACTCCGACGGCGGCACGCAGGACTCCATGAGCAGGGCACCTCTGGCGCCCGGCCGGGTCTGGGCCAGCAGCTGGGCCGGCATCACGCCGAGGGAGAACCCCGCGTAGACCAGGGCCTCGGGCAAGGCCTCGCCGGCCTCCTTGCCCCGCTCGAGGATCGCGCCGAAGCCGGCCTGCCTGACGTACGCCATGCCCTCGTCGATCGTGTCGAAGGTGTGCCCGTCGAGCAGATCGGGAGTGTGCACCGTGTGGCCGGCCGCGCGGAGCGTGTCCGCGAAGTCCAGCACTCCGGCAGTCAGTCCCTGGACGTGGTGGAACAGGACGACCTCAGCCATGGCGGATCCTCTCTCGATGTGCGGGTCCGGCCATCATGGCGCGGGGGTCCGACAGGACTGCTCCTCGACCTCACACCGTGCCAGCAGGTGGGTGGCCAAGAAGTCCGCCGACTCGCGGTGCCACCGCGCCGCCTGGCGCAGCATGGCGTGGCTCTCACCCTTGACCGCGTCGTACCGGACGTCGGCGCCCAGCGCCCCCATCGCGGTCGCCAGCGCCCGGGAGGCGCGGGGCGAGGTCATCCTGTCCAGGGTGCCGTGCATGAACAGCACGTGCAGGCCACGGTGCCAGCGGGGCCGGTCCTGGCGTTCGACCCATGGAGCGAGCGCGGCGATGGCGTCGATGCGCTCGTCGTCGGCGAGGTGCAGCGCCACGCGGCCGCCCATCGAGTGCCCGAGCAGCCCGATCGGCACGCCGGGGTGCCTCGCGGCGATCTGTTCGAGAGCGAGGCGGGTGTCGGCGACCGGACTGGCCGCCTCGCCGTTCCAACCGCGCACGGCATATCGGATGGAGGCGACCGCGATGGCACCTCCGCCTGCCTCCGCGACGGCACGGGCGAACGGGGCCATCCGCACGACGGCTCCCTGCCAGGGGCGGACCGGACGCCTGCTGCGCGACTTGCCGCCGTGCAGGATCAGCACGACGGCGCGCGGCTGGTCGACCTCGGTGGGCCAGAGCAGTCGGGGGGCAGGCACGGGTTCTCCTCACGGGTGGGGCAGTCGCAGTATTTCGTAGCCGACGCCGAGGCGGATTCCCACACTCGTCGGCTACTGCCACAGCGTGCGCCGGCACGGCCCCGACACGGCCCCGCGGCCGTAGCAGACTCAGACGTCGGTGACGTGGAAGTTCTTGAACGAGCGGCTGGCCGTCGGGCCACGCTGACCCTGGTAGTGGGAGCCGTACTTCGTTGAGCCGTAAGGGTTCTCGACCGGGCTTGACAGGCGGAAGAAGCAGAGCTGGCCGATCTTCATGCCCGGCCACAGCTTGATCGGGAGGGTCGCGACGTTGCTCAGCTCGAGCGTGACGTGACCGGTGAAACCGGGGTCGACGAAGCCGGCCGTCGCGTGGGTCAGCAGGCCGAGGCGGCCGAGGCTCGACTTGCCCTCGACCCGGGCGGCGACGTCGTCGGGGAGGGTGACCGTCTCGTAGATGGAGCCCAGCACGAACTCGCCGGGGTGCAGGATGAACGGCTCGCCCGGGTCGACCTCGACGAGGCGGGTGAGGTCGGGCTGGTCCTCGGCCGGGTCGATGAACGGGTACTTGTGGTTGTCGAACAACCGGAAGTAGCGGTCGAGCCGCACATCCACGCTCGACGGCTGGACCATGTCGGGGTCCCAGGGCTCGAGGACGACTCGCCCGTTGTCGATCTCGGCCTTGATGTCACGGTCGCTGAGCAGCACGGAGAGAGACTAACGCGAGGGGTATGCCGGAGGCCGTCAGTCTCGCGCGCGCCTTCGGTTAGACTTCCTGCCGCACCGCCCGTGGGCGGTGTTCACGTCGCTCCGGCGACGTGCGCCGGTGTAGCTCAATGGTAGAGCGCCAGCTTCCCAAGCTGGACACGCGAGTTCGATTCTCGTCACCGGCTCAAACGAGTAATGACCCCGACACGCCTTTCGTCGGGGTCGTTACTCGTTTATGGAACGCGCCGAGAATCGGGAGGAGGCAGGGAGCGAGGCACGAGCGACCGCGTTGCCGACGGCTCTGGTCACCGGCTCAAACGCGCGGGCGGGCGAGGCCCGCGGTGACTGTCACTCGCGATACGAACTCACGGTTCGCAACCCCTTCGGCCGCCGGAACCACGCGCCGACCAAGGTCGAAACAATTCCGCCTGCGAACCCGACCCAGACCGCAGGCCAGCCCGCCAGCTGATCACTCGACAGTCGACACCAGAACGTAGCCGGCTCCAGTAAGGAGGCCAATGACGACCGAGACGGCCGCGATCAACCACAAAGGCGTCCGCCATGGTCCCGACGGCCCATGGGCGAGCTCCGACTTCACAGGGCGAGCCTGCCAGAGCGCCATCCCGGTGGACTTGAGTCCGCACGCACTGACGGGCCGCCGAGCCGACGCGCAGCTTGGGGGCGAGGCGTGCTCAATTTGCCAAATCCTGAACACTTTGGGCGATTCGCGTCTTTTGTGCCCATAACCGGTTCCGAGATGGCTCGTTGGCCACGGTGGGTGCCCACGCCGGTCGCCCTCCCCCAACGAAGGGCCCCTCGTGATCTCCGACAAGTCCCGAACCAGGATGTTCCCGCGGGCTGGCCGCGCCCTGGCTGTCCTCGGCGCCGTCGCTCTCGCCGCGGCACTCGTGCCGACAGCCGCCCAGGCCTCAGGTCTGGGTGCCGCTGACCCCTCAGACGTCCTCAGCCACCCCTACCGCCACGGCGTGGTCCCGACGACCACCGCCGCGCTGCCCAACCTCGGTATCAACAACCTGCGTTATGGCGGAGGGACCAGTGGTGTCGGCGTGACCACCGGCGCCCCCAAGGTCTACCTCGTGTTCTGGGGCTCACAGTGGGGCACCCAGGGCACGGACGCCAAGGGGAACGCCACGTTCACCGGTGACCCCAAGAACACGGCGCCGATCCTGCAGGGCTTCTTCAAGGGGCTGGGCACGACGGGCGACTCGTGGTCGGGCGTCATGACCCAGTACTGCGAGGGCGTGGCCTCCGGAAGCACGAGCTGTCCGACGGGTTCCGCGCACGTCGCCTACCCCACCGGCGGTGCGCTGGCAGGCGTCTGGGCGGACCCTTCCTCCGCCGCACCGTCGCAGGCCACCGGCAACCAGATCGGCGCTGAAGCGGTCAAGGCCGCGGGGCACTTCGGCAACACGACCGCCGCCTCCAACCGCAACGTGCAGTATGTCGTGCTCTCGCCCACGGGGACCCACCCCGACGGCTTCAACACGACGACGTCGCAGTTCTGCGCCTGGCACGACTACACCGGTGACACCAGCCTGTCCGGCGGCGCGCCGGCCTCGCCGTACGGGCCGCTGGCCTTCACGAACGAGCCGTACGTCACCGACATGGGCTCGAGCTGCGGCGCGAACTTCGTCAACCCCGGCACCAGCGGAGTCACCGATGGGGTGACGATCGTGGAGGGGCACGAGTACGCGGAGACCATCACCGACCAGTTCCCGGCCGGCGGTTGGACCGACCTGACCGGCTACGAGAACGGCGACAAGTGCGCGTGGATCTCCTCCGGTCAGGGCGCGTCGCAGAACATCGCGCTCAGCACCGGTAGCTACCCCGTGCAGTCGACCTGGTCCAACGACTTCAACGGCGGCCAGGGCGGGTGCGAGGTCACCCACCCCACCGTCAGCTGACTCGGCAGGTCCTCACAACACACATGGCCGTGCCCCGCGCAGCTTGCTGCGCGGGGCACGGCCATGTGTGCGCGACGTAACTCGCACGGAGACGGGACGGCATACTCCGCCCGTCCGATCGATGTAGACACGCCGGGGATGCCCGGCGTGTCTACATCGCCCTAGGAAGCGGACTACCGGACGACCTGGACCTTCAGGACCTGGGTCGTGCGGCCGACTCGCATGCCGATCAGCCAGTAGCGCTGGTGGAGCATCGCGTTGCTGAAGGTCACGCCGAGGGCCCAGCGGTTCGGACCCGTCTTGATGAACTTGTTGTCCAGGCCGCGCGGGGCCCCGGGGTGGGGCATCGCGTCGACGTAGCGAGGCTGGCTCGTCGCGGCTGCCAGCATCGTGTAGGTGCGACCGGCGCGCACCGAGTACACGCCGTTGTTGAAGCTCGCACCCTGGATCGCGAAGCTGCTCACCATCGCGGTGAGCCGGCTCGTCGAGACGTTGCCAGCCTTGTCGGTCGCTGTCGCGGTGTAGACCACGCTGGCACCGCTGATGCGCCGACTGATGGTGCAGGACGCGATGCCCGAGAGCCCATCACGAGCGGTGCAGCGCCCGGCCGGTGCCACGGCGAAGTACGGCATCCGGGTCGAGACTCCGGTGACCGCAACAGTCGGGCTGGTCCGGTCGATGTTGATGCCGGTGACCGCGACGGTGGCTGCGCCACCGTCGACGGCCGTGATGGTGCGGGAGACGGACTGTGCCGCACCGTTGCCGGCCAGCGTGACCGGGGCCGGGCAGTCGGTCACCAGTGCAGCACCGTTCGGGGTGCACGTGAAGCGCACCGTGACGGCACTGCGGTACCAACCGGCCTTGGTATTCGGCTGAGCGCTGCTCACCGTCGCCGTGATCGTCGGGCTGTGACGAGTCGTGGTGCCGGAGGAGGCAAGGAAGTTGGAGTCGCCCTGGTACAGGACGGCAACCTCGTCAGCCTTGCTGGTGGGCAGCGTGTAGCTCAACGTCGCGACCCCACCGGACAGCGTCGCACTCCCGACCAGGTTGCCATCGACGGCGAACAGGACGGTGCCGCTCGGGGTTCCCGCGCCGGGTGACACCGGGGCGATGGTGGCGGTGATGCTGTCGGCTCGCGTGGTGATGGTCGAGGTCGTCGCCGCCTGGTCGACCACCAGCGCCTGGGGCGTCGCGCCCGAGGGTGCGTACTTCGTCGCCTCCATCGGGGTGAAGACCGCCCCGATCTGGTGTGCCCCGGGCGTGAGGTTGCCCAACGGCGCACTCGTCGCCTGGGTGTTGCTCACGGTGACGGGCTGACCGAGGTTGGTGCCGTCGACGGAGAACTGGATGTCCCCTGCCTGGGCTCCCCCCACCGTTGCGGTGGCGGTGGCGTTCTGGCCGAAGACCGTCACGCTCGGGTTGAGCACCACTGAGACCGAGGTCGATGCGAGCCCGACCGTCACGGTCTGGATGACCTGCGGGGCGGCGGTGTAGTCGGCGTTGCCACCCTGGTCGGCCACGACGACACAGGTGCCGGCGTTGTCGAACGACAGGGTCGTCCCGCTGATCGAGCAGGCTGAGCCGGTCGTGGCCGCCGAGACGGCGAAGCTGACCGGGTTGCCCGACGCACCGCCGGAGGCGGTGAGGCCCTGGGTGTCGCCCACGGTCGCCGTCGAGGTCAGCGGCGCAAAGGTGATGGCCTGTGCGGCCTGGCCGACCGTGATGGTCTGCTGCGCCTGCGAAGCCGACACGTAGTCGGCGTTACCGGCCTGGTCGGCGTCCACGACGCAGGTGCCAACGTGGTCGAACGTGACCGTGGAACTGCTGATCGAGCACACCGACGCGCTGGCCGAATCAACGGAGAACGTCACCGGGTTGCCCGACGCACCACCGGTCGCCGCGGCCAGGTAGGTATCTCCCACCACAGCATTGCTGGGCGCGGTGCTGGTGAACGTGATGGCCTGTGCGGCCTGGCCGACCGTGATGGTCTGCTGCGCCTGCGAAGCCGACACGTAGTCGGCGTTACCGGCCTGGTCCGCGTCCACGACGCAGGTGCCAACGTGGTCGAACGTGACCATCGAACCGCTGATCGAGCACACCGACGCGCTGGCCGCATCGACCGAGAACGTCACCGGATTGCCCGACGCACCACCGGTCGCCGCGACCAGGTAGGTGTCTCCCACCACCGCGGTGCTGGGGGCGGTGCTGGTGAAGTTGATCGCCTGTGAGGCCTGGCCGACAGCGATCTGCTGCTGCACCTGCGAAGCCGACACATAGTCAGCGTTACCGGCCTGGTCGGCGTCCACGACGCAGGTACCCGAGTGGTCGAACGTGACCGTGGAACTGCTGATCGAGCACACCGACGCGCTGGCCGAATCAACGGAGAACGTCACCGGGTTGCCCGACGCACCACCGGTCGCCGCGACCAGGTAGGTGTCTCCCACCACCGCAGTGGTGGGCGCGGTGCTGGTGAAGTTGATGGCCTGTGCAGCCTGGCCGACAGCGATCTGCTGCTGAGCCTGAGGAGCGGCCGCATAGTTGGTGTTGCCGGCCTGGTCGGCGTCCACGATGCAGGTACCCGAGTGGTCGAACGTGACCGTCGAGCTGCTGACCGAGCACACCGACGCGCTGGCCGAATCAACGGAGAACGTCACCGGGTTGCCCGACGCACCACCGGTCGCCGCGACCAGGTAGGCGTCTCCCACCACGGCACTGCTGGGGGCGGTGCTCGTGAACGTGATGGCCTGAGGAGTCGGGTTGACCGTGATCGTCTGGTTGCTGTTCGCGTCAGGGGAGGCGCCGTTGGTCGCGGTGACGGTGAAGGTGGAGATCCCGACGCTGGTGGGGGTGCCGGAGAGCACCCCGCCGCTGGTCAGGGTCAGCCCTGCCGGCAGTGTCCCGGAGGACACCGTGAACGTGGGCGTGGGGTATCCGGACGCCCCGAAGGTGTACGAGTACGCCGTCCCCCGGGTCGCGGTGCCCGGTGGGGTGTTCGCTGTGAACTGCGGGGGGATCGACTGGTACGTGAACGCTCCGACGGCGGGGAGGGTGACTCCGCCTGCGGTGGTCACGTCGACCCGCTGCTTCCCGCTGGGCGGAGTCGCCGGCCCGGGCACGGTGGCCACCACCTGGGTGTCGGTCGAGGACGTCACTGTCGCGGCGTACCCACCGATCGTCACGGTTGCGCCCGTGAGGCCAGTGCCATCAATGGTCACTGAGCTACCGGGCACTCCCGCTGCGGGCGAGCTCGAGGTGAGAAGAGACGGGTAGAACAACGTGACGCTGCCGTTGCCGGCATGGCCGGAGACTGCGCCGGTCAGCGTGCCCGAGAAGTAGGAACCTCCGCCGCCGCCGCCGCCATTGTTGCCGCTGCCGTATCGGCCGCCACCGCCGCCGCTGTAACCACCACCGCCGCCGCCGGCGAACCCGGCGGTCCCGCCGCCACCGCCGAAGCCGCCGACTCCGTAGCCGCCCGAGCCAGAGCCCCCGGCCGCGCCAAACGCGAGAGCCTGACCGCCGCCCCCACTGGCGCTACCACCATTGGTGAGGAGGCCGCCGCCACCGCCGGCGGTACCGGCGCCGCCGCCATTACCGCTGGTGCCTCCCGACCCACCACCGTTGAGACCAGGGGTTCCGGAGGTGCCGGTGCTGGCCTCGGAGGGGAACGTGTTCGATCCCGCGCCTCCGCCGCCGCCCGCCGCAGCAAGGAGGCCGCTCTGGTTCGCGGTGGTGTAGAGGAACGACCCGCCGCCGCCGCCGGCACCCTTCTGGTACACGATTCCGTTGCTGCCGAGACTTCCGGCGACGATGTGGAGCGTCTGGCCCGGGGTGACGGAGATCGTGCCGGTCAGCTCGGCGCCGCCCCAACCCCCGCCGTATGCCGCGCCGCCCTGCGCGCCGACGATATCGACGTAGAGCTGGGTGACACCTGCGGGAACGGTCCAGTTCTGGACGCTCCCCGTGGCGTTGAAGGTCACCGCGGTGTCAGAGGCGGCTGCGAGGGCCGGAGAGGCTGCGATTGTGGCAGCGGCCGCGATGGTGCTCGCGGTGACGCCCGCGGCAAGCAGGCGGCAGCGGAATGAGTTCATGGAGTGTGGATGCTTTCTGTCAACAGGTCAACCGTCGGTCGGGACCGCCGAAGTAGAGCATCGTTCGGGGCCCTTTGTTCGGGTTTTGACAGAGTTGCAACCAGAGGGTTGAGCCGGGGGGTTTGGCCGGTTCGCCACCATGTGGACTTACCATCCCTTTACTTGCTCCTGCCGAGATGATTACCTTGGCCAGTCTCCGCAACGGTCGCGGAGCCAGGACCGCTGGTCGGCCCACTCGCGTCGAGCGGCACCGAATGACCGTGCGAACCAGGGGCAGGGGTACGTGGTGTCAGTGTCAGTCCGCAACGGCGCTTCGGTGCCTCACTCCACCGCGCCATGAGCTCGGTCACTGACGCTCGCAGGAGTCTGCCGAGCGACGGGGAGATCCCGACCGCGAACCTCTTCGCCTGGATAGCCGAACGCGGCGCCACGCTCATCGATCGTCAGCATGAAGTGCTGGAAAGGCTCCAGCTCCGCGAGGAGGATCCCCAGCGCCTCGCGGGCCTGTTCCGCCTCGACCACCTGGCCGCCCAGCTGCGCCGCAACAGCAACACCGCCCTTGTCTTGGCCGGACTACCCACCATCCGCAGCATCGACGCTCCCACCGTGCTCAGCGAGCTCGCTCATGCAGCCGTCTCGGAGGTCAACGGGTACCAACGGGTCACCGTGGGGGCCTTCCCCACCCGGCGTGTGCAGGCACATGCCGCATCCGACCTGGTGCACCTGTTGGGCGACCTCCTCGAGAACGCCCTGGCGATGGCGCCCCGCACCGGTGGCGTGTGGATCCGCGGCGAGCGGCCCCAGGCCGAGGGGACTGGTGCACCTGCCCTGCTCAGGGTCGGCGACAGCGGCGCACACGTCTCGGACGAACTTCTGGGCCAGCTCAACGACAGCCTTGCCGGCCTCGCTCGCAACGGAGGCGGCACTGGGGTCGGCCTGGTGGTCACCCGGGAGATCGCCCGCCGACACTCGCTGACCGTTCACTTCCAGCGGCTCGTGAGCGGCGGGCTGGTCGCCACCGTCGCGCTGCCTGAGGCTCTTTTCGAGACACCGGATCCCGCAAGCGCACCGTGGTCCTGAGCGACGACCTGGCCGTGCAGGCTGGGACTGCCCGCTGCCTCCCGCGTGCGCCGGGGGCCTCATAAGGTGAGGCCATGAGTCGATCGGCCGCTGTCTCCAACGTCGATGAGCTCGTCGCCGTCCTGGGCGAGCCCGCGGCTCGTGCCCGCGACAAGAGCAGGCAGGCGCTGCTCGAGGTCGACCGGGACTGGCTGGCGGCGTCACCGTTCTGCATCCTGGCCACCGCCGGTGCTGACGGCACGTGCGACGCCTCCCCGAAGGGCGACGCAGCCGGGCAGCTCGTCCACGTGATCGACGATCGCACGATCGCCCTGGCCGAACGCCCGGGCAACCGTCGCGCCGACGGCTACCGCAACATCCTGAGCAACCCCCACGTCGGGCTGGTCTTCGTCATCCCGGGCCGCGGCGACACGCTGCGCGTCAACGGACGGGCCGAGCTGGTCAGCGACGCGCCATTCTTCGACGAGCTGGCCGTCCGGGGCCATCGACCCATCCTGGCGGTGGTGGTCCACGTCGAGGACATCTTCTTCCACTGCTCCAAGGCCTTCCTTCGCTCCGAGCTGTGGAATCCGACGACGTGGGCTCCAGAGGCGACGGTGCCTCGCCGCGCCGTCATCGCCCACGCAGTTGAACCCAACGGCATGAGCGTCGCGGAACTCGATGACTACTACGGGCCCAGCTACGCCGAAAAGCTGTACGGGTAACGAAAAACTGTACGGGTAAACATGGATGTGTAGGTCAGCGCCAGCCCAGTCCCGGGGCCACGTCCTTGATGATCGACTCCAGCAGGTGGGCGTTGTAGTCGACACCCAGCTGGTTGGGCACGGTCAGCAGGAGCGTGTCTGCCGCGGCGATCGCCTCGTCCCCGGCCAGCTGCGTGACCAGCACGTCCGGCTCGGCGGCGTACGTCCGACCGAAGACAGCGCGCAGGTTGGCCTCGATCTGGCCCACCTGGTCCCTGCTGTTCCCCTCATGACCGAAATACGCGCGATCGAGGTCGGTGGTGATGGGCATGATCGAACGGCTCACCGAGACACGCGGCTCGTGGGCGTGACAGGCTTCCTTCCACGCCTCGCGGAAAGCATCGATCTGTTTGCGCTGCTGGACGTGAAACGGCTCGCCGCTCTCGTCCGCCTTCAGGGTCGAGCTCATCAGGTGCATGCCCTTCTCGGCCGCCCATCGGGCGGTCGCGTCCGAGGCCGCACCCCACCAGATCCGCTCGCGCAGCCCCTTCGAGTGCGGCTCGATCCGGAGCATCCCGGGCGGGTTGGGAAACATCGGTCGCGGGTTCGGCTCGGCGAAGCCCTCACCTCGAAGCACCTGCAGCAGCACGTCGGTGTGCTGGCGCGCCATGTCGGCGTGGTCCTCACCCTCGGCGGGCTCATAGCCGAAGTAGCGCCACCCCTCGATGACCTGCTCGGGCGATCCCCGGCTGAGGCCGAGCTGCAGCCGACCGCCGGCGATGAGATCAGCGGAGCCGGCGTCCTCGGCCATGTAGAGCGGGTTCTCGTACCGCATGTCGATCACGCCAGTGCCGATCTCGATGCGTGAGGTCTTGGCACCGATCGCGGCCAGCAACGGGAACGGTGAGGAGAGCTGGTTCGCGAAGTGGTGGACCCGGAAATAGGCGCCGTCGCCTCCGAGCTCCTCGGTCGCCACGGCGAGGTCGATCGAGTGGAGCAACGCGTCGGACGCCGTCCGCACCCGCGAGTGGGGCGAGGCCGACCAGTGTCCGAAGTTCAGGAACCCGATCTTCTTCATACAACCGTCAACCATCGTCAGGCTGGTTTGTTCCACGCCCACGCCAGATGTGCTCCACGGCGGTCAGTAGAGGTCGGGCCGCCGGTCGTCGAAGAGGTGGTTGTGCTCGCTGACCCGTTTGTCACGACCGGCTCGCAGATCCAGCTCGCAGCGCGCCACGCCTGACTCGTCGGCCTCGCCCGCGACCCAGCCTTCGTGATCGATCACCGTGGTGCCCTCGGTCCAGTCCTGCCCCCGCTCGGCGCCGCTGCGATCACAACAGATGACCGGCATCTTGTTGGTGCGCGCGGCGGCCTGGGCGATGATCACCTCGGGCGGTCGCTCGCCGTCCGGTCTGGGCACCAACGGCCAGTTGGTCGGCACGACGAGCGCATCCGCTCCGCGCAAGGCCGCGCTGCGGGTGTACTCCGGGAACTCGAGGTCGTAGCAGACCATGAGGCCGAGCCGCCCCCACTCGGTGTCGACGATCGGGGCCGCCGACTGGCCCGCCTGGAAGACCCTCTTCTCCTGGTCCCAGAGGTGCACCTTGCGGTAGTTCGCCAGGATCCCCGAACGGTCGAACAGCATCGCACTGTTGTAGACGCGGTCGTCCTCGCCCAGCTCGGCATACCCGCAGGCCACGATCATGCCCTCGGGCACGGCCCCGATCCACTCACCGATGGCATCGCTGGTGGAGGTGAGCGCCAGGGACCGCGCCTCCTGCGCGTCCCGGAAGACGTAACCGGACGAGGAGAGCTCGGGCAGCACCAGCAGGTCTGCGTCGCCGCTCGTGGCGATGGCCTCGAGGATCAGCTGGTGGTTGTGAGCTGGCTCCCCGACCCGGGGAGCCAGCTGCCGACACACCACCGTCGTCATACGAGCTCCTCGAGCGCCGGTGCATCGGCTGCGGCCGGCTCCTCCTCCTGCCCGATCCGCGCACCCACCCGGGCAGCGAGCCCCGGCACGAAGGTCACCAGGACCGCCGCAACGACGAGCACCGCCAGGACCACCCAGGGGAAGACCCGGTAGGGACCCTCGACGCCGACGACGTTCTTGTAGATCGTGTAGAGCACGAAGGCCATGGCCAGGATCGGCACCACCGCCTGCCAGCGTGGGGCGCGCTGCTCACCGTTCATGAACAGGAAGCGGAAGGCGCCGGCGGTGGCCAACGCATACGCGACCAGCAGTGCGATCGTGCCGAGCGTGAGCCAGTAGAAGGTCGCGTCGAGAACCCCGGTCCCAGCCAACCGTTGACCCACCGAGAAGCACAAGATGAGGGCGGTCACGACGGCGATGGTGCCGATCGGTGCGCCCCGGCGCGTGAGCCGCACGACCGGGCCGCCGGCCCCGGCGTCCCGAAGCAGGGCGTAGGAGACCCGAGCCGCACCGTTGACCGTGCCGAGCGTGATGGCGAACAGGCTCACGCTGGCCATGAGGTTGAGCAGGATCCCCATGGCACTCCCGACGTATGCCGTCGCGAGGTCGCCGTAGGGGTCGTCGGCACCGGCGAACGCCTTCACCTGGTCGGGGCTGCCGCCATAGCCCACGACCTGGCCGACGATGGTGAGCAGGAAGAATGCGGCGACGACGACGATGGTGATCTTCAAGGCGCGAGGTATGCCGCGCTTCGGGTCCAGGGTCTCCTCACCGAGGGCTGCGGCGCCTTCGAACCCGGCGAAGGCCAGGAAGCCGAACACCGCGGCGCCCGCGATGGTCCCCGCATCGGTGCCGTGGGGCAGCGCGAAGATGTCCCAGCTGAGCGTCTGACCGTGCGGAGCATGCCCAGTGCCGACCCGTACCAGGATCACGAGGCTCAGCAACGCGACCAGGGCGGCGCCGACCAGCTCCGAGACGAGCAGCACCTTGGTCAGCACGCGGACCTCCGTCAGCGCGAGGGCCAGCACGATCGCGAGCGCGACCACGGCGGTCCAGATCCACTCCTTCGTGCCAGTCGGGACGATGTGCAGGCCGGAGAGCACCTTGTTGAAGAACAGGGCGATCTCGATGGTCGAGCCGGTGCCGATGGTCGTGTACGCCATGGCCAGGGCGGCTCCGGCGACGAAGCCGGCCCGCGGCCCGAGGGTCCGACCGACCAGCGCGTACACCGATCCGGTGTGGGCGATGTAGCGCGACAGCTTGATGAACCCATACCCGACGAGCACGACACCGACGATGGCGAAGATGAACGCCCAGGTCGCGGCGTGCCCGAGCAGCCCGGCTGCGCCGACTCCGAGGAGCGCCATCGCACCCACCGGACCGATGAGCCCGACCGAGAAGGCGGCGGCATCCACGACGCGGAGCTCGCGGCGCAGCACGCCCGGCGCGAACTCCTCGAGCTGATCTTGGGAATGACGGGGCATGGCGTTCCTCGTTCCTTCGGTGGGGATGGGGCAAAGGTTAGGCGTGGTACTGCCTGAGACGAAGCGTGGCCGTGCGCTCGTGCGCCTCCATGCCCTCGAAGTGTGCGATCCGCTCGACATATGGCGCGAGCTCGGGAGTGGCTTCGCGGGTCGCCCGCTGGTAGGTCAACGGCCGCAGGAAGCGGGACACCGAGAGGCCGGCGTTGGATCGCGCCCCACGGCCGGTCGGCAGGACGTGGTTGGTGCCTCCCATGCCCTTGTCCGAGTATGCGACGGTCGACCACGGCCCCAGGAAGATCGACCCGTAGCTGCTCAGGTGGTCGTGGTACCAGTCGTCCTCGGCCGTCAGCACCTCGAGGTGCTCGGGGGCGAGCAGGTCCATGAGCTCGACCGCGGTCTCCCGCGTGTCAGCCAGGTACACGGTGCCATAGTCGCGCCATGCGGGGCCCGCGATCTCCCGGGTGGAGAGCGTCTCGAGCTGCCGGTCGACCGCCAAGATGACGGCCTCTCCCAAGGCCCTGGACGTGGTGACCAGCGAGGCCGGCGACTGAAGACCGTGTTCCGCCTGACCCAGGAGGTCCGCGGCGACCATCTCGGGGTCGGCGGTCTCATCGGCGATCACCGCGACCTCGGACGGCCCGGCCAGCAGGTCGATGCCCACACGGCCGAACAGCTGTCGCTTCGCCTCCGTGACGTAGGCGTTGCCCGCGCCGACGAGCATGTCGACAGACGCCTCGCCGACCAGCCCGAAGGCCATCGCGGCCAGTGCCTGGACCCCACCGAGGACGAAGGCGCGATCGGCTCCCGACAGGTACGCGGCGTACAGCACCGCTGGGTGACCGGCCTCGGGGGTCACCGGCGGGGTGCAGACGAGCACGGTCGGGACCTCAGCGGCCTTCGCCACGCCGACGGTCATGAAGGCGCTGGCCAGGATCGGGAAGTTGCCGGCGGGCAGGTAGGCGCCGACCCGCGGCACGGGCAGGTAGCGGTAGCCCGTGAGCAGTCCCGGCTCCAGCTCGACCTCGAAGTCCGTCAGGCGTTCACGCTGAGCCCGGGCGAAGCGTCCCGTCCGGTCGGCGCCGACCTCCAGCGCTTCGCGCAGGTCCGCAGGGAGCTCGTCGCCCGTGCGGGCCAGGGCCTCGGCCGAGAGCTCGAGCTCGCCGCCGGCCCATCCGTCGAGGGTCCGCGAGTAGCGCAGGACGGCGTCTAGTCCGTTGGCCTCGATGTCGCTCAACATCGAGGACACCGTCTCGATGACGTCGGGGCGTCGCTGCGCGGGCACCCCCCCGATGTCGCCCTTCTTGAGGGTCTCGAACTGCCCAGTGATGCGTGGTCTGTCGCTGTTGCCAATGTGCATACAGCGAAGATAAGGAGTCGCGATCAATAGGACAACCCATAGTGAAACGATCGACAATATAGGGTTTCCTTGTGACTCTGGCGCAGCTGAGGGCCTTCCTGATGGTCCTGGAAACCGGTTCGTTCACGGGTGCCGCGAAGCGCCTCGACACGAGCCAGGCATCGGTGAGCGAGCTCGTCTCCCGACTCGAGGACGAGCTCGGGCTGTCACTGTTCACCCGAGGAGGACGCCAGCTGGCGCCTACCGCGGCCGCCGCCGAGCTGCGCGTGCACGCCTTGCAAGCCACGGCCGCCGTCGAGAGTGGTCGCAATGCACTGCAAGCGATGCGCTCCCTGACCTCGGGGGTGTGCACCTTCGGGGTGCTGCGCAATGCCGCGTACTACGACCTCGCGGATCTGGCCCACCAGTTCCACGCACGCTTCCCCGGGGTGCAGCTGCGAATGGTGGGGCTCAACTCCGCCCTGGTCGCAGAGTCCGTCCGGACGGGCGAGCTGGAAGCCGGCCTGGTCGTTCTCCCCGTCAGCGAGGAAGGGCTGGTCGTGACGCCCCTGTTCGACGACGAAGTCCTGTACTGCTCGAGCACCCGCGCGGCGTCGGCCGGCCCGGTGGAGATCCGCGAGCTCGCTGACGTCTCCTTGGTGCTCTACGACGCACACGTCGGCTGGAGCGACCCGACGCGGCTCCAGCTGCGCGAGCGGGCGGTGGCCGCCGGCGTCGACCTGGTCCCGGTGATCGAGGTCGAACAGGTGGAGACGGCACTCGGGCTGGTCGGTCAGGGCGTCGGCGACACCATCGTCAGCAGCTCGATCGTCAGATCCCCGACGTTCCCGTCCCATCTGCGGACGTTCCCGTTCGCCGAGCCGCTGAACGACACCATCGCCCTCATCCAACGAGAAGGACAGGTGCTCTCCCCGGCCACCAGGCAGATGATCGCCCTCACCCGCCATTCCTTGCGCTGGCGCATCCCCGAGCCGCGCGGTCGGCGGCCGAGGTCGTCCTAGCGCGCGGCGTCAGGACGTCCGGCCGGCGAGCAGGCTGGCGGGGGCGAGGTAGCCGTTGGGGTCCAGGGCAACTCCGTTGGCCTCGGCCTCGGCCACGACCGGGGCGGCCCATTCGATGTAGACACGCCCATCGCCCTCGGTCAGGAGGACGACCTGGGTCGCATCCTCGCCGACGCATTCGAAGCTGCGCCATGCCCCGACAGGGATGGAGAGGGTGTCGTAGGGACCGAGCTCGACCGAGACCGGGCTGTCCTGGTTGAGGCTGACCTTCAGACGCCCGCTCTTGACGATCAGGACCTGGGACTGGGCAAGGCGGTGCTGACCCACGCCTTGACCTGGCTGGGCACGCAGCCAGGCGAGTGACATGCCATGCGGATCCGACAGTCGAGGGCGCTGGAAGCGGTCCTCGGTCAGCCCGTAGCCGACCACCAGCGCAAGCTGCGCCCCGCCACCCGGCAGCGTCGAGTCCAGGAACGGCTTCTCGCTCCAGACGAGGTCCGCCGGCTTCGCCAGGCGCTCGCGCATCTCGTCGACGGAGTACCGGCGCAACGCGCCGAGCTGGTCAGCGGACAGTGGCTTGATCAGCTCGACGCCCTCGGGCGCGACACCGGGCTCCGTCTCGATGATCTTGTTGTCGGCGGACAGGTGCATCCCGTACTGAGCAGCCTTCTCGATCACCGAGGGCGCCCAGATCAGGCCCCCGCTCTCGTCCCGCCCGAGCGCGGTGAAGAGCCACGCGTCGTCCGTCTTGCTGGTGAAGCCGCGGAAGATCCACGTCGGGATCGAGATGACGTCGCCGTCGGAGACGACGGCCTCACCATCGGCGCCGTCCACACCCCACCTGAACTGCCACTCGCCGGCGAAGCAGACGAACACCTCGGCGGTGAAGTGCAGGTGCAGGTTGTTCACCACGCCCGCGGGCATCACCGCGCCACCCAGGTTGAAGCCATGGGGCTCGGTCACCGGGATGACCTGGTCAGCATTCTCGGACACGCCCGGTCCGATCAGGGGATAGTTGATCTTGGCCTCCGAGCCGGGGATCTTCGTGTCCAGGAAGGCAGCCCGGTCTTCCTTGAGGTCCTTGCGCAGGATGGTGCGGTAGGCGAGCTCTTCTGGAGTGACGACGACTTCGGCAGGCATTTCCGGCGAGCCAACTTTCTTGATGGAAAAAAAACAATGAATACGTATGTATGATGGCGAGTGCCAGCATGCTTGTCAACCCGAATTGCCTTGCTACGACGGACGGAGGACCCGGTGAGAGAGAACCGGCTGCGCGCGACCATGGCCTCGGATCGCGCTGCCGTGAGCGCGTGGATGTCGATCGGCAGCCCCTACCTGGCCGAGGTGCTGTCCCATTGCGGCTATGACGCCGTGACGGTGGACCTGCAGCACGGCATGTTCGGTCTGGACAGCGCGATCACGATGTTGCAGGGAATCAGTGCGGGGCCGGCCGTTCCGATGGCCCGCTGCCCCTCACTCGATCCGGCGATCATCGGCAAGCTGCTCGACGCCGGCGCCTACGGAATCATCTGCCCGGTCGTCGACACCGCCGTCGAGGCCGCCGCTTTCGTCCGCGCGTGCCACTACCCGCCGGATGGAGCCCGAAGCTTCGGTCCCTCGCGAGGCTTGCTCTACGGCGGCAGCGACTACGTCGACCACGCCGATGCCACGATCCTCACGTGGGCGATGATCGAGTCGGCACAGGCCCTGGACAACCTCGGGGAGATCCTTGCGGTCGAGGGCCTGGACGGTGTGTACGTCGGTCCCAACGACCTGGCCCTCTCCCTCGGTGAGACCCCGGGGCAGGCACATCCACCCGCCGGGGTGACGCGGGCGCTCGCGCAGATCGCCGACGCGGCTCGTGCTGCCGGAAAGTGGGCCGGGGTCTTCAGCGCGGACGCCGTGGGCGCGAAGCAGATGGCGGAGCTGGGCTACCACCTCGTCACGCCCGGCAACGACGTGGGCGTCATGCGCAAGGCAGCCGCCGAGCTCATCGCGCACACCCACGGCGGCCAACCTGGGGGACCGCCCAGCGGTGGTGGGTACTGACTCAGCCTGCGGTGGTCACGGGTCAGCGATCACGCCGATGCGCGTGGGAGCCAGGCTCGCACTGCGTCCGCAAGGCTGTCGGGATCCTCGAGCGGGAGCATGTGACCGCCGTGAAGCGTCACCAGCACCGAGCCCTCACAACCGTCGGCAAGCTCTTGCTGCAGTGCCGGCGGGCAGGTGTCGTCGAGCTCTCCGGACACGACCAGCACGGGCACAGCGATCGCGCCGAGACTCGCTCGGCTGTCGGGACGGGTTGACTGGGCCGCAAGCTGACGCAAGAAGCCCTCGACGCCCACGGCGTCGGCCATGCTGACGACAGCCTGGACAGTCGCCGGGTCCTCACGCGCAGCGGGGCCGAGCAACGCCGGGGCCAGCTCTCGTGCGATCTGCTCGAGCTCGCCGTCGGTCGCGCGTTGGCGCCACCGGGCCCAGGTGTCCTGCTGCAGCTGCGAAGGGCCTCGGGGGCTGGCGTTGACGAGCAGGAGGCTGGTCACGCGTTCCGGTGCCTGGCGCATGACCTCCAGGGCGACGATCGCTCCGAGAGAGTGGCCGCCGAGCGCGAACCGCGGCGGCGCTTCCGCCAGCACGCTCGCCGCCATCTCGGCCACCGAGTCATCGAGGTCGATGCGGCACGGCCACGGCAGGACGACGTCCGATATCCGCGCGGCGAGCCCATCCCAGAGGTTGGCGTCACACAGCATTCCGCTGAGCAGGACCAGCGGCTCACGGCCCGACGCCAGGGCCCCGCTGGGACGCCCTTCGGTCAGGCCGGCAAAGACGGCGGCCAGCATCGCGGGCAGGTCGTAGGCCACGACCTCGGCGCCCGAGGCGAACGCCGCCCGCGCTGCCTGCGGTGACGTGACGAGGCGGCCACGACCGGTGCGGGACAGAACCACCTCGACGTCACCCGCGCTGTCCTGCACGACCTCTGCGGCCACGAGGCCGTCGGCACCCGCCGCCCGGGCTACGGCACCGTCCTCGGCCGATTCCACCAGGACGAGCACCGGGGTCCGCGGTCCGACCAGCGCCCGGACCGCGCCGTAACGAGCGACGTCCGGCACGACGATGAAATCCAGGCCTGAGGCCGCGTCGCGCGGGTCCTGCTCGGCGCCGAGGAGTGCACCGAGCAGCCGCTCACGCCGTCGCAGCCGTTGTTCGAAGGTGGGCGCGCCCGCTCCAGGCGGCAGGACGGAGCTCACGGCGCTTATCGTGCCACCATGCCTGCCGACAGGTCGATGTCGGCGCAGTGCAGCCCGGTCATGTGCAGCATCGCCACCACCGCATCGCCTACCTCGGACTCCTCGACGAGACGACCCAGAGCCGCCCGTCCGGCGAAGGCTTCCTCGGCCTGCTGCTCGCTGATGCCGAGCCGCTGAGACTCGAGCCGGAAGTTTCGCGCCATCCGCTCGCCCCGCACCGGCCCCGGAGACAGGCTGTTCACGCGCACACCGGACGTGCCGACCTCGGCTCCGAGCGTGGTCGTGAGACCGATCACCGCCATCTTCGACGCGGTGTAGGGGGTGCGCATGGCAAGGGGCCGCTTGCCGCTGACCGAGGCCAGGTTGATGACGTCGCCCTGACCGCGCGCGATCATCGGAGGCAGAAAAGCCCTGCACATCAGGAAGATCCCGCGGACGTTGACCGCGAAGACCTCCTCCCACTCGTCGAGCTCGATCTCGACGAGCGGCTTCACCGGCCCTGCCACCCCGGCGTTGTTCACCAACACGGAGATGACCTCGTCAGACAGCTCCGCGCGCAGTGTGGAGACCGAGTCGGCATCGGCGACGTCCACGATGCCGACTCGGGAGTTCCCGGCGATGAGGGCGGCCGTGTCTCGCAGCGGCCCTTCACGACGCCCCGCGACGATGACGCGGTATCCCGCCTGGGACAACGCGATCGCTATGGCGCGGCCCAGCCCGTTGCCCGCGCCGGTGACCAGCGCGGTCCGGGCCGCTTGGTCAGGCATGCGCGGTGAACTGGTGCTCACTCCAGTCGAGGGGTGCCCCGGCATACTTCGCCGCACGCACGTCGCCCGAACGGGCATGCCCCTCGAAGAGCTCGACCCGTGCGGCGCGACCGCACAGCTCGCCGAGCATCGCGCTGGAGTCGGTGTCGGTCACCTCTTGGTAGGTCACTGTCTTGAGGTACTTGCCCACCCAGAGGCCGCCGGTGAAGCGGGCGCTCCCCCGAGTCGGCAGTACGTGGTTCGTCCCGATCACCTTGTCGCCGTATGAGACACAGGTCCCCTCACCGAGGAACAGCGCGCCGTAGTTCTGCATCTTCTCCAGGGCCTGCCGAGGGGAGCTCGTGAGCACCTGGACGTGCTCGGAGGCGAACGTGTCAGCGACCGCGAAAGCCTCGTCGATCGAGTCGACGACGAGCACCTGGCCGTGGTCGCGCCACGCCGGGCCCGCATAGTCGCGCGTCGGCATGTCCACCAGGATCCGCTCGATATGGTCCATCGCAGCCCTGGCGACGGTCTCGCTCGTGGTCACGAGGACGGCAGGCGAGTCCGGTCCGTGTTCGGCCTGGCTCAGCAGGTCGACGGCCACAATGAACGGGTCGGCGTCCTCGTCGGCGATGACCAGGATCTCGGTGGGCCCTGCGAACAGGTCGATGCCCACCTGCCCGAAGAGCTGACGCTTGGCCTCCGCCACGTAGGCGTTCCCCGGGCCGGCAATGAGATCGACCCGGCCGATCGACTCGGTGCCGATGGCCAGGGCGGCCATGGCTTGCACTCCGCCCAGCAGATAGATCTCGTCGGCCCCCGCCATCGACATCGCCGCCACGGTGGCGGCGGGGATCTGTCCCCTGATCGGCGGTGTGCAGGCTGCGACGCGCGGTACCCCTGCGACCTTCGCGGTCACGATCGTCATGTGGGCCGAGGCGGTGAGCGGATAGCGACCACCGGGGACGTAGGCCCCGACCGCGGAGATCGGGACGTTCTTCTGTCCGAGGTGCACGCCGGGCAGCGTCTCCACCTCGAAGTCGGTCAGGGACGCGCGCTGGGCCTCGGCGAACCGGCGGACCTGGGCCTGTACGAACTCGATGTCTCGGATGACCTGCTCGGGAACCCCGGCCACGATCTCGGCGATCTGCCCCGCGGACAGCCGGAAGGACTCGGGGCTCCAGCTGTCGAACTTCGTCGAGTACGTCCGCACGGCCTCGTCCCCGCGAGCACGGACGTCGTCCAGCACCTCACGAACGGTCGCGGCCACCTCCTCGCGGCCACTGGTGAGCGACTCAGCGGGGACGGCCTGCTTGAGCTGGGTGATCATGACGCCTCTCGAAGGATGAAGACGGGGATGCGAGCCGACTCAAATGTATACGTATGCACACGTCGTCGTCAAGAGTCGGTTGCCTCATCGTTCGACAGCCATAGACCGGGTCGCCCCGCACCCTGCGCCGGCCAACGCGACGCACCGCGCAGGCGACTTCCCTTACGTGGAAAGGCTGCTCGCCACCGAGCCGGTGCCGTGGTGGGTGCCGCGCAGGACCAGCTGGGTCGGAAAGACGTGCGTACGAGCCGGGCTGTCGTCGCCACCCAGTCGACGGACCAGCAGATCCGCCGCGGCGACCGCCATGCCCGACAGGTCGACGCGCGCAGTGGTGAGGTTGAAGCATGGCCACGCGGCCATCGCGATGTCGTCGAAGCCGACGATCGCCACGTCGTCGGGGACCGACAGGCCCATGCGCTGCGCCTGGTTGAGCGCCCCGACCGCGACGAGGTCACCGACGCAGAACACAGCCGTCGGGCGGTGCCGCCCGGTCATCAACGCCGCGAAACCGCGTTCACCGTCGTCGAAGCCGAACCCGGTGCGGGCCACCCGACGCTCGGGCAGGTCGATGCCGGCCTCGACCAGGGCGGCGCGGAAGCCGGCCTCGCGGTCACGGCTGGTGCTGGAGTCGGCACTGCTGAACACCGCTGCAATCCGCCGGTGACCCTCACGCACCAGGAGCCGGGCGACGTCAGCTGCGCCGCCGTGGTTGTCGGCGGCGACGCCGTCCACCTTGCGCCTCCCCGACAAGCGGTTCAGCTCGACGAAGGGAAGCCCCTTGTCGAGCAGGCCCTTGGACAGCGACGAACCGATCAGCGTGGTGGTGAGGACGACCCCGTCAACCGAGCGGTCCAGGAGACGCTCGTAGGTGGCCCGGTCGTCACCACGCTCCGCCAGCAGCAGCATCCGGAGACCGTGGTGGGCGAAGCGGTCGTGCAACGGCTCGACGAGGGCGGGGTAGAGCGCGTTTCGCAGGTCGGCGACCATCGCGATCTGATGGGTCGAGCGTGTGGAGAGGCTTCGGCCGAGCTCGCTGGGGACGTAGCCGAGCTCGGTGGCAACCCGCTGGACCTTCTGCCTGGTCGCGTCGGCCACGCGCGGATCGTCACGCAACGCCCTGGACACGGTCGGCTGCGACACCCCCGCCGCGCGCGCGACGTCGTGACTGGTCACTGCCATGGCTGCCTCCCTTCCCCGTCGTCTGTCGCCCGACTGTACCGAGGCGCATGTGTGGCTCAGTAGACGGCTACGACGGGGGCAGGGCGGTTGGCCGCCCTGCCCCGCGACCTTGGCTCAGAGCATGCCTGCCGGTTCGTCACTGAGGATCTGGGCCATGACGTCGAACTCGTTGAACATCTGCCAGTCCTCGGTGATCTGCCCGTGCGAGATGTAGAGCTGGTTGATGCCCCAGAGGTGGACGCGGCGGTTCGTCGGCTCGCGATAGAGCGCGTAGCCCCGATGGGTTCCCTGGGCGGTCCACCGGACCGAGACCCGGTAGCCCTCGACCTCGTTGCCCATCCAGTACACCTCGTCGACCTGCATGCCGAGGTCCGGGAAGGTCGCCATCAGCGCGCGCGCCATGCCCTTGATGTCCTGGCGTCCGTAGCCAGCCCTGTTGGACGTGCCCTTCCAGCGCGCGGTCGCCGCATACGCCTTGTCCACAGCGCTGAGGTCGCGGCGGTTGTACACGTTGTGCCAGAGCGACCGCACGAAGTGCTCGACGTCGAACGCGCGGGTCCCGGACTCCGGGTAGGGCTCCGGCAACCGGCCCCCTGCGAGGCGTTGGACCTCACCTTGGTGGCGGTCGGCGACCGTGCGGTTCAGCTCGTTGCCGTACTCGCGAGCGGCCCACGCCGGATCGATGCCTAGCTGCATGAACCTCGAGACCATGTTGTAGAGGACCCACTCCTCGAAGATCTCGTTCTCACGGATCACGCAGTTGGCCAGGCCCCACAGGTTGACCTTGCGGCCGGTGGCAGGGCCCCACCGCCACGCGCCGAGATGGTGCCCGGTGGTGATGTACCGGTGGGAGGTGACGAAGCCCTGGTCCTCGTCACCGGCCCAGATGACCTCGTCGGCCCACGAACGGGTGTCCGGAAACGCGTGCAGCGCACCCATGGTCGCCTCGACGACGCGCTCTACCCCGTAGTGGGGACCGCTGTCGTCGTAGACAAAACAGCCGGGAGAGTAGGTGTCGTAGATGTAGCCGACGTCCTGGTCCTCCCAGATCCGATGGGTGATCCGGACGATGTAGTCCACGATGTCGGTGTAGGTGTCTTCGAAGCCGCGCATCGACTGGACACGAGCACCTCGCTCACGCTCGGCGCGCACCGTGTCACTCCCGGTCCCAGGGCGCACCGCGATCCGGAAGTCGCTCGGCATCGCCCGGCGGGACTCGCCGGCGCCGATGGTCGCCGCCTGGATGGGGTGGGGGGTCACGCCCGGATCGGGTATGCCGTCGTGCCCGACAACGAGGCCGGTGGGCTGGGGGGCGCGACCGGCCGGGGAGGCGGCGCTCGCGGGCGCCGCCTCCTGGCGGGTCGATCCGTTTTCCACGCCGTCAGACTCCATCAGCCCGAGCAGTTGACGTCGTAAATGTACTGCTTCGCCTTGTCGGAGTTCACCGTTTCGGGCGTGACGAAGATGGCGTCAGCGGCCTGGTTGCGCGGGACCGACTTGCCCTGCATAGCGGCCACGGCGGAGTCGACACCCGTGGCACCTTCACCGCGCGGGAACTGCACCACCGTTCCCGTCAGCGAGCCGTCCTTCAGGGCGGCGACGATCGGCTCGGAGGTGTCGTAGCCGACCACCTTGACCTTGCCGGACTTCCCCGCCTCGCGTACGCCTGTCAGGGCACCCGTGGTGTTGTTGGTCTCCGCCCCGAACACCCCGACGAGGTCGGCGTTGGTCGCGGCAGTGGTGGAGACGATCGAGGCCGCCTTGCTGACGTCGTTGGCGCTGAACTGGATCGGGAGGACCTTCATGTTCGGGTACTTGGCGATCGCCTTCTGGAAGCCGTCGGTGCGCGCCTTGGAGACGACCGAGCCGGTCGCGTTGTCGATGATGAGGACCGTGCCCTTCTCACCCACCGCCTTGGCGAGCGCGTCCCCGGCGAGGCCGCCCCCCTGCACCCCGTCCGACTGGATGTTGGTGGTCATGATGCTGGTGTCCGAGAGGTCGCCGTCGATGCCGATGATCTTCACGCCGGCCTGCTTGGCGGCGGTCAGGGGGCCGATCATCGCCGTCGGGTCAGTGATCGAGATCATGATCGCGCCGGGCTTGGTCGCGACGACCGCATTGAGGATCTTCGTCTGCTCCGGGACACCGAAGGTTGGCGCACCCTGGTAGGAGAAGTCGACGCCGAGCTTGCTCGCCTCGGTCTTCGCACCGCAGGAGACGGTGTTGTAGAACGGGTTTCCCGTCAAGCCGGGGATGTAGACGATCTTGCCCATGGCGGCGGACGAGCTGCTGCTGGATGCCCCACCGCTCGATGTCGACGTCGATGTCGATGCGCCCGGTCCCGCGCAGCCTGTCGCCAGGGCGACGGAGGCGACGCCGACGGTTGCCGCGGCCCACTTGCTGATGCCTGTCATGGTGATCCTTTGCTGGGGTGAGATGGGTTCCTGCGTTGCTGGGTAAAGGTTTCCGGTCAACCCTTGTCGCGGGCGCGACGCTTGAGCTGGTCGAGGTAGACGGCGCCGATGAGGATGAAGCCGATGGCGACGTTCTGCCAGAAGGGCTGGACGTTCTGCACGACGAGTCCGTTCTGGAGGACGGTCGGGATGAAGATGCCGATGACGGTTCCGAGCACGACGCCGTACCCGCCGTAGAGGCTGGTGCCGCCGAGGATGACGCCGGTGATGACGGTCAGGGCGTCCTGCGAGTGGCCGCCGATCGTCGTGGTCGAGAACCGGACCAGCGACATCATCCCCGCGAGCCCGGCCAGGGCGCCGCTGATCGCATACAGCTTCACCAGGTGGGCATTGACGTTGATCCCGGCGCGCCGGGCCGCCTCGTCGTTCGAGCCGATGACGTAGGTGTGCCGGCCGAAGCGGGTGTAGCGGAGCACTGCGCCCCCGATGAGGACGACGACCAGTGACAGCCAGACGATCCACGGCATGCCCAGCACGTCATCGATCTGGAGCTGGATCATCGACTTCTGCGACACCGAGATGTCGTTGCCGTTCGTCATCAGGTTCGCGATACCCAGGGCCGCGCCCAAGGTACCGAGGGTGGTGATCAACGCAGGCACGCGCAGGCGCGTCACGCAGAACCCGTTGAACAGGCCCCAGGCGACGCCACCGAGCAGGGCCGCGACCAGCCCCGCCAGAGCCGTCCCATAACCCTGACCGCCGACCCAGGTCATCGTCTTGACCGCGCAGATGCCGGCGAACACCAGCACCGACCCGATCGAGAGGTCGAAGCCGGCGGCGACCATGACATAGGTCATCCCGACCGACATGACCAGGACGATCGAGGTGTCCACGACCAGGTTCTTGACGTTCGCCTGCGTGGGGAAGGTGGTCGGGGAGAGGGCGCTGAATATCACGAACATCACCACCAGCACCGCGAACATGTAGGCGGGCGAGGAGCTGAACCCACGGCGGATGAGCCGGCTGCGTGCCGAGACCCCGCTGGCCGCCACCGCGTCGACGGCGTCGCCCGCAGGGCCACCGGCGGGCTCGGTGGGAGTGGTGATGGCGAGCTCCGAGGGTGCGGACGAGGCGGCATACCCCTTCTCCGTGCCCAGCTCGGGGTCGCGCTCGATCCGGCTCATGACGCCACGTCCAGGGAGCCGGTCATCGCACCCACGAGATCGTCGACAGTCGCGCTGTTCGTGAACTCGGCAACCCGGCGACCCAGCCGAAGCACCTGGATCGAGTCCGAGACCTCGAGCACCTCAGGCATGTTGTGGCTGATCAGCACGACCGCGACCCCCTCGTCGGCGACGCGGCGGATCAGGTCGAGCACCCGCCGGGTCTGCCGAACGCCGAGTGCCGCGGTCGGTTCGTCCATGAAGACCAGGCCTTTGGCCCACATCACCGAGCGGCAGATGGCGACGCTCTGTCGTTGTCCACCGGACAGGGCCGCGACGGATGCGTCCATGTCCTTGACGTCGGTGCCGAGCGAGGTGAAGGTCTTGAACGCCTCGCGGCGCATCCGCTTCTTGTCGAGCACGCCCAGCTTGCCGAGCAGACCTGGCATCAGGAGCTCACGGCCGATGTAGGCGTTCTCGGCCGGCCCGAGGTCGGGCGCCAGCGCCAGATCCTGGTACACCGTCTCGATGCCGCAGTCCCTCGCGTGAGTCGGGGACTGGAACTCGACCTCCTTCCCGTTCATCAGGATCGTCCCGCCCTGCGGGGGCATCACTCCGGAGAGGATCTTGACGAGAGTGCTCTTGCCGGCTCCGTTGTCGCCGATGAGGGCGGTGACCCGGCCGGGCGCGGCATGAAAGTCGGTCTCCCTGAGCACCTGCACGTGCCCGTAGCTCTTCACGATGCCTCGGGCTTCGAGGAGGTAGGACGTTTCTGCCATCTCCGAACCTTTCTCAGTGGATCGCGGATGCTGGCGCGGGGAGCCCGGACTCGGCCATCGCCTCAGCGACCTCGGTCATGCGCAGCAACTTCACGACCGCGAGGCTGCCTCCTACGGCTCGAGGAACCGATGGCATTGACTGCATGTCGGCGACAGTAACGAACTCGAAGCCGAATTGGAATACGTATGTACAAAATTGTTATCGGCCCCCGCGCAGGCCAGAACCCAGTCGCCGCAGGCGCGCCGGATCATCGAGGCCCGCGGTGCTCTGGTGGTCGGCCCGCTGCTACGGCGGGTGGACAGGCACCTGCCCTGACTCGCAGCAGGCGCGCCCCAGCGCTACAGGACGACGGCCGCGCCCATAGCGACGGTCCGGTCCTCGGGCAGCCGGAAGTACTCGATCGGTGACGCGGCGTTGTGCGCCAGCCCCAGGAACACCCGCTTGCGCCACGGACTCATCTCGCGGCCTGACCCCCGTTGGAGGCTGATCCGCGACAGGAAGTAGTAGGCCGTGTCCGGGTCCACGTCGAGGATCCCCAGGTCCCGGGCGAGGGCGAGCGCCGCCGGGATGTCCTGGTCCTCCTGGAACCCGAACCGCAGGGTCAGGTGGGTGATCGCGTCATACGGATCGCCCAGGTGGTCCAGCTCGATGCGCTGCTCGTCGGGCACGTGCGGTGTGTTCTCCGACGTGGTGCTGACGATGAGGACGGTCTCGTGGATGACGTGGTTGAACAGCGCGTTCTCCCGCAGCGCCAGCGGCGTGGAGTCCTTGTTGGGGTGAAGGAAGACGGCGGTGCCGGCCACCTTGCCGACCGGGTCCCCGTGCAGCCACTCGATGAACGGTTCCAGCGGCCCTTCCATCTCCGTACGACGCGCGGTCACCAGGGTGCGCCCGCGCTGCCAGGTGAGCATCACCGTGGCGACGACGAGCGCGATCAGCAGCGGCAACCACCCACCATGGGCGACCTTCGTCAGGTTGGCGCCGAAGTAGGTCAGCTCCAGCACTGCCAGCGGCACTCCGATCATCGCCAGCCGACCACGGCTCCATCCCCACGCCGACTCGGCGAAGATGAGGAAGAGGGTCGTGGTGATCAGGAACGTGCCCGTCACCGCTAGTCCGTATGCCGTGGCGAGGCGCTCGGAGGAGCGGAAGAGCACGAGGAGCAGGATCACCCCCACGAACAGTGACCAGTTGACCGCCGCGATGTAGATCTGGCCACGCTCGTGCTTGGACGTGTGGCGCACGGTCAGCCGGGGCAGGAAGCCCAGCCGCTCGGCCTGGCGGGACACCGAGTAGGCCCCCGAGATGACCGCTTGCGAGGCGATGACGGTGGCAAGCGTCGCCAGGATCACCAGGGGGACGACGAGCGCATGGGGGACCATCCGGAAGAAGGGGTTCGCCGACGTGGTCGGGTCCTTCAGGATGAGGGCCCCCTGACCGAGGTAGTTGAGGGTGAGGGCGGGAAACACCACGAGGAACCACGCACGCCGGATGGGCCCCGATCCGAAGTGCCCCATGTCGGCATACAAGGCCTCGGCGCCCGTGATGGCCAGGACGACGGCACCCATGGCGACGAACGCGATGGTCGGGTGCTCGACCACGAACAGCACCGCGTAGTGGGGCGACAGGCCGCGCAGGATGGCGGGGTCACGCATGACCTGTGCGCCACCGAGAGCGGCGAGCACGGCAAACCACAGCACCATGACGGGGCCGAAGAACCGGCCCACCAGGTGGGTCCCGAAACGCTGGACGCCGAACAGGACGGCGATGATGGCCGCCCCGATGGGGACGACGAGCTTGTCGAGCTCGGGAGCCGTGACCGAGAGGCCCTCGATCGCCGACATCACCGAGATCGCCGGGGTGATGACGCTGTCGCCGTAGAACAGCGACGCCCCGAGCACGCCGAGGAGCATGACCAGCCCGAACCGCTTGCCGCCGGGCCGCACTGCACTGCGCGCCAGGGCCGCCAACGCCATGACGCCTCCCTCGCCGTCGTTGTCGGCGCGCAGGATGAAGACCACGTACTTCACCGAGACCACGAGGGTGATCGACCAGAAGACCAGCGAGATCACGCCGTACACGTCACCCGGAGTGGGCCTGACCATGTTGTGGTCGATGGAGAAGACGGTCTGGATCGCGTAGAGGGGGCTGGTGCCGATGTCGCCGAAGACAACGCCCAGCGCCCCCAACGCCAGAGGGACCCACCCGGCGGTGGACTGGTCGACATTCTTGGTCACAAGTCGAGGATCCTCCCACGACTTCCCAAGGCGACGGACGGGCGGTCAGTACTCGCCCTTGATGACGAAGTAGGAGCCACGGATCGTCCCTGCCAGCTTCGACTTCTGACGCGCGAACTTGAAACGGTCGGCGAGCTCAGCGGGCACCTCCATCCCGTCCGAGAGCTTGAACCCGACGGCGCGCTTTCCCCCGTCCGCGATGGTGTAGAGCACGTTGACCGACAACCCGGACTCGTAGAAGACATACGTCCACCGGATGCCGTCGACCTCGAAAGCCGTCGCCTCCAGGGGTCGAGAGGCGATGACGAGGTCGCGCTCATCCTTGAGGATGTGGTGCACCGAGTCGACCAGGGCCTTCGCCTCGTCGGCGGGCTCGACCGTGAAGTCGTGGGAGTACTTGTTCTTGAAGTACCGCGCCTCGTTGGCCCTCAGCCCGGCGAGCGCCTCAGTGACGGGTGACGACTCGAGGCCGACCGTGGACACCTTCTCGAAATCGACGACGTAGGCCATGGCCACCTCTGCTCGTGGGTTCTGTTCGTGGGGGTTGTGTTCGTGGGGGTTCTGTTTCGTGGGTTCTGTTCGCCACGCTAGCTGCTCGGCTGGTCGGCTCGCTCGTCCTGCTCGGCGGCTTCCGCGACGGCCGCACCCTTGAGCTTGCGCGGCCAGGCACTGAAGTCGCCCAGGAGCGTGAGCAGCGCCGGCACCAGGATGCTCCGCACCACCAGCGCGTCGATGAGTACGCCCAGCCCCATGACGAACGCCAGCTCACGGAACTGCCGCAAGGGGATCAGCGCCAGCATCCCGAAGCTCGCCGCCAGCGTGACGCCGGCTGCGGTGATGGCGCCGGAGGTCTCCGGGATGCGCTCCGCGATCGCCTTGCGCAACGTCGTGTGGTTGGCCCGGGTCCAGACATGGCCGACCCCGTAGATGTTGTAGTCGGATCCCAGCGACAGGAGCAGCACCGAGGCCGCGAAGGGAACGTAGAACGCAACCCCCTCGTGGCCGAGCCGGTCCTGGAAGACCAGGGTCAGACAACCCAGCGACGCGGCCAGGGCGAGCACGCTGCAGCCGAGAAGCAACACCGGCGCGACGACAGCCCGCAGGAACACCATCAGCAGGACCAGGTTCACCAGCAGCACCGCGATGGCGATCCGACGCAGGTCGGCGTTGGTCGCGGCCACGAGCTCGCTCGCGATGGCGGTGTCACCGGCCACGCCGTAGCGCGCGCCCGTCAGCCCGGCCTGCTGCAGCAGGGCCGGCATCCGGTGCGACAGCCTGTCCAGGTCCCCGATGGCGGTGGGTCCGAGGGGGTCGTGGTCGAGGACGACGAGGAAGCGAGCGGCGTCGCCACTCTTGGTGACCAGGGCCCCGCTCACCACCTCCGGAGGCAACGCGGCGGGGCTGAGGACCCCCGCGACTCCCGGCTGGTGCTGGAGCTCGCTGGCGAGGCGGGTGAGCTTCTGCTGGTCACTGCCGACCCCGTTGCCCTGCAGCAGCACCTCGGTCGGCGCGACGATCCCCGGGGCGAACCCCGAGGTCGCCGCCTGCGCGGCCGCGTGCGGGGCGCTGTCGGCAGGCAGCGACGCGACGAAGGACACCCCGAGCTTGAGACGATCGGCATCGATGGCGAGGGTGGCGAGGCCGACGACACACGCCCCGCCCAGGACGAGCGCCACCACCCTGACGGTGAGCACCCGGGCGGCGGCGCGCGCCAAGGGCAGCGACCAGGGGCGCCGGGGTCGCGACGGCCAGAACAGCATGCGACCGAAGATCGCCATCAGCGCCGGCAACAGCGTCAGGGACACGACCACCGCGCACAGCACCGACAGCGAGAGCACGGGCCCGAAGGCGCGGAAGAAACCTGACCTCGCGACGAGCATCGCTGCGCTGCCTGCGGCCACCGCGATCCCGGCGACCAGCACGATCCTGCCGGTGTGCGCCGCCGAGGCCTTGGCCGCCGTCAGCCGGTCCATGCCCTCCTGCAGACCGGTGCGCATGCTGGAGAGATAGAAGATGGCGTAGTCGGTCACGATGCCCAGCACCAGCGCCAGCACCAGCGGTTTGAGCTCCTCCGGGGCGCCCCCCTGGACGAAGCGTCCGGCATAGTTGGTGACCCGCACGGCCAGGAAGTAGGACGCCGCGGCGGTCACCAGCGCCACCAGCGGTGCGACGAACGAACGGAACTTGAGGGCCACGATCCCGATGACCACCACCAAGGTCGCGCCCTCCAGCAGCAACAGGTGGCCGTAGAGGATCGAGGACTGCGCCAGCTGTGCGGGGACTGTCCCGGTCACGCCGACCAGGTGGTCATCCGCCTGGTTCATCTGCCGTCGACCGAACCCCTTCGCAGCCTCGACCTCGGCGCCGAAGGTGGTGCCCGGCTTGGTGAAGATGTAGGTCAGGGCGGTGGTGCCCTGCTCGGACGACGACGGGAAGACCCGCTGGGTGTTGATGATGGGCACCGCCGCCACCATGGGTCCGACGTCACCGGCCTGGTGCTTGGCCACCGCCACGGCACGATCCAGCACCCGCTGCTGCGCTGCCTGCGACAGACCGTGTTCGTCGTGCTGGACGAGCATGGTGCGTGAGAGGACCGGGAACCCGAAGGCCTTGGCGGACGCAGTCTCGGTCGCGATGGCCCGGCTGTTCGGCGGCGCGAAACCACCCAGGTCAGCGTTCGGGACGCTCGCGGGGAGCCAGACGGCGGCCGCGATCCCGCCCGCCACCCATCCCAGGACGACGAACCACCGGAGCCTGACCACGAGCCAGGCGTACATCCTGGCGAGCGAGCCGACCTCAGACTTGCGCCACGACCTCATCGTCCAGCCTTCCCTGTATCGAGCCGGGACCATCCCACCTCGGGCAGGCCCACACCCGCGACCACACGACGCACAGGGTATGCCGCGTTGCCACCAGCAGGGGCCCCACGGCATACCCGGCGGGATCCGTAGACGCGCCGCGGCCGGCGTGACAGCGTGGCTCCATGAGGCGCACCATCGAGGCCGACTACCTGGTGGTGGGGGCCGGGGCCATGGGGATGGCCTTCACCGACGCGCTCACCGACCATGCGGATGTCCGCGTGGCCCTCGTCGACCGGCGTCACGGGGTCAGCGGACACTGGCTCGAGGCATACCCGTTCGTGCGGCTGCACCAGGCCTCGGTGTTCTACGGCGTCCCGTCGACCAGGCTCGGCACCGGCCAGCTCCAGCAGCACGGCCCCGAGAAGGGCCTGCAGGAACGCGCCTCGCAGTCGGAGATCTGCGCCTACTACGCGCGGATGCTGGATCGGATGGTGCAGTCGGGCAAGGTCGAGTTCTTCCCCAACAGCGACTACGTCGGCGAGCGCACGGTCGTCTCGCGGATCTCGGGTGAACGGCTCGAGGTGTCGCAGGGATGCCGAGTCGTCAACGCCCACTACCTGGCGCCCAGCATCCCTGCGGAGAAGCCGCCGCCGTTCGGGGTCGCCGACGACGCCCGGGTGGTGCCCGTCAATGCGCTAGCACGGCTGGAGGAGGCCCCCAGCCAGTACGTCGTCGTGGGCTCGGGCAAGACCGCGACCGACGCCTGCATCTGGCTGCTCTCGCGGGGTGTCGACCCCGACGCGATCTGCTGGGTGCGGGCCCGTGACCCGTGGATGATGAACCGGGCCGTCGTCCAGCCCGACCCCGCGGTCTTCCTCGGCATGGCCGCCGACATCTGGCAGGCGGGTGCCAGCGCGAGCTCGCTGGAGGACCTGTTCCTGCGACTCGAAGCCGCCGGGGTCATGCTGCGCATCGACCGCACGGTCGTTCCCACCATGGCCAAGGCGCCGACGCTCGCCACCTGGGAGCTCGAGCAGCTGCGCACCCTGGAGAACGTCGTTCGCCGCGGACACCTCGAGTCCGTCGACCGGGGCAAGCTCACCTTCGCCGACGGCTCGGTCGCCGTCGCGGACGACGCCCTCGTCGTGCACTGTGCCGCCGACGGGCTGAAGTACCCCCCGCTCGTCCCCCTCTGGCAGCGCGAGGAGATCACCCTGCAGGCGATCAGGGCCGGCTTCCCGTGCTTCGGTGCCGCGCTGGCGGGCTACGTCGAGGCGACTCGCGACGACGACGACGAGAAGAACCGGCTGTGCCCGCCGACGCCGTACGGCAACTCGATGGCGCAGTGGGTGAGGATGAACGTCCTGGGCACGCGGGCCACGATGGCGTTCTCGGCCGAGCCCGACATCAAGGAGTGGTCCAACCAGGTGCCGCTCAACCCGGCGCGCATCCCACCCGGGTATCCCGGATCGGCAGGACTGGACGAGGCCCGCGAACGCCTGGCCACACATACCGGTCCCGGGCTGGCCCGGCTCGCCGAGCTGATGTGAGCTCAGGGACGCAGGGAGGGGGCGGACCGATCACGGTCCGCCCCCTCGCTCAGCTGCTCAGGTCAGGATGACTTGATCGTCTGGACCGCGGAGTAGTTGCCGAGCACCGTCGGGGTGGACGACACGTAGGCGCGCACCAGGTAGGTCCGGCCCTTGGCGGTGTCCCACGAGAGGGCGGCGACGCCGTTCTTGGAGACGGTCCGCGCGAAGGAGACCCACTTGTGGTTGACGTACGTCTCGTAACGCACCGGGACGTTGCTCGCGCTCGGGTTGAGCAGGAGCTTGCCGTAGGTGAAGCCCTTGGCCGTCGACAGGGTCAGCGTGGGCAGGAACCGGACCGAGGCGGTCGCGGTCGCCGAGGCGATGTCGGTCGTGCCATAGGTGTCGGCCAGGTAGGCCCGGTAGCTCGTGATCTGGCTGACCGGCAGGGTGTAGGACCACTTGCCGTAGCTGTCGGTCGTGGCGGTGCCGGCCAGGGTGGCGAAGGTGCCGTTCTTGAGCAGCCGGATCTCCACCGAGTTGCCGGGTGCGGCAGTCCCAGTGAGCAGGACGTTGCCCGCACCGACCCGGGTCAGGCTGTTGGCCGTGGGGACGGTGTAGGTCGGCTCGAAGTCGTACGTCGTGGTGCTGACGGACGGCTTGCCCGCGTTGACCGTGGACAGCCCGACGTTCACCTTGTCGACGGCGAAGGTGCCGTTGCGCTGGTTGTCGCCGCCCGACCCGACCACGAGGGACAGGGCACCGGAGCCGCCGAAGTCCTTCGCGTTCGTGGCGAACACGGCGTCGGGGTGGTGGGCCATGAACGAGGCGAGCGTGACCAGCTGGCCAGCGTTGTCGTCCGGACCCTCGACCACGCGGAAGAGGCCGTTGTAGGCGTCCCAGCTCTGCCAGGTGCCGTTCTGGACCGCGCCCTGGTCGCTGTTGTTCGCGGGCTCGAAGTTGAGCGTCGTGTCCTTGACGATGTCGCCGGTGGTGGCGTCGGGGCCGTCGGAGTCGATCGACAGACGCAGGTATGCCGGCTGCTGGAGTGCCGAGCCGGCCTTGCCTGCCATGTGCTCCTCGAAGGTGGAGTAGCCCAGCCCGCGGATGGTGTCGACCTTCTTGCCGTCCACAGCGGTGGTGCGCCAGAACTGCGTGGCGTCGGAGTTGTCCCAGACCGTCATCTGACGGCTGCCCTTGCCCAGGACCGGAGTCTTCGGCCCGAGGACGAACTTCTGCGCGATGTACGTGGCCGAGCCAGCGCCGCTGTTGCCGCCGTAGTTGTAGGCCGAGGCGTTCCAGCTGCCGTTGGCGTCCTTGACGACGACGGAGCTGTTCGTCGGGGAGCCGGCCTCAGGCTCGAAGTCCCACAGGGACGTCTGCCCTGCGGACGTGGCGACCACGCGGTCGATGCCCAGCTTGGCGTTGGTCTGCGTGTCGCCGCCGCAACCGGCGATGAGGGACAGACCGCCGCCGTAGCCGTTGTTGTAGATCTTGGCGTCGGGGTTCGCGGTGATGTAGTCGGCCAGGGCCGTCACGCCGCTGGGGCCACCGTCGGTGGTCCAGTTGGAGCCCGGCCCGGCGCTCCAGGTCTGCCACTCGCCGGCGACGACCGCGCCCTGCGTGGGGTTCAGTGCCGGCTCGAAGTAGAGGCTGTCGATGTTGGCCTGGGTGCCATCCCGGTCGACGGTGAGCCGCAGGTACGCCGGCTGCTTGCCGGCAGGCGTCATCGTGGAGTACTTGAGGGCGCTCAGAGCCGAGAGGTTCGTCCCGTCCAGGGAGGTGTTGCGGTAGAGCTCAGTCTGGTTGATGGAGGCGCCGATGTTGAAGAAGAGGGCACCCTGGCCGAGCGGGGCCTTCGGCGTCAGCTCGAACGACTGAAAGGGAGTGAGGTCTGCGCCGTTGTCGCAGTTGTAGGCCATCGGGGCCCAGTTCTGCGCCGAAGCGTTGGACGGCGAGACGACGCTCAGCGTGGTGCTGTCAGGGCCAGAAGTGGCGCTGGCGGGGGACGCCAGGGCGACTGCCAGTGGCGCGCACACTGCGGCGCCAGCGGCAAGGACCGAGACGGCTTTGGACGGGAATCTCATACGGAGAGTGCTCCTAGGTTCAAAAGAGTGACAAAGGGGGGTAGGCGTGGCGGACTCCTTGGACACGTCCAGGTGGTTCCCCCTCGCCAGGGGCCGACACGTCGTGCGGCCCGGCAACCCAGGTGAAACTAGGACGCTTGGGTACTCCCTGTCCCGGGAATGGAAATATCCGACATGTCCCGACCGAAAGGACGATCAACGGCGGCCTCCGGGAGCGTGTCGCCCGGCTCCCGCGCGCCTCGCGGACCTGACTGCGCACAGGTTTGGGCGACCTCACCGAGACCTCGTCGATGGGCAGTGGGCCCCGGGTCTGTGCACAGACGTCCGGGCACCTCGCCGATGCGTTCAGCCGGGGGTGATCCAGGCCAGCAGGGTGACGAAGCCGATGACGGCACACACCACGAACAGGACCGCCAGGGCGATCGCGATGATCGTGGCCGCGTCCGGGCCTCCCTCTCCGGACGGGGTGGCTGCCGGGGGCGTCGTCGGTGCCTGCGTCTGCTCGGCCCGTCGTCGCAGGGCGTCGACCCGCTTGTTGCCCTCCCGCTCACGCACCGACCGCGGCAGGCTGCTCCACATCTGGCCGAAGTGGTCACCGTGCCGCTCACGCCAGGCCTCGACCGCCTCGTCGACGTCGTGGCCGCGTCGGGCCGTGCCGAACCAGGCCGCCCCTGCCGCCGGCAGATCCCGCATCGCGTAGTTGACCTCGCCGAGCAGCTCCAGGGCCTCGGCGTCGAACTCGCCGGCCAGGTGACCGACCAGGCGCTCGCGGGCCTTCCACTCCCGCCCGGCTTCGAGGTCCGCCCGGGCGCGGAGCACGGCGTTGCTCGTCCGGCTCGAAGGCTGGGTGCTCGCTTCCTCGGTCACACCACGTGAGTATGCCGTGCCCTCCGTCGCGCGCCCACCGGGCACGCGCGGGGCAGGCGCCGGGGCAGGGGCCACGCAGGCGCGCCGCACGGATCGTCCGTTTGGTGGTGAATCCCACAGAGGGGTTGCAATTGTTACCAGCCGGTAGCAACATGGATGTTACCGATCGGTAATGGTCGGCCGAGCCCGAGTCACACCGAGTCACACCGGAGGATTCCCCGCCATGGGTCACTACAAGAGCAACCTGCGCGACCTGGAGTTCAACCTTTTCGAGGTCTTCGGGCGCGGCGACGTGCTGGGCACCGGCCCCTACGCCGACGTCGATGCGGACACGGCCAAGGAGATGCTGAAGGAGGTCTCGCGGCTGGCCGAGAACGAGCTGGCCGAGTCCTTCGCGGACGCCGATCGCAACCCCCCGGTCTACGACCCCAAGACCTACTCGGTGACGATGCCCGAGTCGTTCAAGAAGAGCTACAAGGCGTACGTCGACTCCGGCTTCTGGGGTGTGGACGTACCCGGCGAGCTCGACGGCACCGTGGTCCCTCCCAGCCTCAAGTGGGCCATGAACGAGATGGTGCTGGGCGCCAACCCGGCCGTCGCGATGTTCGCCGCCGGGTACTCCTTCGGCAAGCTCCTCTACATCCTCGGCAACGACGAGCAGAAGAAGCTCGCCCGCTGGATCATCGAGAAGGGCTGGCACTGCACGATGGTGCTGACCGAGCCCGACGCCGGCTCCGACGTGGGCGCCGGCCGCACCAAGGCCACCGAGAACGCCGACGGCACCTGGAACATCACCGGCGTCAAGCGGTTCATCACCTCCGGCGAGTCCGACATGGTCGACAACGTCGTGCACTTCGTCCTGGCACGCCCCGAGGGGGCCGGGGCCGGCACCAAGGGCCTGTCGCTGTTCATCGTCCCCAAGTTCCACGTCGACCTCGAGACGGGCGAGCTGGGCGAGCGCAACGGCGCCTACGTCACCAACCTCGAGCACAAGATGGGCCTCAAGGTCTCCACCACCTGCGAGATCACGTTCGGCGACAAGGAGCCGGCCACCGGCACCCTGCTCGGCGACACCCACGACGGCATCGCCCAGATGTTCCGGGTCATCGAGCACGCCCGGATGCTGGTCGGCACCAAGGCGATCTCGACGCTGTCGACGGCATACCTGAACGCTCGCGACTATGCCAAGGAGCGCGTCCAGGGCGCCGACCTGACGCAGCAGACCGACAAGGCGGCCCCGCGCGTCACCATCACCCACCACCCGGACGTGCGGCGTTCGCTGATGACCCAGAAGGCGTATGCCGAGGGGCTGCGCGCGCTGGTCATCTACACCGCGACGCAGCAGGACGTCGTCGACCAGGCGTTCATCGAGAGCGGCAGCGAGGAGCTGGTCAAGGACAGCCCCGCCGAGATGGCCAACCGGGTCAACGACCTGCTGCTGCCCATCGTCAAGGGCGTCGGGTCCGAGCGCGCCTGGGTGCTGCTCGGCACCGAGTCGCTCCAGACGCTCGGAGGGTCCGGCTTCCTGCAGGACTACCCCATCGAGCAGTACATCCGTGACGCCAAGATCGACACGCTCTACGAGGGCACCACGGCGATCCAGGGCCTCGACTTCTTCTTCCGCAAGATCATCAAGGACAAGGCCCAGGCACTCTCGCACGTCGCGATGCAGATCCAGGAGTTCGCCAAGGACCTCGGCGCCAGCGGTGGCCGGCTGGACAGGGAGCGCGAGCTGCTCGGCGCCGGTCTCGAGGATGTCCAGGGCATCCTCGGCTACATGGTCGGCGAGCTGATGAAGTCCGACCCGCGCCAGGAGGGTGGCGACCTGACGAACCTGTACAAGGTCGGCCAGAACACCTCACGGCTGTTGCTGTCCGCCGGCGACCTCATCATCGGCTGGCTGCTGCTGCGCCAGGCGGCCGTGGCGGCTAAGGCCCTTGAGGGAGAAGGACTCTCGGCCAAGGACCGCGACTTCTACGAGGGCAAGATCGCTGCCGCGTCCTTCTTCGCGCGCAACGTGCTGCCCAAGATCGCGGCCGAGCGCCAGATCGCTGAGGCGACCGACAACGCCCTGATGGACATCCCCGAGTCTGCGTTCTGACCCGATCCCCCACCGGGGGACGACGAAGGGGCGGTACCGGATCACTCCGGTCCCGCCCCTTCGTCGTGCGCTCGCGGCGAGGGTCAGGCGTGCGGGTCGACGTCGACCTCGTCGACCCGGGTGCCGGTGGCGGGGTCGGTGTGGCTCACCCGACGCGAGGAGTAGCCGGCGCCGGTGGCCCTGCGGGTCACGATGAGGGAAAGGACGATGGCCAGCACGCCCGCGGCCATGCAGATCCAGCCGATGGCGTTGAGGTCGACTGCACCGACAGACGCATGGAGGGCGAAGGTCAGGATCGCCCCTACCACGATGAGGAAGATGCCCAGTCCGATGTACATTCTCGCTCCTGTGTGTCGCGGGTTCGGGGAATGACCCGATATGTCGACTGTAGCCCGTGATGACCCTGACCTGCGCGAATGCAACGCCGCGTCGCAGGTCAGACGCCGCGCAGGTCCAGGGTCAGCTCGGTGGTGGCGCCGTCGACGAGGACCACGGGGATGCCCCAGTCCTGCTGGTAGAGGTGGCACGCCGCGTGCTCGGGCACCTCGCCGGTCTCGGGGTCGCCGTCGCACGAGGCCGCCTGGACCGAGATGTGGAGCACCCCGTCGCCGGCCGCGGGGTCGAGGGTGAGGGTGCGCGTCAGGCCTTCGGCGCTGCCGCCGCCCCCGCGCAGCAGGCCCTCAGGGGTCGAGGACACCATCAGCCGGGTCGGGTCACCCCAGCGGAAGTCGAGCTTCTGCCCGGTCGGTGGCGTGAAGTTCACCCGCAGGCTCAGGGGACCCGGCGCGACCTCGGTGCGGGGCCGCTGGGTCCGCCGGGCCAGGCCATCCACCCGTTGAGCCTTGTCGGGCAACGCGACGCGCACCAGCTGGTGGGCCGCCGACTCGACGACGACCAGACGGGCGCGGCCCTGGTCGTCGAGCTCGACGACGGCGTCGGACGGCTCGCGCAGTCCGGTCGCGAGCGTGCTGACTTCCGTGGTGGCCGGGTCGAACCGGCGGATCGCACCGTTGTAGGTGTCACTGATGGCCACGGAACCGTCCGGCAGGGTGGTCACGCCCAAGGGGTGCTGCAGCAGGGCCTCGGCGGCCGGGCCGTCCCGGTGCCCGAAGTCGAACAGGCCCTGACCCACGTGGGTGGTGACCACGAAGCCTTCGTCCGTGACGTCGAGGGACCGCAGCGCGGAGGTCTCGGAGTCCGCGACCCAGAGTCGTGAGCCGTCCTCGGACACCGCAAGACCCGACGGCTGCGCGAACCACGCCTCGTCCGCGGCGCCGTCCCGAATGCCCTCAGCAGACGTGCCCCCGAGCACGGCGACGGTGTTGTCCGCCGGATCCGTGGCGAGGTGGAGGGCCCAGAGCTGATGGGTACCGGCCATGGCGACCACAACCCTGTCGATGAACCAGGCCAGGTCCCACGGTGTCGAGAGATCCTGGGTCAGGGCCCGACCGCTGCCGGACCGTTCGCGCAGCTGCCTGCCGGACCCGGCCAGGACGGTCCAGGCGCCGTCGGCCAGGCGCAGCCCCATGACGCGGTGGTTGACCGAGTCGGCGACCACCACGTCGTAGCCGACCCGCTCGGCCGTGTCTGCCGGAAGCACCAGGACCCCCTGGGGCTCGTTCAGCCCGTCGCCTGTCGGCCCGGCGAACCGGCGCCGCTCGGTCTCGAGGTCCGGCTCGAGCCACACGAGCTGGTGGTGCGCCGTGTCGGACACGAGGAACGAGCCGTCTGCCAACCCGGCCGCCTTGCCCGGGAACCGCAGCGCGGTCTGGGCAGGTGCAGGCGGGGCGTACGGGGAGTTGCCTTGGCGCAGTGTGCCTTTCGCGCTGTGCTCCGCGATCAGCTCCTCGACGAGGACGGACAGCCCGTGGCCGTGCCCCTCGCCGGAGAGGGAGGCGACGATGTAGCCCTCGGGGTCGATGACGACCAGGGTGGGCCACGCGCGGGCGGTGTAGGCCTGCCAGGTCACCAGCTCGGGGTCGTCGAGGACGGGATGGTGGACGGCATACCGCTCGACCGCGGCGGCGAGCGCGTCCGGGTCGGCTTCGTGCTCGAACTTCGGGGAGTGAACCCCGATCAGGACGAGGGAGTCCGCGTACTTCTCCTCCAGCGGGCGAAGCTCGTCGAGGACGTGCAGGCAGTTGACGCAGCAGAAGGTCCAGAAGTCGAGCACCACGATCCGGCCGCGAAGGTCAGCCAGGGTCACCGGCTCACCACCGGTGTTGAGCCACCCCCGTCCGGCCAGCTCGGGCGCGCGCAGCCGCGCCACCCTCCTGTCAGTCGCCTGCTTCACAGCCGCCGGTCCTGCAGGACGGGGAACTCTTCGCGCCAGGTGCCCACGGCCGCCAGGTCGACGTCGACGCTGAGCACCTCCTCGCCGGATCCCGCCATGGCCAAGGCCTCGCCGGTCGCCGAGATCACCTGGGAGTGCCCGCCCATCGTGGTGCCCGCGTGGGTGCCGGCCGTGTTGCACGCGATGACGACGCACTGGTTCTCGATCGCGCGCGCATGCGACAGCAGGGTCCAGTGCCGCACTCGCGCCGCCGGCCACGCAGCCGGGACGATGAAGGCCATGGCACCCGCGTCGAGCTGTCGGCGGTAGAGCTCGGGGAACCTCAGGTCGTAACAGGTCGAGAGCCCTGCCCGCCCCGCGCCACCGGGCAGGTCGACGAGGACGATGTCCTCGCCGGCGTCCATCAGGGCGGGCTCGCCCGACCCGAACCCGAACCGGTGGATCTTGCGGTAGGTCGCGACGAGACTCCCGTCCGCGGCGTAGACGAGCGAGGTGTTCCAGAGCCCCCGCCCGTCGGAGCCGACCTCGCCGGACGTGGGACGTTCGACGATCGACCCGGCGTGGAGCATGACCTGGGCATCGCGCGCCGCCGCCGACATGGCGGCCCCGATCGGACCGTCGACCGGCTGGGCGCGGTCGGCCCACTCGCGGTACGAGAACCCGCCGGGCGCCCAGAGCTCGGGCAGCACCACCAGGTCGTGGCCCGCCTGCGCCCGGACGAGGTCCGCGACGCGCGGGATGCGCTCGGACATCGGCTCGTCATCGCCGTAGGCGACCTGGACGACTGCAATGCGCATGGCTCAGCCCTTCCGCTCGGAGCGCTTCTTCAGCTGCGCCAAGTGTGCGTTGTATGCGAGGAGCTCGGCATCCCCGTCCCGGTCGGCCTGGCGGTCCTTGCGCTTGGTCTCGGCCCGGTCCGCGCGGACCCAGGCCACCGCGACCAGGAGCGTGAGGATCACGGTCGGAGCCTCGCCGATGCCCCACGCGATGGCGCCGGCCTCCCGCTGGTTGCCCAGCACGCTGGTCATCCACGGCAGCTTCAGCGCCTCGAAGAAGTCGGGGGCCAGCACCGTCGTGCTGCCGGTCATGACCACACCGAAGAACGCGTGGAACGACATGGTCGCGAACAGCACGACGAGCAGCATGATCGGCGGCCACCTCTTGGGGCCGGGGTCGATCCCGATGAGCACCCAGGTGAACAGGTAACCGGTCAGCAGGAAGTGCACGATCATCAGGACGTGGCCGGTGTGGGTGCGCAGGGCCAGCTCGAACAGCGGCGAGTAGTAGAAGATCGCGAGGCTGAAGAAGAACAGTGCGGCCGCCACGACGGGGTTGGCAGCCACCTTGAGCAGTCGCGAGTGCACCACCTGGAGGAGGACCTCGCGCGGCCCCCAGGTCTTGTCGGTGCGTGCGGGCAGCGCACGCAGGGCGAGCAGGATCGGCGCCGCGGGCACGAGCAGCAACGGCACGAGCATCGCGATGACCATGTGCATGACCATGTGCATGGAGAAGAGCACCCTGCCGTACACGCCCGGGGCCCCCGACGTGGCATAGGCGAAGACGGCCCAGCCCAGGACCCAGACGACCGTCCGGTGCACCGGCCACGCGTCACCCCGAAGTCGCAGTCGCCGCACCCCGGCCAGGTAGGTGCCCACGGCCAGGACCGCGACGCTCAGCCACAGCCAGTCGGTCACCCACGCCGTCAGCCACGAAGCCCCCGACAGCGGTCCGGGGTCCGGGTACCCGGTCAGGGCGAAGGTGCGCGACGCGTCCGCCACCGGCGCGTCCGGCACCGGCGGCGCACTGCGTGCCAGGGCGACCGCCGTCCCGATGGCGATCCCCATGACGACGAGCTCGGTGCCCACCAGCCGCACGAAGACTGCGGTCCTGCCGTGTGCGAGCCCCGGCAGCAGCGAGCGGCGCTGCCGCCAGCCGGCATACCCGAGCAGGACAAGGGCCACGGTCTTGACGAAGATCAGGACGCCGTAGCGGGTGCCGAGGCCGCTCAACGAACCGAGCCGGATCCACGCACTCTGCAGCCCCGACAGCGCCACCGCCGCGTAGCACCAGCCGGCCAGCACCGAGAAGCGCGCGGCCGTGGGGGCGAGGTCGCGCCCCAGGATCGGCCTCAGCACCGCGAGCGCGAGCAGCCCGCCCACCCAGACCGTGACGGCGACGAGGTGGACGGCCAGCGCGTTGACGGCGGTGCCGTGGTCGGTCGCACCGGCCGCGTGCCCTGCCAGCGCGAGCGGCAGCACGCCGAGCACTGAGGCCACCGAGAGCCACGCCATCGCCGCGCGGCTCGTGACCAGGAGCGCCGCGACGGAGATGAGGGCCGCGACGCCCGCCGTGATGAGCGCGACCCTCGTCGGCTCGATCTGCCACGCGAACGTCGTGAACTGCTGCCCGAACGTCGGGTCGGACAGCGGGATCCCGATCAGGTCGGCCATCGCGAGCACGGCACCGACAGCCCCGGAGAGCGCCCACAGCCCTGCCGCGATCCCGGCGAGCCTGGTGGCGGTCACCCTGCGGTTGGTGCGCGTGGTCTCCGGCACGAGGTATGCCGCGTGGAGGAGCAGCCCGACCGTCACCGCGGCAGCGAGGTCGTGCACGACGCGCGCGTAGAGCACGCCCCAGCGGACGACGACCCCCGGGTCGCCGACGACCGGTGCCGCGGCGGCCTCGCCCACCAGGGCCGCCAGCGGCAGCGCCAGCAGGGCCGCGAGCGCCAGGCCCAGGAGCGGCAGCCGCCGCAACGGCGCCGCGGGCGCTGGTGGAGCGCCCACGGTCCGGGCGGCGGGGGAGGTCATGACGACAGCCTAAGTATGGTGGAGGCATGTCCCTGCACCCGGCAGCCCCTGAAGACCTGGCCGGACTCGTCGCGGCCTACCAGCAGACGACGCAAGCCATCATCGACCTGGGCCGTTCGTGCTCGGATGCCGACTTCGACCTGCCCACGGCCTGTCCCGGCTGGACCGTCAAGGACCAGATCTCGCACGTCGTCGGTCTCGAGTCGTGGCTGCACACCGGTGAGGTGCCGCGGGTCGACCTGCCCGACTACGACCACGTCCGCCACGAGGCCGGCAAGTTCATCGAGCGGTCCGTGGAGCTCCGGCGGGGGATGCTGGGGGCCAAGGTCGTCAACGAGCTGGAGACCATCGTGGCGCACCGGGTGGAGCAGTTCAGCGCCCCCGGGATGACCCTCGAGTCCGTGGTGCGGGGAGCCTGGGGGCCGGCGCCCGCCGGCGAGAACCTGCGCACCCGGGTCCTCGACATCTGGACCCACGAGCAGGACATCCGCCAGGCCTTGCGGCGACCGGGGAACCTCGACTCGGGCGGCGCCGCGGTGTTCATGGACATGTTGTTCTCCCAGCTCCCCAAGCTCGTCGCCCGCAACGCCGGGATCGAGCCCGGCAACGTCGTCATCTTCGACGTGACCGGCCCGGTGCTGGGTCGCGCGGGGGTCTGGGTCGAGGAGGGCGAGGACGGCGGCAAGCCACGCGGCATACCCCTGTTCTCCGGCGTGGCCCACGACGGGGACCCGCGCGACGTGTTCACCACCATCACGCTCTCCACCGACGCGCTGACCCGGCGCGCGGCCGGGCGTGGGTCCGTCGACGACATCCACTTCACGGTGCACGGCGACGAGTCCGTCGCGCGCCGCGTGCTGGAGAACGTCGTCCTCGTTCCCTGAGTGGTCGGCTGAGTGGTCGGCCGACTTGGTCGGCTGGGGTTGGTCGGCTGGGCTCGGTCGGCTGAGGGGTCGGTCCTTGCCTGCCCACTCTTTGCTTGCATCACACAACCATGTCGTGATATTTGTATGCGGCAAGCAATCTTCTGTTCGCTCCCACTCCTAGGCTCACCATGTCCCCGCACCACCTCGACCGGCAGACCGCTGAGCGCGTCAGCGTCGGCCTCATCCGGTTGATGAAGCTCCTGCAGGCCATGCGGCAACACGCGCCGCGCATCCACCCGGCCGTGGACGCCAGCGCCTACCCGATCCTGTTCAACCTCGCCGCAGAGCCGCGGCGCGTCTCGGTGCTCGCCGAGTGCGTCCACTCGGACGTCTCGACGGTGAGCCGGCAGGTGAGCACCCTCGAGGCCCACGGGCTGGTCGACAAGGTCAGCGACCCGGACGACGGCCGCGTCCAGGTCGTCCGGCTCAGCGACGAGGGGCAGGCCCTGGTCGCCGACATCCAGCAGCAGCGGACCGAGTGGTTCCGTGAGCTGATGGCCGACTGGACGCCTGAGGAGGCCAGCGACTTCGCGGGTCACCTGGAGCGGTTCGGCGCAGACCTCGAACGACAGCGCACCAAGACAACTCTTCCCACTCGCTCGATACTTTCTACTCGCTCAACGGAGAACTGACATGGCAGCCGCCGCCCCCGCCCGTCCCGACGGACCCCTCACCCACCGGCAGATCGTCACGATCCTGGTCGGCCTGATGATGGGGATGTTCCTCGCCGCTCTCGACCAGACCATCGTGGCCACGTCCATCCGCACGATCGCCGACGACCTCAAGGGACTCGACCAGCAGGCCTGGGCCACCACGGCCTACCTGATCACCTCGACCATCGTGACCCCGCTCTACGGCAAGCTGAGCGACATCTACGGCCGCAAGAAGTTCTTCTCGGCCGCGATCACGATCTTCGTGGTCGGCTCGGTGCTGTGCACCCTCTCCCAGTCGATGCTCCAGCTGGCGTTCTACCGCGCCGTCCAGGGGCTCGGCGCCGGTGGCCTGTTCTCCCTGGCCCTGGCCATCATCGGAGACATCGTGCCGCCTCGGGAGCGCGCCAAGTACCAGGGCTACTTCCTCGCCGTGTTCGGCACCTCGAGCGTCCTCGGCCCGGTCATCGGCGGGTTCCTGGCCGGCCAGTCGAGCATCCTGGGCGTCACCGGCTGGCGTTGGGTGTTCCTCGTGAACGTGCCGATCGGCATCGCCGCGCTGCTCGTCGTGTCGCGCACCCTGCACCTGCAGCACACCCGCCTCGACCACCGGATCGACTGGTGGGGCGCGGCCATGCTGACCCTCGGGCTCGTCCCGCTGCTGCTGGTCGCCGAGCAGGGCCGTGACTGGGGCTGGGGTTCCGGCCGCTCGATCGCCTGCTACGCCGTCGGGATCATCGGCGTCATCGCGTTCCTGCTCGTCGAGCGTGCCATGAAGGACGAGGCACTCCTGCCGCTCACGCTCTTCCAGGAGCGGACGGTCGCCGTGGCGTCCGGCGCCTCGGTGCTCATCGGCATGGCCATGTTCGGTGGCCTTGCCTCCCTGCCGCTCTACCTGCAGATCGTCAAGGGCGCGTCGCCGACCAAGGCAGGCCTGCTGCTGCTTCCCCTGACGCTGGGCATCATGGCCGGATCGATCGTCTCGGGCCAGATCATCAGCCGGACCGGCCGCTACCGGCGGTTCCCCATCATCGGCTCGGCACTGCTGGCGCTCTCGCTGTACGTCTTCCACTTCATCAAGGCGGACACCCCGCTGTGGGAGACCAGCATCGTGATGGTCGCCTTCGGACTCGGGCTCGGCTTCAACTTCCAGCCGCTCACCCTCGCCGTGCAGAACGCCGTGTCGCCGCGGCTGATCGGCGTCGCGACCTCGTCGGCGACGTTCACGCGACAGATCGGCGGCACCCTGGGGACCGCGGTGTTCCTGTCGATCCTGTTCTCCACGGTGCCGGACAAGATCAAGGCAGCCCTCACCACGGCGTCCGGGACCAAGGAGTTCCGGTCCGCGCTGGCCGATCCGGCCAACGCCCAGTTCGCCAAGGGCATGGCTTCGGCGGCGGCTCAGGGCGGCGGGACGTCCGGGAGCGTGCTCAAGGACAGCTCGTTCCTCAACCACCTCGACCCGAGGCTGGCCAAGCCGTTCCTCCAGGGCTTCTCCGACTCGATGGACCTGGTGTTCCTCGTGGGCGCCGGGGTGATGGTGCTGGGCTTCCTCGTGATGCTGCTGCTCCCGCACGTCGAACTGCGTGGCGGGTCTGCCTACTCCGAGCGCGGGGCGGCCGACAAGGCCGACGCGGACGCGGCGGTCGCGCCCCAGGTCTGACGCAGGAATCGTCTGACGCAGAAAGCCGACAACGCGCCGGGAAGTCCCGGCGCGTTGTCGGCTTTGCGCGTTCCGTCGAGGGTTTGGGCTCAGCCCCAGACCAGGCCGCGCGCCGGGTCGGCGAGGATGGCGCCGACGTCGGCGATGAACTTGCTGCCGAGCTCGCCATCCACGAGGCGGTGGTCGAAGGACAGCGCCAGCTGGGTGACCCAGCGCGGCTCGATCGTCTCGGTGCCGTCCGCCGCGGTGACCACCCAGGGCTGACGACGGATCGCACCGAAGGCCAGGATCGCCGACTCACCCGGGTTGATGATCGGCGTGCCCGTGTCGACGCCGAAGACACCCACGTTGGTGATCGTGATGGTGCCGCCGGACATCTCGGCCGGCTGCGTACGACCCTCGCGGGCCGTCGCAGTCAGCGCGCCGATGCACTCGGCCAGCTCGCGCATCGAGAGCTGGTCGGCGTCCTTGATGTTGGGGACTATCAGACCCCGCGGGGTGGCCGCGGCGATGCCGAGGTTGACGTAGTGCTTGACCACGATCTCCTGGGCAGCCTCGTCCCACGTGGCGTTGATCTCCGGGTGACGTCGGATCGCGAGCGTCATCGCCTTGGCCAGCACCAGCAGCGGGGTGACCTTGACGTCCTTGAACTCGCGGTCCTTCTTGAGCCGCTCGACCAGCTCCATGGTGGCCGTCGCGTCGACCGTGACCCACTCCGTGACGTGGGGGGCGGTGAATGCCGACCCGACCATCGCCTGAGCCGTCATCTTGCGGACACCCTTGATCGGGATCCGCGTCTCACGCTCGCCGGCGCGCTGGATGACAGGAGCCTGGTATGCCGGCTGGCCACCGTCCGCGGGCGCACCGCCCGTGGTGCCCGCGGCGTGGGCCTCGATGTCGGCGCGGGTGATGATGCCGCCCTCGCCGGAGCCGGTGATAGCGGCGAGGTCGATGCCCAGGTCCTTGGCGTACTTGCGGACCGGCGGCTTGGCCAGCGCGCGAGCGCCACCCTCCCGGACGACCGGAGACGGCTGTGCCACCGGAGCAGGCTGCGCTGACGGCGCCTCCGCAATGGCTGTCTTGCGCGGACGGCGCTTGGCCTCGGTCTGCTTGACGCCGTAACCGACGAGGACGGCGGTGCGACCGGTCGACGTGGTGCCGCCGATCTTGCCCTCCTCGATCTCCTCCTCGGCATCGGCGGCCGCGGCTGCGGCCGCCATCTTCGGGGCGGGCGATCCCTCGATGCCGGGCTCGACGGCCCCGGCGGCGGGGGCGTCCTGCACGGGGGCGGGGCCGCCCGCGGTGTCGACGGAGATGATCGGCGTGCCGACCTCGACCGTGTCGCCCTCGGAGACGTGCAGCGCCGTCACGGTGCCGGCGAACGGCACCGGCAGCTCGACGAGCGACTTCGCGGTCTCGATCTCGACGATGATGTCGTTGACCTTCACCGTGTCGCCGACCGTGACGTTCCAGGTGACGATCTCGGCCTCGGTCAGGCCCTCACCGGGGTCGGGGAGCTTGAACTCTTTGACTGACATGGGTTCTCGCTTTCCCTGGCTCAGAAGGCCAGTGAGCGGTCGACGGCGTCGAGCACCCGGTCGAGGTCGGGGAGGAACTCCTCCTCGAGCTTGCTCGGCGGGTACGGCAGGTTGTACCCGCCGACCCGGAGCACGGGCGCCTCGAGGTGGTAGAAGCAGCGCTGCTGGAGCGCCGCGGCGATCTCGGCGCCCATGCCCAGGAACGTCGACGCCTCGTGGACGACGACGGCCCGGCCGGTCTTCTCGACGGACGCCGCGACGGTGTCGAGGTCCAGCGGGCTCAGCGTGCGCAGGTCGATGACCTCGAGGTTCTTGCCCTCGGCGGCGGCCGCCTCGGCCGCCTGGAGGCAGGTCTTGACCATCGGGCCGTAGGCGATGAGCGTCGCGTCGGTGCCCTCGCGGACGACGTTCGCCTCGAGCAGCCCGCGCTGGGCGACGTCGGCGACCTCGCCCTTGTCCCAGTAGCGGCGCTTCGGTTCGTAGAAGAGCACCGGGTCGTCGGACTCGATGGCCTGCTGGATCATCCAGTAGGCGTCCTCGGCGTTGGAGCAGCAGACGACCTTGAGGCCCGCGGTGTGCGCGAAGTAGGCCTCGTTGGACTCGGAGTGGTGCTCGACCGCGCCGATGCCACCGCCGACAGGGATCCGGATGACCATCGGCAGCGTGATCTTGCCGAGGGACCGGGCCCGCATCTTGGCGACCTGGCTGACGATGTGGTCGAACGCCGGGTAGATGAACCCGTCGAACTGGATCTCCACGACGGGGCGGTAACCACGCAGCGCCATACCGATCGCGGTGCCGACGATGCCGGCCTCCGCGAGCGGGGTGTCGATGACCCGGTCCTCGCCGAAGTCCTTCTGGAGGCCGTCCGTGACGCGGAAGACGCCACCGAGCTTGCCGATGTCCTCACCCATGAGGACGACCTTGGGGTCGCGCTCCATGGCAGCGCGCAGGCCGTTGTTGATGCCCTTGGCGATCGTCATGCTGGCCATCAGTGACCACCCTCCTGCGTGAAGCCGGCGTGGTAGGCCGCGAACTCCTTGCGCTCGGCCTCCACGACCGGGTGCTCCTCGACGTAGATGTGGTCGAACATCGACTCGGGCGTCGGGTCGGGCATGGACAGGCAGCCCTCGCGGACCGCGACCGCCAGCTCGTCGCCCTCCACCTCGACGGCGTCGAAGAACGCCTGGTCGGCCTTCTGGGTGTGCACGAGGTAGGACTTCAGGCGCTCGATCGGGTCGCGGTGCTTCCAGACCTCGACCTCGGCGGAGACGCGGTACTTCGTCGGGTCGTCCGAGGTGGTGTGCGCACCCATCCGGTAGGTGTAGGCCTCGACGAAGGTGGGGCCGTTGCCCGAACGGGCCGCGTTGAGCGCCTGCTGGGTCACGGCATACACCGCGAGCACGTCGTTGCCGTCCACGCGGACGCCGGGGAAGCCGAAGCCGCGGGCACGCTGGTAGAGCGGGATCCGCGTCTGGCGCTCGTTCGGCTCGGAGATGGCCCACTGGTTGTTCTGGCAGAAGAAGACGACCGGGGCGTTGTTGACCGCGGCGTAGACGAAGGACTCGTTGACGTCACCCTGGGCGGTCGCGCCGTCGCCGAAGTAGGCGATCACCGCGGCGTCGCGCTCGGGGTCGCCGGTGCCGACGTCGCCGTCGCGCTGGATGCCCATGGCATAGCCGGTCGCGTGCAGCGTCTGGGCGCCGATGACGATCGTGTAGAGGTGGAAGTTCTTCTCGTTCGGGTCCCAGCCGCCGTGGTTGACGCCACGGAAGAGCCCGAGCAGGTTGAGCGGGTTGACCCCGCGGCACCAGGCGACGCCGTGCTCGCGGTAGGTCGGGAAGGCGTAGTCCTGCGGGCGCATCGCGCGACCGGAACCGACCTGCGCCGCCTCCTGGCCGAGCAGGCTGGCCCAGATGCCCAGCTCGCCCTGGCGCTGCAGGGCGGTGGCCTCGGCGTCGACCCGGCGGATCAGCACGAGGTCGCGGTAGAAGCCGCGCAGGTCCTCGTCGGAGAGGTCCTTGACGTACTCGTCGTACTCGGTGTTCTCGACGCGCTGGCCCTCGGGAGTCAGCAGCTGGACCATCTCGGGTCCGCCGTCACCGACCTCGGGCACCGGGGCGGTCAGCTCGGCCAGCACCTCGTCCTCATGCTCGACGCTCGTGGCGCCGGCGACTGCGTTGTCGCTCACTGGAACTCCTTCTTCACCCGGGCGGGGTCTCCGCCGTCGTGGGGCGGCTGGTGTGGGGCGCGCTTGTGGCGGCGCTCACAGGGGGGCCTTACCCGGCCAAGATATCGGGACGGCGGAAAATCTCAGAATCCGGACTCCCGCCGCAGGTGGGGCGGGTCAGCTGATGCGGGACTGGGAGCGCCAGAGGTCGATGCCGGCCTCGACGGCGTCACGGTCGATCTCCTCCAGCTCGGCGTCGGAGAAACGCAGGTTCGCGACCGCGGCCGCGGAGTCCTCCAGCTGGTCCACGGAGGACGCACCGATCAGGACCGAGGTCACCCGGTCGTCGCGCAGGGCCCAGGCCAGAGCCATCTGCGCGAGCGACTGCCCCCGCTCCTGAGCCAGGTCGTTGAGCTTGCGGATGTGGGCCAGCGACTCGTCGGTGAGCAGGTCGGGAGACAGCGACTTGCCCTGGCTGGCGCGCGAGCCCTCGGGGATCCCGCCGAGGTACTTGTTGGTCAGCATCCCCTGGGCGAGCGGGCTGAACGCGATGCAGCCGATGCCGCGCTCGCCGAGGGTGTCCAGCAGGCCGCCCTCGATCCAGCGGTTCACCATCGAGTACGACGGCTGGTGGATCAGCAGCGGGACGCCCATCTCGTCGAGCAGGTCCGCCGCACGAGCAGTGAGCTCGGGGCCGTAGCTGGAGATGCCGGCATACAGCGCCTTGCCCTGCTTCACGATCGAGGCGAGCGCACCCATCGTCTCCTCGAGCGGGGTGTCGGGGTCGGGGCGGTGGGAGTAGAAGATGTCGACGTAGTCGAGGCCGGTGCGCTGGAGCGTCTGGTCGAGGCTGGCGACGAGGTACTTGCGCGAGCCGCCGTCGCCGTAGGGACCCGGCCACATGTCCCAGCCGGCCTTGGAGCTGATGACGAGCTCGTCGCGGTAGGGCCGGAAGTCGGCGGCGAAGTGCCGCCCGAAGTTCATCTCGGCCGCGCCGTAGGGCGGGCCGTAGTTGTTGGCGAGGTCGAAGTGGGTGATGCCGATGTCGAACGCCCTCCGCAGGATGGCCCGCTGGACGTCGAAGGGCTTGTCGTCGCCGAAGTTGTGCCACAGGCCGAGGCTGACGGCTGGCAGCCGCAGGCCGCTCTGACCCACCTTGCGGTAGGGCATCGGGCCGTAGCGGTCCGGGCGGGCGAGATAGGGCGGGAGCCAGGTGTCGACCATGGCCCCAGCCTAGGAGGGCGGCAGGGCGGGGTCGACCGGGTGCTCGGCGAGGAACTCCCCGGCCACCCGGATGAGCACGTCGTTGGCCTCGGTCTCGCCGATGGTCGCGCGGACGCCGTCGGTGCCGTACTGCCGCAGCATCAGCCCTTCACGCTGGGCCGCCGCGGCGAAGTCGCCCGAGCGGTCGCCGAGCGCGAACCACACAAAGTTGGCCTGGGTGTCGGGGATGAACCAGCCCTGGCCGCGCAGCTCCTCGACCACCCGGGTGCGTTCTGCCACCAGGGCGTCCACCCGCTCCTTGAGCTCGTCGAAGGCCTTGAGTGACGCCACTGCCGCCGCCTGGGCGATCGAGTTCACGCCGAAGGGGGTCGCCGTCTTGCGCAGGGCCGCCGCGACCGGCGGGTGCGCCACGGCATACCCGACGCGCAGGCCGGCCAGGCCGTAGGCCTTGGAGAAGGTGCGCAGCACCATCACGTTGGGGCGGTCGCGGTAGAGCTCGAGGCTGCGCGGGGCCTGCTCGTCGGTGACGAACTCGACGTAGGCCTCGTCGATGACGACGAGCACCCGGCTCGGCACGGCGTCGAGGAACTGCTCCAGCTCGGCGTGGGTCACCATCGGGCCGGTGGGGTTGTTGGGGGTGCACACGATGACGACCTTGGTGCGGTCGGTGATCGCGGCCTGCATGGCATCGAGGCGGTGGCGGGCGTGGTCGTCCAGCCCGACCTGCACCGACCTCGCACCCGCGAGCGCGGTGACGATCGGGTAGGCCTCGAACGACCGCCACGCGTAGACGACCTCGTCCCCCGCGTCGCAGGTCGCGGCGATGACCTGACCGAGGACGCCGACGGACCCGGTGCCGGTGGCGAGGTGCTCGGCGGGCACCCCGAGCGTGTCCGCGAGGGCCTGGGTGAGCTCGGTGACCGCCATGTCGGGATACCGGTTGATCGCGCCCGCTGCCTCGCGCACCACCTCGAGCACCGACGGCAGCGGCGGGTACGGGTTCTCGTTGGACGAGACCTTGTATGCCGTGACGCCCTCGGGCGCGGCCGCGGGCTTGCCGGGGACGTAGGCAGGCACCTGGTCGAGGGCCGCGCGCAGGCGGACGTCAGTGGTGTTCTCGGGGGCGGCGTTGCTCATGCGGCTCACTCTAGGCGGGGCCGGGAGTCACTCGTCGCGGTCGGGAATGACCCAGTGCAGGATCATCGACACCACGGTGATCACCAGGGCGCCGAGCACCGCATCCCAGAAGAAGTGGTCGATCGTGAAGCTCAGCCCGAGCGGCCCGGAGATCCACTCGGTCAGCTGGAGCATGAACGCGTTGACGATGAACGTGAACAGCCCGAGCGTCAGGACGATGAACGGGAAGCTCAGCAGCTTCGCGATCGGCTTGACCACCGTGTTGACCAGTCCGAACACCAGCGCCACGAGCACCACGGTCGCGAACTTCGAGCCGAACTTGCCTGCCCCGAACGAGATGCCCGGCAGCAGCCAGGCCGCGACCCACAGTGCCACCGCGTTGATCGCGATCTTGATGAGGATGCCCATGCAGTGATCGTGCCAGATCGGCGGCGACTACACGTGGCGACGGGAGGTGACGACGCGGAACCGGCTGGCCACGAACGCAGCATCGACGTAGGCCGCGTTGGCCGCCGGGTTGGCCCCCGTGCCGTGGAGGTCGCTGAACGCCGCCGTCTGGTTGACGAACACCGGACCGGTCAGGTTCTCGGACAGCGCGACCCCCGCGTCGGCGGCGGCGTCCCGCGCGGCGTCGAGGACGTCGTCGCTCGTCGAGTAGACCGCGGCCGTCATCGCCCCGTACTCGCGCACCGTGTCGCGGAACTGCGCCAGCGACTGGTCGGTGCCGCTCGTGGCGATGAGGAAGGTGACCGGTCCGAAGCACTCCTGCGTGTAGACGTCCTCGCGGCTCGCGTCCATGCTCACCAGGCCCGGGGCGCGCACGACCGCGTCGGGGTATGCCGGGTGGCTGACCTCTCGGGAGTCC